>NZ_JBGGKU010000042.1:0-204 GCF_041287085.1 Mycobacterium sp. pW045 | reverse complement strand
CCGAAACGGAGCCACCAGCACCACCGGCGCCACCAGCGCCACCGGAACCACCGATGTCACCAGCACCACCCGCTTGACCGGAGTCAGCGGCGCCGTCGCTGCCGGCGTCGCCGGCCTTGCCGTTGCCACCGGCACCACCAGCGCCACCGTTGCCGATCGCGCTGCCGTTACCGCCGGCACCACCATCGCCACCGTGGGCACCCG
>NZ_JBGGKU010000041.1:0-218 GCF_041287085.1 Mycobacterium sp. pW045 | reverse complement strand
CTGGCCGCCCTCGCCGCCATCGCCGTTGGCGCCCGCAGCACCGTTGGTCGCCGTGCCGCCGGCACCACCAGCACCGGCCGCGCCACCGGCACCACCATCGCCGCCGTTGCTGCCGGTACCACCGTCACCACCGGCAGCGGTCGCGTCAGCACCGTCGAAGCCCTTACCACCGGCGCCACCATCGCCACCGTTGCCGCCCAGACCACCGGCGCCACCGG
>NZ_JBGGKU010000040.1:0-230 GCF_041287085.1 Mycobacterium sp. pW045 | reverse complement strand
CAGCACCATCGGTGCCATTACCGGAACCATCGGTGATACCGGCAGCACCATCCGCGCCGGCACCACCGGCACCACCAGCACCACCGTCGCCGACCGTCCCGGCGTTGCCGCCGGCACCACCGTCACCGCCGGCCTGACCGGTCACACCCTCGCCGTTGCCGCCCTTGCCGCCGTTACCGCCGTTACCGGTGCCGACCGCATCAGCACCCTGCTGGCCATCAGCAGCCGCC
>NZ_JBGGKU010000039.1:0-241 GCF_041287085.1 Mycobacterium sp. pW045 | reverse complement strand
ACCACCAGCGCCACCGTTGCCGATCGCGCTGCCGTTACCGCCGGCACCACCATCGCCACCGTGGGCACCCGAGGCCGCAGCCGGGTCACCGGCCGCGTCGTAGCCGGCGCCACCGTCACCACCATTGCCCTGCGCACCATGGGCATCGGAGTCATTACCGGTGGCCCCATCAGCACCCGCCGACGAGCCGGCACCACCGCTACCACCGGCGCCACCGTTGGCCAGCGCACCACCGTCACCG
>NZ_JBGGKU010000038.1:0-249 GCF_041287085.1 Mycobacterium sp. pW045 | reverse complement strand
CGGTGGTGCTGTTCCAGCCGGCGCCGCCGTCGCCGAACAGCCAGCCGCCGTCGCCGCCGTCGGGGTTGTCCTCGGTGCCGTCGATGCCGTTGCCGATGACCGTCGAGCCGAACAGTGTGTTGATGACGCCGTTGACCTGGGCGCCCAGGTCGCTGTTGATCCAGGTCTGCGTGGCGTCATTTAGCACGGCGTAGAAGTCGAAGCCCACCGCCGGTCCCGGTTCGGCCAGTGCGGCCAGCGCGGCATCCC
>NZ_JBGGKU010000037.1:0-318 GCF_041287085.1 Mycobacterium sp. pW045 | reverse complement strand
CGGGACCGCCCGGACGGCCGCCGGGGCCACCGGGACGGCCACCACCGCCGGGCCGCGGCGGGCCGCCGGGGCGCGCCGGGCGGCCCTGCGCACCGAAGTTACTGGTACGGCCGGGCATATTGCCCGGTGTTGCGCCGCCACCGGGACGCGGCATGCCGGGCCGGGGCGCACCCGGCCGCGGCGCCTGCGGATGCGGACGCGGGATGGCGCGCTCCGCCGGCTGCGCCGACGAGAACGGGTTGTTGCCGACGCGCGGGGTCCGGGCGCCGGGCTTGGGCCCGGGCGTGGCGGGCCGAGGGCCGGGAGCCGGCGGTGGGA
>NZ_JBGGKU010000036.1:0-322 GCF_041287085.1 Mycobacterium sp. pW045 | reverse complement strand
TCGGCGATTGGGACGAAGTCGTAACAAGGTAGCCGTACCGGAAGGTGCGGCTGGATCACCTCCTTTCTAAGGAGCACCATGATTCCCCCATCCCTGCAACCGTGCGGGAAGATGATGGTTGGGAGAGGTTGTGCCGGCGCCTGTAGTGGGCGATCCGGTGGTGCAGATAATTTGAACGGCAGCAGCTTTGATCACCAACCACCAGGAACGCTTGTTCCTGGTGGCCGGCCTCGGTTTCGGGGTTGGGCACACTGTTGGGTCCTGAGGCAACAGGCCCGTTGTTTGCTCCCCTTGGTGGGGGGTGGGTGTGTTGTCGCTCCAT
>NZ_JBGGKU010000035.1:0-323 GCF_041287085.1 Mycobacterium sp. pW045 | reverse complement strand
GGCCCCATCAGCACCCGCCGACGAGCCGGCACCACCGCTACCACCGGCGCCACCGTTGGCCAGCGCACCACCGTCACCGCCGTTACCGCCGGTCGTGTGCGCCGCGGTACCGGTAGCACCCTGGCCGCCGTCGCCGGCCTTACCAGCGTCACCACCATCACCGGCACCGCCACCGGTGCCCTGGTTGCCGGCACTGCCGTTGGTGGCCGAACCGCCGGCACCGCCGGCACCACCATCGCCACCCTTGCCACCGGAGCCCGCAGCACCACCGGTGCCGCCGTGACCGTCACCGCCGTCGGCAAACGTCCCGGCCACACCGGTCG
>NZ_JBGGKU010000034.1:0-358 GCF_041287085.1 Mycobacterium sp. pW045 | reverse complement strand
GCCGTTGCCGCCCTTGCCGCCGTTACCGCCGTTACCGGTGCCGACCGCATCAGCACCCTGCTGGCCATCAGCAGCCGCCCCACCAGCACCGCTACCGCCCTGGCCACCAGCGCCAGCCGTACCGCGCTCGCCACCGTGACCACCGGCACCACCGCTACCCGCGGTCGCGTTAGCGCCACCGCCGGCACCGGCACCACCATCACCGCCGTTGCCCGCGCCACCAGCAGCACCGCCATCGCCACCGACACCGCCAACACCCTGGCCACCGGCACTGCCGTTGGTCGCCGAACCACCAACGCCACCAGCACCACCGTGGCCACCGGCACCACCGTTGCCGCCATCGCCGCCATCGCCACCA
>NZ_JBGGKU010000033.1:0-383 GCF_041287085.1 Mycobacterium sp. pW045 | reverse complement strand
AGCCAGCCGTTGGAGACCTCCACCGGCGGCGCGACGGTTCCGGTGATGCCGCCCGGCAGGGCGCCGAACCGGCCGACCGCCCCGTGGTCGCCGGCCCACAGGCCGGCGGTGCCGCCGACGCCGCCGAGGGCGGGCAGCCCTGCGGCGGTGGGGCCGTTGCCGGCGTCGCCGCCGTCGCCGCCGTTGCCCCACAGCCAGCCGCCGGCCCCGCCGTCACCGCCGGCGGCCCCGGCCCCGCCGGTCCCGCCGTCACCGCCGTCGCCGAAGATCCCGGCGGCGCCGCCGCTGCCGCCTGCCACACCGTCGGTGGTGCTGTTCCAGCCGGCGCCGCCGTCGCCGAACAGCCAGCCGCCGTCGCCGCCGTCGGGGTTGTCCTCGGTGCC
>NZ_JBGGKU010000032.1:0-524 GCF_041287085.1 Mycobacterium sp. pW045 | reverse complement strand
CCGGCGGTCTGCACCTTCTGACCGTGAGCGTTGGCCTGCTCGTAGATCACCGCGAAGTTGCGGCCCAACTGCGCCACGAACTCCTGGCAGGCCACCGAACCAGCGCCACCCCAGAAATCCCCGGCCGCCAACACGTCATGCACGATCGCCTGGTGCTCGGCCTCCAACGAGGCAGCCTGAGCACGAATCAACGCACCGTGGGCATTGACATCACCGAACTGGTAGTTAATCGACATCGCTGAAAGCCCCTTCTAGCTCGACAGGATCTGCTGGGAAGCAGCTTCCTGCTGCTCGTAATGGTTGGCGTCGCGGATCAACCCATCGCGCACCCCGTGCAACATGTTCACGATGTTGCGAAACGCCGTCTGCATCTGACCCATGGTGTCCATCGAGGTCCGCTCGGCCAGACCACCCCAGCCCGCACCCGAGATGTTGGTCGACGACGCCCACATCCGGCGAGCCTCATCCTCCACCGTCTGCGCGTGAACGTCGAAACGCCCCGCCATCGCCCGCATCGCATCCGG
>NZ_JBGGKU010000031.1:0-562 GCF_041287085.1 Mycobacterium sp. pW045 | reverse complement strand
GGTCGCCGAACCACCAACGCCACCAGCACCACCGTGGCCACCGGCACCACCGTTGCCGCCATCGCCGCCATCGCCACCATCAGCGCCGTCGCCGCCACTGCCGGCCGCAGCATCCGACCCCGTCGAACCCGACAACCCGGCGCCACCAGCACCACCGGTACCGCCGGCGCCACCGGCACCACCGACACCGCCATCACCAGACAGCGAACCGCCCTGACCACCAGCACCACCAGCGCCACCAGCACCGGCGTCAGCACCATCGGTGCCATTACCGGAACCATCGGTGATACCGGCAGCACCATCCGCGCCGGCACCACCGGCACCACCAGCGCCACCGTTGCCGATCGCGCTGCCGTTACCGCCGGCACCACCATCGCCACCGTGGGCACCCGAGGCCGCAACCGGGTCACCGGCCGCGTCGTAGCCGGCGCCACCGTCACCACCATTGCCCTGCACACCATGGGCATCGGAGTCATTACCAGCGGCCCCATCAGCACCCGCCGACGAGCCGGCACCACCGCTACCACCGGCGCCACCGTTGGCCAGCGCACCACCGTCACCG
>NZ_JBGGKU010000030.1:0-756 GCF_041287085.1 Mycobacterium sp. pW045 | reverse complement strand
ATGGAGCGACAACACACCCACCCCCCACCAAGGGGAGCAAACAACGGGCCTGTTGCCTCAGGACCCAACAGTGTGCCCAGCCCCCTACAAAGAAGGCGCCGGCCACCAGAAACCCCAAAGGGCTCCCGGCAGTTGATGATCTCGAAAGCTTGTTGTTGTTCGTAATTCCTCTGCACCACCGGCCACCCACTACAGGCACCGGCAAACACTGTCCCAACCGCATCACCCTCACCCATGTGAGGAACGGGGGAATATTGGTGCTCCTTAGAAAGGAGGTGATCCAGCCGCACCTTCCGGTACGGCTACCTTGTTACGACTTCGTCCCAATCGCCGATCCCACCTTCGACGGCTCCCTCCCAAAGGGTTAGGCCACCGGCTTCGGGTGTTACCGACTTTCATGACGTGACGGGCGGTGTGTACAAGGCCCGGGAACGTATTCACCGCAGCGTTGCTGATCTGCGATTACTAGCGACTCCGACTTCACGGGGTCGAGTTGCAGACCCCGATCCGAACTGAGACCGGCTTTAAAGGATTCGCTAAACCTCACGGCATCGCAGCCCTTTGTACCGGCCATTGTAGCATGTGTGAAGCCCTGGACATAAGGGGCATGATGACTTGACGTCATCCCCACCTTCCTCCGAGTTGACCCCGGCAGTCTCTCACGAGTCCCCACCATAACGTGCTGGCAACATGAGACAAGGGTTGCGCTCGTTGCGGGACTTAACCCAACATCTCACGACACGAGCTGACGACAGC
>NZ_JBGGKU010000029.1:0-834 GCF_041287085.1 Mycobacterium sp. pW045 | reverse complement strand
TTGCCACCGGAGCCCGCAGCACCACCGGTGCCGCCGTGACCGTCACCGCCGTCGGCAAACGTCCCGGCCACACCGGTCGAGCCATCGCCGCCGGCACCACCGGCCGCACCGGAACCACCAGCACCACCAGCGCCACCGTTACCCGAAACGGAGCCACCAGCACCACCGGCGCCACCAGCGCCACCGGAACCACCGATGTCACCAGCACCACCCGCTTGACCCGGGAGTGCGCCGTCCTCGCCATCCCGGCCGGCCAGGCCGTCACCGCCGTTACCGGCGTTACCGCCGTCACCGACCGCTCCGGCGTTACCGCCGGCGCCGCCGTCGCCGCCCGTCACGCCGCCCTTGCCGCCGTGGCCGCCATCTCCGCCGTCGCCGGTCTCGGCGCCGCCGTTACCGCCCACGCCGCCATTGCCGCCGGAACCGGTCTGGCTTCCCGAACCGCCATTGCCGGCGTTGCCGCCGTTGCCGTTGTTGCCGGCGCTACCGCCTGCGCCACCCGCGCCGCCGTCGCCGGTGCCGGTGCTGTTTCCGCCATCGGCGCCGTTACCACCGCTGCCCGAGTTGGCGCCGCCTGCGCCACCGGCCCCACCGGCACCACCGTTGTTGCCGTCGCCGCCCTTACCGGCGTGGCCACCGCTGCCGTTGACACCCGCGTCACCGCCGGCGCCGCCGTTGCCGCCGTCGCTGGAACCATCCGTCGAGGTGTGACCGGCACCGCCGTTACCACCGTGACCGCTGGACGGTGCGTCGGCGCCGGCTGCGCCGTCGGCACCGGCGTTGCCGGTTCCGGATGCCCCGCCGCTGCCGGCGCTACCACCGGCGCCACCAGCA
>NZ_JBGGKU010000028.1:0-945 GCF_041287085.1 Mycobacterium sp. pW045 | reverse complement strand
TGGGCACACTGTTGGGTCCTGAGGCAACAGGCCCGTTGTTTGCTCCCCTTGGTGGGGGGTGGGTGTGTTGTCGCTCCATCTTGGTGGTGGGGTGTGGTGTTTGTTTTGTGGATAGTGGTTGCGAGCATCTAGCAAGCAGATTTTTGGTCTGTTTGTTTTTGCAATTTTTTGTTTCTTGGTTTTTGTGTTTGTAAGTGTGTAAGGGCGCATGGTGGATGCCTTGGCATCGAGAGCCGATGAAGGACGTGGGAGGCTGCGATATGCCTCGGGGAGCTGTCAACCGAGCGTGGATCCGAGGATGTCCGAATGGGGAAACCCGGCATCAGTGATGTGGTGTCACCCTCCGGTGAATGTATAGCCGGTGGGGAGGTAACGCGGGGAAGTGAAACATCTCAGTACCCGTAGGAAGAGAAAACAATTGTGATTCCGTGAGTAGTGGCGAGCGAAAGCGGAGGATGGCTAAACCGTATGCATGTGATACCGGGTAGGGGTTGTGTGTGCGGGGTTGTGGGAGTGTTGTGTCCGGGTCTACCTTGCCTGGAGGGCAGTGAGAAAGTGTTGTGGTTAGCGGAAGTGGCCTGGGATGGTCTGCCGTAGACGGTGAGAGCCCGGTACGTGAAAACCCGACACCTGCCTTGCGATGTTTCCCGAGTAGCAGCGGGCCCGTGGAATCTGCTGTGAATCTGCCGGGACCACCCGGTAAGCCTGAATACTTCTCGATGACCGATAGCGGACGAGTACCGTGAGGGAATGGTGAAAAGTACCCCGGGAGGGGAGTGAAATAGTACCTGAAACCATGTGCTTACAATCCGTCAGAGCCTTCCCCTTTTGGGGTGGGGTGATGGCGTGCCTTTTGAAGAATGAGCCTGCGAGTCACCGGCACGTCGCGAGGTTAACCCGGGTGGGGTAGCCGTAGCGAAAGCGAGTCTGAATAGGGCGTATCCA
>NZ_JBGGKU010000027.1:0-1018 GCF_041287085.1 Mycobacterium sp. pW045 | reverse complement strand
ACGGTGGTAACGGTGGTGCCGGTTATGACGCGGCCGGTGACCCGGGTGCTGCACCCGGTACGGCCGGTGGCAATGGCGGTGCCGGTGGTGCGGCCGGTGATCACGGCAATGGTGGCGCGGGCGGTAACGGCGGTAACGGTGCGGCGGGCACCGATGGTGCCGACAGCACCGGTGTGGGCATTGATGGCTCTGGCGGTACCGCGGGTGGTGTGGGCGGTTCCGGTGGTGCCGGTGGCACCGGTGGTTCGGTGGTCGGTTCCGGTGGCGCCGGTGGTCTGGGCGGCAACGGTGGCGATGGTGGCGCCGGTGGTAAGGGCTTCGACGGTGCTGACGCGACTACTGCCGGTGGTGACGGTGGTACCGGCAGCAACGGCGGCGATGGTGGTGCCGGTGGCGTGGCCGGTGCTGGTGGTGCCGGCGGCACGGCGACCAACGGTGCTGCGGGCGCCAACGGCGATGGCGGCGAGGGCGGCCAGGGCGGTGACGCCGGCGCGGCCGGGAACGGCGGTCAAGGTGCCGACGGCGACGCGTCCAATCCCCATGGTGGGCAGGGTGGTCGCGGCGGCGACACCGGCACGGTCGGTGCTGGTGGCGCCGGTGGTAGCGCCGGCAGCGGCGGGGCATCCGGAACCGGCAACGCCGGTGCCGACGGCGCAGCCGGCAACGCCCCCGTCAGCGGTCACGGTGGTAACGGTGGTGCCGGTTATGACGCGGCCGGTGACCCGGGTGCTGCACCCGGTACGGCCGGTGGCAATGGCGGTGCCGGTGGTGCGGCCGGTGATCACGGCAATGGTGGCGCGGGCGGTAACGGCGGTAACGGTGCGGCGGGCACCGATGGTGCCGACAGCACCGGTGTGGGCATTGATGGCTCTGGCGGTACCGCGGGTGGTGTGGGCGGTTCCGGTGGTGCCGGTGGCACCGGTGGTTCGGTGGTCGGTTCCGGTGGCGCCGGTGGTCTGGGCGGCAACGGTGGCGATGGTGGCGCCGGTGGTAAGGGCTTCGACGGTGCTGACGCGAC
>NZ_JBGGKU010000025.1:0-1298 GCF_041287085.1 Mycobacterium sp. pW045 | reverse complement strand
GTTGGCGCCGCCACCGCCGCCCAAGCCCGTGCCACCGGCACCGCCCACACCGCCGGCGCCACCATCACCGGCGTCACCGCCGACACCGCCGACACCGGCGCCGGCCGCGCCACCGACGCCACCGTTGCCGCCCGCGCCACCGGCCGCGGCGTTGCCGCCGTTACCGCCCGCGGTGTCGGCCACCGTGGCGTCCGCGCCGGCGCCACCGGATCCGCCCTTGCCACCGGCACCGCCGTTACCGCCGGCGCCACCGTTACCAGACGTGGTGCCGCCGAGACCACCGGTACCACCGTCGCCGCCGATACCGCCGACGAAGCCATCGGTGCCGTTGCCGTCGATGTCGGTGCTGCCATCCACGGTCGCGCCGACACCGCCGGCGCCACCGGCGCCACCGTTGCCGACCGATGCCGCGTTGCCACCGACGCCGCCGTTGCCGCCGCCCTGGCCCACGTCAGTGCCGGCGATCAGTCCCTCGCCGGCGCCGCCCTGGCCGCCGGCACCGCCGTCACTGGCGATGCCGTCCTGGCCGAGCGCGCCGTTGGCGCCATTGGTGGTTCCCGTCCCGCCGGAGCCGACATTGCCCATCACCCCGGCGTCGGCGCCGTTACCGCCGCTACCACCGTTACCGGCGACGTCGCCGCCGCCGCCGCCGAGGCCCGTGCCGCCCACGCCGGCCACGCCGCCGTTGCCGCCCCAGCCGGCGGTGCCGCCGGTGCCGCCGGTGCCGTTGGTGGCAGTACCACCCTGGCCACCGTTACCGCCGTTACCGCCGGCGCCGGCGTTGCCGCCGTTACCGCCGTCGGTGTCGGCGACCGTGGCGTCGGCGCCCGCGCCGCCGGCACCGCCCTGGCCGCCCATACCGCCGAAGCCACCCTGGCCGCCGTTGCCGGAGATGGTGCCACCAGCACCGCCCTGGCCGCCGTCGCCGCCGACACCGCCGACTGCACCATCGGTGCCGTTGCCGTTGATGTCGGTGATGCCGTCCACCGTCGCGCCCTGGCCGCCGGTGCCGCCGAAGCCGCCGTTGCCGACCGCGCCCGCATTGCCGCCGTTGCCGCCGGCGCCGCCGCCCTGGCCGGTGTTGGTCCCGGCGATCAAGCCGAATCCGTCACCGCCGCGACCGCCCTCGGCGCCGTCGGTGTTGACGCCCGCGGTGCCGGCGGCCCCGGCCGCGCCGCCGGTGACACCCAGTCCGCCGACGCCGGCCTTGCCGGCCGCGCCACCAGTGGCGCCGTCACCGCCGTCACCACCGTTACCGGCGTTGGTGCCGCCACCGCCGCCGCCGCCCTGGCCGCCGA
>NZ_JBGGKU010000024.1:0-1302 GCF_041287085.1 Mycobacterium sp. pW045 | reverse complement strand
GTGTGTGGTTCCAGGACATAGGAATGGCGTGTCTCAGGACATCGGAATAGGTTCAGGCCGCACCGTCAGCGGGTGTCGAAAGCGCGCCTGGTCATCACCGCCGTCGTCGAGCAAGGACTCAGCCAATCCGAAGCCGCCCGAACTTACCGGGTCTCCCAGAGCTGGATCTCCAAATTGGTCAGGCGTTACCGCCTCGAAGGCGAAGCTGCCTTCGAGCCCCGATCGCGGCGCCCACACCACAGTCCGACCCGGCTGGCGCAGGCCACCATCGACGTGATCATCAGGCTGCGCGCCGAACTGGCCGGCAAAGGCCTCGACCATGGCCCACAGACCATCGCCTGGCACCTACAGCACCACCACCATCTGACAGTGGCCCCCAACACCATCCACCGCCACCTGCGGGCCGCCGGACTGATCCCGCCACAGCCGCAGAAACGACCCAAATCCTCCTACATCCGCTTCGCCGCCGAACAACCCAACGAGCGCTGGCAAGCCGACTTCACCCACTGGCGCCTCGCCGACGGCACCGACACCGAAATCCTGGACTTCATCGACGACCACGCCCGCTACCTGCTCCGCTTGACCGCACACCGCCGCGTCACCGGCACCATCGTGGTCACCGAATTCCGAAACGCCGTTGAACAACACGGAATCCCCTACTCCACCCTCACCGACAACGGCATGGTCTTCACCACCCGCCTCGCCGGCGGCAAAGGCGGACGCAACGCCTTCGAATCAGAACTGCGAACACTGGGCGTCAGACAGATCAACTCCACACCCAGCCACCCCACCACCTGCGGCAAAATCGAACGATTCCACCGCACCCTGAAAAAATGGCTCCAAGCCCGACCCCGAGCCACCACCCTGACCGAACTACAGACCCAACTCGACACCTTCACCGAAACCTACAACCAGCACCGGCCCCACAGCGCCCTGCAACACCGCGCCACCCCCAGCACCGCCTACAACGCCCGCCCCAAAGCCAACCCAGCAAACCGCACCGACACCCACGACCGCGTCCGCACCGACCGCATCGACAAATCCGGCACCATCACCCTGCGCGTCCACGGCCGCCTCCACCACATCGGACTCGGACGAACCCACGCCGGCACCCGCGTCCTCATCCTGGCCCAAGACCACGACATCACCATCATCAACGCCGCCACCGGGGAACTACTCCGCCAGCTAACACTGGACCCCACCAGGGACTACCAACCCCGCCACGTCACCCGCGGCCGCCCAAAGAAAAAATCCGAACCCTAAACGAGGGTTCGGACTATTCCGATGTCCTGAGACATCACA
>NZ_JBGGKU010000023.1:0-1689 GCF_041287085.1 Mycobacterium sp. pW045 | reverse complement strand
TCATGTCGCCGAGGTCGGCCTGCGCCGGCGCGGCCGGGACGGTCAAGGCCAGCAACGCGGCGACCCCGACAACCTTGCTGCCCACAGATTTGCTGCGGCGACGAGCCATCTCGACAGACCCTTCTCGTGGACATGCGCGGATGCTGAGTTGTGACTGAGAAGGTAAACGAGTTACTTACGCGGCGCAAGCTCGCCTCGGCGCACCGCGGCATTCACTTGTTTTGCAGGCATTTTGGCCTGGTCGGCGGCGACGCGCGGTGGCCCGTCAGGGCTTCGCCGTCACCGTCACCGTCACGCTGGTCGCGCCGGAAGCTGAGCTGATGGTCAGTACCGGGGCGTCGTCGGCCGAGGTGACGGTTCCGCCGGTCACGTTAACGGTGTAGCCGTTCGGGTACTGGCTGGGTGGCACGGAGATGGTGGTCTGCGAGCCGGCGTCGAAGCTGCCGGTGCCGTCGGCGCGGTCGGTGGAGTACGCGAACGACAGGACGCCGTTGGTGAACGACAGCGAGGTCGGGGTGCCGGAGATCTCTTGCGGGTAGGGCTGGGCCAGCACGTCGAGTTTGTCCCAGTTCACGTTGTCGCCGACCGGGGGCTGGCTCGGGTCGTACACCAGCGCCTGATCGATCGGGGACGTACTGGTGATGTCGTTGCCGGTGTAGGCCCATTCGGTCCAGCCGAACAGGTACCGGTTGGCCGCCTGCAGGCTCGCGCCGATGGTCGGAAGATTGTTGGTGGCACCGAACTCGCTGAGGAACGCCGGGATGTTGTGCTCCTGCGCGTAGTCCATCGCGTTTGCGAACACGACGTCGGCATTCCAGTCGCAGCCGAAGCTGAGGTCGGCGAACAGCGCATTGACCATGCAGTAGTGGTGGAACGAGAAGGCGGTGTTCGGGTCGTCCACCGTGCCCAGGTGCGTCGGTACCGGCAGGCTGGCCTCGAGAGTGGTCGGGCCGAAGAACACCGTCTTGTTCGGGTCCACGGATCGGATGGCCTCGGTTAGCTGGTTGTAGAACGGGGTCAGCTGCTGGGTATCGAAATAGGGGTTGCCCAACAGGCTTCCGAGCCAGTGCGAGCCGGCCCACGGCTCGTTGATGATCTCGTAGCCGGCGACGTTCTCGTTGCCCTTGAAGTAGTCGGCGACCGCCTGCCACATCACGGCGTAATGGTTCTGCAGACCGATCCCGTCGGCAGGGGTGTTGGCCCAGAACGCATCCCAGGCGTGGTTCTGCGCCGGACTGACGAAGTAGCTGAAGGGGAAGCCGACATCGAAGTTGGGCAGTCCGCCGGTGAAGGTGGCCCAGTCCGGGGCACCGTCGCCGCCGAAGGCGCCACCGTAGAGGTCCTGGTGCATGTCGAGGATCGCCACGATGTTGTGGTTGGCCAGGATCTGCACGGTGTGCTCGATCGAGGCTAGATAGTCGTAGTCGATGACACCGGGCTCGGGTTGCACACCGGCCCAGATGACACCGAGGCGCACCACGTTGAAGCCGTTGGCGGCCAGGAAGGCGGCGTCATCGTCGCCGAACCCGCCCGCGGACGGCTCATACGGCGGGATCTTGTAGACCTGGTTCAGTCCGCGCAGCATGACGACCTGGCCGTCGGTGTTGGTGAGCCAGCCGTTGGAGACCTCCACCGGCGGCGCGACGGTTCCGGTGATGCCGCCCGGCAGGGCGCCGAACCGGCCGACCG
>NZ_JBGGKU010000022.1:0-2466 GCF_041287085.1 Mycobacterium sp. pW045 | reverse complement strand
GGGGCCGGCACCGTGTTCACCAATGTTTGTTTTGGTGGTGGGGTGTGGGTTATGTGTTGTGTGGTGTGGTTGCGGGCAACACGACAATTTTTTTGTTTGTTGTGTGTTGGTAAGTTTTCGGCCGGTTAGTGCCAGTTCCCTGCACACCTTGCGGTGCTTCCAGGTCTGGTCTATCGATCCCGTGGTCTGCGGGGGGCCTTATCCCACTTAAATGGGTGAGAATCCTGGTCTTGGAGTGGGTTTCCCGCTTAGATGCTTTCAGCGGTTATCCTGTCCGAACGTGGCCATCCAGCCGTGCTCCTGGTGGAACAACTGGTATACCAGAGGTTCGTCCGTCCCGGTCCTCTCGTACTAGGGACAGGTTTCCTCAAGATTCTGACGCGCGCGGCGGATAGAGACCGAACTGTCTCACGACGTTCTAAACCCAGCTCGCGTGCCGCTTTAATGGGCGAACAGCCCAACCCTTGGGACCTGCTCCAGCCCCAGGATGCGACGAGCCGACATCGAGGTGCCAAACCATCCCGTCGATATGGACTCTTGGGGAAGATCAGCCTGTTATCCCCGGGGTACCTTTTATCCGTTGAGCGACACCCCTTCCACTCGGGGGTGCCGGATCACTAGTCCCGACTTTCGTCCCTGTTTGACGTGTCAGTCTCACAGTCAAGCTCCCTTGTGCACTTACACTCAACACCTGATTGCCGTCCAGGTTGAGGGAACCTTTGGGCGCCTCCGTTACATTTTAGGAGGCAACCGCCCCAGTTAAACTACCCACCAGGCACTGTCCCTGAACCAGCTTCATGGTTCGAGGTTAGAGGTCCAATACGATCAGAGTGGTATTTCAACAACGACTCCACCCACACTGGCGTGCGGGTTTCACAGTCTCCCACCTATCCTACACAAACCGCATCGAACATCAATACCAAGCTATAGTGAAGGTCCCGGGGTCTTTTCGTCCTGCCGCGCGTAACGAGCATCTTTACTCGTAATGCAATTTCGCCGAGTCTATGGTTGAGACAGTTGAGAAGTCGTTACGCCATTCGTGCAGGTCGGAACTTACCCGACAAGGAATTTCGCTACCTTAGGATGGTTATAGTTACCACCGCCGTTTACTGGGGCTTAAATTCTCAGCTTCACCCCCCGAAAGGGGTTAACCGGTCCTCTTAACCTTCCAGCACCGGGCAGGCGTCAGTCCGTATACATCGTCTTGCGACTTCGCACGGACCTGTGTTTTTAGTAAACAGTCGCTTCTCACTGGTTTCTGCGACCCCCTCCCGCTGCCCACCGCGAAGGTGTTGACGGTATGAGGGTCCCCCTTCTCCCGAAGTTACGGGGGTATTTTGCCGAGTTCCTTAACCATAGTTCACTCGTACGCCTTGGTATTCTCTACCTGACCACCTGTGTTGGTTTGGGGTACGGGCCGTGTGCGTGCTCGCTAGAGGCTTTTCTCGACAGCATAGGATCACCGAATTCGCCACAATTGGCTATGCATCACCTCTCGGAATATATGAGACCCGGATTTGCCTAGATCTCTTCCTACCGGCTTACCCCAGTATTACCACTGACTGGTACGGCTACCTTCCTGCGTCACCCCATCGCTTGACTACTACCAACGAAGGTCCCACGCAGCCGGCAAACGCCCTCACCCCGAAGGGATCAGATCATTCACCATTTGGGTGGTTAGTACCGCTGATTCATCAGGGACGCCCACACACGGGTACGGGAATATCAACCCGTTGTCCATCGACTACGCCTGTCGGCCTCGCCTTAGGTCCCGACTCACCCTGGGAGGACTGGCCTGGCCCAGGAACCCTTGGTCTTTCGGCGGGCAAGGTTCTCACTTGCCTCATCGCTACTCATGCCTGCATTCTCGCTCCCACACCCTCCACCACTAGATCACTCTGTGGCTTCACCGGATGCAGGACGCTCCCCTACCCAATCCTCACGGATTGCCGCGGCTTCGGCGGTGTGCTTGAGCCCCGCTACATTATCGGCGCACAATCACTTGACCAGTGAGCTATTACGCACTCTTTCAAGGGTGGCTGCTTCTAAGCCAACCTCCTGGTTGTCTTCGCGACTGCACATCCTTTTCCACTTAGCACACGCTTAGGGGCCTTAGCCGGCGATCTGGGCTGTTTCCCTCTCGACGCACGGAGCTTATCCCCCGCCGTCTCACTGCCACGCTCTACCTCACCGGCATTCGGAGTTTGGCTGACGTCAGTAACCTAGTAGGGCCCATCGGCCATCCAGTAGCTCTACCTCCGGTGAGAAACACGCAACGCTGCACCTAAATGCATTTCGGGGAGAACCAGCTATCACGGAGTTTGATTGGCCTTTCACCCCTACCCACAACTCATCCCCTCAGTCTTCAACCTAAGTGGGTTCGGGCCTCCACGCGGTCTTACCCGCGCTTCACCCTGGCCATGGGTAGATCACTCCGCTTCGGGTCCACAACACGCCACTACACCA
>NZ_JBGGKU010000021.1:0-3277 GCF_041287085.1 Mycobacterium sp. pW045 | reverse complement strand
CACCATCACCTTGGGCAGCACGGGTAACACCATCGGCCTGCAGTCCACCCAGGCCACCGTCACCACCAGCGCCACCGGCCTGACCGGCACCACCTTCGATGTTGGCTGCCGTGCCGTTGTCCCCGACGGCACCGTTAGCACCGTGGCCGCCGTTGCCACCAACCCCGGCAACACCGTCAGCAGCACGCCCGCCACCAACCTCGAGACCACCGCGTCCGGCGTTACCGCCAACACCACCATCGCCACCCGCAGTACCGGCTGCAGCAGTTACATCGCTGGACGCGTCATAACCCGCACCACCGACACCACCGTTGCCGCCCTTACCCGCTGAACCGTTCGCACCCGACGCCGCGAAGTTGCCACCACCGGAGCTACCCCCGGCACCACCAGCACCGGCATTACCGCCATCACCACCGTTGCCACCGTTGCCACCGGTCGGGTCTAATGCCGTACCCGCCTGACCTGGGCCACCATGGGCGCCATCAGTACCCGAACCACCAGCGCCACCCACACCACCGACACCGTGAGCACCAGCCTGGGTGCCGCTACCACCGGAACCACCATCGCCGCCGACACCACCATTGCCACCGGAAGTACCCGCCGCTGCACCCTCGTCAACCGCGTCATACCCGGCACCGCCTTGGCCACCGGCACCACCATTGCCACCATCACCTTGGGCAGCACGGGTAACACCATCGGCCTGCAGTCCACCCAGGCCACCGTCACCACCAGCGCCACCGGCACCTCCGGCGACGCCGTCGGGGTCGCCCGCTGTGCCGTTGAGTCCCGTGAAGCCCGCACCGCCGTGGCCGCCGTTGCCACCCACACCGGCCACACCGCCCGTGCCACTGGCCGCCTGCCCGCCAGCGCCCTGGCCGCCAGCGCCTCCCGAACCGGCGTTGCCACCGGTTCCGCCGTTCTCACCGGTGTAACCGTCGAGCTGCTGTGCAGTGCCGTCTGCGCCCGCCGTGCCGTCGGCTCCATCGCCACCGTTGCCGCCATCGCCGCCGATACCACCGGTGCCTTGGATACCGCTCGCGCCCGCGGCACCACTACTCGCGAACCAGCCACCCGCACCGCCAGCCCCGGCTTGACCCGCAGCGCCACCGGTGCCGCCTACACCACCGGTGCCACCGCTGGTGCCGTCAATGTCGGAGTTGGTGCCGTGTACGCCGTCGGCACCATCGCCGCCGATACCACCCTGTGCCCCGTTACCTCCAGAACCGCCCTGGCCACCCGCGCCGAACCCGATCGAGCCCCTACCGCCAGCACCGCCGTTACCACCGGCACCGCCGTTCTGACCGGCACCACCATCAGCACCGGCAAAGGCTCCAGCAACACCCGCGACGCCAGCCAGACCGTCACCACCGCTACCGCCCGCGCCGGGGGCACTGAACAGACCCCACTGTGCGGCGTCACCACCGATACCACCGGCACCACCATCGCCACCCGCGGTGACCGCATTGCCGCCATTGCCACCGTCGCCACCGCGGCTGAACCACGCGTATAGCCCTGCGGCACCGCCGTCACCACCGGAACCCGAACCGAAGCCGTCTCCGCCGTCACCACCGTTGCCGCCGAACAGACCGCCCTGACCACCGGCGCCGCCGTTGAATTGATCGGCCGTGCCATCGGCGTCCCAACCCGCGCCGCCATGACCGTAGATCCATCCCCCGGCACCGCCGTCAGGGTTCTCGGCCGTGCCGTCCGCGCCGTTGCCGAACGGCAACAGCCAGTTGATGTCGCTCCAGCTGAAGGCGGCCGAACCGGGCATGGCGAAGTCAGCGGCCCCGATACCACTCAGGTTCAGATCAGCCAGAACCCCATCCCAGGTGGCCTGTTCGCCGAGATTGTCGAAGAAGCCCGTCCACCTACCCGGGTCCAGGACAACCGCCCAGGCCCCCTGGTCACCCCAATTGGCACCCAGGTCGGCCACAGCCGCACCCAGCCCCTGACCGAACAGATCCACCAACACGTCGTCGATATCGGCGTGCGCCGCGGGCGCAGCCGCCAACGGGACCATGCCAAACGACAGGAAAGCACCCACCGCGGTACCGGCACCCAGCGCGCGACGGCGACCAGCCTTGCCGTCATAAGAGCGAGGGTTGTCCGAGCGTCGATGCCGCTCCACGGCACGGCTTCGAATCATCAATCAGTCCCCTAATTTAAAAGTCATCAAAGAAGTTATCAGGTTTAACCCAGGAGCCATCAGGCTACAGGTCTGTTACGCATGTGTTCAATGCACATGGGTATGTTCCACTCTGGCCTAATCCGCGTGGGCCGTATGTCGTTGGACACCGTGCCTGCCGACCAGCCCAAGCCAGCCCTCAACGAGACCACCCGCGTGTTCGGTGAGCGGGTCCGCGACCGTCGCACGGAACTTGGCCTCAGTCAGGAGAAAGCCGCTGACAGCTGCGGCATCCACTGGTCGCAGCTGGGAAAAGTGGAACGCGGCCAGCGCAGTCTCCGGCTGGAAACCATCGTCAAGATCGCCGCTGGACTGGACATTGATGCCGGAGAACTCGTCAGTGAACTGCCCTTGCCGCAATCCTGACCTTGTGGACGTGAACTTCAGCCGGAGCGCCTATGGCCTGCAGCTTGGCGCTTCGGACCCAAACGATGCACCCATCAAGCTCATCGTGGCCGAGAGCGGCAAAAAATCGTCAGGGCTTACTCGATACCCAGACGAACTTCGGGGGCGGGCACCAGAGCGCATATCCACTCCCGTCGGCCGAGTCGGCCCACTGATGGGCTTCCGAGGCAAGACAGGGAGTTCCTGCCACCCGTTTGCCGACACCGATACCGTCGCTCATACCCCACTCCTCGGGCGTGATGGCCGCAGCAGGGTTAGCGAGCAGCACAGCCGAACCCAGCGATGCCGTGACGGCAACGGCGATACGTATACGGCGTTTCATAGGCGCAAGCTACCAGCCCGGTCAGTTGCAGGCAGGTGTTTCAAGCAGCGACGTGGGCGGTGCTGCACGGCCACCCTTCTCCACACTGATCAAAGGCCTGTGAAGTACGCCGCCACCTGAAGATTAGATCCGCATTTCCCGTAGTTGGGCCTTCCGAGGACGGCTTTCACCAGTTCATGTACGCGGCTTCGGGGTGTGACCGATCTGGGGGCTGTTCATGCGCCACGTCTTACCGATCGCGACCGGCCGTCACAGCGGTGGTCAAGACATCGGTTCGGGGCATTCGCCTGTCTGCCAGCCGATGCCGTTGATCTCGGCGTTTCCGCGCGGGTCGCCCGCGTAGTTGATCATGTTCGTGCACC
>NZ_JBGGKU010000020.1:0-8361 GCF_041287085.1 Mycobacterium sp. pW045 | reverse complement strand
GTCAGAAGGTGCAGACCGCCGGTAACAACATGGCCAACACCGACGCCTCGGTCGGCTCCAGCTGGGCCTGACCGACCCGCAATCCGCAGCGCGGCAGCACACCGACCCACCGGTGTGCTGCCGCGTGCTGCAATTGGTGGGATGGTGGCAGGCGTTCTCGCGCCGCAACGTGATCCAATAGCCAAGTACGTCGGCAAAGGTAGAGGAGGGTAGTGATGGATCCGAGCACCCGCACAGACATCACCGTCAACGTCGAGGGTTTCTGGCTGCTGCAGGCGCTGCTGGATATTCGCCACGTTGCGCCCGAATTGCGTTGCCGACCCTACGTTTCCACCGATTCGAATGATTGGCTGTCGGAACATCCCGGCATGGCCGTGATGCGTGAGCAGGGCATCGTCGTCGATGACCAGGTCAACGAGACCGTCGCCGCCCGGATGAAGGTGCTGGCCGCGCCCGACCTCGAGGTGGTCGCCCTGCTGTCGCTGGGCAAGCTGCGCTACGGCGTCATCGACGACGAAGACCAGCCGCCCGGCACCCGCGACATCCCGGACAACGAGTTCCGGGTGCTGCTGGCGCGCCGCGGCGAGCACTGGGTGTCGGCGGTGCGGGTCGGCACCGACATCACCGTCGACGACGTCTCGGTGACCGATGCTGCCTCGATCGCCGCGCTGGTGATCGACGGCATGGAATCCATCCACCACGCCGACCCGGCGCAGATCACCGCGGTCAACGTGCCGATGGAGGAGATGCTCGAGGCGACCCAGAGCTGGCAGGACTCCGGCTTCAACATCTTCACCGGGGGAGACCTGCGCCGGATGGGGATCAGCGCGGCCACCGTCGCCGCGCTGGGCCAGGCGCTGTCCGAGCCGGCCGCGGAGGCCGCGGTGTACGCGCGGCAATACCGCGACGACGCCAAGGGGCCGAGCGCGTCGGTGCTGTCGCTCAAAGACGGATCCGGCGGCCGGATCGCGCTGTATCAGCAGGCGCGCACCGCCGGATCAGGCGAAGCGTGGCTGGCGATCTGCCCGGCCACCCCGCAACTGGTTCAGGTGGGCGTCAAAACCGTGCTCGACACGCTGCCCTATGGAGCCTGGAAAACGCACCGCAGGGTCTAACCACCGGCCTCGAAATGTCCTGTGACGCACCGGGAAATTGCCTGTAAATGGCAATCGTGCGAATAACATGCATTGCCTTTAGAATTGGACAGAGTTTGAAATGACAAATTGCGAGGCGGCAGCTATGGGTTCAGTATTCGTCGATCAGGGGGTGCGACCGTGACCACGGCGATCGAAGCGCCGCAGCCGGGCGGTGAAGTCGCGACGTCCGCGCCGCGTGCGGTGGTGGTCGGCGTCATGGCCGGCGACGGTGTCCAGATCGGGACGCTGCTGGACGCCGACGCGCCCGTGTCGGTGATGCTGGACCCGCTGCTCAAGGTGATCAACAACCGGCTGGCCGAGCTCGATGAGCCCATCCTGCAGGCCGAGGGACGTGGCCGGTGGGTGCTGTGCCTGGTCGACGGCACGGCGCTGCGGCCGAACCAGTCGCTGACCGAACAGGACGTCTACGACGGCGACCGGCTGTGGCTGCGGTTCATCGAGGACCGGGAGCGGCGGTCACCGGTCATCGAACACATCTCCACGGCGGTGTCGGTGAACCTGGCCAAGCGGTTCGCCCCGGTCAATGCGGTGACCGCGGTGCGCGTCGGGGTGTCCACCCTGGCCCTGGGCGTGCTGTTGGCGACCGGACTGCTCGCCGCTTGGCGCGTCCAGCACGACAACTGGCTGACGGCCGGATTCAGCGCGGGACTGGCGCTATTGGTGCTGATCGCCGCCGCGCTGATCCTCATCCAGGCGCGCAACGCCTCCGACCGGTGGGCCGGCGACGTGCTGCTGTCCAGCGGGCTGGTTCCGCTGGTTGTGGCCGCCGCGGCCGCGGTGCCCGGCGAGGTCGGTGCGGCGCAGGCTGCGCTGGGTTTCGGCGTCGCCGGCATCGCCGCACTGTCGGTCATCCGCCTCACCGGACGGCAGCTGGCCGCCTACTCGGCCGTCACCGTCATCAGCGCGGCGGTGATGGTCGTCGGCGTCCTGCGGATGCTGTTCCTGACCGGGGCGGTGACCCTCATGGCGTGCGTGTACCTGGCCTGTGTGCTCGCCTACCAGTGGGCACCGTCGCTGTCGCGGTGGCTCGCCGGGCTGCGCCTGCCGGTCTTCCCGTCGGCGACGAGTCGCTGGGTGTTCGAGGCTCGGCCCGACCTGCCCACCACGGTGGTGAGCAAGCCCGGAGCCGCGCCGTCCCTGGAGGGGCCGGAGTCGGTCCGCGAAGTGGTGCTGCGCGCCGAGCGGGCACGATCCTTCCTGACCGGCCTGCTCACCGGGCTGGGCGTGTTGATCGCGGTGTGTGTCACCGGCCTGTGCGACCCGCACTCGGACCGATCGTGGCTGCCGTTGCTGCTGGCCGGTCTGACGGCTGGGTTCCTGGTGCTGCGAGGCCGTTCCTTCCGGGACCGGTGGCAGGCGGTCACGGTGACGCTGACCGGCCTGGTGATCGTCGCCGCGGTGGTGGTGCGCTTCGTGGTGGTGCTGTGGACGCCCACGACGCTGGTGGTCGGGGCGGCGATGCTGGTATTGGTGCCGATGTTCGGGCTGTTGGCCGCGGTGATCGTGCCCAACACCATCTACAGTCCGCTGTTCCGCAAGTTCGTCGAGTGGATCGAATACCTGTGCCTGATGCCGTTGTTCCCGTTGGCGCTGTGGTTGATGAATACCTATGAAGCAATCCGGTACCGGTAGGGGCGTGCGTCGGCTGCAGCGCACCGCGGCGGCCGGCGCCGCGATCATCATGATGGCCGGCGGCTCGCTGGCCGGGATGCCGGTCGCAGGTGCGATCGAACGGCCCGGCATCGACCCCGGAGCGTTGCCACCGGACGGTCCGCCCGGGCCGCCGCAGACGATGCGGCAGACCTCGTACTGCACCGAGGTGGGCGTGTTGCCCGACACCGACTTCCGGGTGCAGCCGGCCTACATGGACATGCTCAATCTGCCGGAGGCCTGGAAGTTCAGCCGTGGCGCCGGAGTCAGCGTCGCGGTCATCGACACCGGGGTGACTCCCCATCCGCGGATGCCGAACCTCATCGGCGGCGGCGACTACGTGATGGCCGGCGGGGACGGGCTGTCGGACTGTGACGCGCACGGCACCCTGGTGGCGTCACTGATCGCTGCGCTGCCGGACAACGGGGTGACTCCGCTGCCGCCGCCACGCCAGACCCGCCGACCGCCGTCGGTTCCCACCAACGAACCCTCGCCGCCCCCACCGGTGCCGCAGACGACGATCATGGTGATGCCGCCCCCGGCGCCGCCACCGCCGCCGGCGGAGGGGGAGGAACCGGGCAACGGTCCGCCCGCCCAGCATCCCGCGCCGGCCCCGCCGCCCGCTCCGGCTCCGGCTCCGGCTCCGGGGCCCGCCCCCGGTCCGGCTCCGGGTCCGGCTCCCGGTCCCGCCAACGGTGCGGCGTCGTCCACCCACACCACCGACGCCGGAACCGTGCGATCGGCCGGCTCCGCCGGCCGGGCGCGCATCGCCCCGGTCGACTTCCGCGCGCCGAAGGCACCGCCGCCGCCCGGGCCGGCACCCGACGCGTTCAGCGGGGTGGCCCCCGATGTGCAACTGATCTCGATCCGGCAGAACAGCCAGGCATTCGGCCCCAAGGAGCCGTTCGGCGACGGGCAGGATCCGCAACTGCGGGAGAAGACCGACGGCATTCGTACCATGGCGCGAGCGATCGTCCACGCCGCCAACATGGGCGCCGGGGTCATCAACATCTCGCACGCCATCTGCATGAACGTGCGCAACCTCATCGATCAGGCAGATCTGGGCGCAGCGGTGCGCTACGCCGCGGTCGAGAAGAACGCGGTGATCGTCGCCGCCGCCGGCGACACGAGTTGGCGCGACTGCAAGCAGAACCCGATCTACAACGCGATGCGGCCCGACGACCCGCGCGACTGGAACGGAGTCAACACCGTGGTGACGCCGGCCTGGTACGACGAGTACGTGCTGACGGTCGGTGCGGTGGATTCGGCAGGAGCGCCACTGGGTAAGACGAGCGTCGCCGGTCCCTGGGTGTCGATCGCCGCACCCGGCACCGACATCGAGGGTCTCTCGCCGCGCGATGACGGGCTGATGAACGCGGTCGACGGCCCGGAGAACTCACTGCTGGTGCCGTCGGGCACCGGTTTCTCGACGGCGATCGTGTCCGGCGTGGCGGCGCTGGTACGGGCCAAGTACCCGGAATTGTCGTCGCATCAGGTGATCAACCGGTTGACTCGCACGGCTCGGCCACCGGCACGCGGGGTCGACAACGTGGTGGGTTACGGCATCATTGACCCGGTGGCGGCGCTGACGTGGGATGTTCCCGACGTTGCGCCCCAACCACCGGAACGGCTGTCGGCGCCGCTGCAGGTGCCGCCGATGCCGCCGGAACGTGACATGACCCCGGTGTGGGTCGCCGGGGCCGGGCTGTTGGCGGCGGTCGCGGCGGCCGGTGTGGCACTGGGAGTGGCAGCATTGCGACGATCACGTAGGAACCGATGAAGGCACAGCACGCAGTAGGTCTGAACCTGTCATGGACGCGGGTGACCATCGTCTTTCTGATCGACATCGCGATACTGGTGCTGGCCGGCCGGTGGCCCGGCGACGAGCAGGTCGCCGTCTACACATGGTGGTCGGGCGTCGGCGTCGCGGTGCTGGTCGCGATCATCGCGCTGGTCACCTACCGGCAGGTGCCGATCAGCACGATGTGGGCGGCATGGATCGCCGATCAGTTTGCCGACCCGGAGCCGGCACTGAGCCGCGGCCGCACGCCGGCAGTCGATCATCACCGCCGTTTCGGGCGGGAGCCGATCGGTATGCGCGAGCACCAGGGCCGATTGGTGACGGTGATCGCGGTGGGCGGGCGGCCGGTGAAGGCGACCGGCCGGCATCGACGCGGGCTGGAGCCGGCGGCCCTCCCGCTGGAGCGGCTCGCCGGCGGATTGCGCCAGTTCGACGTGCGATTGGACAGCATCGACATCGTCTCGGTGGGCACCCGCAGTGCGCCCAATGACAGCGAGGACGTCGACTTGGACGACACCCCGTCGATGCCCGACCACCGGCGAACCTGGCTGGTGCTGCGGATGGACCCGCAGCATAACGTCAATGCGGTGGCGGCACGCGACTCGTTGGCCGCGACCCTGACGGCGGCCACCGAGCGGTTGGCCGAGGAGGTCGACGGACGCCTGATCAGTGCGCGACCGCTGCGCGCCGATGAATTCGACGATGTCGACGAGGCCACGCTAGCGGGACTGGAGGCCGGACATCTTTCGCACCGGCTGTTCCGCAACCGGCCGGAGGGCTACGTCACCAATTTCTGGCTGTCACCGGCCGATATCACCGACGAGAACCTCGAGCATCTGTGGTACCCGGAGACCGATGCGACGGTGGTGACGGTGCGGCTCGCCCCGGGGGGCGGCCGGACGACCAGCGTATCGGTGCTGGTGCGGTACCACAGCGCCGGCAAGCTGGGCCGCAACGTGCGCGCCGCACTGAACCGGTTCGTGGGCCGGCGCCAGCTGGAGGCGGTCTGCGCCAGCCTTCCGGCCCCCACCTCCCATCCACGCCTGCCGGTGCCCGGCCGGGAACTGCAGGACGACGAACACCTGGTCGTGTCGGTGGATGCGTTGCAGCAGTACGCCGTTCCGGCATCCGGGACGCGGCCGTGACCAGCCCGCAATCGGCGGCGACCGATGCCCGCAACGCCATGGTGGCCGGGATGCTGGCATCCGGGATCTCGGTCAACGGGTTGCAGCCGAGCCACAACCCGCAGGTGGCGTTGCAGATGTTCACCACCGCCACCACGATCGACCCGAGCATGTGCGACGCCTGGCTGGCCCGAGTACTGGCCGGTGACTCCGACATCGAGGTGTTGGCGAACGCCTGGGCTACCGTCCGTACGTTCGGCTGGGAGACGCGCCGACTGGGCTTGTCCGACTTGGAATTCCATCCGGAGGTCTCCGACGGGATGTTCCTGCGGCTGCGGATCACCAGCGTGGAGTCGCTGGCCGCCGCCTATGCCGCCGCGCTGGCCGAAGCCAAGCGCTACGAGGAGGCGGCGAAACTGCTCGACGGCATCGAACCGCGCAACCCGTTCGAAACGGAGCTGGTCGGCTACGTGCGCGGCATGCTGTACTTCCGGACCGGCCGCTGGCCCGACGTGCTCAAACAGTTCCCGGCGGCGGCGCCGTGGCGCCAGCCCGAGCTCAAGGCGGCCGCTGCCGCGATGGCCACCACGGCGCTGGCATCGCTGGGGGTGTTCGAGGAGGCGACCCGACGGGCCCAGGAGGCCATCGAGGGCGACCGGGTGCCCGGTGCCACCAACGTCGCGCTCTACACCCAGGGCATGTGCATGCGTCACCTCGGCCGTGAGGACGAGGCCGCCGAGTTGCTGCGCCGGGTGTATTCGCGTGACGCGAAGTTCGCGCCGGCCCGCGAGGCCCTGGACAACCCGGACTACCGGCTGATCCTGACCGACCCGGAGACCATCGAGGCCCGCACCGATCCGTGGGACCCCGACAGCGCCCCCACCCGGGAACAGGCCGAGGCGCACCGGCACGCCGAAGAGGCCGCCCGGTACCTGGCCGAAGGCGACGCGGAGCTGGCCGCCATGCTCGGCATGGAGCAGGCCAAGCGGGAGATCAAGCTGATCAAGGCGACCACCAAGGTGAACCTGGCGCGCGCCAAGATGGGACTGCCGGTCCCGGTGACATCCCGCCACACGCTGTTGCTCGGCCCGCCCGGCACCGGCAAGACGTCGGTGGCGCGCGCCTTCACCAAGCAACTGTGCGGTCTGACCGTGCTGCGCAAGCCACTGGTGGTCGAGACCAACCGTTCCAAGCTGCTGGGCCGCTACATGGCCGACGCGGAGAAGAACACCGAGGAACTGCTCGAGGGTGCGCTCGGCGGCGCGGTGTTCTTCGATGAGATGCACACCCTGCACGAACGCGGCTACAGCCAAGGCGACGCTTACGGCAACGCGATCATCAACACGCTGCTGCTCTACATGGAGAACCACCGCGACGAGCTGGTGGTGTTCGGCGCCGGCTACGCCAACGCCATGGACAAGATGCTCGAGGTGAACCAGGGTTTGCGGCGGCGGTTCTCGACGGTGATCGAGTTCTACAGCTACACCCCGCCGGAACTGCTGGAACTGACCAAGATGATGGGCGCCGAGAACGAGGACGTGGTCACCGACGAAGCGGTCGAAGGGCTGCTGCCGTCCTACACCAAGTTCTACGCTGACGAAAACTACTCCGAGGACGGCGATCTGATCCGCGGCATCGACGTGCTGGGCAACGCCGGATTCGTGCGCAACGTGGTGGAGAAGGCGCGGGACCACCGCAGTTTCCGGCTCGACGACTCCGACCTCGACGCGGTGCTGGCGGGCGACGTCACCGATTTCAGCGACGAGTGGCTGCATAAGTTCAAGGAATTGACCCGCGAGGACCTCGCCGAAGGGCTCAGCGCGGCGGTCGCCGAGAAGAAGCCGTCCTGATCCGACAGTGTCCCACCAGCCGATTCACAGTGGGCCGGGCCTGCTGTTCGGGTTGACGCGCGGTGCCAGCGGTGCCACCATTGCGCAGATAGGGGGGCCGGTGTCTCACCCCGCCCCCGTCGGTGTCGGCTGTGTGAGGAGGTGACGACGAGACTTGTGTCCCGATGATTGTGCCTATCGGGGATCGCTGATTGTTTCGATCCGATCCGCCTTCGGCACCGTATCTGAGTTCTGAACTGTCCTTAAACCGTGTTGTATTGAGCCCCGCTCCGCGATGACGCCTAACGTTGTCAGCGGGTGCACGCTCGACGCACCCGGTGAACGCCGGTCCTTCGGCGGCCGGCACCTTTCGGAGGAGGCCCGATGAGTTTTGTGAACACCCAACCGGAGGCCCTGACCGCGGCCGCAGGCAATCTGGCCGCCATCGGATCGGCCCTGAGCGCCCAGAACGCCGCGGCGGCAACGCCGACCACGGGCGTCGTTCCGGCTGCCGCGGACGAGGTCTCGGCGCTGACCGCGGCCCAGTTCGCCGCGCACGCCAGCATGTACCAATCCATCAGCGCTCAGGCGGAAGCCATCCACCAGGCGTTCGTGGCCACGCTGAACAGCAGTGCCAATTCTTATGCGGCGACCGAGGCGGCCAACGCCGCATCGGCTGGATAATTCTACTGCCGCTGTGCCACAACACTTTTCACCAACCAAGGAGTGATTTTCATGGCAGCACGTTTTATGACCGATCCGGATGCGATGCGGGCGATGGCGGGGCGTTTCGACGTTCA
>NZ_JBGGKU010000019.1:0-24068 GCF_041287085.1 Mycobacterium sp. pW045 | reverse complement strand
TTCAGAACAATCCTGAAAACATCAGTTCCGAAAAACCGACAAAACAACACCACACCCCCAACACGGGGCGCCAAGGATGTGGCAAAAACAACAACAAACAAAAACCACCAAACACACTATTGAGTTCTCAAACAACACGCCCGGTTTTCAGGCAACCTCGCCATTCTACTCGGTACCCGGAGTTGAGTCAACTCCGAACTTTGCGGGGCTACCAGAAGGTCTTCCAGACGGCTCGACGATCCCCGTTGCGGGGCGCCGGCCTCACCTATCTTACACGTTCGATTTCGGCGCCGAGACCCGCCAGGTACTCCACGAACAACGGGTACCCCCGATCGATGTGGTAGACGTCGTGGACTTCGGTGTCACCGTCTGCGACCAGGCCCGCAAGTACCAGGCCGGCACCGGCACGGATGTCGGACGCCCACACCGGCGCACTCGAGAGCTGCGGCAGGCCGCGCACCACCGCGTGGTGTCCGTCGGTGCGGGCGTCGGCGCCCAGCCGGATCATCTCCTCGACGAACCGGAACCTCGCCTCGAAGACGTTCTCGGTGATCATCGACGTTCCGTCGGCGATCGCCGCCAGGCCGATCGCCATCGGCTGCAGATCGGTCGGGAACCCCGGGAACGGCAAGGTTGCGACATTAACGGCCTTCGGGCGGTCGTACTGGACCACCCGGAAGCCGTTGTCGTGCTGGGTGACGGTCGCCCCGGCGTCGTGCAACTTGTGCAGCACAAGTTGCAAATGGGCCGGGTCCACCCCGGTCACCGCAATGTCGCCGCGAGTCATCACCGCGGCGATGGCCCAGGTTGCGGCAACGATCCGGTCCCCGATCACCTCGTGTTCGGTCGGGTAAAGCCGCGGCACCCCGGTGATCTTCAGCGTCGGCGAACCCGCGCCCTCGATCTGCGCACCCATCTGGTTGAGCATGGTGCACAGGTCGGCGACGTCGGGCTCGCGCGCCGCGTTGTGGATGGTCGTGACGCCTTCGGCCAGCACCGCCGCCATCAAGATGTTCTCGGTGGCGCCGACCGAGGGAAACTCCAACTGGATCTCGGCGCCGTGCAGCGCCTCGGCATGCGCGACCACACACCCGTGCTCGATATTGCAGGTGGCGCCCAGCTGACGCAGGCCGGCCTGGTGCATGTCGAGCGGTCGCGATCCGATCGCGTCGCCACCCGGCAAGGCGACCTTCGCGCGCAGACAGCGCCCCACCAACGGCCCCAGCACACACACCGAGGCCCGGAACTGCCGGACCGCGGCGAAGTCGGCGTCGTACTTGGGCTCGTCGGGCGAGGTGATCCGCACGGTGGTCCCGTCGAGCTCGACGTTGGCGCCCAGGCCGCGCAGCACCTCGGCCATCAGCGGCACGTCGAGGATGTCCGGGCAATTGGTGATGGTGCTGGTGCCCTCGGCCAGCAGCGCCGCCGCCATCAGTTTGAGGACGCTGTTCTTAGCGCCGCCGACGGCCACCTCCCCGGACAGCCGGTTGCCGCCGGTAACCACGAAACGCTCACCCACGCGCGTCAGTGTAGTGACGACTGGGCGCTAACCCCGACCCAATCCCGGCGCTGATGCCCGCCCGGCTCGTACCGGTTGTCGCGCCCGGTACGGTTTGGGCCATGGCAGTGCATATCACCCGTGTGTACACCCGCACCGGCGACGACGGCACCACGGGGTTGAGCGATTTCTCCCGGGTTCCCAAGACCGACCCGCGTCTGGTGGCCTACGCCGATGTCGAGGAGGCCAACGCCGCGATCGGTGTCGCGATTGCGCTGGGCAAACCCAACGAATCGGTCAGCGCGACGCTGCTGCGCATCCAGAACGATCTATTCGACGCCGGCGCCGACCTGGCCACTCCCGTGGTGGAGAACCCCAAGTACCCGCCGCTGCGCATCACCCAGGATTACATCGATCGGGTGGAGGCGTGGTGCGATGAATACAACGAGCCGCTGCCGGCGTTGAACTCGTTCATCCTGCCCGGCGGTTCGCCGCTGTCGGCGCTGCTGCACGTCGCCCGTACTGCCGCGCGCCGGGCCGAGCGGTCGGCTTGGGCGGCAGTCGAGGCGCATCCCGACGGCGTGTCGGTGCTGCCGGCGAAATACCTGAATCGGTTGTCGGACTTGATGTTCGTACTGTGCCGGGTGGCCAACGCCGACGGTGACGTGCTGTGGCAGCCGGGCGGCGATCGCACCGACCGTCCCGAAAAGTAGGCGCCGCCAAACGATTCCGTCAGATCAACAGTCAGATCAGTAACTGTGACGGCGGGACCGGGGCGACGGGCGCGCCTCCAGCCAGGACAGAAATGCGGTGCGGGCGCCGCGGTCCAGCGCTATCTCGAAACCCACCCGACGGTCTTGGGTGGTGTCGCGCAGTTCCAGCACCACGATCTCATCGGTCATGATGTCGAACTCGTCGCCGCGTGGCGCGCGCCGCGACACCACGTCCACCCCGCGGCGTGACAGCCGGCGATCCGGCCACAGCCGTACGCTCGAGAGCCGGTAGAACGCGGCTTCGCCGCCTCGATAACGGACCACGCCGTGGCGCCAACCGTGTCCCCCTACGGCCGGCAGGTCGCGCATGATCGCCGCGGTGCCGCCCTGGCGCAATTTCCACAGCCGGTAGCTCAGCGCCAGCACCGCGCCGAGAAGTAGGGCGACGAGCACGACCATGCCGATCATGGGCGTGCTCATCGGTTCACGCTCCGCTAATCGATGACACCCAGGGCGCGCAGCCGCGCACGGCCCTTGGCCGCAGTACGGGGGTCGCCGGACTGCGCATCGTGCCGGGCGGACGCCTCGTCGATCTCCTCGACGAAGTCCACCGACTCCGCGAGGATGCTCACCCCTTCTTCGGTGACCGACAGGAACCCGCCGTGGATCGCGATGCGCAGGTCGTCCTCGTCCTGGCGCTCCACCTTCACCATCGCGTCGTCGACGAGTTCGGCGACCAGCGGGATGTGCCGCGGGTAGATCCCGATCTCACCGACGGTGGTCCGGGTGAAGATGAACGTCGCCTTGCCCGACCACACCTTGCGGTCGACCGCAACGATTTCGACGTCAATCTCTGCCACTACCCACCGCCTTTCGCGGTCAGAGGATTCCGTGTCACAGCTTGGCGCCCAGGCTCTCGGCCTTCTTGGCCAGGTCGTCGAGACCACCGATCAGGAAGAACGCCTGCTCGGGCAGGTGGTCGAAGTCACCCTTGGTCAGCCGGTCGAAGGCCTCGATGGTCTCCTTGAGCGGCACCGTCGAGCCGGGCTGGCCGGTGAACTGCTCGGCTGCCATCATGTTCTGGCTCAGGAACCGCTCGATGCGCCGCGCTCGGTTAACCAGCTGCTTGTCCTCCTCGGACAGCTCGTCGATACCGAGGATCGCGATGATGTCCTGCAGGTCCTTGTAACGCTGCAGGATTCGGATGACCTCCTGGGCGACCCGGTAGTGGTCGTCGCCGACGACGGCGGGGTCCAGAATGGTCGAGCTCGACGCCAGCGGGTCCACCGCCGGGAAGATGCCCTTGGAGAACACCGCACGGGAAAGCTCGGTGGTGGCGTCCAGGTGCGCGAACGTGGTGGCCGGCGCCGGGTCGGTGTAGTCGTCGGCAGGCACGTACACGGCCTGCATCGACGTGATGGACCGGCCGCGGGTCGAGGTGATCCGCTCCTGCAGCTCGCCCATCTCGTCGGCCAGGGTCGGCTGGTAACCCACCGCGGAGGGCATCCGGCCCAGCAGGGTCGACACCTCGGAGCCGGCCTGGGTGAACCGGAAGATGTTGTCGATGAACAACAGCACGTCCTGGCCGGCCTCGTCGCGGAACCACTCGGCCATGGTCAGCGCCGACAGCGCCACCCGCATACGGGTGCCCGGCGGCTCGTCCATCTGACCGAACACCAGGGCGGTGTCCTTGAGCACGTTGGCGTCCTCGAGCTCGACCCACAGGTCGTTGCCCTCACGGGTGCGCTCACCCACGCCGGCGAACACCGAGGTGCCACCGAAGTTGCGGGCGATGCGGTTGATCATCTCCTGGATCAACACGGTCTTGCCCACACCGGCACCACCGAACAGGGCGATCTTGCCGCCCCGCACGTACGGGGTGAGCAGGTCGACGACCTTCAGCCCGGTCTCGAGCATCTCGGTGCGCGGTTCGAGCTCGTTGAAGGCCGGCGGCTTGCGGTGGATGCCCCAGTGCTCGAAGTCCTCGCCGTAGCCGGGCTTGTCCAGGCAGTGGCCCAGCGCGTTGAACACGTGGCCCTTGACCTCGTGGCCGACCGGCACCGAGATCGCCGCACCGGTGTCGGTCACCTCCACGCCGCGCACCAGGCCGTCGGTGGGCTGCATCGAGATGCAGCGCACCAGGTTGTCGCCAAGGTGCTGAGCGACCTCGAGGGTCAGTGTCTTGGCCAGCTCCTCGAAGCTGATGTCGGCGTGCAGCGCGTTGAACAGCTCGGGCACCGCGCCCCGGGGGAACTCGACGTCGACGACGGGGCCGGTCACGCGCACCACGCGGCCGGCGGTTGTCTTGTCAGCGGTAACAGTCATTATCTTCTTCGCTTCCTAGTGCTTAGCGGGGGCTTACCGGGCGGCGTCGGCGAGGGCGTTCGCACCACCGACGATTTCGCTGATTTCCTGGGTGATTTGGGCCTGGCGCTCGCGGTTGGCCTCCAGTGTCAACGCCTTGATCAAGTCGTCGGCGTTGTCGGTCGCCGACTTCATTGCGCGCTGGCGTGAGGCCAGCTCCGATGCCGCCGAGTCCAGCAGCGCCGCGTACACGCGGGTGGTCAGGTACCGCGGCAGCAGCGATTCGAACAGCGTGGTGGCGTCCGGCTCGAACGAGTACAGCGTCCGCGGACCGCTCTCCTCGCCGACGTACTCCACCAGCATCGGTGCGATCCGGCGAGCTTCGGCCGACTGCGACAGCATCGAGCGGAAATCGGTTGCCACGACGTGCAACTCGTCGACGCCCAGCACCCCGTCGGCGCCCGGGTCGTTGCCCTCGTCGTCGACTCCGGACAAGAACGCGTCGACCAGCGTCGAAGCGATCTCAGCGGCGTTCTCGTACGTCGGCTGCTCGGAGAAACCGGTCCACGAGGCGGTGATATCCCAGTTCCGGAACGCGTAGTAGGCCAGTGCTTTTCGGCCCACGACGTAGAGGACCGGCTCCTTGCCCTCCGAGCGCAGCAGTGCGAACAGCTCCTCGGCGCGACGGAAGACGTTGGCGTTGTAGCCGCCACACAGGCCGCGGTCACTCGACACCACCAGCACCCCCGCCCGCGTGCGCTCCTCGCGCTCGACCAGCAGGGGGTGATCCAGGGCCGCCTCGGCGGCCAATGTCGTGAGCATCCGGGTGATCTCGTCGGCGTACGGCCGCGCCGTTTCGAGCCGGGCTTGCGCGCGGCCGATACGCGAGGTGGCGATCAGCTCCTGGGCCTTGGTGATCTTTTTGATCGACCCGGCCGAGCGGATTCGCCCGCGTAGTTCCCGAAGTGTGGCTGCCATTGCGGAGCTACTTCTTCTTCGCCGGCGCGGCCCTGCGGACCTGCACCGCTTCCTTGCCGAGCTGGTCCTCGTCGAGCGCCTCAACGCGTTCGTCGGGCACCACCGAACTGCCGTCGGTGGCCGCGAAGCCCTTCTTGAACTGCTTGATGACCTCGACCAGCTTCTCGCTGGCCTCATCCGAGAGTTTCTTGGACTCGCGGATCCCGCTCAGCAGCTCGCCCTCGGAGGCCCGGATGTGGTCGAGCAGCTCGCTTTCAAAGCGGCTCACGTCCTCGACCGGCACCGAGTCCAGGTGCCCCTCGGTGCCCAGGAAGATCGAGACCACCTGCTCCTCGACGGGCATCGGCGCGAACTGCGGCTGCTTGAGGAGCTCCACCAGGCGGGCACCGCGGTCCAGCTGCGCCTTGCTGGTGGCGTCCAGGTCGGAGGCGAAGGCCGCGAAGGCCTCCAGCTCGCGGTATTGCGACAGGTCCAGCCGCAGTGATCCGGCCACTTCCTTCATGGCCTTGATCTGCGCGGCGCCACCGACGCGGGACACCGATACACCGACGTTGATGGCCGGCCGGACACCCTGGTTGAACAGGTCGCTCTCCAGGAAGCACTGGCCGTCGGTGATCGAGATGACGTTGGTCGGGATGTAGGCCGAGATGTCGTTGGCCTTGGTCTCGATGATCGGCAGGCCGGTCAGCGAACCACCGCCGAGCTCGTCGGAGAGCTTCGCGCAACGCTCCAGCAGCCGCGAGTGCAGGTAGAACACGTCACCCGGGTAGGCCTCGCGGCCCGGCGGACGGCGCAGCAGCAGCGAGATGGCGCGGTAGGCCTCGGCCTGTTTGGTCAGGTCGTCGAACACGATCAGCACGTGCTTGCCCTGGTACATCCAGTGCTGGGCGATCGCCGAACCGGTGTAGGGCGCCAGCCATTTGAAGCCGGCGGAGTCCGACGCCGGGGCGGCGACGATCGTGGTGTAGTCCATGGCGCCGCCCTCCTCCAGCGCGCGGCGCACGCTGGCGATGGTGGTGCCCTTCTGGCCGATCGCGACGTACACGCAGCGGACCTGCTGCTTGGGGTCGCCGGTCTCCCAGTTCTGACGCTGGTTGAGGATCGTGTCGACGCAGAGCGCGGTCTTGCCGGTCTTGCGGTCGCCGATGATGAGCTGACGCTGGCCGCGGCCGATCGGCGTCATGGCGTCGACGGCCTTGACCCCGGTCTGCAGCGGCTCGGACACGCTTTGGCGCTGCACCACCGAGGGAGCCTGCATCTCCAGCGGACGGCGGGTCTCGGACTCGATTTCGCCCCGGGCGTCGATCGGCTGGCCCAGCGGGTTGACCACGCGACCGAGGAAGCCGTCGCCCACCGGCACCGAGAGCACCTCACCGGTGCGCTTGACCTGCTGGCCCTCTTCGATGTTCTCGAAGTTGCCCAGGATCACCGCACCGACGCTGTGCTCGTCGAGGTTCAGGGCCACGCCCAGCACCCCGCCGGGGAACTCGAGGAGCTCCTGAGTCATGACCGAAGGCAGGCCTTCGACGTGTGCGATGCCGTCGCCGGCGTCGATGACGGTGCCGACCTCCTCGCGCGCGGTGTCGGCGCTGAAGGAGCCCACGTACTCCTCGATCGCCCCCTGAATGTCGTCAGCGGAGATTGTCAACTCTGCCATGGCTTTTCGTCTTCCTGCCTCTTGGTGATGGATCTAGGTTTTTGGTCAGTCGGGCAATTGCGTCTTTGCGGCGGCCAGGCGCGAGGACAACGTCCCGTCGATCACCTCGTCGCCGACGGAGATCGCCAGCCCGCCCAACAGTTCGGAGTCGACACCGACCTGCACGCGCACCGGGTGGCTGTAGATCCGGCTCAGCACGGTGTTGAGCCGGGAGCGCTGGGCGTCGCTGAGTTCGGCGGCCGCCCCGACGTGCGCCACCACTTCGCCGCGGCGTGCCACCGCGATCTGGGCGAGCTCGGTGATCGCCTGATGCGCGGACTGACCGCGCAGCAGCTGGACGGTCTGCTCCAGCAGCGCGGTGGTGATCGAGTTCGCACCACTGCCGCCACCGATGACGTTGCGCAGCAGCCCGACCCGGCCGGCGGCCGGCGTTGCGGTGTCGCTGAGCAGCGTGTCCAGCTGGGGCTGGGCGTCGAGGATGCGGGAGAACCGGAACAGCTGGTCTTCCACCTCGTCGAGGCTGTCCGCGCGTTCGGCAGCCAGCAGCAGCGCCTGCCGCGCAACGTGTTCGGCCGCCGCGATGAGGTCGCCATCGTTGGACCAGCGGGCCGAGGCGGCGTCGGAGACCAGCGACAGGGCCGGATCACCGATCTTGCCGGAGAACAATCGCTGCACCAGGCGAACCTTCGGAGCGGGGTCTTCGGTCGGAACCGTCAGGTGCCGTGTCACCACGGCCTCGCGCTCCAACACCTCGGCAACCGCGGTGAGGTCACTGGCCAGCGTGGTCAACCCCTGCTCGTCGAGGCCGCCTGCCACCTTGTCGAACTTGTCGAGCAGGCCCTTGAGGGCCTCCCGGCTGGCGGAGCGCATGCGGGCCAGGATCGGTGACTCGACCTCGACCGACTTCGGCGCCATCGCGTCGAGCTCGTCGAGGAACCGGTCGACGGTGGCGGCCTGGCGTTGCGGGTCGGCGACGTAGTCGCGAACCAGCTCGGCCGCCCGCTGGACCGCTTCGGCCCCGAGGCCGGCACGCAGTTCGCGAATCAGCTGTGCACGCATCAGGCCCACCTGCTGGCCGCCGGCGGACTTGACCCGCTCCGCTTCGACGCCGGCCTGGCCGCGCAGTTGCTCAGCGATCCGCTCAGCGTCGGTGCGGGCTTCGGCGGTCACCCGCTGGGACTCGGTCTCAGCGTTGGCGATCGCGGTGGCGTGCGCCTGGCCGGCCTCGGTCAGCCGGGCGGCGGCCGCAGCGGCCTCCTCCAACTGCCGACGCACCGACTCCTGCTGATCCGCCATCAGCCGGCGCACCGGCGGAACCACGAACTTGACCAGCAGCCAGACGATGACGGCAAAGCCGACCAGCTGCCCGATGAATGTCGACATCTTTGTTGCTACCGCCCCGTGTTCGCCGCGGAGAGTGTCTCGGCCTCGACGCCGAGAATCCGACCGGCCAGTGTGGCTGACAGGGTCGCCACCCGGGCCTGCAACTGCTCACTCACCGCATCGCCTTCCTGCTTGAGTTGCTCGGTGGCGGCCTGCAACGTGGTTGCCACCTCCGCCTCCGCCGCCGACCGCTGCTCGTCGATGGCCTTGCGGCCCTCGGCTCGAGCCTCGTCGCGCACCGTCGTCGCCTCCAGACGCGCGGCCGCCATCTGCTTCTCGTAGTCGGCCTCGGCGGCCGCGAACTGCTCGGCTGACTCCCGGTTGTCGGCGAGAGTCTTGGTGACCATGTTGTCGCGCTCCCGCAACACCCTCATGATCGGCGGCACCACGAAGGTGCCGATCACACCGAGCACGACCAAGAAAATGCCCAGCACGACGAAGAAGGTGCCGTTGGGAAGCAGGAAGTTGGCGGACTCGCCTTCCTCAGCCCCCGCGGCGACCTGGCGGGTCGCGGCCAGGACGACGACGCTCATGTCACCCATAGGAGCGGACTAACCGACCGGAGTGGCGAAGACGAACAGCGCCATGAACGCGAGGTTGATGAAGTAGGCCGCCTCGACCAGACCGACGGTGATGAAGAACGGGGTGAACAACCGGCCCTGCGCCTCGGGCTGCCGGGCGATTCCGGAGATCAGGGCGTTACCCGCGATGCCGTCACCGATACCGGCACCGATCGCGCCACCGGCCATGATGAGGCCACCGCCGATGAGGGCGCCGGCCGCGATTGTGGGGTCCATACTTTTCCTCCTTGCTAGCTGGTAGTTCTCTACCAGGTCTTTGATGTGGTGTCAGGCTTGCTGGTTACTAATGGTCTGCATGTTCGTCCATCTCCATCGCCTGCGAGAAGTACAAGATGGTCAGCAACGCGAAGATGAAGGCCTGGATCAGACCGACGAACAAGTCGAACGCTTTCCATATCGCGTTGGGCGCCCACATGATGTAGGGCGGGAACATCGCGATCAGGGCGACCAGGATGCCGCCGGCGAAGATGTTGCCGAAAAGTCGCAGCGACAGCGAAACCGGCTTGGCGATCTCCTCGACCAGGTTGATCGGAGCCAGGATGGCCACGTGCCCCTTGAGCACCCGCCACGGGTGGCCCAGGAAGCCGCGGCGCCAGAACCCGGCCAGGTGGTAGCAGAAGAACACGAACATGGCCAACGCCAACACGTAGTTGATGTCGGAGGCCGGCGGGGCGAAAAGTTCCTTGGTGCCGGAGGCATCCGAGTACTGCACGGGGAACACGCCCATCCAGTTGGACACCAGGATGAACACGAAGATGGTCACCGCCAGCGGCAACACGAACGGGGCGATCCGCATGCCGATCGCACCCTCGATCTGATTGCGCATCTGAACGGTGATCGCCTCGAAGAACAACTGGACACCGCCGGGAACCCCGGTCGAGGTGACCTTGGCCCGCAGATAGAACGCCAACGCGATGACGACCACAGCGGCGATCGCGCTGGAGGTAATCGTGTCGACGTTGACGGTCCCGAGCACCGGCCAGACGGCGGTCTCGTGGTGGCCGACTTCGATCGCGGCCTCGGCCAGGGTGGTCTCGATCATCGCTACTGTGCAGTCCCTTCCGTGCCAAGAGCATCTGAGCCGGCCGCTGCCTCGCTGCGCAGCTTCTTCATCACCGGCAGTGCGGTGGTAGCCACCAAGAGAACCTCGAACAGTGCCAGCCCGAACAGCACACCCAGGCCCTGGGGGCGGAACAGGTAGGCGACGACCAGACCGACGACCGTGATGACCAGCAGGCGGGTCGCGGAGTTCATGGCCATCTTCGATTTCAGCGGGTGGTCTTGGGCGGTGATCGACTGAACCGAGCGGCGAATCAGCAGCGCGTTGACCAATCCGAGGGCCAGCCCGAAGCCGAAGAACGCCCCGAACATCACATGACCGAGCCCGGCCGCGGCCAACGTCGCCACCGCGGTCAGCGCAATGCAAATGAGCAGCAGCCGAATCGGCTGGAATACCACCGACGGCAACACCAACGGCGCGTCCTGCGCTGGTGTCGTCACCGCCTCACCCCAATCTCGACTTGCTCTGCATCACTGTCGTGAAGTTGCCCGCCGAGCGTATCGGATGCCCGATCGCGCTGCGGAACCACCTACAACACCATCTTAGACGGTGCTACTACCGCGTGTCGTAGGGGCTGTTCTCCAGTCCGTCACCGCGACGCAGCAGCGGGATGAGCGTAACGACAATCGCGATGAGCATCGCACCCAGCATCACCGCCCCGGTGTAGCGCGGGTCGAAGAAGATGGTTCCGGCCGCGCCGAAGGCGACGATCGCCGTCCACAAGTAGATCAGCAACACCACGCGGCGCTCGGTGTGACCGATCTGCAGCAGCCGGTGGTGCAGATGCATCTTGTCCGGGCTGAACGGGCTGCGTCCGGCACGGGTGCGACGGATGATCGCCAGCAGCACATCCAACGCGGGTACGCAGACCACGGCCGCTACCAGCAGGAACGGCGCCAGCAGACCGAAGACGTCGCGGGCGCCGTAGGCGGTTTGCGAGATCGGGCCGGCGGCGGTAGTCGACGCCGCGGCCAGCATCAGACCGATCAGCATGGATCCCGAGTCGCCCATGAAAATCTTCGCGGGGCTGAAATTGTGTGGGAGAAATCCCAGGCAGGCCCCGGCCAGTACCACCGAGATCAACGCGGGCGGGTAGAACAGCACGTCGCCACCGTGGTCTTGCAGCACGCCGACCGAGAACATGCAGATCGCCAGCGCGGTGATCAATCCGAGGCCGGCGGCCAAGCCGTCGAGCCCGTCCACGAAGTTCATCGCGTTGACGATCGAGACCGTCAGCGCCAGGGTGAGCAGGATCGATGAGACCTGATCGAGCACCACGGTGCCGACGCCGCCGATCGGGATATAGAGCACACTCCACGCGACGCCCATGGTGACCAGCACGCTGGCGGCGGTGATCTGGCCGGCGAACTTGGTCAGCGCGTCCAGGCCCCATTTGTCGTCGAGCAGGCCGATGCCCATGATCACCCCGCCGGCCAGCACCACCGCCGGCATGCCGGTGGAGTAGACGAAGCCGCGGGTCAGCGCGGGCAGCTGCGATGCCAGGAAGATCGCGGCGACGATGCCGACGTACATCGCCAGCCCGCCCATCCGCGGCGTCGGCTGCACATGCACGTCGCGTTCGCGCGGGTAGGCGACCGCACCGATCCGGGTGGCCAGCCAGCGGACCGGCCCGGTGCTGAAGTAGGTGATGATCGCGGCGGTCAAGCCGACCAGCGCGAGTTCCCGCAGCGGTACGCCGGCACCCCGGTCGGCCAGCGCCAGCAGGCTGGTCACGGCGTCCCCGTCAGCGCCGCCGGGTCCTGCCCCAGCACCGCACCGACCTGCTCGGCCGAGACCGGGCCGGTGCGCACGATGCGCGGTGCGGGTCCGGTCAGGTCGACGATCGTGGAGGCTTCGCCCTGTTCGGCGGCGCCCGCGTCGAGGTAGACCTCCACGGTCTCGCCGAGTTGCCGGCGCGCTGCTGCGGCGTCCACGGCCGGCGCGCCACCGGAGACGTTGGCGCTGGACACCGCCATGGGGCCCACGGCTGTGAGCACTTCCAGGGCCACCGGGTGCAGTGGCATGCGCACCATGACGGTGCCGCGGGCGTCGCCGAGGTCCCAGTGCAGTGACGGCGCCTGGTTGACGATCACGCTGAGCGCGCCCGGCCAGAATGCGCGGATCAGCTCGCGGGCGGTGTCGGGCACCACCAGGGCCAACCCGTCAATGGAGTGCCACGAGCCGACCAGCACGCCCACCGGCATGTCGCGACCGCGCCGCTTGGCCGCCAGCAGCGCGGTCACCCCGGCGACGTTGAAGGCGTCGGCACCGACGCCGTAGACGGTATCGGTGGGCAGCACCGCCAATCGGCCGCCGCGGACGGCGTCGATCGCGGCGGCGATCCCCGCCGCACGCTGGGCCGCATCGGCGCAGTCGAAAACCTCTGTCATCGTTGATCGTTCCTGACCGCCGTCACAAACCGCGGCCGTCCGGTCAGGTCCGATCTTGCTATCACCTCGTCGAAGCAACCGGTGCCGCGCACAGTTTCGATCGTGGCCGCCGACGTGGTGTCGTCGTGCTCGACGGCGAACAGGCCGCCGGTGCGCAGCAGCCGGGCGGCCAGGACGGCCAGCGGCGTGATCACCGACATGCCGTCCGGGCCGCCGAACAGTGCGTGCGACGGATCATGCTGGGCCACCTCGGGTTCCAGTTCCGTGCCCTCGGGGATATAGGGCGGGTTGGCGACCACCAGATCGACTTGACCGTCCAGTTCCGCGAGCACACCCGGAGTGGTGACATCGGCGCGGAGCAACTCCACCGGCGTATCTGCACAGTTGCCCCGGGCGTAGTTCAGTGCCGACTCGGAGTCGTCGACCGCGAGTACTCGGGCACCGGGCCGTGCGCGGGACAATGCGATCGCCAGGGCACCGGAGCCGGTACAGGCGTCGACGATCACCGGGCGCAGGCGAAGTGGTTGCGCCAGCGCCCATTCGAGCATCGCCTCGGTTTCCGGTCGCGGGATGAACACGCCGGGCCCGACCTGCAGCGTCTCCGGGCCGAACGCCGCGGTCCCGATCAGGTGCTGCAACGGGATCCGGGAACTGCGGGCGGCGACCAGTTCCCGGTAGCGCCCGAAGAACTCGTCGTCGGGTGGGTCCAGCAGCGCCAGCCGGCCGCGTTGCGTACCGGCGGCATGAGCGGCGAGTTCTTCGGCGTCGTAGCGGGCCGACTCGATTCCGGCATCGACGAAAAGCGCAGCAGCAGAGTCGATCGCGTCCCGGAGATTCACGACGTCCCCTGCAACCGGGTTTCTTTGTCGGCGGCGGCCAGCGCGTCGAACATCGCGTCAAGATCCCCGTCGAGAACCTGGTCGAGGTTGTGCGCCTTGTAGCCGATGCGGTGGTCGGTGATCCGGTTCTCCGGGAAGTTGTAGGTGCGGATGCGCTCGCTGCGGTCCACGGTACGGATCTGGCTGGCCCGGTCGGCCGAGGCGTCAGCCTGTGCCTGTTCCTCGGCGAGTGCCTGCAGCCGGGCCGCCAGCACCTGCAGTGCGCGGGCCTTGTTCTGCAGCTGGGACCGCTCGTTCTGGCACGTCACGACGATCCCGGTCGGCAGGTGGGTGAGGCGCACCGCGGAGTCGGTGGTGTTGACCCCCTGGCCGCCCTTGCCGGAGGACCGGTAGACGTCGATGCGCAGGTCCGACTCGTCGATGGCCACTTCGGCGATCTCTTCGGGCTCGGGGTAGACCAGCACCCCGGCCGCCGAGGTGTGGACGCGGCCCTGCGACTCGGTGACCGGCACGCGCTGGACCCGGTGGACGCCGCCCTCGAACTTCATCTTCGACCACACACCGTCGGCGCTGTCGCCCTTGCTGGCGATGGTGATCGTGGCGTCCTTGTAGCCGCCGAGATCCGACGTGGTCTCGTCGAGCACCGTCACCTTCCACCCGTGGCGCTCTGCGTAGCGGATGTACATCCGGGCCAGGTCGGCGGCGAACAGCGCCGACTCCTCGCCGCCCTCGCCGGATTTGACCTCGAGCACGATGTCGTCGGCGTCGTGGGGGTCGCGTGGCGCGAGCATGTCGGTGAGCGTGGTGTCCAGTTCGGCGACCCGGGCTTCGAGCTCGGGCACCTCCGCGGCGAACGACGCGTCGTCGGCGGCGAGTTCGCGAGCGGCTTCCAGGTCACCGCGGGCCGACTCGAGCTTGCGGTGGGTGGCGATGATCGGCGCCAGTTGGGCAAACCGGCGGCCGGCCCGGCGGGCCTCGACCGGATCGTTGTGCAGTTCGGGGTCGGCGAGCTGAGTTTCCAGCGCGGCGTGTTCGGCCAGCAGGGCATCGATCGCCTGCATGCTGCGGGTCATCTCACCTCCATCCCCGAACGCAAGCCGACGCCCGGGCGACGTGCTGGCACGTTCCGGGCGTCGGTGAGGAAGCTACTTGTCGGCGGATTCCGCTGCGTCGGCTGCGGCCTTGCGCTTGCCGTAGCGTTTCTCGAAGCGGGCGACCCGGCCACCGCTGTCCAGGATCTTCTGCTTGCCGGTGTAGAACGGGTGGCACTGCGAGCAGACCTCGACCACGATGTGGCCGCTCTCCTTGGTGCTGCGGGTGGTGAAGCTGTTGCCGCAACCGCAGACCACGGTGGTCTCGCCGTAGGTCGGGTGAATGCCAGTTTTCATGGTGTCCTCTTCGATCGTGGGTCGCCGGGTCGCCCCGCCCGTGGGCTGGACGTGAACCGGAACCTGAGGTGTTCGATTATGCCAGCTGCGCTGGCACTCCCCCAAAACGCCGGGAGGGTCATGCGCATTCCGCGGGGCCGGCCCGCGGGCTGGGGTCCCCGCTGAGATTGCCGCTCGGGCTGTGGTCGCATCGCAATCACGACCCTGACCGCAATGTCAGCAGGGTGCGGCGGGTCAGTCGTTGTCCATTCCCGGCGTGGTCTTGGAGACCTGGACCAGGAACTCGTAGTTGTTCTTGGTCTTGCGCAGCTGGCTCATGAGCAGGTCGATGGCCTGATGCGAGTCCAGCCCCGACAGCAACCGGCGCAGCTTGTGCACGATCGCGAACTCGTCCGGCGAGAGCAGCAGCTCGTCCTTGCGGGTGCCGGAGGGGTTGACGTCGACGGCCGGGAACACCCGGCGCTCGGCGATCTTGCGGTCCAGCTTGAGCTCGGCGTTGCCGGTGCCCTTGAACTCCTCGAAGATCACCGTGTCACCGGTGGACCCGGTTTCGACCATCGCGGTGGCGATGATGGTCAGCGAGCCGCCGTCCTCGATGTTGCGCGCGGCGCCCAGGAACCGCTTGGGCGGGTAGAGCGCGGTGGAGTCCACACCACCGGACAGGATGCGGCCCGACGCCGGGGAGGCGTTGTTGTAGGCCCGCCCCAGTCGGGTGATCGAATCCAGCAGCACCACGACGTCCTTGCCCTGCTCGACCAGGCGCTTGGCCCGCTCGATAGCCAGTTCGGCGGCCTGGGTGTGATCCGACGGCGGCCGGTCGAAGGTGGAGGCGATGACCTCACCCTTGACCGAGCGCTGCATGTCGGTGACTTCCTCGGGCCGCTCGTCGACCAGCACCACCATCAGGTGGCACTCCGGGTTGTTGCGGGTGATCGCGTTGGCGATGTCCTGCATGATCGTGGTCTTACCGGCCTTGGGCGGCGACACGATCAGCGCGCGCTGCCCCTTGCCGATCGGCATGATCAGGTCGATGACACGGGTGGTCAGCTTCTCGCTCGAGGTCTCCAAACGCAGCCGCTGGTTGGGGTACAGCGGGGTCAGCTTGGAGAATTCGGGGCGCTTCTTGGCGTCCTCGACGGGCCCGCCGTTGACGGAGTCCAACCGCACCAGCGGGTTGAACTTCTGCCGTTGGTTGGGCTGCTCGCCGTCGCGGGGCACCCGCACGGCGCCGGTCACCGCGTCGCCGCGGCGCAGCCCGTTCTTGCGGACCATGTTCATCGAGACGTAGACGTCATTCGGGCCGGCCAGGTAGCCGGAGGTGCGCACGAACGCGTAGTTGTCCAGCACGTCGAGGATGCCGGCCACCGGCTGGACGACGTCGTCCTCGCGCAGCTCGGTGTCGCCGCCTTCACCGCCGCGTTCGCCCCGGCGCCGCCGGTCACGGAACCGGCGGCCGCGCCGACCGCCGCGCCCGTCGTCGTCATCGGCGTTCTGCTGGCCCTGCTGGCCGCGGTTCTGCTCGTCGCCCCTGCCCTGATCGCCCTTGCTCTGGTCGCCTTTGCCCTGGTCGCCCTTGGCCTGATCGCCCTTGCCCCCAGCGGCGTCGTCGGACTTGGCGCCGTCGCCGCGGCCACCGGTCTGCTCGGCCTTCTCCTCGGGCTTGTCCTGTTTGTCCTGCTTGTTGCCGTCGCGCTGCTTGGTGGCCTCGCCCTGCTTACGGGGCTCGCCCTTGTCCTGGTCTGCCCCGTCGGCGGCGGGTGCGCCGGTCGCGCGGCTGGCGCCGCGCCGTTCACGACGAGGCGGCGCCTCGGTGGCCTCGCCGGACCCGCCGGTTTCGGTGGCCTCGGGTGCGGCAGGCTCTTCGCCGACGGGGGCGCCGTTCGCGGGCGCCTCGGCGGCGGGTGCCTCGGCAGCGTCGCTGCCGCTCCCCCCGTTGCCGCCACTACCCCCGTTGCCGCCGCCGTTGCCGCCGACTTCGCGGATCGCGGCGATCAGCTCGCTCTTGCGCATGCCGGAGGCGCCTTTGACGCCGACGCGGTTGGCCAGCGCGCGCAGCTCGGGCAGCACCATCGCAGACAACGACGGTTCCGCAGCGGTTGCAGCACCGTTGTCCGGTGCCACGGCGGACGCAGAGTCGCTGGTGGCGGGCGTCGAGGTGGCTTGGGAGGCCGACACCGCGGTGTCGTCGCCGGCGGCCTGCGTGCTGGCACCGGAGGCCTCCGAAGCGCCCGGGCCCGAGGTCGGGGAGGCGCTCTGAGAGGTCGACAGCGAAGCCTGTCCGGTGCTGCCTTCAGCCGTGAAGAGGTCCGTTTCGGTCACGGATTTCCTTTCTTCCCTCGTCGGTTTTGTCACGCGAGGGGTTGGGTGCATCCAGCGGAACCGCCGAGTGCGTGTCACCGTCGACTGTTTTAACGGTGATACCCGTATCGACAGCGTCAAATCGCGAGCCGTCAGCTACGAGAAGAATTTGGTGGCGTCCCAGTGACATCGCAGTCTGAGTCAGGTGCTGATGCCGCGAATGCGGGACGGGACCGAGGATAGCCGCCTTGAGTGGCTCGCGCAACAAATACTGCGTGGCGTGCCTCAACCGGGCACCACGACGCCGGAATTCCACTTGACCGCATCACCCACACGCAGCTGCGTCACAGCGAACCCACGCGCCGCCGGCGCCTCAAGCACCTCAGCGGGAAGCTCGGGTGCGGTGCTCAGCGCGATCACCGCGGGCCCGGCACCGGACAGCACGCCGGCGATGCCGTGCTGCCGCAGCAGTTGCAGGTACTGCGCGGACTCAGGCTGCGCCGCGGCGCGCTGGGGCTGGTGCAGCAGGTCCTCGGTTGCCTCCAGCAGCAGATCGGGCCGCTCGGTCAGTGCCACCACCAGCAGCGCGGCGCGACTGACATTGAATCGGGCATCGCGGTGGCTGACCTGTTCGGGCAGCAGCATGCGCGTCTCGGCGGTCGACGAACGAAGCTGCGGTATCCCCGGGAACAGGTGGATATCGGGGTGCAACCGCAACGGCACCGCCGAATAGGCGGTCCCACTGCCGTCGGCGCGGTCCGCGGTCCAGGAGACCACCGCGCCACCCAGCACGGCAGCGGCGGCGTTGTCGGGGTGGCCCTCGAACTCCGATGCCAGCTGGACCAAGCGGGATTCCGACAGCCCGGTCCGATCGACTTGCGCGACAAGGCCGTTGACCGCAGCCAAACCGCCGACTACCGCGGCCGCGGACGAGCCCAGTCCACGCTGGTGCGGGATGGCGTTGCGGCAGCGCACCACCATCCCGGGAACGTCGACGCCGACTTCCCCAAGCCCGCGCCGGATACTTTGCACCACAAGGTGATCCGAGGACAGTGGGACCTGACCGGCGCCCTCCCCCTCGACGTGCACTACCAGCCCGGAGTCGACCGTCTCGACGATGATCTCGTCGTAAAGCCCCAGCGCCAGCCCGAGGCTGTCGAAGCCGGGGCCCAGGTTGGCGCTCGACGCCGCCACCGCGACGCTGGTCGTCAACCCAGCCGGTAACAGTTGAACCACTAGGCCAGCCCCAACTCGGCGACGACGGTGGCCGCGTCGACGGGAACCGCGGTGACCTCGGGCAGGTCGCGCAGCGCGGTGTCGGGATCCTTGAGCCCGTTTCCGGTCACGGTGCATACGACGGTCGAACCGCGCGGCACCCAGCCGTCTTCGACCGACTTGAGCAGCCCGGCGATGCTGGCCGCCGACGCCGGCTCCACGAAGACACCCTCGGACTCGGCCACCAGGTGGTAGGCGGCCAGAATCTCCTCGTCGGTGGCGGCCAGGAACCGCCCACCGGAATCCACCTGCGCTTCGACAGCCTGGGTCCAGGATGCCGGCGAGCCGATGCGGATCGCGGTGGCGACGGTCTCGGGGTTCTTGACCGGCTCACCGAGCACCAGCGGCGCCGCGCCGGCGGCCTGCGTCCCGAGCATCTTGGGCAGCTTGTCGGTCAGGCCGTCGGCGTAGTACTCGCGGTAGCCCTTCCAGTACGCGGTGATGTTGCCGGCGTTGCCGACCGGCAGCGAGTGGATGTCGGGGGCGGTGCCCAGCGCGTCGACGATCTCGAACGCCGCGGTTTTCTGGCCTTCGATGCGCACCGGGTTCACCGAGTTCACCAGCGAGATGGTCGGGAAGTCGGTGGCCATCTTGCGGGCCAGCTCCAGGCAGTCGTCGAAGTTGCCGTCGATCTGAATGATCTTGGCGCCGTGCATGACCGCCTGTGCCAGCTTGCCCATCGCGATCTTGCCCTGCGGGATGAGCACCGCACAGGTGATGCCGGCCCGCGCGGCGTAGGCCGCCGCCGACGCGGAGGTGTTGCCGGTCGAGGCGCACAGCACCACCTGCTGGCCGCGGGCCACCGCGTCGGTGACTGCCATCGTCATACCCCGGTCCTTGAACGAACCGGTGGGGTTGAGCCCCTCCACCTTGAGGTGCACCGTGCAGCCGAGCTGTTCGGAGATCCGCTTGGCGTGGATCAGCGGGGTGCCGCCCTCGTGCAGCGTGATCGGTGTCCAGTCGTCGCCGACGGGAAGCCGGTCGCGGTAGGCGCCGATCAGGCCGGGCCAGGGCTGGTGGACCGCCGTCCGAGTGGAGCTCACTGATCTGTTCCTTCCAGTCGTAGCACGCTGGCGACCTGCTGTACCGCATCCAGTTCTGCCAGCGCCGCAACGGTTTCCGACAGCGCCGATTCGGCGGCGCGGTGGGTGACCACCACGATCCGGGCACCGATCAGTTGGCCTTCGTCGTCGGTCACGCCTTCCTGGCGCACTTCGGCGATGCTCACCTCATGGGCGGCGAACTCGGATGCGACCGTTGCCAGCACGCCCGGCTTGTCGGCGACGTCCATGCTCACGTAGTAGCGGGTCTGGACATCGCCGATCGGCGCGATGGCCAGTTGGGCGTATTTGGACTCACGCGGTCCGCGACCGCCCTGCACCCGGTTGCGGGCCGCCATCACCAGGTCTCCCAACACCGCCGAGGCGGTCGGGGAACCGCCGGCGCCCTGCCCGTAGAACATCAGCCGGCCGGCCGCCTCAGCCTCGACCACCACGGCATTGAAGGCGCCGTTGACGGTGGCCAGCGGGTGCTCCAGCGGCACCAGCGCCGGGTAGACCCGCGCCGAGACCCGCTGCTGGCCGTCGCGGCCGGAGATGCGTTCGCAGATGGCCAGCAGTTTGATGGTGCATCCCAGCGCGCGCGCCGCGGCGGCGTCCTCGGGGGTGATGTTGGTGATGCCCTCGCGGTAGACGTCGTCGGCGGTCACCCGGGTGTGGAAGGCGATCGAGGCCAGGATCGCGGCCTTGGCGGCGGCGTCGTAGCCCTCCACGTCGGCGGTGGGGTCGGCCTCGGCGTAGCCCAGTGCGCTCGCATCGGCCAGTGCGCTGGCGTAGTCGGCGCCGGTGGAGTCCATCTCGGACAGGATGTAGTTGGTGGTGCCGTTGACGATACCGGCCACCCGCAGCACGGTGTCACCGGCCAGCGACTGGGTCAGCGGCCGGATCACCGGGATCGCGCCGGCGACGCTGGCCTCGAAGTACATGTCCACGCGCGCGGTCTCGGCGGCCTCGGCCAGCTCGCCGGTGGACCGTGACAGCAGGGCCTTGTTGGCGGTGATGACCGACTTGCCGTGTTTGATCGCCGACAGGATCGCGTTGCGGGCCGGCTCGACCGGGCCCATCAGTTCCACGACGATGTCGACGTCGCTGCGTGACACCAGGGCATCGACGTCGTCGGTGAGCAGTTCGACGGGCACTCCCCGGTCATCCGCCACCCGGCGCACCCCGATGCCGCGCAGCACCAGCGGCGCACCGATCCGGGCGGCGAGGTCATCGGCGCTGGCCTCGAGGATCCGGACGACTTCGCTGCCGACGTTGCCGAGTCCCAGGACAGCGACACCCACCGGGTTCACGGGAACATTCGCATCGGACATCCTTAATTCACCTCCAGGCTGATCAGGTCATCGACGGTTTCCCGGCGCAGCATAAGGCGGGCCTTCCCGTCGCGCACCGTCACCACCGCCGGACGGGTGAGCAGGTTGTAGCGGCTGGACATCGAGTAGCAGTAGGCGCCGGTGGCGGCCACGGCGATCAGGTCACCGGGAATCAGGTCCTCGGGGACCCAGGTGTCGCGGACGATGATGTCGCCGGTCTCGCAGTGTTTGCCGACGACGCGCGCCGGCACCGGTTGGGCGGTGCCGCCGCGCGACACCAGCCGGACGTCATAGTGCGCGTCGTAGAGCGCGGGACGGATGTTGTCGCTCATCCCGCCGTCGACACTGACGTAGCGGCGGCGAGCGGTGGCGCTGATGTCGACGTCTTTGACGGTGCCGACCTCGTAGAGCGTGATGGTGCCGGGCCCGGCGATCGCCCGGCCGGGCTCGACGACCAGCTGCGGGGTCGGCAGGCCGACGGCGGCTGATTCGTCGCGCACGATCGCGGCGAGCTTGCCGGCGAGCTCGTCCATCGGGGGCGGATCGTCCTGCGGCAGGTAGGAGATGCCCAGCCCGCCGCCCAGGTCGATGACCGACAGTTGCGCGGTCTTGTCGACACCGAATTCAGCGACCACGTCGCGCAGCAGGCCGATGACCCGGTGGGCGGCCAGCTCGAAGCCGGCGACGTCGAAGATCTGCGAACCGATGTGGCTGTGCAGGCCCACCAGGCGCAGATGGTCGGTGGCGAAAACCTTTCTGACGGCGTCCATCGCGGCGTGGCTGGCCAGCGACAAGCCGAACTTCTGGTCTTCGTGGGCGGTCGAGATGAACTCGTGGGTGTGCGCCTCCACGCCGACGGTGACTCGCACCAGCACGTCCTGCACGACACCGGCTGCCGCGGCGATCGCGTCGAGGCGTTCGATCTCGATCATCGAGTCGAGCACGATGTGACCGACCCCGGCTTCGACCGCGGCCTGCAGCTCCGCGACCGATTTGTTGTTGCCGTGCATCGTGATTCGCTGGGCGGGGAACCCCGCGTGCAGCGCGACGGCCAGCTCGCCGCCGGTGGCGACGTCCAGGCCCAGCCCTTCCTGGTCGATCCACCGGGCGATCTCGCTGCACAGGAACGCCTTGGCGGCGTAGTGCACATGGTCGCCGCCACCGAACGCCTGCGCGATCTCACGGCAGCGGCTCCGGAAGTCGTCCTCGTCGATGACGAACAGCGGGGTGCCGTATTCGGCGGCCAGGTCGGTCACCTTCACTCCGGCGATGCTCACCTGGCCGTCACTTTCTCGAACAGTGTTGCGGGGCCACACATTCGACGCCAGCTCCAGCAGTTCCTGGGAGGTCTGCGGCCGCGGCGGCAGACCGTCGTGGTGGATCTCCTCGGCGTGACGGGGCCCTGCGGGATGGACGTTCACATTCGCTCCGGTGCGCTCACGCCGAGAATACCCAGCCCGTTGGCGATCACCTGGCGGGTGGCCTGACACAGCGCCAACCGCGCGGTGTGCAGATCGCCCGGCTGCTCGTCGCCCTGCGGCAGCACCCGGCAGCTGTCGTAGAACCGGTGATAGTCACCGGCGAGGTCTTCCAGGTAGCGGCACACCCGGTGCGGTTCACGCAGCGCGGCAGCGGTTTTCAGCACCCGGGGGAACTCCCCCAGGTTGCGGATCAGCGTGCCCTCCTTGTCGTGGGTGAGCAGTCCGAGGTGGGCGGTGTCCGGACTCATGCCGAGCTCGGCGGCGTTGCGGGCCAGCGCGGACAGCCGGGCATGCGCGTATTGCACGTAGTAGACCGGGTTCTCGTTGCTGGCCGACGACCACAGCGCCAGGTCGATGTCGATCGGGGTGTCCACCGAGGAACGGATCAGGCTGTAGCGGGCGGCGTCCACGCCGATGGCCTCGACCAGGTCGTCGAGGGTGATGACGGTCCCGGCGCGCTTGCTCATCTTGACCGGCTGGCCGTCGCGGACCAGGTTGACCATCTGGCCGATCAAGACCTCGACGGTGGCCGGGTCGTCGCCGAAGGCGGCCGCGGCGGCCTTGAGTCGGGCGATGTAGCCGTGGTGGTCGGCGCCGAGCATGTAGATACACAGGTTGAAGCCGCGCTCGCGCTTGTCCAGGTAGTAGGCCAAATCGCCGGCGATGTAGGCGGGTTTGCCGTCGCTCTTGATCACGACGCGGTCTTTGTCGTCACCGTAGGCGCTGGTGCGCAGCCAGGTGGCGCCGTCTTTTTCGTAGATGTTGTCGTTGGCGCGCAGCCGTTCGATGGCCTGCTCGACGCGGCCGGAGGTGTGCATCGAGTCTTCGTGGGTGTAGACGTCGAAGTCGGTGCCGAATTCGTGCAGCGACTCCTTGATGTGGCTGAACATCAGGTCGACGCCGATCGCGCGGAACGTCTCCTGCGCGTCGGGGCTGTGGAGCGCATCTGGCGCCTTGGCCTGGATCTGCGCCGCGATGTCGGTGATGTAGGCGCCGGCGTAGCCGTCCTCGGGGGCGGGTTCGCCCTTGGCGGCGGCGATCAGCGAGTCGGCGAACCGGTCGATCTGGGCGCCGTGGTCGTTGAAGTAGTACTCACGGGTGACCGCCGCTCCCTGGGTGGAAAGCAGCCGGCCCAGCGCGTCACCGACCGCCGCCCAGCGGGTACCGCCGATGTGGATGGGACCGGTGGGGTTGGCCGAGACGAACTCCAGGTTGACGTTGAGGCCGTCGAACTCCTGGGAGTGGCCGTAGCCGGCGCCGGCGGCGATGATGTTGGCCACGATGGTGCCCTGCGCCGAGGCGTCCAGGCGGATGTTGACGAAGCCGGGACCGGCGGTGTCGGCCGAGGCGATCCCGTCGGCGCGCGCCAGCGCGGCGGCCAGCCAGCCGGCCAGCTCACGGGGGTTGACGCCGACCTTTTTGCCCAGCTGCAGGGCCAGGTTGGTGGCGTAATCACCGTGCTCGGGGTTGCGCGGCCGCTCGACGGTGACCGCCGCGGGCAGCGCGGCGGGGTCCAGGTCGTGCTCGGCCAGCACCGCGGCGGCGGTGGTCTTGAGCAATTCGGCCAGATCGGCGGGGGTCACGGAGGTCCATCCTAGGGTCTTGCGTGGTCAGGACCCGAATCCGTCCGGTTCTTGGGGTCTCGGTTTTATGCGTTAGTCTGTCGGAGCCCACTTTGGCGCCCGTAGTTCGTGCGCCCCCGTAGCTCAGGGGATAGAGCGTCTGCCTCCGGAGCAGAAGGCCGCAGGTTCGAATCCTGCCGGGGGCACCAGTGTGATGTCTCAGGACATCGGAATAGTCCGAACCCTCGTTTAGGGTTCGGATTTTTTCTTTGGGCGGCCGCGGGTGA
>NZ_JBGGKU010000018.1:0-38456 GCF_041287085.1 Mycobacterium sp. pW045 | reverse complement strand
GGCGGATCGATCGGTCCGGGCGGGGGCGGTGGTGACGGCGGCAACGGCGGCGATGGCATCGAGGCCGGCGCGGCCGGCGCGGCGGGCGCCGGCGGGGCCGGCAACCCGGGTGGAACTCCGGGGCAGCCGGGCGCACCCGGCACCGAACCGGGGTAGCGCGCCGCCGGCGTCAGGCCCGGTCCAGCAGCAGGGTGTGAGCCACCCCCACCCGCCCGAGCAGTTGGCGCCACGGCGACTTCAGCAGCCCGGCGGCTTCGGCGGTCGGCACCACCCGCGGGTTGGTGACGGCAAAGGTCTTACCACCCATCTTGGCTCGCCCGCCGTTGGCCGCCCGCAGGTTCTTCACCCAGTCCCGGCCGGTGCCGTAGGGCAGCAGCACCGCGACGCCGCCGGCGGTGTGGAACATCGAGACCGGGGTGCGGTACGTCGCACCGGAGCGACGGCCGGTGTGCTCGATGATCGACCACATCGGCACGAAGCCCGAGATCGGGCGGAACAGCGGATTGGTCACCACCCGGTTGAACCGGGCGCGGCGCTCGGAGAACTGCACCCTCAGTCCTGCCTGGTCAGCAGCACCGCCTGCTCGAACGGCAGCCGCGCGAAGACCGCCTGCGCGTGGCCGCGCACGTGCGGTGCCGCCTCGGCCTTGGTGACCACGTGCGGGTTGCTCACCGCGAAGGTCTTGCCGTGGCGGCGCATCTTGCCGCCACCGGCGGCGACGATGTTCTTCAGCCAGTCGCGGTCGGGGCCGTAGGTGAGCAGGATCGCGACCCCGTCATCGGTGCTGAACACGCTCAGCGGGGTGCGGTAGGCCTTGCCGGAGCGTCGCCCGACGTGCTCGAGGATGCCGAAAGAGGGCGCCCACCCGGCCCACATCCGCTGGATCGGGTTGGTGACGTGCCGGTTGAACCGGGCCAGCCGTTGCGGTAGTTGCATGATGGTCATCCAACCCCGAGCACGCGATCACCTCAACCCCCGTCAACTACACCCTGTAGTCGGCGGGGCCGCGCGAGCTGGGACACTGGTCGTCGTGGTTAGTGCGGATCGTGTTACGGCGGCATCCGCGCGGCTGTTCGACCAGGCCTGCGCGGTCACCCCAGGCGGGGTGAACTCGCCGGTCCGCGCCTTCGCCGCCGTCGGCGGCACCCCGCCGTTCATCGAGCGCGCCCAGGGTTGCTGGCTCACCGACGCCGACGGCAACCGCTACGTCGACCTGGTCTGTTCCTGGGGCCCGATGATCCTCGGCCATGCCCATCCGGCGGTCGTCGACGCGGTCCGTGAGGCCGCCGGCGGCGGGCTGTCGTTCGGGGCGCCGACGCGCACCGAGACCGAGCTGGCCGCCGAGATCATCGCCCGGATGCCGCCGGTGAGCAAGATCCGGCTGGTCAACTCCGGCACCGAGGCCACCATGAGTGCGTTGCGGCTGGCCCGCGGCTTCACCGGGCGCGCCAAGGTGGTCAAGTTCTCCGGCTGCTACCACGGCCACGTCGACGCGCTGCTGGCCGACGCCGGCTCCGGGGTGGCCACCCTGGGGCTGCCGTCGTCGCCGGGCGTCACCGGTGCCACCGCCGCCGACACCATCGTGTTGCCCTACAACGACGTTGCTGCGGTGCGCGGAGCGTTCAGCGAGTTCGGCGATCAGATCGCCGCGGTCATCACCGAGGCCAGCCCCGGCAACATGGGCGTGGTGGCGCCGGCGCCCGGCTTCAACGCCGAGCTGCGGGCGATCGCGAGCGAACACGGGGCGCTGCTGATCGTCGATGAGGTGATGACCGGCTTCCGGGTCAGCGCCAGCGGCTGGTACGGGCTCGATCCGGTGGACGCCGACCTGTTCACCTTCGGCAAGGTGATCAGCGGCGGGTTGCCGGCCGCGGCGTTCGGCGGCCGCGCCGAGGTGATGGACCGGCTGGCACCGCTGGGCCCGGTCTATCAGGCCGGCACGCTGTCCGGGAACCCGGTGGCCACCGCCGCCGGGCTGGCCACCCTGCGTGCCGCCGACGCCGACGTCTACGCCGCCCTCGACAAGAACGCCGACCGGCTGACCGCGCTGCTGTCGCAAGCGTTGACCGACGCCGGTGTGCCGCACCAGATTCCGCGTGCCGGCAACATGTTCAGCGTGTTCTTCGCCGAGCAGCCGGTCACCGATTTCGCCGCCGCCAAGGCCAGCCAGACCTGGCGGTTCCCGGCGTTCTTCCACGCGTTGCTGGACGCCGGCGTCTACCCGCCCTGCAGCGCCTTCGAGGCCTGGTTCGTCTCGGCGGCGCTCACCGACGACGCCTTCGAGCGCATCGCCGCGGCACTGCCGGCCGCCGCCCGCGCCGCCGCCACCACCGGAGAGCCGAAACCCTGATGCAGACCCGCGTACACCTGATCCGCCACGGCGAGGTCCACAATCCCGACGGCATTCTCTACGGCCGCATCCCCGGCTTCCGGCTCTCCGAGAAGGGCCGCGCGCAGGCCGTCGCCGCCGCCGAGATGCTGGCCGACCGCGACATCGTCGCCGTCATCGCGTCGCCGCTGCAGCGCGCCCAGGAGACCGCCGCGCCGATCGCCGCCCGACACGACCTGCCGGTCGACACCGACGAGAACCTCATCGAGTCCACCAACGTCTTCGAGGGCAAACGGGTCTCGCCCGGAGACGGCGCCTGGCGCAACCCGCGGTACTGGTGGCATCTGCGCAACCCGCTCACCCCGACCTGGGGCGAGCCGTATGCCGAGATCGCCGCGCGGATGGCCACCGCGGTGGACAAGGCGCGGTCCCGTGCCGCCGGTCGCGAGGTGGTGTGCGTCAGCCACCAGCTGCCGGTGTGGACGGTGCGGCAACACCTCAGCGGCAACCGGCTCTGGCACGATCCGCGCCGGCGCCAGTGCGACGTGGGTTCGGTGACCACGCTGATCTATGACGGTGATCGGCTGGTCGACGTCGACTACCGTGTCCCGTCCGGCGGTTGACGATGCGGGCGGTACTGATCGCCGGGGTGGTGGCGGCCGCCCTGGTCTCGGGCTGCTCGACCGGTGATGACGCCGTCACCCACGGCGGCACCTTCGAGTTCGTCTCGCCCGGCGGCAAGACCGACATCTTCTACGACCCGCCACAGGAACGTGGGAAGCCCGGCCCGATCTCCGGGCCCGACCTGATGGACCCGTCGCGCACCATCGGCGTCAACGACTTCGCCGGCAAGGTCGTGGTGCTCAACGTGTGGGGGCAGTGGTGCGGACCGTGCCGCACCGAGATCTCCCAACTGCAGCAGGTTTACGACGAGACCCGCTCGCAGGGAGTGGCGTTCCTGGGCATCGACGTCCGCGACCCCGAACCACAGGCGCCCCGTGACTTCATCACCGACCGCAAAATCAGCTATCCGTCGATCTACGACCCGGCGATGCGCACCATGATCGCCTTCGGAGGCCGGTTTCCGTCGTCGGTCATCCCGGCGACCATGGTGCTCGACCGGCAACACCGGGTGGCGGCGGTGTTCCTGCGCGAGGTGCTCGCCGAAGACGTGCGACCGGTGGTGGCACGGCTGGTCTCAGAAAGCGCTGAAAGCGCGGAAAGCACCGGGGCGCCGCAGTGAGCAGCCTGACCGCGATCGCCACCACCGGCCCGCTGCTGCTGGCCGTCGCGGTGTCGGCGCTGGCCGGGCTGGTCTCCTTCGCCTCGCCGTGCGTCGTGCCGTTGGTGCCGGGCTACCTGTCGTACCTGGCGGCGGTGGTCGGTATCGAGGAGCGAGCAGCACCACCGGGCGGCGGCCCGCTGCAAGCCCCACCGGCGGCGAGGTGGCGGGTGGCGGGGTCAGCGGCACTGTTCGTCGCCGGGTTCACCGCGGTGTTCCTGCTGGGCTCGATCGCGGTGCTGGGCATGACCACCACATTGATCAGCAACCAGGTGCTGCTGGAGCGGATCGGCGGTGTGGTGACCATCGCGATGGGACTGGTGTTCATCGGCTTCGTCCCGGCGCTGCAACGCCAGGTCCGCTTCAATCCGCGGCAGCTCTCGACGGTGCTGGGCGCGCCGCTGCTGGGGGCGGTGTTCGCGCTGGGCTGGACACCGTGCCTGGGGCCGACCCTGACCGGGGTGATTGCGGTCGCCTCGGCCACCGACGGCTCCGGCGTGGCCCGCGGGGTGGTGCTGGTGATCGCCTACTGCCTGGGGCTGGGCATCCCGTTCGTGGCGCTGGCCTTCGGCTCGGCCAGCGCGGTGGCCGGGCTGGGCTGGCTGCGCCGGCACACCCGGACCATCCAGATCCTGGGCGGGGTGCTGCTGATCGCGGTCGGCTTGGCGTTGGTCACCGGCGCCTGGGGTCACTTCGTGGCCGCGGTGCGCGACGGACTGGTCTCCGATGTCAGGCTGCCGATCTGATGGCTACCTCACCCCCGTCGGCGGGCACCGCCACATCACCCCCGCGAGCAGACGCCAACGCCCCCAAAACACCGCGGTTCAAGGGGCTTTCGCGACTGCTCGCGCTGCTGCGTAACACCTGGCGGGCGCTGACGTCTATGGGCACCGCGCTGGTGCTGCTGTTCCTCCTCGCGCTGGCCGCCATCCCCGGGGCGCTGCTACCGCAACGCAACCTCAACGCCGCCAAGGTCGACGAGTACCTGGCGCTGCACCCGGTGATGGGACCGTGGCTGGACGAGTTGGAGGCGTTCGACGTCTTCTCCAGTTTCTGGTTCACCGCCATCTACGTGCTGCTGTGCATCTCGCTGGTCGGCTGCCTGACCCCGCGGACGCTGGAGCATCTGCGTAACCTGCGCGCCACCCCGGTCGCCGCGCCGCGCAACCTGGCCCGGCTTCCCAAGCACGCCGAGGCGCAGCTGGTCGGCGATCCCGACGAGCTCGGCGCCGAGCTGGCCGGGCGGCTGCGGGGCTGGCGGCGCATCACCCGTTCGCATGAGAGCCGTGGCGATCGCAGCGGGTCGCCACCGAAGACCACCGTCGAGATCTCCGCGGAGAAGGGGTATCTGCGCGAGTTCGGGAACCTCACATTCCATTTCGCGCTGCTGGGCCTGCTGGCCGCGGTCGCGGCAGGCCGGCTGTTCGGCTACGAGGGCAACGTGATGGTCATCGCCGACGGCGGTCCGGGGTTCTGTTCGGCCTCACCCGCGGCGTTCGACTCGTTCCGCGCCGGCACCACCGTCGACGGCACCCGGCTGCACCCGATGTGCATCCGGGTCCACGACTTCGACGCCAACTACCTGGACTCCGGGTTGGCCACCGCGTACACCGCGCACATCGACTACCAGGTCGGCGATGATCTGAGCACCGACCAGTGGCGCCCGTACCTGCTGGAGGTCAACCATCCGCTGCGGGTGGGCGGCGTGCGGGCCTACCTGCAGGGCCACGGTTACGCGCCCACCTTCACCGTGGTCTTCCCCGACGGGCAGACCCGCACCCAGACGGTGCAGTTCCGTCCGGACAACCCGTTGACCCTGCTGTCGTCGGGCGCCATGCGCTTCGACCCGCCGGCCGGGACCTATCCCGATCCGGGCGAGCGGCGCAAACACCAGATCGGGATCCAGGGGTTGTTCGCGCCGACCGAGGAACTCGACAACAAACTGCTGTCGTCGGCGTTCCCGGCGCTGCGCGATCCCGCGGTGGCCATCGACGTCTATCGCGGTGACACCGGCCTGGACACCGGCCGTCCGCAGGGACTGTTCACGCTGGACTCCCGGCTGATCCACCAGGGCCGGATGACCAAGGTGGCCCGATCCAACCTGAAGGCCGGTGAACACATCCGCCTCGACGACGGCACCCTGGTGCGGTTCGACGGCGCGGTGCCGTTCGTCAACATCCAGGTGTCCCACGATCCGGCCGACATCTGGGTGCTGGTGTTCGCGATGACGATGATGGCCGGACTGGTGGTGTCGCTGGCAGTGCGCCGCCGCCGGGTCTGGATCCGGATCACCGCGGAGCCGACGCGGCAGGCCGGTACCGTCAACGTCGAGCTGGGCGGCCTGGCACGCACCGACAACTCCGGTTGGGGTGACGAGTTCGAGCGACTGACCACTCGATTGCTGGCCGGGTTCGACACCGGCAAGGAGGACTAGATGAATAGCACCCATATCGACGTCGGGCTGGCACGCTACTCCGACTGGTCGTTCACCTCGGCGCTGATCGTGCTGGTGATCGCGCTGCTGCTGCTGGCCGTCGAACTGGCCTACAGCCGCGCCCGCAGCTCCGCCGAGGCCGAGCTGGTACCGGCCGGGAAGGTCAGCGCCGACAGCGCCACCCCCGGCGTGGTGGTGCCGGCGCCGCGGCGAGCGTTCGACGAGCGGGTGGGCCGGGCCGGGCTGGCCCTGGTCTACCTGGGCATCGCGCTGCTGCTGGCCTGCATCGTGTTCCGCGGCGCCGCCACGCTGCGCCCGCCGTGGGGCAACATGTACGAGTTCATCAACCTGACCTGCTTCTCGGGCCTGCTGGCCGCCGCGGTCGCGCTGCGCCGTCCGCAATACCGCAGCCTGTGGGTGTTCGTGCTGCTGCCGGTGCTGATCCTGCTCACGATCTCCGGGCGCTGGCTGTATGCCACCGCCGCCCCGGTGATGCCCGCGCTGCAGTCCTACTGGCTGCCGATCCACGTCTCGGTGGTCAGCATCGGCTCCGGAGTGTTCCTGGTCGCCGGGGTGGCCAGCATCCTGTTTCTGGTGCGATCGACGCGGCTGAGTGACCCCGACGCGCCCGGTGCGCTGGCCCGGATGGTGCGCCGGTTGCCGGACGCGCAGACCTTGGACCGCATCGCCTACCGGACGACCATCTTCGCGTTCCCGGTGTTCGGTTTCGGCGTGATCTTCGGCGCAATCTGGGCCGAAGGAGCCTGGGGCCGCTACTGGGGCTGGGACCCCAAGGAGACGGTCTCGTTCGTCGCCTGGATCATCTACGCCGCCTATCTGCATGCCAGGTCGACGGCCGGGTGGCGCGATTACAAGGCGGCTTGGATCAACGTCGCCGGCTTCGTGGCGATGATTTTCAACCTGTTCTTCGTCAATCTGGTGACGGTGGGACTGCACTCGTATGCCGGAGTCGGCTAACACTGCTGACAGAAAGCGTTAGGGCGCCTGCGCTACCCTGCGCTTACTGCCCACCGACTCGACCCAACTGATGGGGGAGATATCAGTGTCCGACCATGCACCGGGTGACGCCACCCAGGGCCACGAGATGACGGATCACCCGACCACCCAGTTCCGGCCGTATCAGCAGGTCACCGGGGCGGATGAGGCCCCTGGCGGTGATCCGGACACCGGATCGTTGCAGCAGCAGAACGAGGGCGCCGATGGTTCCGTGACCCGGTCCTTCGGCGGCTTCCGCACCGAACGCCGGTTCGCAGAACCGCTTGACCCGTGGCCGGCGCCCGCCGAGACCCAGTCCCAGCAACAGCAGTGGAAGGCCGGACCGACGACCTGGATGCCGCAGCCGATGGAGAACCCGCCGCCGGTCTACTACGGCGGTCAGGCCGGCGGCCCCGGTGGCGCGGGAAGCGCCCCGTATCGCCCGGCGGAGCCCATCGCGCCGTTTTCGGACCTGTCCACCACCTCGCTGTTGCGGCAGGTCAAGCCGCCGCCGACGTCCGGCTGGCGCCGGCTGCTCTATGTGCTGTCCGGGCAGTTGATCAACGTCGGGGAGAGCCCGCGGACCGCCCGCTTCAACGACCTGGTGGTGCAGGTCAACCGGCCGCTGCAGGGCTGTCACCGGATCGCGGTGCTGTCGCTGAAGGGCGGCGTCGGCAAGACGACCGTCACCGCGACCCTGGGCGCTACCTTCGCCTCCATCCGCGGCGACCGGGTGGTGGCCGTGGACGCCAACCCGGACCGGGGCACGCTGAGCCAGAAGGTGCCGATGGAGACCCCGGCCACCGTGCGCCACCTGCTGCGCGACGCCGACGGCATCCAGCGCTACAGCGACGTCCGCAGCTACACCAACCAGGGGCCCAGCCGGCTGGAGGTGCTGGCCTCGGAGACCGATCCGGCGGTGTCGGAGGCGTTCAGCGCCGAGGACTACGCCCGCACCCTGCAGGTGCTGGAGCGGTTCTACAGCCTGGTCCTCACCGACTGCGGCACCGGCCTGATGCACTCGGCCATGTCGGCGGTGCTGGCCAAGGCAGACACCATGATCGTGGTCAGCTCCGGCTCGGTCGACGGCGCACGCAGCGCGTCGGCGACGCTGGACTGGCTGGACGCCCACGGCCACGAGGAACTGGTGCGCAACTCGATCGCCGTCATCAACGCGGTGCGGCCGCGGTCGGGCAAGGTCGACATGCAGAAGGTGGTCGATCACTTCTCCCGGCGGTGTCGCGCGGTGCGGCTGGTGCCGTTCGACCCACACCTGGAGGAGGGCGCCGAGATCGACATGATGCGCCTCAAGCGCGAGACCCGCGAGGCCCTGGTCGAGCTGGCCGCCGTGGTCGCCGAGGCGTTCCCGGGCGACGACCGGTTCAACCAGCACTTCGTGTAGCGGAGCGCGGTCAGCGCGCTACGGCTGGTTATCGCCCTGGCTGAGTTTCCACAGGAAATCCGGATCGTCATCCGGCCCGATGACACGCGTCTTCGGCCGCGACCGGCTGGCGCGCAGACCGAGGTAGACCAGTGTCCCCAGGGCCAGGATGAGGAGCAGGTAGAGCACTCTCGACACCTCCTGGCGCCGAATATACCGTTAGTGGCTCCGAAGCCGTGCCGGGCCGACAGTAGGCTTGATGACCGTGACAGAGGATGAGCCCCGGATGGGCCGTGCAGTGATCGATGTGGCGGTGTACACGGCTGCCCGGCTGGCGCTGGTGGTGGTGCTGAGCGCGGTGATCTACGGGCTGGTGCGGCTGGTCGGCCTGAGCGACTTCCCGCCGACCATCGCGATGCTGTTGGCGCTGATCATCGCGCTGCCGTTGGGCATGTGGATCTTCACTCCGCTGCGCCGGCGCGCCACCGAGAGCATGGCCGCGGCCGGCGAGCGGCGCCGGCGCGACCGTGCGGATCTGCAGGCCCGGCTGCGCGGGGAGTGAGCGCGTTTGCCTCTCCCGTTGAGGCTGAACCGGTGGCGGGAAAGTGCAAGTAACGTGCGCCCTCAGCTCAGCGTCAACGCGGTTGCCTCGGCGAGCGCCCACACCAGCATCGTCAGTCCGGTGTCGCGCAGCACCGGGATCAGCGCGACACCGCGCTGCCCGGCGCGCACCGGGGCGATGGCCCGCAGTGCCAGCGGGGTGGCGACGAACCCAGCCGCACACCACGGCGTGGCCCGCATCAGCGCGAACGTCAGCACGCCGGCCGCCGCGACCAGCAGCTGAAACAGCACCCTGGTGCGGGCATCGCCCAGTCGCACCGCCAGGGTGATCTTGCCGGCCGGTTCGTCGGTGGCGATGTCGCGCAGATTGTTGGCCACCAGCACCGCCGACGACAGCGCGCCGACACCGACCGCCAGCATCACCCCGACCCAGTCCACCCGCAGTGCCTGGGTGTACTGGGTGCCCAGCACCGCGACCAGGCCGAAGAACACGAACACCGCGATCTCGCCGAACCCGGCGTAGCCGTAGGGCCGTGATCCGCCGGTGTAGAACCACGCCCCGGCGACACAGGCCGCACCGACGGCCAGCAGCCACGGGGCGCTGACCAGCGCCAGCGCCAGCCCGGCCAGCGCGCCCACCGACAGCGCGATGATCGCCGCCGTCAGCACCGCGCGCGGGCTGGCCAGCCGCGACCCCACCAGCCGCAGCGGGCCGGTCCGGTCGTCGTCGGTGCCGCGGACGCCGTCGGAGTAGTCGTTGGCGAAGTTCACCCCGATGATCAGCGCCACCGCGACCGTCAGCGCCAGCAGCGCCTTCCACCACACCGCGGCGCCCAGCCAGGCCGCCGCGCCGGTTCCGGCGACCACCGGGGCGATCGCATTGGGCAGGGTGCGGGGACGGGCACCTTCGATCCACTGTGCAAAGCTGGCCCTTTCAGACATGGGCACGATCCTTGCACGCGGGAGGGGCTGACTTGCCCGGCGCTGACGATGCAGCGCGAAGCGATGAGGAGGAAGCGGCGCAATATGCTGGGCGTGGTTGGCGGTAGCGGTTTCTACTCGTTCTTCGGTGACGACGCGCGCCGCGTGCAGTGCGACACCCCCTACGGCAAACCCAGCGCCGAGATCATGATCGGCACCGTCGGCGGGCACGAGGTCGCGTTTCTGCCGCGCCACGGCGAACGACACGAGTATTCGGCGCACACCGTGCCGTATCGGGCCAACATGTGGGCGCTGCGCACGCTGGGGGTGCGGCGGATCCTCGCGCCCTGCGCGGTCGGCAGCCTGACCCCGGAGTTGCCCCCCGGCTCGGTGGTGGTGCCCGATCAGCTGGTGGACCGCACTCGGGGGCGCGCCGACACCTATTTCGACGGCGGCGGCGTGCACGTCGAGTTCGCCGACCCGTACTGCCCGACGCTGCGCTCGGTGGTGACCGGCCTGCCCGATGTCGTCGACGGCGCCACCATGGTGGTGATCCAAGGCCCCCGATTCTCCACTCGCGCCGAGAGCCAGTGGTTCGCTTCGGCCGGCTTCCGGCTGATCAATATGACTGGCTATCCCGAGGCGGTGCTGGCTCGCGAACTGGAAATGTGTTACGCCGCAATCGCTTTGGTTACCGACCTGGACGCCGGTGTCGACGTCGGCAGCGGGGTGAAGGTCGTCGACGTCTTCGCGGAGTTCCAGAAGAACATCGAGCCGTTCAAAAAGCTGGTGCACCGGGGGATCGAACGGGTCGACGAAGAGCGCACCTGCACCCACTGCCTGCCTTACGAGGGCGTTGAGCTGCCGTTCGAGCTGCCCTGAATCGACTCGTCGCCCGCCGAATCGTCAGCGCCCCGGTAGATCTTCGGCCCGCCGGCTCGCACTGGGCGGGTGGATCCGGTCGACCGGAAGATCCGCGGGGTGCCGGGGTCGCCGGGTTTGGGGCGGTCGTCGGCCGGCAGCGCGAATCGGCCCGCGACGATCGTGACCAGTAGCGCACACAACGCCAGCCCGCACAGCATCACATCGAAGGTGCTGGTGATCTGCTGGGCGATGCCGTTGCCGTACACCGGCTGCGCCAGGGAATCGGCCCGCTGCGAATCCGGCAGCCGCGGGGCCAGTCCGACGCCGACCACGATGCGCGCGATCGTGAACCCGAACAGCACCGCGGCCACCGACCACAGGGCGGCCGCCGGAATCGACCGATTCGCCAGGTTGATCCGCAACCAGATCGCGACCGCCGCGGTCACCACGTCGAACGACGCCATCGCGGCGCTGTCATACGGCGAATACGGCAGACCCAGGCCGACCGCGGCGACGAGGTCGTTGATGCGCATCAAAGCCGAGCCCAGGCACCAGACGATGATGAGCAGCAAGGTATTCCGTGTCGCTCCCAGCCAGGTTGCCGGTGATGCGTCGCGCAGCGCGGCCACCGCGAAGATCGCCGCCGTGGCCACCCACACCAGGTAACCTTCGAAACCGACACCCGCGGTGGAGGTGTTCTGCGCGATACCGTGAAAGCTGTCGATGAGCCGGCCCACTGGTAACACCCACACCAGTACACCGGCCAGCAGGGCCGCTCCCCCGAGCAGCACCACGCAGAGCTGTGATGCCTTGTCGCGACGCAGAATCCACCGTGATGCGGTGGCCACCGTGATCCACGCCACCGCCCCGTAGACCAGGGCGGTCGCGATGATGGCGGCGTGTGTCCTGCCGAAGTCGCTTGCCGAGTGCACATCGGGCACGGCGTAGTGCACTCGCCAGTACAGGTTGAACAGCACGCTCCAGCCGGCCCCGGCGATCGCGGCGTCGCCCAGCAGGCGGGCGCCGCGCCTCCAGTACCGGACGGGACCGGCCAGCACCGGCTGCCCGGCCAGCACTGCGCCCGCGACGCCCAGCCAGGCGCCCGGGCCCACCCCGCCGGGCGGCCGGGAGGTGCCGCCGTACTGGATGGTCTGCACCACATCGGCGACCACCACGCCCAACACCAGCAGCAGGTAGGGCGCGCTGAGCAGTCGGCGCAGCCGCCCGGCCAGTGCGGGATCGGCGTGCGTTCCCAGGATCCCCCAGGGGCCGGCGTAGGTGGCGGCCACCGACCCCAGTGCGAGCACGGTTACTGCGGCGAGCACGGCGAACAACCTGGTGTCGCTGCCGGGAATCCCGGCTCCGAAATACAGACTCCAGGGCAGCGCCGGCGCAACGCACAGCAGCACCGCCGCGGTCACATCACGGCCGATGTTCCAGCGCCGGGTCGACTCGGCGATCACCAGCTCACCTTAACCGCGCCGCGGCTGCGCACCGCTGATCAGCGGCTATCGAACCGCTTTGCTGTCGTCTTGCGCCGCTAAACTGGCTGATTGAAGCCGGTGGCGGAAGGAGGCGCGGGCATGGATGTCGCGCTGGGCGTGTCGGTTACCGGCGCGCTGGCCCGCTTGGCACTGGTGGAATCGGACGCCTACGGCGATGCCGTGCTCGACGAGTCGATGCTCGACCTCACGCAGGATCCGGTCGCAACGCTGGCCGAGACGGTGATCGGCACGCACCGCATGCTGACCGACGAAGGTCATCGTCTGGCCGCCACCCGGGTGAGCTGGTCGGATGCGGCGTTGCTGGCCGAGCTTGTCCGGGCGCTCGACGAAGCCGGGGTCGAGCACGTCTCCGAGCAGTCGCCGGCGCGTTCGGCGGTGGCGTTGGCGCGCAATGCGCAGGGCGAGGATGGCGAGACGACGATGCTGCCGGCGCCCGATGGCGATGCGACGATGGCCGCACCGGCGGCGACTGCCGGTGAGCCGACGGCGGCCGCCCCGCTGCCCGGCATCGACCCGGCGGGCGGGGCGGCCACAACGGCGGAGCCGGCGATAGCGGGCGCCGAGCCCGAACAACAGCTGGCGTACTCGATGACCGATGACGACTCCGAACTGTTGCCGGTGGAGTACGCCGAGGACGGCTACGGCGACTACGAGGCCTACGACGAATCCGGTGGCGACGACGAGCCCGAGGTGTTGCCGCCGCCGGTGGGCCGGGCCCTGCTGATCGGCAGTTCGGTCGGCGGGATTCTGGTAGCGGGGTGCGCCGCGCTGGCGGTAGCCGTCACCGTCGGTATCCGCCCGACCGCCGCGGCCACCCAGGTGGAGCCACCGGTGTTGGCGCAGCCACTGCAGCCGCAACCGGTGCCGGGCAACTTCATTCCTGCGCTGCCGGCCCCGAAGCCTCCGCCCATGCCGGCTCCGCGGGCTCCCGCGCCCAATCCCGTTGTGGCTCCCGTGGATCCGGTGCCGCCGGCCGCGGTTGCCCCGCCACCGATCGTGCCCCCGGTGGTGCCCGCGCCGCCGGGTCCCGCGATGATCCCGTTCCCGATCCCGATCCCGATCCCGATCATTCCCGGGCCCATTGATGGTGGCCGCGGTGGGCTGGGTGGTTCGGGTCGCGATGGTGCTGGCGCCGGCGGTATCGGCGGTATCGGCGGGGGAGACATCGGTTCCGGTAGCGGTGAAACCGGCAGCGGTCATTCCGGCGACAGTGCTGGCTCTGGTGGAGATACGGGCTCCGGGAGTACCGGCTCCGGCGGAGATGCCGGGTCCGGGGGCACCGGCTCGGGCGGCGATGCCGGCTCCGGCGGATCCGGCTCCGGCGGTACTGGCGCCGGTGGAGAGTCGGGCTCCGGCGGCACCGGTTCCGGTGGAAACGGTTCGGGCGGAAGTGGTTCCGGGAGCAGCGATTCCGGGGGCAGCGGTTCCGGCGCCGACGATTCCGGTGGAAGCCCCTCCGGTGGTACCGGCACGGGCGGCGACGATAGCGGCTCTGGTAGTAACCCGGGCGGGTCGGGCAGTGACTCGGGTGGCTCGGGTGACAGCGGGGCTGGTGGGCATAGCGGTAGTTCCGGCGGTAGCTCTTCCGGGTCGGGTGGCAACGGCTCGGGCAGCGACTCTGGCAGTACCGGGTCCGGCAGTACGGGGTCCGGCAGTACCGGGTCCGGCAGTACCGGGTCCGGTGGCGATGGTTCGGGCAGTAGTCCGGGTGGCTCCACCGGTGGTTCGGGTAGTGACGCGGGTGGCTCGGGGAGTAGTGGTTCCGGCGGTAGCTCCGGTGGTTCGGGCAGTGGCTCCAGTGGTTCTGGGGGCGGGTCCGGTTCCTCGGGGGCGAGCGGTGGCTCCGGTGGCTCTGGGAGCAGTTCCGGTGGCTCGAGCGGCGGTTCCAGCGGTGGCTCGAGCGGTGGTTCCTCGGGTGGCGGTTCTGGCGGTGGTTCCAGTGGCGGTTCGTCGGGTGGCAGCGGCGGCGACTGACCCCCGGTGAGCGTCCCACCTCAACGAGAGAACTGCCGCACCAACGATTTCCGATCCAGTTTTCCGATCCCGCGGCGAGGCAATGCGGCGACGATGTGCAGCTCACGCGGTGCCGCGGTGGCGTCCAGAGACCCCGCGATGTGAGCGCGCAGCGCCGCCAGCGTCGGCGGCTCGGCGCCGGCCACCACCACCGCGGCCACCACGCGCTGGCCCAACCGATCGTCGGGGACCCCGAACACCGCACAGTCGGCCACCGCGGGATGGGTCGACAGCACGGCTTCGACCGGTCCGGGCAACACGGTCAGCCCGCCGGTGCTGATCGCATCATCGGCGCGCCCGAGCACACTCAGACGTCCCGAAGAATCCAGCGCCCCAATGTCATTGGTGTGGAACCAGCCCGGCTCGGCGAACGGGTCCGGGTCGACGGGATTGCGATAGCCGCGGGCCAGTGTCGGCCCGCCAAGCGCGATCCGGCCGTCGTCGCCGATACGCACCCGCACGCCGGACAGCGGCACGCCGTCATAGACGCAGCCGCCGGCAGTCTCGCTCATGCCGTAGGTGCGCACCACCCGCACGCCCGCGGCCGCCGCGGCATCCAGAATCGGTTGCGGCGCCGGCCCGCCGCCCAGCAGCACCGCATCGAGTTCTGCCAGCGCGGCCGTCGACGCGGGAGCCTCCAGCGCCTTGGCGAGTTGAGTCGCCACCAGCGAGGTGTAACGCCGCCCGGACCCGAGTTCGGCAACCGCGGCCGGCAACTGCTCGACGTCGAAACCCGTTGCCACGTCGATCTGCACCGGCGTGGTACCGGCCAGCAGGCTGCGCACCACGACCTGGATTCCGGCGATGTGGTGCGGCGGTAACGCCAGCAGCCAGCGGCCCGGACCACCCAACCGGTTCTCGGTGGCTGTCGCGCTGGCCCGCAGCGCCGCGCCGGACAACAGTGCTCCTTTGGGTGCCCCGGTGGTCCCCGACGTCGTCACCACCAGTGCGACATCGTCGTCGACGGGCTCACCGACCCGCAAGGCCGCCAGAATCGAGGGGTCGCCGTCGGCGGCGACCGGTGTCAGCGCGGCGCTGTGGCCGTCGAGAACGTCCTGCAGGGCGGGCAGCAGCGTCGACACCGCGTCATCGGCTGGGACGACCAGCGCACGCAGGACGGCTATGGCGTGCCTCCGCCGCTGGCGGCGTCATCGAGCAGCCAGCCCTTGGCGGCCAACCGCTCCCGCACCCGCTCCACATCTTCTTGGGCGGGCAGTTCGTTGGTGAGTCGGGCGATCAGCACCCCGATGTCGATGTGGTCGAATTCGCCCCGCCCGATCAGCTCGCCGGCGACGGCCTTGACCTCGTCGTTGGTCAGCCGCCGTGACAGCAGTGCCAGCAGCGGGATGTAGTCGGTCTGCGGGACACCGTCGGGATATCCGGCGCGCAGCCAGGCGACGATCGAGGTGAGAAATTTGTTCATCTCGCGTCACCCTTCCCGCGTCGCCGATCGAACATGTCCGCGACCGATATTACGGGTACCAAGCCAGGGAAGGCGGCGCGCGAGCCGGGCTACTGGGGCTTGGCTCCCAGCAGGTACCAACCGAAGTGATGACCCAGAAAGTCGCGGGCGACGAACAGCACCCCGACGACCGCCACGACCAACACCAGGAGGAAGATCGCCCAGCTGACCGCGATCAGCAGCGGCCGCCGGACGCCGACCTCGCCGGCGCCACCGTGGGCGGCGACATTGATTCGCGTGGCGACTGCGAACAGCGCGGGCAGCGCGGCGCCGACCAGCAGCCCGAAGACCAGAATCTTCAGGGTGGCGGCGTAGTTGAACCACTCGCTCATGAGCGGATGGTTTCGCGCGTGCTGGCGTCGCCGGCCGGGACGATGGTCAGCTGCGGCGCCTGGGGCCCGGTCTCGAATGCCGACCGCAGGGCCTGCTCGACCAGCGGGGCGTCCGCGGGAAGTGGCACGTGGCTGGGCGCGGACAGGCCGCCAGTCAGGCTGCCCTCCCATTCGGCGTTGACGTTGTGGTGGTCGATGCGTGCCCGGCGCGACCGCAGCCAGATCGCCAGCACCACGGTGATCAGCAGCGTCACGCCGACGCCGATCCCGAGGTAGCCGCCGATGCCGTGCACGATGCCGTAGGCGCCTGCGCCGACACCGCCGGCCATCGGCAGCGTCACCAGCCACGCCGACACCATTCGTCCGGCGACACTCCAACGCACCTGGGCGCCCGGCTTACCTACACCGCTGCCCAGCACCGACCCGGTGGCGACCTGAGTGGTCGACAGCGAGTACCCGAAGTGGCTGGACAACAAGATGACGGAGGCGGCGGCCGACTCGGCGGCCATGCCCTGCGGCGGCTTGATCTCGACCAGGCCCTTGCCCAGCGTGCGGATGATGCGCCAGCCTCCGGTGTAGGTGCCGGCCGCCATCGCGAGCGCACAGCTGACGATCACCCACAGCGGCGGCAGCGTCGCCGACGTGCTGACCGCGCCGTAGGACATCAGGGCCAGGAAGATCACGCCCATGGTCTTCTGGGCGTCGTTGGTGCCGTGCGCCAACGACACCAACGCGGCCGAGCCGATCTGGCCGCGCTGAAACACCTTCTCGGACTTGCGCTCGTCGACGCCGCGGGTGATGCGGTACACCAGCCAGGTGCCGACGGAGGCGATCACGGTGGCGATCACGGTGGCCACCACGGCCGGAATCAGCACCTTGGACACCACGCCGCTCCAGATCACCCCGTGCGCGCCTACGGCGGCGATCATCGCACCCACGATGCCGCCGATCAGGGCGTGCGAGGAGCTGGACGGAATGCCCAGCAGCCAGGTCAGCAGGTTCCACACGATGCCGCCGACCAGGCCGGCGAAAACCAGTTCCAGGGTCACCAGATGGGCGTCCACCAGTCCCTTGGCAATGGTCGCCGCCACCGCGGTCGACAGGAAGGCGCCGATCAGGTTCAGGCAGGCCGACATGGTGACGGCGGCCTTGGGCTTGAGCGCCCCGCTGGCGATCGACGTCGCCATGGCGTTGCCGGTGTCATGAAATCCGTTGGTGAAGTCGAAGCCGAGCGCCGTGATCACCACGATGATCAAAAGGAACAGATCAAGGCTCACCAGAGCATCACAGCGTCAATTCTGGCGGCCGCTTGGGTCGTTGTCGAACGTTCACGCTGGCGAAATGCGGGTGTACGCCGAGACGTTTCGAAGTGTTTGCCTGCCGTTAACCTTCGGATTCGGCGCGGTTGTCCTGGCGGGTGTCGCGGCGCAGCGGGTGATTGGCGGGCACCTCCACGAAAATCAGCGTGACGCCGTCGGGGTCGGTGACATGCATCTCATGCAGCCCCCACGGCTCCCGGCGTGCTTCGCGGGCGATCGGCACGCCCCGGCCCTCCAGTTCGGCCTGGGTGGCCGCGACGTCGCGCACCTGCAGCCACAGCGCGCCGGGAAACGACGCCCCCGGACGTTCCGGGCCGCCGTGACCGGCCAGCTCGATCAGTGACTGCCCGGCGTAGAACACCATCCCGGCGCCGTAATCACGCGCGATCGCCAAGCCGATCTCGTCGCGGTAGAACCGCAGCGAACGCTGGTAGTCGGCCGGTCGCAGCAGCACCCGGCTGGCTAGGACCTCCATGAGCTCTCCATGGCCTCGTGTCTATCACGTTCCGCGCTGCATCACCGTGGTCACCAGGCCCGGCGCCATCACGTCCAGTGCCCGGGCGGTCACCGCGATCCGCGGGGCGATCCGGACCGGCCGGCTGCGCGCCGCGGTGATCATCCACTCGGCGGCTTCGTGCGCGGTCAACGCCGGGCGGTTCCGGAAGGCCTTGGTCGGCGCGATCATCGGGGTGGCCACCAGCGGGTAGTACAGCGTGGTGGAATGCACGCCCTTTTGTGCCCATTCGGTTTCGATGACGCGGCTGACCGCCGACAGCGCGGTTTTGGAGGCGTTGTACACCGCGAACAACGGTGAGGCTTCGGTCATCACGCCCCAGGTGGCGACGTTGATGATGTGCCCGTCGCCGCGCTCGAACATGCCGGGGGCGATCGCGCGGATCAGCCGCAGCGGCGAGTAGTAGTTCAGCGTCATGGTCCGCTCGACGTCGTGCCAGCGGTCCAGGGATTCGGCCAGCGGCCGCCGGATGGAGCGGCCGGCGTTGTTGACCAGGATGTCCACCCCGCCCAGCCGCTGCTGTACGTCGGCGGCCAGCGCGTCCACGGCGTCCATGTCGGACAGGTCGCACGCGATGGCGGTCGCATCGCCGCCGGCGGCGGTGATCCGCCCCGCGACCTCGTCGAGCAGATCCTTGCGTCGGGCCACCGCCACTACGGTGGCGCCGGCGTCGGCGAACAGTTCGGCGGCGGCCTCACCGATGCCCGACGACGCGCCGGTGAGCAGCACCCGCTTGCCGCTCAGGTCGACCGGTTTGGCCAGTGGCCGATATGCCAGCAGTTGCGGTGCGACGGGCGGGCGCATCGCGGCCAGGGTGACCGCCTCGGTCAGGCGGCGTAGGGGGCTCTTGCTCATGGATAGCCACTCTATGCGGGGGTCAGAACGCGCCGAAACTGTCGTTACCGTGAGCGCCACTCGCACTTCTCCGCGCTAACTACAGCCTCGGCGAACCCCGCCCGCCCAGAACGAACCCCGCCCGCTCAGAAATAGCGGGGGAAGCGGCTCCAGTCGGGGTCGCGCTTCTCCAGGAATGAATCCCGGCCCTCCACGGCCTCGTCGGTCATGTAGGCCAGCCGGGTGGCCTCGCCGGCGAACAGTTGCTGACCCACCAGGCCGTCGTCGAGCAGGTTGAAGGCGAACTTCAGCATGCGCTGCGCCTGAGGGGATTTGCCGTTGATCTGACGCGCCCAGTCCACGCCGACGCTCTCCAGCTCGGCGTGGTCGACGACCTCGTTGACCGCACCCATGTGGTGCATCTGCTCAGCGGTGTAGGCCCGGCCCAGAAAGAAGATCTCCCGGGCGAATTTCTGGCCTACCTGGCGGGCCAGATACGCGCTGCCGTAGCCGCCGTCGAAGCTGCCGACGTCGGCGTCGGTCTGCTTGAACTTCGCGTGCTCGCGGCTGGCCAGCGTCAGGTCGCACACCACATGCAGGCTGTGCCCGCCGCCGGCGGCCCAGCCGTTGACCAGGGCGATCACCGGCTTGGGCATGAACCGGATCAGCCGCTGCACCTCCAGAATGTGCAGTCGCCCGGCGCGGGCGGCGTCGACGGTGTCCGCGGTCTCCCCGCTGGCGTACTGGTAGCCGCTGCGGCCGCGGATGCGCTGATCGCCACCGGAGCAGAACGCCCAGCCGCCGTCTTTGGCCGACGGCCCGTTGCCGGTCAGCAGCACCACCCCGACGTCCGGGGACATCCGGGCGTGATCGAGTACCTGATACAGCTCGTCGACGGTGTGGGGGCGAAACGCGTTGCGCACCTCTGGGCGATCGAACGCCACCCGCACCGTGGCGTCGGTGACGTGGCGGTGGTAGGTGATGTCGGTCAGGCCGTCGAAGCCGTCGACCGTTCGCCAGATGCTCTTGTCAAAGGGGTTGCTGCTCACGCCTGCGACGCTACCGGGGCGCTCCGCATCAGCCGCTACCCGATGGCCCGCTCGGCGCCTTCCCAGAACTGGGCGCGGACGGCCTTCTTGTCCGGCTTGCCCAACGCGGTCACCGGCAGGGCGTCGACCACGATCACCCGCTTGGGCGATTGCACCGAGCCCTTGCGCTGCTTGACCGCGTCCTGGATCTCGGCGGTCATCGCCGCGATCGCCTCATCGTCGCGGGGCGCCTCGGGACGCAACACCACCACCGCGGTCACCGCCTCGCCCCACTTGTCGTCCGGGGTGCCGATCACACACACCTGCGCCACCGCGGCGTGCTCGGCCACCACGTCCTCGACTTCGCGGGGGAACACGTTGAAGCCGCCGGTGACGATCATGTCCTTGACCCGGTCGACGATGAACCAGAAGCCGTCCTCGTCCTCGCGGGCCATGTCGCCGGTGTGCATCCAGCCGTCGCGGAACGTCTCCGCGGTCGCCTCCGGCAGGTTCCAGTACCCGCCGGACAGCAGCGGCCCGCCGACGCAGATCTCGCCGACCTCGCCCTGGGGCACCGGTTGGCCGTCCGCGCCCAGCAGGGCGGTGCGCGCGAACAGCGTCGGGCGCCCGCAGGAGGTGAGCCGCTTCTCGTCGTGGTCACCCTTGGCCAGGTAGGTGATCACCATCGGCGCCTCGGACTGGCCGTAGTACTGGGCGAAGATCGGCCCGAACCGCTCGATCGCCTCGGCCAGCCGCACCGGGTTGATCGCCGACGCGCCGTAGTACACCGTCTCCAGCGACGACAGATCCCGGGTGCGTGAATCCGGGTGGTCCATCAGCGCATACAGCATCGACGGCACCAGCATCGTCGCGGTGATCCGCTGTTCCTCAATGGTTTTCAGGATCTCGGCGGGATCGAACTTCGCCGCCACCACCATCTGGCCGCCCTTGATCAGCGTCGGGGCGAAAAACGCCGCCCCGGCATGCGACAGCGGGGTGCACATCAGAAACTTCGGATTGGCGGGCCACTCCCACTCGGCCAGCTGAATCTGGGTCATGGTGGTGATCGACTCCACGGTGCCGATCACGCCCTTGGGCTTCCCGGTCGTCCCACCGGTGTAGGTCAGCCCGCCGATGTGGTCGGGGGCCAGATCGGCGGCCACCAGTGGGCGCACCGGGTACTTCGCCGCCTCGGCGGACAGATCGCTCGCCACGTCGGCCAGTTCGGCGGGGACCGGTCCGATGGTCAAGATCTGGCGCAGCGACTCGACCTTGTCCAGCAGGCCCAGCGCGCGCTGCACGAACGCCGGATTCGGGTCGATGATCAGCGTGGAGATCCCGGCGTCGGCCAGCACGTAGGCGTGGTCGTCCAGCGAACCCAGCGGATGCAGCGCGGTACGCCGGTAGCCCATGGTCTGCCCGGCGCCGATGATCATCAGCACCTCGGGGCGGTTCAGCGACAGCAGCCCGACCGCGGTGCCGGTGCCGGCGCCCAGCGCCTCGAAGGCCTGGATGTACTGGCTGATCTTGTCGGCGAGTTCCCCGCCGGTCAGCGTGGTGTCGCCGAGGAACAGCACCGGGGTGTCGCGGTGGCGTTTCAGCGCGCCGGCCAGCAGGTGGCCCATGTGAACGGGATTGCGCAACGGTGGGTGGTCGTCCATCTGGCCAGACTAGAACGTGTTGTAATTCCGCCCGGCCGCGCCCACCGTAACCACGTCGATCATCGCCTCGAAGGCGGTGGCCATGCGGAGCGGACCGACGGTTGTCGTGCCGGGTCCCGGTGAGAGGGTTCCGCGCCAGTCCGCATGATCTGAGAACCTACCTCTATGCCCCCGCAAATCGAGGACATCCTCGACCGGTTGCACGTGGTGGCGCTGCCGATGCGCGTCAAATTCCGCGGCATCACCGTTCGCGAACTGGCGCTGATCGACGGCCCGGCGGGCTGGGGGGAGTTCGGGGCGTTTCCCGAGTACCAACCGCCCGAAGCCGCGCACTGGCTGGCCGCTGCCATCGAGGGCGCCTACCAGCAGCCGCCGCCGGCCCGCCGCGACCGCATCCCGATCAACGCCACCGTGCCCGCCGTGGCCGCCGAGCAGGTGCCCGAGGTGTTGGCACGGTTTCCCGGCGCCCACACCGCCAAGGTGAAGGTCGCCGAACCCGGCCAGTCGCTGGCCGACGACGTCGCCCGCGTGGCGGCGGTCCGTGCGCTGGTCCCCACCGTGCGGGTCGACGCCAACGGCGGCTGGAGCGTGGCGCAAGCCGTGCAGGCGGCAACGGCGCTGGGCCCCCTGGAGTACCTGGAACAACCCTGCGCCACCGTCGCCGAACTCGCCGAATTGCGCCGCCGCATCGACATCCCGATCGCGGCCGACGAGAGCATCCGCAAAGCTGATGACCCATTGGCCGTCGCCAAAGCCGGCGCCGCCGATATCGCGGTACTCAAAGTCGCTCCGCTGGGCGGGATTTCGGCGCTGCTGGCGATCGCCGACCAGATCGGCATCCCGGTGGTGATCTCCAGCGCGATCGACTCCGCGGTCGGCATCGCGGCCGGTCTGCATGCGGCGGCGGCACTGCCGGAGCTGCCGCACGCCTGCGGGCTGGGCACCGGGTCGCTGTTCGTCGAAGACATCGCCGAGACGCCGCCACAAACTGACGGCTACTTGCCGGTGCGGCCCGTCACCCCGGACCCGGCCCGGCTGCACGCCCTGGCCGCCTCACCGCAGCGGCGGCAGTGGTGGATCGAGCGGATCAAGGCCTGCTACGCGCATTTAGGGTAGGCGCTTACTCTTGGCAGGCCGACGCTGGCGGAGCACAGTGCGCCAATGGCCGGATTCGGTGTGGGTGTCCAAGATCCCGTCATGGCCGCGCGCCCGGTCGTCGACACCCTCACCAGGGTCAACTACCTGAGTGCGGTGGCCGGCCGAGCCGACTCGCTCTGGGCGCCCGACCACCTCAACGCGCTGTTCCCGCGGGCGCTGTGGCAGCCCAATTACGTCGGCCTGACCAAGATCATGCCGTCGGTGGACGCCTACCTGGAGCCGTGGACCATGCTCGGGCACATCGCCGCCCGCAACCGCGTGGCCCGGCTGCGGCTGGGCACCTCGGTGACCGACACCGCCCGGCGCAATCCGGCGGTCACCGCCCAGGCCGCGGCGACCCTGCACCTGCTCACCCGGGGCCGGGCCATCCTCGGTATCGGCACCGGCGAGCGGGAGGGCAACGAACCCTACGGGGTGGAGTGGTCCAAGCCGGTCGCCCGGTTCGAAGAGGCCATCGCGACCATCCGGGCATTGTGGGATTCCGGTGGGGCACTGGTCAACCGGGACTCACCGTATTTTCCGTTGCGCAACGCGCTGTTCGACCTGCCGCCCTACCGCGGCACGTGGCCGCCGATCTGGATCGCCGCGCACGGGCAGCGCATGCTGCGCGCGGTGGGCCGCTACGGCGACGGCTTCTTGCCGGCCTCGCCGCACCAGCCACACCAGTACGCGGAGCGGCTGGACGCCGTTCGTGCCGCGGCCTCGGATGCCGGACGCGATCCGCTGTCCATCGTCCCGGCGCTGTGGATCGGGGTGGTGACCGGCCGCAGCGCAGCCGAGGTGGACGAGGCGCTGGACTCGGAGATGATCAAGGCGTGGGTGCTGAACGCCAACGACGAGTTCTTCGCTCACCACGGCGCGCAGCACCCGCTGGGGGTTGGCTTCGCCGGAGGGCAAGACCTGCTACCGCATGGCTGGGACGAGCAGACCGCACTCTCGCACATCAAAGGCATTACCCCGGAAATGGTTCGGGGCACGGCGTTGGTCGGTACTCCCGGCGAGATCATCGACCAGGTTGCGGTGTGGCGAGACTGCGGGGTGCGCTACATCGTGTTGGCGAATTTGAGTGCCCTGCAACGCAGCCTGCGCAGCGGCCTGACCGCCGCGGTCCCGTTCCACCGGATCGTCCGTGGCATCAAAAAGCTCTGAGGGCTCACACGCTGGGTAGCCGTGCGTCAATGCCGTTGGCGATCGTGACGGCCTCGTCGCCGACGTAGAGCTTGCACGCCAGCACATCGATCGCGATGTTGTTGGAGACTCGCAGCGCCCGTTGGCATGACCAGCCCGCGCTGTCGTCCTGGTGTTGGGTCATCCACACCGTGGAGTCGATGTCGACGACGGTGTCGAACGTCCACGGCGTCTCGGCGTCGTCGCCCTTGCTGGTCGTGAAGGACCGCTCGCCGCAGGGTGACCACCGCCGGGCGGTCGCGTCGAAGAAGCTCTGCGCGTCGTCGCGGCTCACGAACATCGTCACCGCCTGGATCACGAAGTGGTCCAGCGAGGATTCGGAGAGGGTCTGGATGAACGTCGCGGTCCACTCACTGGCGGCGTAGACCGACTGCTCGACGGGCATCCACGCCGCCAGGCAGGAGCGGTCGGGGAACTGCCGGACGGAGTCGAACATCCGTGACCGGGAGTCTTTGACCCGCATGTCGGCGGAGCCCATGATGTCGCTGACGGTGGAGGCCTCCAGCAGCAGATCCGGCAGCGCCGACGCCGCCACCGGCCGGGGCCCGTCGTGGTCGGCAGGCACCGCGAGGCCGACGGTGACCCTCGAACAACCGGTCAGCAAGGCGCAGGCCAGCACCAGCCCTGATGCCATCCCCGCGGTCCCGCTCCGCATCACCGTCCCCAGCTGCGCAGTTGCTCCTGACACCTTAAGGTGTCGGCGGGTCGCGTACCTTCACACCGTGACCAACCTTGCTTACGACGACCGTAATCAGGATGGCGATCCGGTGCTGTTCATCGCCGGGCGTGGCGGCGCGGGACGCGGCTGGCACCTGCACCAGGTGCGCGACTTCCAACTCGCCCGCTACCGCCCGATCACCTTCGACAACCGCGGCATCGGCGCCACCGAGAACGCCTCGGGGTTCACCACCGCGACCATGGTGGCCGACACCGCGCAGCTGATCGAAACCCTCGACGTCGGCCCGGTGCGCATCGTCGCGGTGTCGATGGGCTCGTTCATCGCCCAGGAACTGATGCTGGCCCGCCCCGAACTGGTGAAATCCGCCGTGTTGATGGCCACCCGGGGCCGCCACGACCGCACCCGGGACTTCTTCTATCAAGCCGACGTGAAGCTCGCCGAGTCCGGGATCGACCTGCCCGCCGAATACGAAGCGAAAGTGCGGATGTTGGAAAGCTTTTCGCCGAAGACCCTCAGCGACGACGCCGCGATCAGGGACTGGATCGCGATGTTCACCATGTGGCCGGTCAAAAACACCCCGGGCCTGCGCTGCCAGCTGGACGTGGCGCCGCTGACCAACCGCCTTCCGGCCTACGCCAGCATCACCCAACCGGTGCTGGTGATCGGGTTCGGCGATGACGTCGTCACCCCGGCTCACCTGAGTCGCGAGGTCGCCGACGCCATTCCGGGCGCCCGCTACCTGGAGATTCCCGACGCCGGGCACCTGGGGTTCATCGAGCGACCCGACGAGGTCAACAAGGCGGCGCTGGAGTTCCTGACCGAGGTCGACGGCCGGCCCTTCCGCTGGACGCCCGCGCCCCCGACACACGACTAACCTCATAACAATGACCAACCCCTCGACGGCACAGGCCCGCATCGTCGTCGACGAGCTGATCCGCGGCGGTGTCCGCGACGTGGTGCTGTGCCCGGGGTCGCGCAACGCACCGCTGGCGTTCGCGCTGCACGACGCCGACCGGGCCGGCCGACTGCGGTTGCACGTCCGTATCGACGAGCGCACCGCCGGCTACCTGGCGATCGGGTTGGCGGTGGGCGGGGGCGCACCGGTGTGCGTGGCGATGACCTCGGGCACCGCGGTGGCCAATCTGGGGCCCGCGGTGGTGGAGGCCAACTACGCGCGGGTGCCGCTGATCGTGCTGTCCGCCAACCGGCCTTATGAGCTGCTGGGCACCGGCGCCAACCAGACCATGGAGCAGCTCGGCTACTTCGGCACCCAGGTACGCGCCACCATCAGCCTGGGGCTGGCCGAGGACGCGCCGGAGCGCATCGATGCCCTCAACGCCACCTGGCGCTCGGCGGTGTGCCGGGTGTTGGCTGCCGCCAACGGATCTCGCACCGCCAACGCGGGACCGGTGCAGTTCGACATTCCGCTGCGTGAGCCGCTGGTGCCCGAGGCTGACGATGGTGGGTCGGTGCTGCCCGGCCGCCGGGACGGCAGGCCGTGGACCTATACCCCGCCGGTCGCCTTCGACCAGCCGTTGGACATCGACTTGGCCCCCGACACCGTGGTGATCGCCGGACATGGCGCCGGGGCGCACCCGAACCTGGCGGCGCTGCCCACCGTCGCCGAACCGACAGCCCCGACGCCGCGAAATCCACTGCACCCGCTGGCGTTGCCGTTGCTGCGGCCGCAGCAGGTCATCATGGCCGGCCGGCCCACCTTGCACCGGCCGGTGTCGGCGTTGCTGGCCGATCCGAGCGTGCCGGTGTTCGCGCTGACCACCGGGCCGCGCTGGCCGGACGTGTCGGGAAACTCCCAGGCCACCGGCACCCGGGCCGTCACCACCGGGCAACCGGATGCGGCCTGGCTGCGCCGCTGCGCGGAGCTGAACGCCGGCGCCAACGCCGCAGTACGAGACCAGTTGGCCGCCCACCCGCTCACCACGGGCCTGCATGTGGCCGCCGCCGTCGTCGACGCGCTGCGGCCCGGTGATCAGCTGGTGCTGGGCGCCTCCAACCCGGTGCGCGACGCCGCGCTGGTGGGCTTCGCCGGCGACGGCGTGGCGGTGCGGTCCAACCGCGGGGTCGCCGGTATCGACGGCACGGTGTCCACCGCGATCGGCGCGGCGCTGGCCTTCGAACGCGGGTCCGATCCCGGCCGCACCATCGCCCTGATCGGGGATCTGACGTTCGTGCACGACAGCTCCGGGCTGCTGATCGGGCCCACCGAGCCGACGCCGCGGCAGCTGACCATCGTGGTCTCCAACGACAACGGCGGCGGCATCTTCGAGCTGCTGGAACAGGGCGATCCCCGGTTCGCCGACGTGTCGTCGCGGATCTTCGGCACCCCGCACGACGTCGACGTCGGCGCGCTGTGCCGCGCCTATCACGTCGACTCCCGCCAGATCGAGGTCGGGGAGCTGGCCGCCGCACTGGCCGAACCCGCCGGCGGGATGCGGGTGCTCGAGGTCAAAGCCGACCGCTCCTCGCTGCGGGCGCTGCACGCCGCGATCAAGGCCGCGCTGTGAGATCGCCTCGCCTCACTTCGTTGAAATCGTTGCTGCGCAGACTGATTCACGGTGAGGGCACCGTGGCGCGCAATAGCCTGGCCGGACGCCTCCTGCGCTGGTCGCGGATGGCGGTGCTGATCATGATGATCGTGGTCACCATGCAGTCGTTGCTGTTGGTGGCGGGGGCCTGGCGCAACGACATCGCCATCGAGCGTGACATGGGCGTGGCCGAGGCCGAGGTGCTCAACGCGGGTTTCCGCCGCTCCACCATCGAGTTCGTCACCCCGGAGCGAATCACCTACCGCCCCGAGCTCGGCGTGCTCTACCCGTCCGAATTGGCCACCGGGATGCGCATTTATGTCGAATACGACAAGAGCGACCCCGACCTGGTGCGGGTGCAGCACCGCACCGCGGTCCTGGCGATCATCCCCGCCGGCTCGATCGTGGTGATCGCCTTGCTGGTCGGCGCCGTGGCGCTGGCGGGGCTGGCCGTCATCGAACGGCGGTTGGGACGGTCGGCCCGCACACTCAACGCCGCCGACGCACCATGAACGCCCACCACTGACGCGCCCCGGGAGGGTGTCGGCGCGTTGAGTGTGCACCCAGGGCGTTGATTGTGCGGGTCGCGCTAACGCTGTTCCACCAGACGGTCCAGCCAGCCGGCCTCATCGGTGTCGACGACCGTTCTGGTGCCAAGGTCGTAAACCGTGGGGGTGCCGGGACTCTCCGGGTTGGCCGCCAGCAGTTGCACCCGGTTGAAGGCGTTCATCGAGGTGGGGTCGACCGCGAACTCCCCGGCCGCGATCCGGTCCACCACGTGGGCGGGCAGGCCGCTGTCCCGCGCGGTGGTCGCGATCTCCTCGAGGTTCGGGGCGCCGCCCTTGCGGTACAGCTCGTTGACGAACGTCTGGTAGGTCGGCGCCGAGGTGGCCGGATCGGCGGCCGCCATCAGCGCGTTGCCGACCCGCGCGGAGGTGTCATTGCCGCGGCGGGCGTCCAGAAACGTCATCCACCGGTACGTCACCGCGACATCCCCGGCCGCCAGGTGCCGGCTCAGCTCACCGCCGGAGTCCGCCACGAATTTCGCGCACTCGGAGCACTGCGGATCGCAGAAGATCTCCAGCTGCACCGGGGCGTCGGCGGCTCCGGCGAGCACGCCGAAGTGGTCGGGTGCCCGCGTCGTGCCGGGCGGTTCGGCCATCGCCGGAACCGCCAACGCCACGCCGAACGTCACCAGTGCCACCAATGTGCCCAGCCAAGACCGCATTCCACGAACCCTATCGGAGGCGAGTAGCGTCGACCCGGTGAGCCGCGCCCACCTGGACAAAGATCCCCATGCCGTGGCATCGATGTTCGACGGTGTCGCGCGCCGCTACGACCTGACCAACACGGTGATGTCGCTGGGCCGCGACCGCGCCTGGCGTCGGGCCACCCGCAAAGCGCTCGCGTTGCAGCCGGGGGAGCAGGTACTGGACCTGGCCGCCGGCACCGCGGTGTCGACCGTCGAACTCGCGAAATCCGGTGCGTGGTGTGTGGCCGCGGACTTCTCGGTCGGCATGCTGGCCGCCGGCCACAAGCGTGACGTACCCAAGGTGGCCGGGGATGCCACCAGACTGCCGTTCGGCGACGCGGTGTTCGACGCGGTCACCATCAGCTTCGGGCTGCGCAACGTCGTCGACCACGTGGCGGGCCTGCGCGAGATGGCGCGGGTGACCAAAGCCGGTGGGCGACTGGTGGTCTGCGAGTTCTCCACCCCGACCGTGCCGGTGTTCGCCACCGCCTACAAGGAGTACCTGATGCGGGCGTTGCCGGCGGTGGCCCGCGCGGTGTCGTCCAACCCGGAGGCCTACGTCTATCTGGCCGAGTCGATCCGCGCCTGGCCGGACCAGGCCGCGCTGGCCGAGCGGATCGGGCAGGCGGGCTGGTCGGAGGTCAACTGGCGCAACCTCACCGGCGGCATCGTCGCGCTGCACTCGGCGATCAAGCCCGGTTAATTAATTTCGCCGAGCAGACGTGAAGGCCCCCAAAATGCGCTCGATTTGGGGGCCTACGCTGGGGGCACGTCCCGCGTGCGGGGGACTGCTCGCGCGTCAGGCCACCGGGTCGAACCGGAAGACCGCGCAGCGGCCGGCGAGTGCTTCGACCTCCTCGGGGGTGCCGTGCGGCGCCAGGCCGGTGCGCTTCATGAATCCCACGCCGACCGGCACCTCGGAGTGAAACGCCCGCAGCACCGGGCGCGCCTCGTCGGCGGACAGTTCGACGATCTGCACCGGTCGCGTCTTGCGTCCGCGGGTCAACGTGCCCACCCGCGCGGCGCGGGCATTGCTCGCCCAGTCCGCACCGGGAAACGCCACGCCGTGCACGCTGCCGTTGACCGTGAACGGTGTCATCGGCGTGCTGCGCGGCCGGCCGGAGTTGCGGCCCGGCACCGTCAGCACGGTGACCGGGCCGGCGGTGATGCCGCGCTTTTGCATCGCCACCATGACCCTGTTCATCGGCTTGAGCCAGCCGGGCAGCTTCCCCTCGGACATGGCATTCAGCCCAGGTGCGCCGAGAGCAGCCAGCCCGCCGCCGACTTGCGCCCATTGCCCTCGTCGCGCAGCGGAACGCCGCCGAAGCCGGGGAAGTCGTCGGGGAACACCGCGTGCAGCCGGGCCGGTTTGATCTCGTCGATCACCCAGTACTTCGACACGATGTCGCGCAGTTCGTCGTCGGTCACCGCGAACGGCGGGCCCTCCGGGACCGCGGCCTTGTCGAAGACCAGCACGAAGTACGACGCCCCCGGCGCGGCGGCGCGCACGATGGAACGCTGGTAGCCGTCGCGTGCCTCCACCGGGATGGAGTGGAACAGCGTGCTGTCGACGATGGTGCCGAACCGGCCGTCGTAGCCGGTGAAGTTGCTGATGTCGGCGACCTCGAAGGTGGCGTTGGTCAGGCCGCGTTTGGCGGCCTCGGCGCGCGCCAGGTCGATGGCGGTCGGCGACAGGTCGATGCCGACGGTGGTGTGGCCCCGCTCGGCCATGTGCAGCGAGATGGCGGCCTCGCCGCAGCCGACGTCGAGGATGTCGCCGTGGAACTTGCCCTGCTCGATCAGGGTGGCCAGCTCGGGCTGAGGCTCCCCGATGCTCCACGGTGGTTTGGCGCCCAAGCCCATCTGCTCGGACTCGCCGCGGTAGGCGGCGTCGAACTGGAAATCCAGTGGTTCTTCGCTCATCACCCCGGTATATCAAGGTGTCTGATATATGTCAATGGTCCTGACATTGCGGCGAGCAGACACGTAGGCCCCCTAAATGGCGTGGTTTTAGGGGCCTTTGCGTCTGCTCGCGGGGGAAAACGGGCTAGGAGAACGGCCGGCGGCGGTCGATCAGCCGGGACAGCCGCCCCCCGCCGCGCCAGGCGCGCGCCACGAAATCCGCGTCCTCATCGGTGACCAGGTTGGCCATCACCCGCACCGCCACCCGCATCAGCATCGTCGAGCGCATCGCCACCGGGCCGGTGGCCGGCAGGAACCGCGGGAACGTCAGCAGCAGCGCCAGCCGCCGGGCCACCGAGAACCCGCGGGCGTAGCGGGCGGCCAGCAACTCCGGCCAGGCATGGGTCAGATCCGGGCAGTCGAGCATCTCGGCCGCCAGCTGCCCGGTCTCCATCCCGTAGTCGATGCCCTCGCCGTTGAGCGGGTTGACGCACGCGGCGGCGTCACCGATCAGCATCCAGTTCGGCCCGGCGATCCCGGAGACCGCACCGCCCATCGGCAACAGTGCGCTGGCCGGCGCGCGCACCGGCCCCTCGAACCCCCACTCGTCGCGGCGCAGGTCGGCGTAGTAGGACATCAGCGGCCGCAACGCCACGTCGGCGGGCCGCTTGACGGTGGCCAGCGCGCCGACGCCGATGTTCACCTCGCCGTTGCCCAGCGGGAAGATCCACCCGTAGCCCGGCAGCACTGCGCCGTCGGGGGAGCGCAGCTCCAGGTGCGAGGTCAGCCAGGGTTCGTCGGCGCGCGGCGAAGCCAGGTATCCGCGCGCAGCCACGCCGTAGACCGTCTCCTGATGCCATTGCCGGCCCAGCACCCGGCCCAGTGTGGAGCGGGCCCCGTCGGCGACGATCAGCTGCCGGCAGCGCACCTCGGTGCCGTCGGCCAGCACCACCGAACGCACCCGCCCCGACGAATCGTGGTGGGCGCCGACGGCCTTGGCGCCCAACAGCATCCGCGCACCCGATTCCTCGGCCACCTTGCGGATGCGGTCGTCGAGCTCGGTGCGCGGCGCGGCGCTGCCGGTCGACGGGAACGACGGCCCGGGCCAGTCCACCTGCACGTCGCCGCCGAACCCCGACATCCGCAGGCCGCGGTGCCGGATGTGGCTGTCGAGCCAGTCGCCCAGGCCCAACAACTCGAGCTGCTCGACGGCCCTGGGGGTCAGCCCGTCGCCGCAGGGCTTGTCGCGGGGGAAGGCGGCCCGGTCGACCACCAGCACGTCCCGGCCAGCCCGCGCCGCCCAGGCGGCGGCCGCCGACCCCGACGGACCGGCACCCACGACCACCACATCAGCCTGCGAATTCACGCTCACAAGTATGTTGGAGCCGTGAGGACACCGGCGAGTGTGGTGGCGGGGCTGGATTTCAGCGGGTTGGGCGACCCGGCGTTCGCGGGCAGTGTGCGCGACGGGGTGGCGCGCATCGAAGAGCTGATGGACACCGAGTTGCGTGGCGGCGACGCGCTGATGACCGAGGCCGTCACCCATCTGTTCGACGCCGGCGGCAAGCGCTTCCGGCCGTTGTTCACGGTGCTGTCGGCCCAGCTGGGCCCCGAACCCGACGCCTGGCAGGTGACCGTGGCCGGCGCGGTGATCGAGCTGGTGCACCTGGCCACGCTGTATCACGACGACGTGATGGACGAGGCGCAGATCCGCCGCGGGGCGCCGAGCGCCAACGCGCGGTGGGGCAACAACATCGCGATCCTGGCCGGTGACTATCTGTTCGCGACGGCCTCCCGGCTGGTGTCGCGGCTCGGGCCGGAGGCGGTGCGCATCATCGCCGAGACCTTCGCCCAACTGGTGACCGGCCAGATGCGCGAGACCCGCGGCGCCGACGAGGGCGTGGACGCCATCGAGCACTACCTCAAGGTGGTCTACGAGAAGACGGCCTGCCTGATCTCGGCGTCCGGACGGTTCGGCGCGACGTTCTCCGGCGCCGACGACGAACAGATCGAACGGCTGGCCCGCCTCGGCGGCATCGTCGGCACCGCGTTCCAGATCTCCGACGACATCATCGACATCGATTCCGACCCCGACGAGTCCGGCAAGCTTCCCGGCACCGACCTGCGCGAAGGCGTGCACACCTTGCCGGTGCTCTACGCGCTGGCCGACACCGGCCCGGACGCCCAGCGGCTGCGCACCTTGCTGGCCGAGCCGGTCACCGACGACGCGGTGCTGGCCGAGGCGCTGGGGTTGCTGCGGGCCTCGGCGGCCATGGCCAGGGCCAAGGAGACGGTGGCCGACTACGCCGCGCAGGCCCGCGCGGAGCTGGCCTCGCTGCCCGACGGCGTCGGCCGTGCGGCATTGGCCGGCCTGGTCGACTACACCGTCAACCGGCACGGCTGATCGCAATGCCGGAACCCGGGCGGTGTCCGCGGCGTTTAATGACCAAGACCGCGGATCTCCGAGGAGGAAGTCGATGACCTGGCACCCGCATCGCAACACGGCGAAGACGTTCTTGCTGCTGCTCGTCATGTCGGGGCTGATCGTCTTGGTGGGCCGGGCGTTCGGGCCGCAGATGATGTGGCTGGCGGTGCTGTTCGCCGTGGGCATGAACGTCTACACCTATTTCAACAGCGACAAGCTCGCGTTGCGGGCGATGCACGCCCAGCCGGTCACCGAGGTCCAGGCGCCGCAGATGTACCGGATCGTGCGCGAGCTGGCCACCGCCGCCCACCAGCCGATGCCGCGGCTGTACGTCAGCGACACCAATGCCCCCAACGCGTTCGCCACCGGCCGCAACCCGCGCCACGCCGCGGTGTGTTGCACCAGCGGAATCCTGCGGCTGCTCAACGAGCGCGAGCTGCGCGCGGTGCTGGGCCACGAGCTGTCGCACGTCTACAACCGCGACATCCTGATCTCGTGTGTGGCCGGTGCGCTGGCCTCGGTGATCACCGGGTTGGCCAACATGGCGATGTTCATGGGCAACCGCCGCGACGGCAACCCGCTGGCGATGCTGCTGGTCGCGCTGGTGGGGCCGCTGGCGGCGTCGATCGTGCGGTTGGCGGTGTCGCGGTCGCGCGAGTATCAGGCCGATCAGTCCGGTGCCGTGTTGACCGGTGACCCGCTGGCGCTGGCGTCGGCGCTGCGCAAGATCTCCGATGGGGTGCAGGCCGCGCCGCTGCCGCCCGAACCGCAGCTGGCCAGCCAGTCGCACCTGATGATCGCCAACCCGTTCCGGGTCGGGGAGAAGGTCGGCCAGCTGTTCTCGACCCACCCGCCGATGGCCGACCGGATTCGCCGGCTCGAGGAGATGGTCCGGGGCTAAGGCGCTTCCGCGTGCTGCGGCACCTGGTTTGCCGGTGTGTTTGAGTCGGCCGCCGAGTTTGTCGTGATGTCGCGGGGGGCGTATACCGTGCCGCCGGTGGCGCAATGCTGTCGCCGCCAGTCCTCGAGAGCCTGCTCGGCCGCGTGGTCGAGGTAGGTGGTCGAGACGTCGAGGGTGACGTGCGTGCCGGCCGGGATCGCCGCCAGTACCCCCGTCAGCCGGGGCAGCGCCAGGAAGGTGCACGCGCCCGAGACACTCACCAACCACTCGTCGCCGATGTGCTCGGCGACGATCTTCACCCGGATCACCCGCCAGCCGGTCAGCACCATCGCCAGGGCCAGCCCGATCAGCACCCCGTGCAGCAGGTTGAGGAACACCACGCCCAGCACCGTCACCAGGTACACCGCGAGATCGCCGCTGCGCCAAGCGGCTTCGATATGAACCGTTTTGATCAGCTGAAACCCGACGGTGATCAACAGGCCGGCCAGCGCCGCACTGGGGATCTGCTGAACCAGCCCCGCGAACGGCAGGGCGAACAACAGGATCCACACGCCGTGCAGGAACGCCGACGCCCGGGACTTCGCGCCCGAATTGACGTTGGTGGCGCTGCGGACGATCACCCCGGTGATCGGCAGGCCGCCCAGCATGCCGGAGGTGACGTTGGCGGCGCCCTGACCGATCAGTTCGCGGTTGAAGTCGGTGCGCGCCCCGGTGTGCATCCGGTCCACCGACACCGCCGAGAGCAGGCTCTCCACGCTGGCGATCAACGCCACGATGACCACGCCGACGAAGGCGCCAGTCCAGTTGCCGTGCGGCAGCCCGGGCAGTTGCACGGCGTCCAGCAGTGACCCGTCCAGGCTGATGCGACGCACGTCGAGGGAGAACACCACGGTCAGCACCGTCGCCCCGACGATCGCGACCAGCGGCCCGGGGATCCGGCCCAGCGCGCCGGGCACCGACCGCCAGGCGAGCATGGTGATGATGACCAGGATGCCCAGCACCGGCTCGGTGCCGTGCGCCTCGATCAGCCCGTCGGGCAGGCCGGCCAGGTTCTCCCACGCCGAACTCGCCGACTGACCGCCCAGCAGCACGTGAAGTTGTTGCAGGGTGATCGTGATGCCGATGCCGGCCAGCATGGCGTGCACCACCACCGGTGAGATCGCCAGCGCGGCCCGCGCCACCCGGCTCAGCCCCAGCACCAGCTGCAGCACACCCGCGCCGACGGTGATCGCGCACGTCACCTTCCAGCCGAAGCGGCTCACCAGATCGGCGACGACGACGGTCAACCCGGCCGCCGGCCCGCTCACCTGCAGTGGTGACCCGCCCAGCGCGCCGACGACGATGCCGCCGACGATGGCGGCGATCAGTCCGGCGAGCACCGGGGCGCCGGAGGCGATGGCGATGCCCAGCGACAGCGGCAGCGCGACCAGGAACACCACCAGAGATGCCGGCAGGTCGTAGCGCAGGATCGTGCGTGGTCGGCCTGGTCGTCGGTCGACGTCGGTGCCGGCTTTACGCGCGGTCAGCATCGTGGTTGGTTCCCCTGCCCTCATCGGTGTTGCCGAGATGCGGGAAAACTATTGATCTTGTATTTCCGGATCAGGAATATGACGTGTCGGGCAAGTAAACATCGGCTACACAGTCGGCGTGAATCCCACAGCGATCACACAGTCAGAACCCGGTTCCCTCCACCTCGTGGCCGGGGGTTTCGGCGATCAGCCCGCGGTAGGCCTGCTCGACGGTGGAGCCGTGGTTGATCACGCCGTCGACCTCGCGCGCGATCGGCATATTCAGCCCGTACTGCGAGGCGAACTCCATGATCACGCTGGCCGCGCGTACCCCCTCGGCGACCTGGTTCATCGACGCGATGATCTCGTCGATCGGTTTGCCGGCGCCCAGCTGTTCGCCGACGAAGCGGTTGCGGCTGCGCTGGCTGGTGCAGGTGACGATCAGATCGCCCATGCCGGCCAGACCGGAGAACGTGTCGCGGGCCCCGCCCATCGCCTCGCCGAGCTTGGACATCTCCCGCACCGAACGTGACATCACCATGGCCCGGGTGTTCTCGCCGATCCCCAGCGAGTAGCCCATCCCGACCGCGATGGCATAGACGTTCTTGAGCGCTCCAGCCATCTCGACACCGGTCACGTCGTCGCTGGTGTAGACCCGGAACCGTTTGGTGCGGAACAGCAACGCCAGCTCCGCGGCCAGGTACGGGTCGGGCATGGCAAGCACGGCCGCGGCGGCGTAGCCCTCGGCGACCTCGCGGGCGATGTTCGGCCCGGCCAGGATGCCGGCGGGATGCCCGGGCAACACCTCGGCGACGATCTGCGACATCCGCATGTTGGTGCCCTGCTCCAGGCCCTTGACCAGCGACACCACCGGCACCCAGGGCCGCAGCTCGCTGGCGAGTTCGGTGAGCACGCCCCGGAAGCCATGCGAGGGCACCGCCATCACGATGACGTCGGCGCTGTGGGCGGCTTCGGCGAAATCGGTAGTGGCGCGCAAGGTCTCGCTGAGCACCACCTCGTTGCCCAGGTAGCGGCTGTTGCGCCGGCTGGTGTTGATGTCGTCGGCGGTCGATTCGGATCGCACCCATTGCAGTGTCGGTGCGCGCCGCGAGCAGATGGAGGCCACCGTGGTGCCGAACGATCCGCCGCCGAGCACGACGACCTTGGGGGTGCGGGTAGCTGCTGCCATGCGGCGAAGTTACCCCGGCTTACCCCGCCAGTGGTTCGCTTTCGCGGGCCCGACCGAACACCATCGACTCGTCGATCCGGTCGAGGCGGTAGTCCACGACGTCGGCGAAGTAGTTCTGCCGGACGTTCCACGGCCGTTTGGTGCCGGATTTGGGCAGCGCGTGCAGGGAGCGCAGCACGTAGCCGGCCTGAATGTCCCAGGCGGGCTTCTCGGTGAGCGGCTCATCGCCCAGATGCGGGTAGGCGTGGGTGTAGCCGCGGGAGTTCATGTAGTCGATCAGCTTGGCGGTGGCCCGCGCGGTCATGTCGGCGCGCAGCGTCCAGGAGGCGTTGGTGTAGCCGACGCACCAGAACAGGTTCGGCACGTCGTCGAGCATGTGCGCCTTGTAGACGAACCGGTCGGCCGGCTTGATCTCGGTGCCGTCCAGGCTGATCCGGACACCGCCCAGTGCCTGCAGTTGCAGACCGGTGGCGGTGATGATGACGTCGGCGTCGAGGTGCTGGCCGGATTGCAGCGCGATACCGGAGGCGTCGAAGTGGTCGACCCGGTCGGTGACCATCTCCAGTCGCCCGGCGCTGATCTCGCTGTAGAGGTCGGCGTCCAGGATCAGGCAGAGTCGCTGATCCCACGGCTGGTACGGCGGCTTGAAGTGGACGTCGACGGGGTAACCGGGCGGCAGGTTCTTGACGGCCTGGCGGCGCAGTATCCATTTCAGGATCGGCGGCGTCTTGCGGGCCAGGAACCAGACCCAGCCCTCGAACAGTGCCATGGTCGTCCGGATGATCGGGTGGGCCACCTTGCGGGGCAACAGCTTTACCACCAAGTCGACGAACTTGCTGTACTTCGACGCCGAGATCAGATACGTCGGCGTTCGCTGCAGCAAGGTGACCTTCCCGGCCTGCTGTGTCAGTGCCGGCACCAGTGACATTGCGGTGGCGCCGCTGCCGATCACCACCACCTTCTTGCCGGTGTAGTCCAGGTCCTCGGGCCAGTGCTGCGGGTGCACCACTGTGCCGGTGAAGGTCTCGACGCCAGGGAACTCCGGCGTGTAGCCGTCGTCGTAGTTGTAGTAGCCGGACCCGAAGAACACGAACCGGCTGCGGTAGCACCGGGTGGTGCCGCCCTCGTCGACGGTGACCGTCCAGGTGTCGGTCGACGAATCCCAGTCCGCGGCGGTCACGAGGCTGTTGAACCGGATGTGGGAGTCGATGCCGTGCTTGCGTGCGGCGTCGGTCAGGTATTCGCGGATCTCGTGGCCTTCGGCCACCCGTTCGCGGCCCGTCCACGGCTCATACGGCAGGCACAGCGTGAAGATGCTGCTGTCCGAGCGCACCCCGGGATAGCGGAACAGGTCCCAGGTGCCGCCGATGCGTTCGCGGCGCTCCAGGATGACGTAGCTGGTGCCGGGATTTCGCTCGGTGATGCGGTAGGCCGCGCCGATACCCGAGATCCCGGCTCCGACGATGACGACGTCGACGACATCCTGTGTGTTCACGGTCACCAGCCTAGGCACTTGGCGGGCCGGTGGGCAGGGCCTTTCTACCTGTAGTTGACAAACTGCAGTGCAATGTCCAAATCGGCGCCCTTGAGCAGCGAGATGACGGCCTGCAGGTCGTCGCGTTTCTTGGACGACACCCGGATCTCGTCGCCCTGGATCTGGGTCTTGACGCCCTTGGGGCCCTCGTCGCGGACCAGCTTGTTGATCTTCTTGGCCTGCTCGGCGTTGATGCCCTGCTTGAGGCCGCCACTGACCTTGTAGGTCTTGCCCGAGGGCTGCGGGTCGCCGGCGTCGAATGCCTTCATCGAGATGTCGCGCCGGATCAGCTTCTCCTTGAACACCTCGACGGCGGCCTTGACCCGCTCCTCGGTGGAGCTGACCAACTCGATGGTCTCCTCACCCTTCCAGGCGATGGTGGTGTCGGTGCCGCGGAAGTCGAACCGCGTGGCCAGCTCCTTGGCGGCCTGGTTCAACGCGTTGTCGACCTCCTGCCGGTCGACCTTGCTGACGATGTCGAACGATGAGTCCGCCACGAACCTGTCCTCTCTTTGGTGCTGTGCTGCCCGTTTGTGTCCCGGGTCCATCCTCGTTGTAGTCTGCTAGGCGCGATACGGCAGGTTGCCCGAGCGGCCAATGGGAGCGGACTGTAAATCCGTCGGCGCAAGCCTACGCAGGTTCGAATCCTGCACCTGCCACCACTGTGATGTCTCAGGACATCGGAATAGTCCGAACCCTCGTTTAGGGTTCGGATTTTTTCTTTGGGCGGCCGCGGGT
>NZ_JBGGKU010000017.1:0-54455 GCF_041287085.1 Mycobacterium sp. pW045 | reverse complement strand
AACGTCGAAACGCCCCGCCATCGCCCGCATCGCATCCGGGTCGGTCATAAAACGTGCTGCCACTTGTCTCTCCTTGTCTTGAAGTTCGTTGATCGGTTGGTTGACGTCGTTGTCTTAGGTCGCCGGCATGCCCGTCACCCCTGCTCGTTCAATCCGCTCAGCCGGCCGAAGCCGCGTTGGCCGCCTCGGTGGCTGCATAAGAGGTGGCGCTGTTGTTGAGCGTGGCGACGAACATCTCGTGGATCGCCGCGGCCTGAGCGCTCACCTGCTGGTACATCGTCGCGTGGGCGGCGAACTGCGCAGCGGTCAACGCCGAGACCTCGTCGGCGGCGGCCGGAACCACACCGGTGGTCGGAGCCGCAGCAGCGGCGTTCTGCGCGTTGAGCGCTGCTCCGATACCGCTGAGGTTCCCCGCAGCGGCGGCGAGCGCCTCCGGTTGCGTGTTCACGAACGACATTGACGTCCCTCCTCGGATCGCTGTCAGCAATCTTTCCGCCCCAAAGCCTAAGCGCTCGGAAAGGCCGAAACGGCCGATTATGCCTACTGTTCACCTGCCGACAGCAACTGTTCATCTGGTGACGCCCGCGAGGCGTGGCGCGGCCCACAAAACAGGGACGACCTGCCGAAACACGAGACTGTAATTCACCTGCGGGGTGGGTCTGCGGGCGTTTCGCCGGAGTAGCTGCAACGAGGCGCGCCGTTTAAATCTGGCCGCGGCGAATTGCCGGCGACGCCGCTGAAAGTTCCGCCGCCAGCAACCGCCGCGGCGCCGTTACTCGACGCCACGGCGGTTGTCGCGACGGGGCGGCTCAGCGCACCGGCGCAGCGGTACGTTCCTGGGTCGGTGCCCGCCGCAGCTCCGTGGCGGCGACCTGCACGAACACCCCGGTGTCCTCGGCCATCAGCAGGCCACGTCCGCGGGGCAGCGGACCGCCCTTCATCTTGCCGCGAATGAAGCCCTCGTCGGGGTCGGCGTCCATCACCAGCAGCGGCGCATTGGCCTGGTGGAGCGCCCGCAGCAGCGGATCGCTGCCCGCCGACGACCAGCCGCCGAAGCTGCGGGTGGCGATGACGTGCAGGCCGACGTCGGCCGCGCGGGTCACCCAGGGCGCGGCCTTCTGGAACGGCGAGTCGAAGCCCGGCGGGAACTGCTGGATGTCGTCGATGATCAAGAAGATGTCCGGCCCGCTCCACCAGGTACGCGACAGCAGTTCCTCGGCCGACAGACCCGGCGGTGGCTCACGGTTGGCCAACGTGGCGGCCAGCTCGTTGACGAGTGCCACCGCCCCGTCCATGTTGTAGGCGAACTTCTCCACGTAGTCCGAGCCCAGGGTGGTCAACAGCTGCCGACGGGGGTCGATCAGCCACACCTGCGCCGACCGCTGCGTGGTGGGCGGCGCGGTACTGGAGCCGGGCGCGTACAGCCGCTCGATCTCACTCATGATGGTGGCCAGCGTGGTGGTCTTGCCGGACTCGCGGCGCCCGGTCACCATCAGGTGCCCGTTCTCGGCGAAGTTCAGATAGACCGGCTGCAGGTCGAGTTCGGAGATGGCCCACGCGATGCCGCCGGCCCCCACGCCCTCGCGCTGGTCGTTGACCGCGACGGCCCGCACCTCGTCCAGCCCGAACCGCGCCGGCAGCCGCCGCACCGGGCGCACCCGGCCCACCGCCACCTGGCTGACCGCGGCACCCACGCTGTCGGACTCGAACACCTCATCGTCGGTGTCGGCCATCGCGGGCCGGGCGATCAACGTGTGCAGACCGGACTGGGGATCGCTGTCCAGGCGCACGTAGTTGACCGCGACCATGCCCCGGCCCGGTTTGACCGGGACGTCCTTGGCGAACCGGGAACGCACCAACTTGGCGTCCTCCACCGCGGCCAGCCGCAGCTCGACCCGGGATCCGAAGCCACTTCGGACCGGGGGCCGCAACTCCGACTCGCGGTCGGCGGTCACGACCACGTGCACGCCGAACGAGGGGCCCTGGTTGATGATCTGGTTGATCTGTTCGACGAGCACCTCGTTGTCCTCGGACAGCGCACGGTAGTTGTCGACCACCAGGTAGACGTCGCCGAAACCGTCGTTGGGCACGCTTCCGGGGGCGCCGTCGAACTTGCGGCGCCGGAAGACCTCCATCGAGGCCACATCGTTCTCGAGGAAGCTGCGTTTGCGGGTGCGCACCAGCGCCAGCAGTTCGGCCACCGTACGACGGACCCCGTCGGGGTCGGTCGGCCCGCAGACACTGCCCACGTGCGGCAGGCTGGCGACCGTGGTCAGCGAGGTGCCGCTGTAGGCCAGGCAGTAGAACTGGACCTGTTCGGGGGTGTGAGTCAGCGCCGCCGCAGAGATCAGCGTCTGCAGCGCGATCGTCTTGCCCGCACCGCCGGCCCCCAGGATCAGCACGTTGGCGCCGGGCCCGGAGGTGTCCACCGTCCACGGTGGCTGGTCGTGCTTGTAGGGCCGGTCGATGAGACCGATCGGGAACACCAGGTCGCGCCGGGTGCCGTAGTTCTCCTGCCACGGGTGGCCCAGGTAGCGGTTCACCAGCTCATCGATGGCCACCGGTTCGTCCAACGGCGGCTGCCACAACCGATACGGCTCGAAGTCGATCTGGCGCAGCTGATCGATGATCACCGTGCCCACCTTGGGAATCCGGATCCAGTCCTCTTCCTCGGCCGGGGGCTCCTCGGCGGGGGTGGCGGTGATGGCCGGCATCTCGTCGGCCGCTTCGATCTCGGTGCCGCTGACGCTCACCTCCAGCGGGGTGAACGCGGTGGTGAACAGCTGCGGCCGGATGTAGTCGATGGAGTGCACCTGCGGCAACTGTTCGTCGTCGAGCATGCCGCCACGCTGATAGTCGCGCCACAGGAACTCGGCCTGGAAGCGGATGACCTCTTCGCCGCTCTTGCGGAAATAGCCGAGGCCGGCCTTGGCGGGCAGGTTCACCGCGTTCGGCACGCCGGCGGCCTGTGCCGCACCGGCCGTCTGCGCCTTGAGCACCAGCCGGTAGCCCATGTTCTCCATCAGCTTCTCGGCGCGGCTCTCGATGGTTTGCGACGCCATCATCAGGTGCACCCAGTAGGCGCGGCCCTGCCGGCCGATCGAGTCCAGCACCTCCACCGCAGTCGGCATGATGCGGAACCACTCGTAGAACTCGTCGATCACCACCACGAGCATCGGCAGCGGCGGCAGACTGTGGTCCCCACGCGCGGCCATCCGGGACCGGATCTCGTTGTACTCCTTGGCGCCGTCAACGCCCGCGCTGTCACACATCGACTTGCGGCGGGCGATCTCGCCCCACATGGCTTCCAGGAAGCGCTCCATCAGCGCCTGGTCGTCTTCCAGGTCGGTGATGATCCGCGACACGTGCGGCACCCCGGAGAACGGCTTGACCGCCGAACCACCCTTGAGGTCGGCAAGCACGAATTGCAGCTCGTCGGGCGAATGGCCCAACAGCAGCGACTCGATCACGGTGCGCACCAGCGTCGACTTACCCGAGCCGGTGGTTCCCGACATGACGCCGTGCGGGCCGTCGCCGCCCTCGTCCAGTGACTTCATGTCGAGGAACAGCAGCTCGCCGTTATCGGAGCGGTTGCCGAACGGGACGCGCAGCCGAGCCCGGCTGCCCTCGTTCTGCCGGCTCGTCCACAACTGGTTGAAGTCGATGCGTCCGGCATCCTCGATGCCGTAGTAGGAAAGGATGTCGCGAGCCCCGATGTGGTGCGTCACGCGCTGGCCGATCTCTTCGTAGGCCTCGGCGAGCCGCCAGTGCGCCATCCGCTGCGCGAACTGCTCGGCGTCGGTCAGGCTGAGCTGATCGGCCAGGGCGAAGAACCACTCGTTGTCGTCGATGACCATCCAGGTGTCGCGGTCGCGCGGCAGGGCGTTGATGATGCCCTTGTCGTCGAAGCGCAGTACCCGCTGTGACACCCCGCGCCACTCCGGGGCGCCGGTCAGGTCGAAGAATGTGACCCCGTCGATGCCCTCGGTGGTGTTGACGTACTCCCACTGCGGATCGACGCCGTCGACGACGATCAGGTGGTGCGGCGTCGGCGTCTCCGCCGACGAGCTGGCGTGGCGCGGCATGAAGGAGCCGCGCCCGGAGAACAGGTCGCCGTGTTCGGCGGCGAAGTCGCGCACCGAGCCGTACACCATGCGGGCGTTACCGGCGGCGTCCTGCCGGCGGGGGTCGCCGAAGTGCGGCAGCCATTTCACCCAATCCCACTGCTCCACATCGGAAGTGACGACGACCATCCGCAGGTGGTCGGGCCCGTGGGAGAAGGCGAACTGGCAGATGATGGCACGCATCAGCCCGAGCACGTGCTCGCGGTCGCCGACCAGTGAATACCACGGCTCGACCAACAGCGAGACCATCTTCGGCAGGTTGTAGACCACGCTTTGGTAGCGCCCGAACTCCTGCAGCGCCTTGCCGGTCACCGGTTCCAGCTCGATGTCGGTCGGCATGTTCTGCGGCTCACCCCAGGTGACCTCCGGCCGCGTCATGCCCACCCCGACCCGGGCCAGCCCGAAGTTGAGGTCCTTGCCGTTGGGTTGACGCTCCCACATCCGCGACGACCCGACCGCCGCGGACAGCGTGGACGGCGCCGGGTGGTACCACCGGTAGTTGGCGTCCATGCTGTCTGCGGACTCCGCGGCCGACTCGCGCAGCCGGTCCAGCATGAGCATGAACTGGGCGCGCATCGCGTCGAGCTTGGGGCGGCTCAGTTGCTGGGCGCCACCGCCGAAGCGGCCGCCGAACATCATCATCGCGATGCCGCCGATCATGAAGATCGGGAAGATGGCGCCGGCGCCCAGGAACATCCGGGAGCCGTTGGCCACGGTCATCGAGACCATGCCGACCAGCAGGCCGACGACCAACACTCCGACCACCACCAGCCACCACGGCTTGCCCTCCGGCGGCGGCACGCTCAGCGGCGTGGGCAAGACGATGTTCTCCGGCTTGACCACTGGGGCGCGTTCCGGCGTCGGCCGGGCGAATCCACGTTTCACTTGGGCACCGCCAATTCTGCAGGGCTCATATCGGTCGGCAGGGTGTCATGACGTACCAAGGCGTCCTCGCGGGACAGCGTCGGGCCGTGCGCCAGCAGCCGCAACGCCACCGACGGCGCCAGTGCCGGTTCGCTGACCAGCCCCAGCGCCTTGCGCTCATCGTCGCCGGGCACCCCGAAGCGCACCCCCGACGCGGACAGCCACCACAGCGATTCCCGCGTGGAGGCGTCCGGATCGTTGCCGGTCACCGCGACGAAGTTGCCGTAGCCCGGACCGAAGTAGACCCGGTCGGCCTGCGGCATGTTGTTGTTATTGGTCTTCACCAGTGATACCACCCGGTTGAGTTGCTTCTGCGGCACGGGAATCGTGGGGCCGGACACCACCTGGATCCGGGCCCGACTGTCACCGTTGGACCGCTCCCACCACCAACAGGTGGACGGGTTCTCCTTCATGTCGACGACCTTGAGCGGTCCTTCGGGGTAGGCCGACAGGTCCAGCCCGGTGACCACGGGCATCTTCGCCAGCTCCGGCGGCGCCACCACCACTGGCGCGCCGCCGGCGGTCGCCCCGGCGTTCTGCAGGATGCGTGCCACCACCGGCGACACCGTCTGCACGCCGTTCATCAGCACCACCGAATATTGCTGCGGCCCAGCCAATTGCGGAGTGGTGAAGACGGTTCCAACCGGCCCGGGGGCGTTGGGGAAGGCCGGCGGACGGCCGGCCTCCGGGACGAACGGCACCGCCAGCTCCGGGCCGACCGGCAACGCGTCGAAAAGCGCCTGGCTCATCGGCCGTGCATGCTCGACCTGTTCGGGGGTGAGGCCCAGCGGCAACAGCACCGCCCGGTCGGCGGCATCGATACGCGACCTCCGGCCCTGCCGAACCACCCACGACTCATCGTTGTAGCGCAGCACGACGGCGTCCGGGCCGTCGAGCACCCGGCGGCGGGAGTTGAGGTCCGGGCTGCCGTCGATGACCGTCACCGTGACCGGCGACGGCGCTCCGACCCCCTGCACGTTGGCCACGGTGTCGCAGATCAACCACGACGACGACGACGGTGAGGTCGGCAGAATGTCCGAAGGCGCGCCCGGGATACCGACCAGCGGGCCGTGCGGCTGCTCGGCGATCTGCGCCGAGCGCACTTTGTGCGGATTGTCGGCGCGGCCCGCGATCAGCCGGGCCGATGCCAAATTCAGTGCCGGATATAAGGTGTCGCCGACCCGCACATACAGCGCCCCGGAGTCGCGGTCGGCGATGATCGGCGATTCATTCAGCTGACCCGATGGGCTCAGAAACGACCACAGCAGCGCACCCAGACAGATGACCGAGGCCGCCGATACCGAGGCGACCACGGCCAGCGCCTGGCGCCGGCCGGGTTCGACTTCCATCCGCACCTGCCAGCGGGTCAACGCCATCGCGGTCCGCCGCGCCAGGAATTGGTACCCGGTCATCTGGGTGCGTGTCGACAGCCCCAGGCCGTAACCGGGCCCCCGCTGTTCGTCAGCCACGGTGCGCCCCAGCCCCCGCCGGCCGGACTGGCCGGCGACGAAGCCGTTCCGGTGCCATATAGGTCGTCATTTACCCCTGCCTGATCACAAGTTTCTCCACTGCGCATGCTAGCCGTGTTGCGCAGTGACCGCCGTCCGCGCAGATTGCAATCCGGCGGCGATGGCGAATCCAGGTCCGCGATTCTGACTCGAATTATGAGGGCGTCAGGTGAACGGTCAGTTACGTGCGAGATACACCTGAGCGCAACGGCGCGCCGCTTGGCGGGATCCGGATCCCCGTCCGGAAAAAATCGTGCCGATCGAAAGCCGCCGGTCGGCGAATCCGGGCCGGTGACCGACTCGCGGACCAAAACCGCATCCGCGGCCGCGGCACCCGCTGCGCAGGACGAATCTGCAGGTCAGAGGTTGCTGCTAAGAACCTGTGCATTTGGTGTCAGACCGGCGGCCCGCGGCCCCGACGGCTGTACTGTCGCGAGCGTGACGACGTTCGACGGACAGGGCGCTGAAGGCCAGCTCGACCCTCGGGGGCCGGCCACTTCACCAGCGACGCAAGAGACCACTCACCGTGTGAACTACTCCACCGACGTCGTGGACGTCGAGCTGGAACTGGAGCAGGGCTACCGCACCGAGATTCACAAGAATCACGACGACACCGTCGACGTCGAGACATACGGGGGTGGTTTCGACCTGTCCCGGCGGGCGATCGCCCCGCACCTGCGGATCGGCCGTGACAGGTGGCTGAACCTGTTGTGGCTGATTCCGATCGGGTTCGTCGGGCTGGTCGCGGCGATCGCGGCCGGCAAGGGTATCCGCAACATCCCCGGTGTGGAGGAGTTCATCGCCGAATACCCCGGCAGCATGCCGTCCACGAAGGTCGAAAGCGGGCTGCCCGCGTGGCTGGGCTGGTCGCATTTTTTCAACCTGTTCATGATGATGTTCATCATCCGATCCGGAATCCAAATTCTCTGCGATCACCCGCGGCTGTACTTCAGCCGTAACTCGACGCCCGGTAAAGACGAATGGTTGCGGGTGGGCCCCCCGGTCCCGGACGACCCGTACTGGACGGCCAACGCCGATACCGTCGCGCTGCCGCGGCACTTCGGGCTGCCGGGCTTCCGGCATTCGATCGGGCTGGCCCGCTGGTGGCACCTGGGCCTGGACGTGCTGTGGCTGCTCAACGGTGCGGTGTTCTACGTCCTGCTGTTCAGCACCGACCAATGGCGCCGGATCATCCCCACCAGCTGGGACGTCTTCCCGCACGCCGCCTCGGTGATGATCCAGTACATGTCGTTGAACTGGCCCGACGACCACACCTGGACCAATTACAACGCGCTGCAGTTGATCTCCTACTTCGTCACGGTGTTCATCGCCGCACCGGCCGCGGTGATCACCGGCCTGGGTATGTCGCCGGCGCTGTCCCAGCGCCTCGGGCTGATCAGCAAGCACCTGCGCCTCAACATCCAGGTGGCACGCTCACTGCACTTCCTGGTGCTGGTCTACTTCCTGATGTTCATCCTGGTCCACGTCACGATGGTGTTCGCCACCGACGCGTTCGACAATCTCAACCACATGTTCGCAGCGCGCGGATGTGTCGAAGGCGCCGAGCCGGGATGCCACAGCGCCACGGGCTTCTATGTCTTCTGCGCGGCCGCCGCGGTGTGCATCGTCGCCTGGTTAGCCGCGACCCCGCTCACGATCAAATACCCGCGGGTGGTGCAGAAGGTGGGGTTCGCCCTGATCGGGCCCTTCCAGCGTTCGCTGGAGAAGCTCAACCCCGAGCCCGGCACCTTCACCGAGGACGACATCTCACCGTTCCACTGGCGCAACGGCCGGCTGCCCGAGACCGTCGAGTACAAGGAACACGAGGCCAGCGACTTCAAGGACTGGCGGCTCAAGGTGTACGGGCTGGTCGAGAACCCGATGGAATTCAGCCTGGAAGACCTCAAGGCGCTGCCCTACCACGACCAGATCACCCAGCACTTCTGCGTGCAGGCCTGGTCCGGGGTGGCCAAGTGGGGTGGCGTGCAGATGTCGACGATCATGGAGATCGTCAAGCCACTACCCGAGGCGAAATGGGTGGTGTTCTACTCGATGGGCCTGGGCGCCACCGGCGGGATCTACTACAACGCGCACCCGGTGGACCAGATGTGGCATCACATGTCGATGCTCGCCTACAACATGAACGACGAGCCGCTGCCGTACATGCACGGTCGCCCGCTGCGGCTACGCAACGAGTTGCAGCACGGCTACAAGCTGGTCAAGTGGATCAAGGGCATCGAGTTCGTGGCGTCCTACAAAGAGATCGGCAGTGGTCACGGCGGCTACAGCGAAGACCACAAGTTCTTCGGTCGCCACCAGACGATCTGACGTTCCCCAGCGCACGGAAGGGGCCGGCCCGTCGGGGTGCGGCCCCTTCCGTGCGTTCGACGCCGGTTCGCCGACGCCTTCAGGGACCCGGCATCGAATCCCCATCCGGCTCGCAGCCCCGCCGACTAATATTCCGCACCGTAATCCTTTTTATTGATGGGATCGGGCGAGGAATCGGGTTATGGCAGACATTGACGAGAACCACCGTCGCACGGCACTGGTGAGCCACCGCGACGAGCTCACACCGGCACACCATGTCGTCGACCACGAGACCTGGGCGGGCGGCCTGGGCGAGAAGATGGCCACCGCTCCGCGGCTGCGCGTCGGCAAAAACCGATGGTTCAACCTATTGTGGTTGCTCCCAATTGGTTTCGCGGCACTGGTTATCGCTGTCGCGGTAGCGAGGTATCTGGTGGGCTTCCCGGCGGTCGCCGCCTTCGTCCACCGGTACCCGGGTACCGTCGCGACCGGCGGAACCGCCGGAATACCCGCCTGGGCCGGCTGGCAGCACTTCTTCAATCTTTTCCTGATGACGTTCATCGTCCGGTCAGGCATCCAGATCCTGGCCGACCATCCGCGGTTGTACTTCAGCCGCAACGCCACCCCGGACACCGACGAGTGGTTCCGCATCGCCGGGCCGGTCCCGAAGGACCCAATGTGGACCGCCAAACAGGACTCGGTGGGCCTGCCCGACCAACTCGGCCTGCCCGGGATCCGGCACGCCATCGGGCTGGCCCGCTGGTGGCATCTCGGTGCGGACGTGTTGTGGCTGGCCAACGGTGCGGTGTTCTACGTGCTGCTGTTCACCACCGGGCATTGGCGCCACCTCGTGCCGACCAGTTGGGCCGTCTTCCCCAACGCCTTGTCGGTGGGCATGCAGTACCTGTCGCTGGACTGGCCCGACGACAACGGCTGGGTGGCCTACAACGGCCTGCAGCAGCTCGCGTACTTCACCACCGTGTTCATCGCCGCCCCGGCAGCGGTGATCACCGGGATCGGGATGAGCCCGGCGGTGTCCATGCGGCTGACCCGCATCAGCAAGCGGCTGAGCATACAGCTGGCCCGTTCGCTGCATTTCTTGGTGATGGCCTACTTCCTGGTGTTCATCCTGGTGCACGTGACGTTGGTGTTCGCCACCGACGCGGTGCGCAACTTCAATCACATGTTCGCCGCTCGGGACGGTTCCGGTCTCGCCGGCTTCTGGGTCTTCGCCGCGGCGATGGCGGTGACCGCCCTCGCCTGGGTGTGGGCGACCCCGTTCACCTACCGGCATCCGCGGGTGGTGCAGCGCGTCGGCTACGCACTGATCGGCCCGCTGCAGCGACTGTTCGAGCACGTCAACCCCGAACCCGGCGGTTTCACCGAGGAACACATCTCCCCGCACTTCTGGCACAACGGGACCTACCCCGAGACCGTCGAGTACAAGGAGATGTTCGCCGGGGATTTCGCCGACTGGCGGCTGCACGTCTACGGATTGGTGGAGCACCCGAGGGATTTCTCGCTGGACGAGCTGAAGGCCCTGCCCTACCACGAGCAGATCACCCAGCACTTCTGCATCCAGGGGTGGTCGGGGGTGGCCAAGTGGGGCGGGGTGGCGATGAAGACCGTCCTCGACATCGTCAGACCACTGCCGGAGGCCAAGTGGGTGGTGTTCTACTCCATGGCGCCCGGTTCCGAGGGCGGGCTCTACTACGACGCCCACGCCATCGAGCAGATGGACCACCATCTGACGATGCTGGCCTACCGAATGAACGACGAACCGCTCAGCTACGGCCACGGCGCGCCGCTGCGGCTCCGCAACGAATTGCAGCACGGCTTCAAAATGGTCAAGTGGCTCAAGGGAATCGAGTTCGTCGAACACTTCCGCGAGGTGGGCGGCGGCTACGGCGGCTACAACGAGGATCACGAGTTCTTCGGGTACCGGCAGACGCTGTAACTCGCGCGCCCGCCGGGCCGTCGTAGGGTAGATCCAGTCAACCGAGCGACGGGAGCGTCCATGCGGAATCGCGGTATCGGAAAGTCAGTCCTGTCGGTGGTGGCGGCCGGGATCGCGGTGGGCGCGATGGCGACCGGCTGCGGTGACTGCGAGAACGATTCAGACGACGCGGGCTACGGCGAGGTCACCACCGCGCCCGGCGCCCCGCTGGCCCCGATGACACCGATTGCCCCCGACGAAGCCGTGCCGGAGCAGACCGTCGGCCCAGAGGCCCCGCTGACCAGCGCGGCACCTGCCGTCGAGCACCCCGCGCCGCAGGGCGGAGCGACGCCCCAACCCGCGCCGGCGGCACCCCGGGTTCCGTCAGCGCCTGCGGTTCCCGCCATCCCCGCCATCCCCGCCATTCCGGCGATCCCGGCGATCCCGGCGATTCCTGCCATCCCCGCGATCCCCCACCCGTAGCCGGCCGGCCCGCGGCCTCGGTGACACTCGTCACCCGGTCAGATGCCCGTCCAGGCCGAGTCCAGCCGCTCGGCGACGTCGATGACCTGTGCTTGCTGCGACTGCGGGCTCTCGATTTCGTCGGCGACATAGCTGGCGATGAACCGTCGGATCTCCCCGTCGACCCCGGCGAAGATCCGCAGCAGCTCACCTCGGATGGACGTCGACGACACCTCCACGGTGATGTCGGACGGCCGCGGTTTCGGCACGTCGATGATCAGCAGCAACGGTTCGGCGGCCCGCGCCGTGGCCCGCAGCGCGATGTCACCGGCCACGGTGAACCGCTGCTTGTCCAGGCGCAGGTCGATAAGCAGGTCGATCTCCAGCGGAATGTGGATGGCGAACGTGAGCAGATCACCCAGGCCGCGAGTCACCCGGGGCTGTTGAATCCGCACCTTCGCGCTGACCCGGGCGATCCCGCCCGGCCCCTGCCGCATCGGGGGCATCTCGAACTCATCACCGGCGATCGCGGCGAACGCCGCTGCCACCCGCTCTTCGGTGACCGCGATCTCGAAGAACTTCCGCCCGAACTCTTCGTAAGTCAGGTAGCTGAGGTTCTGCATAGCTTGATACCGTCTCACGTCCACATCGGCAACGGCCGCTGATCGGCGTGCGCGTCGCCATCTTCTCACCCGGGCGCCTCGCGGCGCGCGGAACCGGGTCGGCGCGCCGATGCCGGCCGGGGGCGTGGCCGTCGCCGGACCGGCTCGGACGAGCATCGCGCCGGCGGTCGCCGGCAGGCCCGGATTTCCCCGCTTTGACGCCGTTCGGCTCCCGCGTACCGGCCGTGATCACCACCGCGACGGCTCAGGCCAAGCACCGCGCGGCGCCGAGCTGGCCATCGTTTCGAAAATCATTGAATAATGATGGATGGCAAGCAGTTTCATTGACACTGTGGGCCGAGAAATCGATACACGTTGCGCTGCAGATCTTCTCAATGCTTTTACCGGTATAACCAACGTAGTCGCCTGTCCACCAAGGCGATTGGTCGCGCAACATGAATCAAATTTACTAGCAACAACTCTCAACAGGCCGCCTACACCGCATCTACCAGTACTTCAACGTCGAAATCCGGTCTGCACGGCTTATTTTCGCCCCGCTACCTGGTGTTTTACGTTGTGGCGTAATGCCTAACAACTTCAACGTCAAACGTGATGCCTGCCACAGATTTTGGTTCGCTCAGTTAGCCATTGTTAATGTGCCTGGTCATGTTTGGTCTCGAAGCGCTGATGGCGCTCATCCAGCAGGTTTCGGGCACGCCGTACATCTCCGGTGGGGACAGCCCCGCCGGGACGGACTGCTCGGGTCTGGCGTCGTGGGTGTCGAACGTCGCCACCGGCCGGCCGGCATTCGGTGACCGGTTTCACACCGCCAACGAGGAGTCGGCTCTGCTGGCGCGCGGCTTCCAGTACGGCACCGCGCCGGGTGCACTGGTGGTGGGCTGGAACAGGAGCCACACTGCGGTGACGCTGCCCGACGGCACTCCGGTGTCCAGCGGCGAGCGCGGCGGCGTGAAGATCGGTGGTGGCGGCGCCTACCAGCCGCAGTTCACCCACCACATGTACCTGCCGATGCCTACCGAGGCACCCGCCGACGAAGCGGCGCCGGTGCAGTTCGCAGCCATGGTGGAGCCAGCTCCCGCCCCCGAGCCGGCCGCCGAGCCGATGGGCATGGAGATGGCCCCGCCGTTCGACGCACCGCCCCCGTTCGAAGCACCGCCCCCGTTCGAAGCACCGCCTCCCGAGGCGCCGCCCTTCGAGGCCCCGCCTGCCGAGGCGCCGCCGATGGACGCCCCGGCGTTCGGCGAGCCGCCGACCGAGCCCGGCCCCGAGCCAATCGAGCGCGACGCGCCGCCGCAGCCCTAACCCGCGCCGTCGACTCGGCGTCGTGCCAGCAACCACGCCAGCCCCTGCCCTTCGCCGTCCGCGATCACCTCGAGACCGGCGAATGCCTCGCGGAGCTCACCGGGCGCGGCACGGAACCGCCCGGCGACGCTGCCGACCTGGCTGAGCGCGGTCACGGCCAGCAGCCCGCCCGGTGTCAGGCGCTCCAGCATCGGTGCGTCCAGCCGGCGGTCCCGGAACCGGGCGCAGTAGATCACGTCAGCCGGCGGCCCGTCGGGCAGCCCACCGTCGAGGTCCACGACCTCGAAGCGGCACCGGTCGCCGACGCCGCTGCCTGCCGCCAGGGCGCGCGCCTGCTCGATCGCAACCGGGGACACATCGAAGCCCCGCACCGCTAGCCCCCTGCGGGCGAGCCAGACCGCAGCGGTGCCCTGCCCGCAGGCGACGTCAACCGCATGGCCCGCGGTCGGGAACTCGTGGCGGAACGCCGTGAAGACCGCTGCCGGGCCGAGCGCGTCCGGCGACGGCAGATCCCGGTCCGCGTATGTCGCATCCCAGCGGGTCCGGTCATCGTCGCTCACTCGATGGACGATACTGCGGTGGTGAAACTGCACCCCTGGATTGCGTTACTGCTGTTCGCGGTGGGCGCAGCGGCAGGCTTGGTCGGTGATCACTCCCATGTGGTCACCGGAACCACTGAATACCTTCCGCCGTCGCGTGCGGTGCCGTTCGTGTGGAGCAGCCCGATCTGGTTCGCGGTCATGGTCGGTGCCGGCACCGTGATCCTGGCGGAGCTGCGGCTACATCTGCCCGCGGTGCGGACCGAGGTCACGGTGCGCCAGGGAGTCGCCGGCGTCGCCGCCGTGTTGGGCAGCTACGTCGTGACCGCCATCGCGCACGCCGCACCGCAAGTGCCGATCACGACGCTGATCTGCGCATTCGCGGTGCTCACCTACTGCGCCCTGGGGGATCGTCCCGCCATGGTGTGCGGTGTGCTGGCCGCGGTGTGCGGCCCGGCCATCGAGATCGCGATCGCCGCGGCGGGCCAGTTCCGCTACGCCACAGATTCCGATGCGTTGTTCGGGGTGGCCCCATGGCTGGTTCCGCTGTACTTCGCCTTCGGGATCGTCGCTGCATTGATCGGCGAAATCGCCGCCGCCACAAGAGCGCCGAGGCCCTAGGATCTAGAGGCTGTGGACCCGCTCACACTCGGTGGATATCACGCCCAGCAGTGTGCCCGCGTCACCCACAACCTGTTCTCCCCCGTCGTCGTGGAACCGGTGGCACTCTCGCCGGAGCGGGTGGCATTGCGCGAGGCCGGCATCGCCTTCGAAGCGGCCGTCTTCGATGAGTTGCGGTCGCAGTACCACGATTCGGGGGCGCTGCTGGTGCTCGACGCCGACGTCGGCCGAAGCGAGCAGCAACGGGCGACCCGGGCGGCAATGGATGCCGGTGTCGATGTGATCGCCGGCGCGTGGCTGCCGGAGGTGAACAGCCGCGTCGGGCGGCCCGATGTGCTGATCCGTTACCGGAACGGCTATCTGCCCGTGGACATCAAGAACCACCGCACGCTGAGCGCCGCGAAAACCTCCGAAGTGCAGGTGTCGACGCTATCGGCGCCGGATCAGCTGCACACCTTCCCCGGTTACAGCGATCACGGCGCGCGCTGGCGCGACGACGTCATGCAACTGGCGCACTACACCCGGATGCTGCAGGAGTTGGGGTATCACCCGGGCCTGAACCGCGGCGGCATCATCGGCAGCTCCGATCTCACCGAGGTCATCGGGCAGGAGCATGCCATCACGTGGTACGACCTCGATGCCGAAGCCTTCCTCACCTACTCCGCCAGCGACCCCGAACACCGCAAGAAGCGCTCTGCTCTGCAGCGGTACGACCATGAGTTCACCTTCCGGCTGGACGTCGCGCGCGCCGCGGCGTCCGGGCGCGAACTGGTGCGGCCCTACCGGATCGCTGACTGCGATTCCTGTGATTGGTTCGAGCACTGCGCCACCGTGGCCGGCGAGGACGACGCATCGTTCGCCCTCGAGACCGGCCACCTCAACGTCCGGGAGTGGCAGTACCTCTACCGGCACTGCGGCGACGGCACGACGTTGAGCGTCGCGCAGTTGGCCCGGGTCGACCCGGACCACCACGCCGAGGCATTCCGCATCCAATCGGTGCGCACCCAGAAGCCGGAAGAGCGGCTGGCCAAGGCCGTGCGGCGTGCCCGGATGAGCTGCGCCGGCATCGATTACGAACAACACCGCCCCGGGCACCCGACGGTGCCGTCCGCCGACATCGAGGTTGACTTCGACATCGAGTGGGATGCCGACTCCCGGATCTACCAGTGGGGTCTGCGCATCCGGGATGGCCAGGACGACGCCACCGCGCACTACGACCCGGTGGTGTCGTTCGAGCCGCTCGACGAACACGGCGAAGCGCAGCTCGCCGACGAATTCGTCTCCCGCATACGGCAACTGCGTGAGCAGGCCGCACGGGAGGATAAATCGCTGGCCGTCTTCCACTGGCATCACGCCGAGCGGTCGAGGACCCGCAGGTTTCCCGGCGTCGTCGAAGTCCTCGACGGACTCACCCACGACCTGCATCAATGGTTCGAGGCCGAGTACTTCGCGCGCACCTCCTCGTCGATCAAAAGCGTCGCCGGGTATTTCGGCTTCGAGTGGGACGTCGACGACGCAGGCGGGCTCGCGTCCCAGCTGGCGATCGACGTCGCCCGCGGGTGTGGACCGGAGGCCGACATCGCGCGGCAGTGGTGTCTGCGATACAACGAGTGCGATGTCGCGGCGCAGGCGGCGATTCGCGACGGGTTGCGCTCCGCCTCCCGGTGAACCAGCTCAGCTTCGCTGCACCGACGGGCAAATTTCAGCGTGTGCGGCGTCGACGACCTGGCTGGCCGTCTGCTTGGGAACCTGAAGGTAGACCGAGATCTGTTCGACGATCAGGCTGGTCGGGTGCTTCGGGAACTCCAGGCACGCGGTCCGCCCGGCGGCCAGCCGCGGCGCTTCGCTGCCGGGCGGGAACTGCCCGCGGATGGCGTTGAGGTAGGCCATCTCCCCCGCGTTCGGGTAGGTCGACTGTTGCTCGGCGCAGAGCAGGATGTCGGCGCTGTTACCGCAGTAATCGGGATCGCGGGGATTGAGCGGGTCGGCGTGGGCCGACGACGCGGCACCGATCAGTCCGGCCAGCGCGGCGGCCGCCAGGGTCGGCAGCAGGGTGGTTGCGTTCACGTCCAGCGCCTTTCTGTTTCTCGCCGCTGACGCTAGCAGCTGTTCGGCCGCTATCGGGAGCTCTTGCTCCTCGCCAACCAAGCGGCCAAACCCCGTAACATCGCCACCATGAGTTGGGTCTCCCGGATCACCGCACCCCTGGCCGCCGGCTGCGTCTCGGCGGTGGCCTGGGTGCTCCCTGCCCCTGCCCACGCCGACGACAGCGGCTTCATGAAATACCTCAACAGCCACGGCTACACCGCTCGCTACGCCGGCGACGAACCGATATCCGAGCCGAGCGTGCGCGCGCTCGGGCACATGATCTGCGAGAACCTGCGCGTCGGCCGGAGCGTGGAAGCCCAGCAGCCGAATTATCCGGCGTGGCCGCAGTTCACCCTCATCGCCGAGGCCGCCCAGCACGAGCTGTGCCCGGGCGTGTAGACCACGCGGGATCCCGGCCCGGGTGTCAGCCGGGCGCGCCGGGGGTAATTCGGTGGCATGAGGTTGCGCAGGAGCCAGATCGGCGCCTCCGGAATCCGCCGGATCAAACGGGGCCGCGGCTTTTCCTACACCGACGGAAACGAGCCTGTCGACGACCCGGCGGTGCTCGCTCGGATCAAGGAACTGGCCATCCCCCCGGCCTGGCGAAACGTATGGATCTGCCCGCACCCCAACGGTCACATCCAGGCCGTCGGGACCGATGCCGCCGGGCGGCGCCAGTATCTGTACCACCAGCAGTGGCAGGCAGAGCGAGCCGAAGAGAAGTACGACCGGGTGCTGAACCTGGCCAAGATGCTGCCGCAGTGGCGCGCCGACCTCCTGACCGACCTGGGCGGCCGCGGGCTGACTCGCGGCCGGGTGCTGGCCATCGCCCAGCAGCTGATCGACCGGGGTTATTTCCGGGCCGGCGGCGAGGAATACGCCCAGGAGAACGGCAGCTTCGGGCTGGCGACCCTGCTACGTGACCACGTCCGGATACGCAGCGGTGGCGTGGACTTCGACTACCCGGCCAAGAGCGGCGTACGGCGGACGGTGTCCGTCGACGATCCGCTGGTGGTGCGGGCGGTGCGCGCGTTGTTGCGCGCCCCCACCGAGATTCCCCGGTTATTGGTGTACCGCACGCCCGAGGGCTGGTGCGAGGTGCGCGCCGACGACCTCAACGAGCGGTTCCGGGAACTGACCGATGAGCAGTTCAGCGTCAAGGATCTTCGGACCTGGCATGGCACCGTGCTGGCAGCCGAGAACTTCGCCACTGCTCGCGAGCCGACATCGAAAACCGTACGCCGACGGGAGATCGCCGCGGTAATGCGTTGCGTCTCCGAGGAGTTGGGCAACACGCCGGCGGTGGCCCGTGGTTCCTACGTGGACCCGCGCGTGGTGGAGGCCTACGAGCAGGGCATGACCATCCGCGCGGCGCTGAAGCGGGTGAAGCCCCGCGGGAAGGAGTCCGCCCGCCGGGCCGCCGCGGAGAACGCGACCGCCCGATTGATCCGGCGTATCGACCGGGCGCGGCGCTGAATTGCGCCGCCGGTTGCGGCTTTCGGCGGTTAGGATCGGTTGATGCGTCACGCGATCCACGTGCCCCTGTTCGGCACGCTCGCCGACCCGTGTGCGATCACCGATATCGCCTGCGCCGCTGAGCAGAACGGTTGGGACGCGCTGTTCGTATGGGATCACGTCCTGAGTCCGGTTGCCGGTGAATGGGATATCGCCGACCCCTGGATCACGCTGGCTGCCGCGGCGACGTCGACCGAGCGCATCCGGCTGGGACCGATGGTGACTCCGCTGCCCCGCCGCCGGGTGGTCAACGTGGCCCGCGAGACCGTCACCCTGGACCGGCTCAGCGGTGGCCGGGTGACTCTGGGGCTGGGCACCGGCCGTGACGTCTGGCGCGAGTATTCGGCCTTCGGCGACGACGGTGACCCGCGGCGGCTGGCCCGCGTCCTCGACGAGGCCACCGCGGTGCTGACCGCGTTGTGGTCCGGTGAAACGGTGACCCACCGCGGCGAGATCGTCGTCGACGGTGTCCGCCTCGCTCCGGGCTCGGTCCAGCAGCCGCGAATACCGGTGTGGTTCGGCACCAATCGGAGCGGTGGCGCGCCGATCGAGCGTGCCGCCCGCTATGACGGCATCTTTCCGCTGGGAATGGGTCCCGACGGGATCGCCCGCATCGCCGAGACGGTTGCGGCTACCCGCGGCGGTCTGGCCGGTTTCGACATCGCGGTGGCCGCCGGCCCGGACGCCGATCTCGATCGGCTGCGCGCGCTCGGCGCGACCTGGGCGGTGCGCGAATTCTGGCCGGGCGACTGTCCCGACAAGATCGTACGGGTCATCGAGCGGTGCGCCCCATGAGCAGCTGAGGAGGCCGGCGTGCAGATCCATCGCGGCAACATCGTGTTCACCCCGACGCCGCAGGACTTCGTCACGCTCGCCGACGGTTACGTCATCGTCGGCGACGACGGTCTCATCGCCGAGTGCGTTGCCGAACTGCCGGACCGGTACGCCGATGCGCCGGTCACCGACCACGGCGACCGGCTGATGCTGCCGGGCTTCACCGATGCGCATGTGCACGCCTGCCAACTGCCGATCACCGGATTGCAGGGCAGCACCGAGCTGATCGACTGGCTCCACACCCTGACCTTCCCTCAGGAGGCCGCGTTGCGCGACGCCGGCTATGCGGAAGCCGTCTACGGTGAGTTCGTCGAATGCCTGCTGCGCAACGGCATCACCAGTTCGATCGTGATGGGCACCATCCACGCCGACAGCACCGGCATTCTCGTCGACAAGCTCGTCGCGGCGGGACTGCGATCGTGTGTGGCCAAGGTGTCCCGGGACCGCAACGCACCGGCTGACTCCCGGGTGGACACCGCACAAGAGATCGCCGACTCCCGGCATTTCATCAAGCAGACGCTGTCCAAGTCGCCGCTGATCACTCCGGCCGTCGGCCCGAGTGTGGCCATGGTCTGCTCGCGCGAGCTGATGGCCGCCCTGGCGCAGCAGGCCGGCGAGTTCGGCATCCCGTGTCACATGCATCTGGCGGAGAACCGCACCGAGATCGAGAAGACCCTGCAGATGTTCCCGGACAGCGCCGACTTCGTCGACATCTATCAGCGCGCCGGTCTGATGGGCACGGCCGACACCGTGGTGGCCCATGCGATTCATCTCAACGACCGCGAAAAACGGGTGCTGCGTGACACCGGCATCCTGGTCGCACACTGCCCGCACTCGAATCTGAATCTGCTCAGCGGCGTGATGCCGCTGGCCGACTACCACGACATGGGTATCCGCGTCGGGCTCGGCAGCGACATCTCGGCCGGACATGCGCTGAACATGTTCCAAAACATCGTCGGCGCAATTCAATCCGGTGCCGTGAGCTATCTGGCCGAGCGCACCACACGGCCGGTGCGGGCCGCCGAGGCGTTCTACTGCGCGACCAAGGGCGGCGGCGGTTTCTTCGGCAAGGTCGGCAGTTTCGAGCCGGGTTTCGCGTTCGACGCGCTCGTCGTCGATGACTCGATGTGGACGCGGTTCAAGCGCATGACGCTGGCGCAGCGTGTCGAGAAGCTCATCTACTGCGGCGATGACCGCAACATCGAACGCGTCTACGTCTACGGTCGGCAGGTGAGATGAGTGAGGTGACGCGGTGACACCGCAGCAGCGCCGGGGTCAGGATCTGCTCTTCGATGCCCTGACCACCAAGGGGACCGCATTCAGCCACGAGGAGCGCCGTGAGCACGGCCTGCTGGGCCTGCTGCCCGTCGCGGTGAAAACCATTGCCGAACAGGCCGCGCACACCTACACCGAGTTCTCCACCCGCCGTGACGATCTGGACAAGCACATCTACCTGCGGGCGCTGCAGGACCGTAACGAGACGTTGTTCTATCGACTGCTCAGTGAACACATCGAGGAGATGCTGCCGATCGTCTACACCCCGACGGTCGGCGAGGCTTGTCGACAGTTCAGCGAGATCTACCGGCGACCGCGCGGGCTGTTCGTGTCGTATCCGGATCGGCAACAGCTACGGGAGGTGTTGCGCAACCGGCGAGAGCAGCAGATCAACGTCATCGTCGTCACCGACGGCCAGCGCATTCTCGGGCTGGGCGATCAGGGCATCGGCGGCATGGGCATCCCGATCGGCAAGCTCTCGCTGTACACCCTGATCGGTGGCATCGCGCCCGCCCGCACCTTGCCGATCATCCTCGATGTCGGCACCGACAATGTCGAATTGCTCGACGATCCGCAGTACCTCGGCTGGCGCCATCGCCGCATCAGCGACGAGGAGTACTACGCGTTCGTCGATGACTTCGTCGCGGTGGTGCACGAGGAACTGCCCGATGTGCTGCTGCAGTGGGAGGATTTCGCCACCACGCATGCACTTCCGCTGTTGGAGCGCTACCGCGACCGGTTACTGACGTTCAACGACGACATCCAGGGCACCGCCGCGGTGGCTCTCGGCGCACTGCACGGCGCCGTCCGGGCTGCCGGCCGGCCGCTGTCGCGGCAGCAGGTGGTGATGTTGGGTGCCGGTTCGGCCGGCATCGGCGTGCTGGAGATGATCCGCCAGGAGATGGTGGCGGAGGGGCTGACCGATGCGCAGGCCGCCGAAAGGATCTGGGCCGTTGATGTCGAGGGGCTGCTGACCGACGATCGCACCGATCTGTCCGACAGTCAGCGCCGGTTCGCGCAGCCCGCTTCCCGCCTGGCGGGTTGGGACGGCCGGGGCCTGGCCGATGTGGTGCGCCACGTCGACGTGGGGATCCTGCTGGGGCTGTCGACGGCGGCCGGCGCCTTCACCGAGGACATCGTGCGCGCGTTGGCGGCGAAGACCGACCACCCGATCATCTTCCCGCTGTCCAATCCGACGAGCCGCGCCGAGGCGCACCCCGCCGAGCTCGACGCGTGGACCGACGGACGCGCACTGATCGCTACCGGTTCGCCGTTCGCCCCGGTGCGCCGCGGCGGGCGGACCCGCCACATCGCGCAGTGCAACAACGTCTACATCTTCCCGGCGATCGGGCTGGCGGTGACCGCGGCGCGGGCGATCCGCGTCACCGACGCCATGATGCGGGTGGCGGCCACCACCCTCGGCGACACCTCCCCGGTGCTGTCCGACCCCGACCAGCCGCTGTTGCCGTCCTTCGCGGACCTGCCGGAGATCACCACCCGCATCGCGGCCGCCGTGGCGATCCAGGCGGTGCGCGACGGGGTCGCGCCGGGGGCCTCCGACGATGAGCTGGCAGCCGCCGTCCGACGGACACGCTGGGAACCGGAGTATGCGACTCGCTAACCGAGCTGGGCCACAGTCCTGCAATATGCGAGGTCAGTTCACTAAAGTGCTCGGGGTGGACAGAGGGAAGATCGCCCGGCAATGCGGTCGCGGCCTCGCCATCGTGGCGTCGCTGGCGGTCTCCGCCGCCCTCATCCATGCCCAGGGCACCCAGGATGCGGCGCCGAAACCCACCGAGACCGCCGAAGCGGCCCCGCCGCCCGCACCGCCGCCGCCCGCCGGCAAGATCCGCCTCGCCGACCCCGCCGAAGCCGCCGCGCTGGCCGCCAACGTGCCGATGCCGACCGAAGGCCAGCAGTTCACCTTCCCGCTGCCCGCCGGTGTCGCCCCCGAGAACGGACTGCAGGTCAAGACCATCTGGGCGGCCCGCACCATCGGCGTGCTGTTCCAGGAGATCAAGACCATCTACGGTTACCGGCAGGACCCGTTGCGATGGCATCCCGACGGGCTGGCCATCGACGTGATGATCCCGAACTATCACAGCGACGCCGGCATCCTGCTCGGCGATCAGATCGCCGGCTACGCGCTGGCCAACGCCAAGCGCTGGGGTGTCAACCATGTGATTTGGCGGCAGAAGATCTACCCGGGCGTCGGGGGCGGGAACTGGACGTCGGATTACGGCAACGAGACCGCCAACCACTACGACCACGTCCACATCGCCACCAACGGCGGCGGCTACCCGACCGGGCAGGAGACGTACTTCATCACCTCGATGACGCCGGCGCCGCCGGACTGAGTGCCGGCCAGCATCGGCGCGATCTCCCAGGATTGCGCTGGCTCCCCCGGCCGCGCTGGAATTGGTCCGCCGCACTCTTAGGGTGAACCCATGCAGATGTCCGCGCCGAAAGCGCATCAACCCGGTTCGCGGCATCTCGCCGCGCTGGTGGTCTCACTGGTCGCCGTCATCATCGTCGCGACGCTGGGAGGGCTGGCGTCCGCCGATGCCGCAGCCGACTACGGCAAGCTCGCCCAGCCCGGCTGGGCGCCGCCCAGCTACCTGTTCGGGCCGGTGTGGAGTGCCCTCTATCTGCTGATGGCGGTCGCGGCGTGGCTGGTCTGGCGCGTGAGCCCTCGGTGGACCAACCCGGCAGTCATCGCCTACGGCGTACAGCTGGCGCTGAACCTGGCATGGTCCCCACTGTTCTTCGGACTCGGCTGGCGGGGTCTGGCCCTCGTCGACATCCTGGTGCTGGACGTCGTCGTGGTGGTCACCATCGTCGCGTTCTGGAAGCTCCATCGCGTCGCGGCGCTGCTGATGCTGCCGTATCTCGGGTGGATCCTGTTCGCAACCGCGTTGAACTACTCGGTGTGGTCGCTGAACAGCTGAGAGGTGCGTGCAGGAGCGCTAACGGTGACGAACGTCGACGTATTCGGCGTACCCGCGGCTGTGCAAAGTGGTGTCGGCCGTGGTGATCTCGGCCCGATAGCCGAGAATGTGGCCGTGCCCGACGCCGACGCGTAGCGGGGTGCCGACGTGACCGCGCACCGTGATGCGACCGGGTGAGTCGATCGTGAAACCGGAGACGGCACCGTCAGCGCCGGTGTCGGCCGCGAACTCGACCGGTGAGCCACCGAATCCGGGCACATGCGATGTGCGCTCACTGGGGTGCCCGGAATAGGAGCGCAGGTCGAGGAATTCGCCGAGCAATTCCCCGGCCATCCCCACCCGCGCGAACAGCGCAAGACCGAAGCCGGGAACGTCGATCACGTGGTAGGTGAAGAAGTCGACGGGCAGCGCAGGCATCGGGCGACCCAAGCCCAAGCTGTTCGTTCCGACGCAGCGGGCGTATTCGAAGGTCCCGTTGCCCTCGAGGTCCACGGTGGTGCCGGCCGCGGTGAGCCGGCCGGTGAGTTGGCCGGGCAAGCTGAGATGGTGATAGCCCGGAATCCGCACAAACCACGAGGCGGCCCGCGGCTGCAGGTCGTAGCGCACCGATCCGGCCAGCTCCGGGGTGGCGATCCTGACCTCGACGCGCGGACGGGCGATACGCACCCGCACCTCGTCACCGAAGTGCAGCTCGGATCCGTCCGGACTCAACCGAAAGTCTCGGGAAGCAGAGCCGATCCGATAGAACGATCCGGCAGCGGTGGACACCGAAACGGTGCACACCTCGCGCGGCGCCGAGACCCCGGGCCCGTCAACGTCGAAGGCGGCCAGCCCCGGGCGTCCACGCATCACCATCAGTGACAGGTACCGGTGCGGCTCGGGCAAATTGGGCACCATCACGCCGTAGTGCGTCCAGCCGAACCGGCGTGAGTCGAGCAAGGGACGCAACCGGTAGGAGTCGGCGATGTTGTCCCGGTGCCCACGCCGTGACCCGCCGAGTAGACCCACCTGCGTCACCGCACGCGCCGCGCCCAGAAACGTCGAACCAACCAGCGCCACCGCCCCGCCCTCTCGAGATCGCTTCGATCGGTAATCGATTATCGCGGGCAGTCAGTGTAACCGGCGGTTCAGTCGACCTTCGGGCAGTAGAAGTGGGGGCTGTCGCGGTATTCGACCGGTGGCAGATTGCGCGCGGGGGTCTGCACCAGCGGGGCGTCGACGGGAAGCCGGCCCGAGGCACGGTCTAACGCCGAGCGCTTACGCGGGTGCATCAGTGCGCGCTTCGGCCCGTACTTGGAGACCAGCGTGATCGCCCTGCACAGATACCCGTGCAGCCGCTCCTGTCGCGCCGACCAGGTGTAGCCCATGAGTTCGCGCACCGGCGGGTCGTAGAGGGCCACCGTCATGAACGTCAGGAAGCGCTGCATCACCTTGAGGTTCAGCGCCCACAGCCAGTCGGGAATCCACTGCAGCGACGGGTGTTTGGGCATAGTCGACAGATCCATGACCTCGCGGGCGGCCCAGGTGTTCTCCAGCACGTTGGTACACATGTGGTCCCAGTACTCGCAGAACTCCTCCCAGGTCTTGGGCACCGGACGCATGCTCATGCCGTACATCCGGTACCAGGTGACGTGTTCGTCGAAGAGCTGGCGTTTGTCGTCCTCGCTGAGTCCGCCGGCGAACTTCTCGGCGGCCAACAGCGTCGACTTGAAGAACGTGGCGTGCGCCCAGTAGAAGACATCCGGGTTCAGCGCGTTGTAGCGGCGGCCCTGCTCGTCGACGCCCTTGATTCCGATGTGGTAGTCGCGGACCTCGGCGCCGGTCTGCGGGGCGCGGTAGCCGTCGAACACCACGCCGCCGATCGGGTAGATCGACCGCATCAGCCGCGGGATGCGCTCCATGAAGAAGATCGAGTGATCCTTGACCGCCGCGCCCAGCTGCGGGTGCATGTTCTGCATCGAGCCCGCCCAGGTCCCCTGAAACAGGCCCGTCCATTGACCGAAGTACTTCCAGGTCAGCGAGTCGGGGCCGAGTGGAACCGGTGGCGTGTCGTAGCCGCCGGTGCTCACCGGACAGCCCGGGGCCATCGCCGCATCGTCGGCCGCCGGACGGGTTTCCGACATGTCTTGAGTCACGAGCGCGCACTCCCAGTCAGTTTTGGACCATTTTGGACAACATGTGTTGTCAGTATCGACAGCTTAAAACGAGCCGGTGACCGCGGTCAACGGTCGGTCCGGCACGGTTGGCGGTCAGGGCGCGCGCGGTGTACCGCTTACCAGCGCATTTCCGTTGCCGCACGCGACTAGAACCGCCACAGGAACTGCGGGCACTGGCCCGCAACCACCGATCGGATGTACACCCGCGCGTCGGCGGCGGTGGCGTCCGGCCCGAGCACCTGCCGCACGGTCACCGAGTTCTCCAGTCCCTGGGGCGTATTGCCGGCGGCCAGCAGGCGGCAGATCGCGCTACCGGCCGGGTCAGCGGCCGCCGGGGCGGCGAACACGGTGATGCTCAGGGCCGTCAAGAGCACAACGTGACGGGCCAGTTTCCGCGATCTGGCGATGTGGTGACCGGTCCGCCGGACGACCGCGGTGTCCGATTTCCTCGGGTCTCCGACATACGGTCTGAATCTCGTGACGGCGTCCATATAGATAGCGTGGCAGCACTGTCCGACAGGCTCGCGAATACGGCCAGGCAAACCAACGCCGCGCTCACCCGTTCACCCCACGACAACGGACGCATCAGTCGCGCGCTGGTCCAAGCGAGTTGCGCAACAAGGGATTACGCGGAGGTTATCGTTCCGGTTTCGGCCGGGTTGTTGGCTGACACCGCGGGATACTCGCTGAACAGCAAGGCCGCGGCGACTGGCATGGGCGTCCGAATGGAGCCGGTGGTCAAGGTGATGATCGATCGGTGACGCGTTCGACGTTACCGCCGGGATCGACCTGCCATCGACGCCCGCGTTGGTCCGTGTACCGCAACGTGACCGATACCGCCTCGGCCCATGGGTTCAGCCTGGATGTGATGTAGAGCTTGTCATCAGAAGCGATGGAGCATTTCCGTGGATCATCCTCGGCATCAGGGTCGTTCAGGTCTGTCTTCGTCCATAGCTGCTTGACGGCCACCGGATTCGGCGCATCACCTTCTGCTGGCGGAGCCGCAACGACTCTCAGATCCAGGTCGGAGATTCGGTCCACTCGGTGGTTTCGGACCGTGACAGAGACTTCTCCGCCAGTAGGCGGTGGCTGACTGTGGTCGGGCGCCAGCGCTTGAGCCGCCGCCATGTACGGAACCTAGCCGAGACCCCGCAGGAGCCGCACTCGCGCCGCACTCGCGCCGCACTGGCCGTCGCACTGCGCTGGTCGCTCATCACATCATCTGAACCGTCCCCGACGCTTCTCGTCGCCGGCTTGCCATCCACCATGTCGTACCCCGCTGTCAGAATTTGGTCCGTGTTGCCGATCGCCCACAGCCCCTACGCGCGCGACGTCGCGCTGTGGGTCGCCGGTGGTGACCAGACGTCATTCACGTCGGCTCTGGCCGCGTACGAGAACGCCTCCTGGACGGGTAAATACACCGGCGGCGTCGACCAATCCTTGGCACGCTTCGACCACCAAGAGTGCTGGATCGCCCGCCGCCTCGCCCTGCAGGGACACAACGTCATCGCCCTACCTACACGACACCTCGCCGGTCTGCGCTCACCCGACGCTGCGGTGAGCGGTCTGCTGGTCGAGTTCAAGACATACACCGGTACGAATCCCAGGCAGTTGCTCAGCAGGGTCAGCCGCGCCCGGTTGCAGGCTGACCGGGTCGTGGTCAGCGTCGAGGCATCATGGGATCTGACGCAGGTGCGGCGTGTGTTCAGCGTGGCCATCGACTCGGCCCTCAGGTGCGGAATGCGGGCGGTGATGTTCATCGGCAACAACTTCCAGTTCGAGTGGGGCGATTGGAACGGGTACCTCGCGTCGTTCGAAAGCAGCCCAGCCGACTGCGGGAGTCGACTTCTAAGTGGTTGGCGATCACTCAGCATTCGACCCGACGCGGCGCTAAACCGATGGTGGTGCGTCCCTTGCTGAACACTTGTCCCCCATCCGTGCGAAGCTGGCTTCCATGACCCACACCGCCGAGCAAATGCAAGCCCTGATCACCAGCTGCGAGCAGTTCCGCGGCGCCAAGGCGCCGGCAGGCTACCGCGACGGCCTCGCCCTCTGCATCATCGACAGTGTGCAGTCCACCGGCGTCACGTACTCCAGCGTCGAAAGGGTCGTCGCCCGGTACCGGGCCTACCGCCGCGGCCGGAGCGGCGACCCGAACAGCGACGGCGTGCCCGAACTGCTCGCCACGTTCGAGGAACTGGACGGTCCTGACGGCTGGGCAGCGCAGATCGGCAACCGGAACCGGACCTCCACCCGCAACGGTGTGTTGAAGGCCGAGGCGATCCGGGACGCGGCGCAGACGCTCGCAACCGAGGGCATCAAAACGACTGCTGCCCTTCGTGACGCGGCCGGCGACGAGGACCGTCTCGCACGAGTGGGGGCGGCGTGGCGAGCCGTTACCGGTCAAATCTCCGGCATCACCTGGCACTACCTGCAAATGCTCGCCGGGATCCAAGGGGTGAAACCCGACCGGATGATCTGCCGGTTCGTGGCGGATTCGCTGGGGCTTCCGCGCAAGGATGTCACCACGGAGTTCGCCGGCGTGATCATCACGGCGGCGGCCACCGAGATGGGCATGTTGCCTACCGATCTTGACCATGCGATCTGGCAGTGGCAGCGGGTGCCGAAGTAGGTGCGGTGGGGCTTCGACTCGCGCGGTCGCGAGGTCTTGTCGTAGAGCTCTGCAATTCTGTTATCAGGTGGTCATCAACCGTTGGCTGTCAATGAATCGTCAGGTGTGCGGGGAAGGTCGATATGGCGTCAGATTTCGAATACACGGGTGTGGCCAACCAGCAGGCGGGCTTTCGGGAGAAGAACTCCGGCGTTCAGCACTGGCTCCAGACGGGCGGTGATATTGACGTGGAGCTGCGCGACGGGGACGAGGTCGTCATCACCTCCGGTGGGCAGCGGAACGTCTGGTCGATCCGGCAACAGCGCATCATCGGCTACGCCTAAACCGCAGCGCATTGCCCGATCAAAACTCGGAGCCACCCGGGGCGGTGCTCGCATCGCTTGATGCGATCGAGCCCGACAGCTTCCATGTCGCGGAACGCACGACTCGAGTTGATGTGGTCGCCCTGCTTACGCTCGCCCGTTTCGTGGTCGCCATGACGGCCGGTGCAGATGAGTCGTTGCCACCCCCGCCGCGGGCGCCCAGCAAGACGCGTGACGCGGCAATGCCAGCAGGCCCGCCCGACGGCGCCGGCGATGCGATCCGTCATTGCTGCGAGTTATTGACCGCACTTCGCGAGCGGGAGTGCAGTCGAAGTGATTGGCCAGACTCCGAACTGGGCCGCGCCGTTGCCGCCGCCGAGAACCTTCTCACACTGGCCACTGATGCATTCCCCTTTGGGAGCCGCTGGAACATAGCGCGGTTGCCGGAACCCTCGGTGGTCCCGGCGACCATAAAGCGTGGTGGACAGTCCGACGCGCAGCTGTGGTCAACGGTGTTCCATCTCGCGTCAATGCATACCCGCGCGAAGGCGCTGCTTGATCTCGGCCTCCTGGCGGAGGCGTAGGAGACGCGCAATCAGGTCTTCGCTGAGTATCGGGTTTTCGTTCAGCGGTTCCCGGATATCGAACTCCGGCAGGAATACCTCACCGTCGTATTGAGGTTGTGCGAGGTTCTGATCAAGCAGGACGGAGGCCAACAGGCGTCGGCCGTGCTGTCGGACCTCACCCACCGCTGTTGGCAGCATCCCGAACTGGGCGCGATCGCACGGCGGGCGGTCGAGTTACAGGACGAACTAACTTTCGACCGGGACGGCTTCCTGGACGAAATGGACGTGCTTGAAAGAGAACTCGACGTCGAGTTCTTGATCGGTGTCGTCCACGACATCTGGGACGCAACGACCGAGGCAGCGACCTTGACTATGAGTTGGTCCGGACCGGTATGGCGAGCCCCGATGAGAACACTGCCGCCGAAGATCCCGATGGGCCAGCCGATCCGGATACCGAAACACTGAGCCGTGGACAGCTGCTGGGCATGCTGGACCACTACCTCGGTGCTCGGGTGGTGCCTCGCGACCCGGCGTGCGGCGTCTAGCGCGGCAACGGTCTCTCGGCTACCCTCCCTGCATGGCATCAGCGACTTCGGCCGGCGGGCTTCGGAACACACCGTAGCCTCACCCCGCAGCGATCTGCGGATTCGGTGGGGCCGCCCCTGTTTTCCGAGGATCCGCATGTCCCGCACCGATGCTCATGCCCCGATCGATGTCCGTATTGCCCGACGGGAAATCGCCGTCGTCGCTGCCCACCGCTGCGGCGGCCCCGGCTGCGACCTGCCCGATCGGTTCGTCGGCCGCGCCGGCCGCTGTCACTGGCAACTCGTCTACACCGGGGTGAAGGTATGCAGCTGCTGGATGTGCCACTGGCACAGCCGCCCCGAAGAAGGCCGGTCGGCGGTACGCAGTCGGCTGCGCGACGAGGCCAGGGCCTGGAACGCCGGACTACGGGAGTTATGACGGTGCTGCAGCGTGCGGGGCGATGAAGCCGCGCTGGTTACCTCCGCGCCCGGTCCGTCGTCGGGCCGTAGCTGTCACACTTGCTCGCTACGGTCCCGCACATGTGCTCACGTCAAGAGGATCAGCCGAGCACCGGGTCGGTCCCGTGTCCACGGGTTTTCGGGAAATCGACGCAGCGCTCGACGGCGGACTCCAGCCCGGCTCATTTACTCTGATACTGACCTAGATGCGCGCCGGAGGCGGGGACGGCTGGGTCGATGGTGGTGGATCGGTGACGCGTTCGACGTTACCGCCGGGATCGACCTGCCATCGACGCCCGCGTTGGTCCGTGTACCGCAACGTGACCGATACCGCCTCGGCCCATGGGTTCAGCCTGGATGTGATGTAGAGCTTGTCATCAGAAGCGATGGAGCATTTCCGTGGATCATCCTCGGCGTCAGGGTCGTTCAGGTCTGCCTTCGTCCATAGCTGCTTGACAGCCACCGGATTCGGCGCGTCACCTTCTGCTGGTGGAGCCGCAACGACTCTCAGATCCAGGTCGGAGATTCGGTCCACTCGGTGGTTTCGGACCGTGACAGAGACTTCTCCGCCAGTAGGCGGTGGCTGACTGTGGTCGGTGTGCGGATCACCTCGGTTCGACAGATCGGTAAGTCGCACCAGCCCCGCTTCCCGGAGCAGGTCGGCTTCGAGCTGCGCCCTCTCGGCCTGGCGATCCGCTTCAAGCTGCGCCCGGTCGGCCCGGCGATCCGCTTCGACCTGCGCCCGGTCTGCCCGGCGATCCGCTTCAAGCTGCGCCCGGTCTGCCCGACGGTCCGCGTCTGCTTTCTTGCGGTCATTCGTCGCGATCCATAGAGCTGTCCCGGCGGCGAGCACCGAAACCGCAGCACCGAGCCACTGCCCCGCTCCCGCGTACCAATCGACATCGAGGTCAACACGGAATGCCGCGATGGTTCCGATGGCGAGTATCACGGTCGCAGTGACCACTGCAGCGCTGAACCAGAACCACGGGTTTCGACCCATGGCCCGACAATAGGACCACCGAGCCAAGGTGTCGGTTGAACCGCCTCAGCGCCTCAGTCGCCGATGGCGTGGCGTCGTCGATGGCGTCCGAACACCTTGCCACGAGCCGCGGCGGGCGAGAGTCCGATGCCTCGCTGTGACTGAAGTCACGTATCGAGGGCGGTTTGCGTTCGGCTCACAGACTTAAGTCCTCAACCGCAGTGACTGGGGCCACACTTGGGGTTCGCGCAGCCCGGTGCCGGAATATGTTGCGACACATGAAAGATCCGATACTCGTGCTCCCGGTAGTCGCAGCGATCCTTGGACTGAGCGTCTTCGGATTCCTGGTGCTTGAGGTTGTGTTCCACCTGGGCTGAGCGGCCGGCACCGGCAGCGGGCCGCGCCACGGTAGCCAGGGCGCTTCGTTGGTTCAGACCGGCCCCGAGAAAGATGAGCGTAATGCGGCAGAGCTGGAGACCTGTTGAAGTGATCTTGGCCGAGGATCTTTCCCACGACCGGGTCGTCGAGGAGATCAACGCCCAGATCCGCATCAACGCGGCCGAGGCCGGCGACTTTGTCACGCGCGTGCGTATCGGCGTCGGGCAGCCGCACTCACCGGGGCTGTTGCGCTGGGTGTCGGCTTATCTTGCCGGGCCGCCCGGCGCATTCCCTGCCGGCAGACCCGAGCGTGTCCAGTGAGCGTTGCGGCGCCGTACCCAGTGGCCTGTTGACGGCCGGGTGCGCGACGGTACGTCGCCACAGACGACGACCGACACTATCTGCAGCGCACGGATGTCAACTGCCCCGCCGAGGCCGGATCGGCGGCCAACCTGGATAACGCTCTGACCTGCTTAAACTCTGTCGGGCTGACAGGATTTGAACCTGCGACCACTTGACCCCCAGTCAAGTGCGCTACCAAACTGCGCCACAGCCCGCCACCGCCGAACAACCCCGGCAGCAGGTCGAAAGCCTACCGCAAGCAACACGGCGCACCGAACCCGCGTGAGGGCAGCAGCCGCCCGGATCGAGACGCGTAGGCTCGCCACGCGAGCGTGCCCCCTCCGCAACGCCCAGAACCCCAGGAACCGCGACTGATGCAGATCCCCTTCGTCGAAGCAATGCTCGGCATGGTCGATCGCCGCCCTGACCCGATGCACATCCTCGGAACCACCGAGGACGCCGTCACCGACGACGTCGTCGATACCGTCGACCCCGGTGACGCCGTCCTGCTGCTGCAGAAGATGGAGAACCGGCTGATCCGGCACTCGCTGCGCCATCCCGATGTGCTCTCCGCCGAACAGCTGCGCCGGCTGCGCTACCTGCTGAACTTCGCCCGGCTGGGTGATTTCGAGCCCGGGGCCGCCGGCCCGCACGGCAGCCGCGGACGCGGTGATGTCTCCGTCGGCGCAGAACTGGCCCCGTGGCGAGACAGGGTGAGCGACGCTCTCTACGGTCCGCTGCGCGACGAGCGCGACCCGGTGATCGCGCTGACCGCCGCGCGCGATGCACTCGGCGGGCTGGCCGCCGATCAGGACGAGCAGCGCGCGCAGCTGATCGAGCGTCACGGTGATGACTTCTCCCAACGCGAACTGGACGCCGAGGTGGGCCACAAGAAGCTGGTCACCGTGCTCGGCGGTGGCGGCGGGGCCGGATTCGTCTACATCGGCGGCATGAATGCACTGTTGGAGGCCGGACCGGTCCCCGACTATCTGATCGGCTCGTCGTTCGGTTCGATCCTGGGATCGGTGGTCAGCCGGACCCTGCCGGTGCCCATCGAGGAGTACGTCGCGTGGGCGAAGACGGTGTCGTTCCGGGCCATCCTGGGACCGGAACGGCTGCGGCGGCGCCACGGCCTGACCGGGGTGTTCTCCCTGAACTTCGATCAGTTCGCCGACGCCATGTTCCGCCGCGAGGATGGCGAGCTGATGCGGATGTCGGAGCTGGCCATCCCGTTCGACGCGGTGGTCGCCGGCGTGCGCCGCCAGCCCTTTGCGGCCCTGCCGGCGCGGTATCGCAATCAGCGGCTGGCCGCCCTGCAGCTGCGCTCATTCCCCTATCTGCCGATCGGGCTCGGCCCGCAGGTGGCCGCCCGGCTGTGGCAGACGGCCGCCTTCATCGACCCACGGGTGGTCAAACCGCTGGTCATCGGCGGCGACGACCCGGACCGCGACGTCAACGTCGTCGATGCGGCGTCGTTCTCCTCGGCGATCCCCGGGGTGCTGCATCACGAGACCAAGGACCCTCGGATGGTGCCGATGTTCGATGCGCTGCTCGCCGACAACGACGTCGGAGCGCTGGTGGACGGCGGCGCGGCCAGCAACGTCCCCGTCGAGCTGGCCTGGAAGCGGGTCCGCGACGGCCGGCTGGGCACCCGCAACGCCTGCTACCTCGCCTTCGACTGCTTCCAACCGCAGTGGGATCCGCGGCACCTGTGGCTGGTGCCCATCACCCAGGCGATCCAGCTGCAGATGGTGCGCAACGCCCCCTACGCCGACCACCTGGTCCGGTTCTCCCCGACACTGTCACCGGTCAACCTGGCGCCGTCGGCGGCCACCATCGAGCGGGCCTGTCAATGGGGACGCAAGAGCGTCCAGCGCGCGATCCCGGTGGTCTCGGCGCTGCTGGAACCGGTGTGGTGGGAAGGCGAGAAACCGGCGCTGGTCGAGCCCGAAGCCGCGCAACCGGTGCAGCACAAGGCCGCACCGATGAGCACGGTGATGTCGGCGTTGCGCCGACCGCGCAGCCGCTGGGAACGGTGGCGCAACCGCGACGCGATCTGACGCGCTCAGACCGCCAGCAGCCGATACAGCCCGATCAGGCCGACCACGAGGATCACCACCCGCAGTGCGTTCGGCGACAGCCGCCGCCCGTAGTGACCGCCCAGATACCCGCCGATCAGTGATCCGACGGCGATCAATGCCGCTGCCTCCCAGCTGATCCGGTCGAATGCCGTGGCGATGTAGGCCAGCGCGGCGACCACGTTGACCAACAACGTCAGCAGCACTTTCGCCGCGTTCATCCGCTGCATCGACTCGGGCAGCAGGACGCCCATCACACCGATCAGCAGAATGCCCTGCGCTGCAGAGAAATAGCCGCCGTAGACGGCGACCGCGAAGGTACCCAGCGTCAAAGCCACCATCCGGCCACGACTCAACTGGTCAAGCGAGCGACCGGCCTGCTCGGCCCGGCGCTGGGCGTTCGCCTGGATCTTCGGACCGACCACCACCAGCACCAGCGCCCCCACCAGCAGTACCGGGACCACGCGGTTGAAAACGGCTTCGGGCAGGTGCAGCAACAGGTAGGCGCCGAAGAGGGCACCGATCAGTGATCCCGGGACTTGCCAGCGCAGCCGATCCCACTGCCCTCGTAGTTCCCGGCGGTACGCCCAGGTGCCGGACACCCCGCCGGCCACCAGGCCGATCGAGTTGGAGATGGTCGCGGTCAACGGCGGAAAACCCAGCGTCACCAGTGTCGGGAAGGTGATCAGCGTGCCGGAACCGACCACGGTATTGACGGCCCCGGCGCCGACCCCGGCCAGGATGATCAACACCATCTGCGAAACCGGCACCGGCTCCCCCTTCTCCGAGCCTCAACGGGTGCGCTTGGCGCCCCGCTTCTCTCGCACCCGCACATTGATCCGGATCGGGCTGCCCTCGAATCCGAACGTCTCGCGCAGCCGTCGCTCCAGGAATCGGCGGTAGCCGGCCTCCAAGAATCCGGTGCTGAAAAACACGAATGTCGGCGGGCGAGCGGTGGCCTGGGTGGCGAACAGGATTCGCGGTGCGCGGCCGCTCCGCGCCGGCGGCGGCGTCGCGGCGACGACTTCTTTGAGCCAGGAATTGAGCTGGCCGGTGGAGATCCGGGTATCCCACGATGCCAGCGAGGTCTCCAGCGCGGGCACCAACTTCTGCACGGCGCGACCGGTTTTGGCCGAGATGTTCACCCGTGGCGCCCAGGCCAGCCGGGCCATGTCCCGGTCGATCTCTTTGTCCAGCAGGTAGCGGCGATCCTCGTCGACCAGATCCCACTTGTTGTAGGCCAGCACCACCGCGCGGCCCGCCTCGACCACCATCGAGATCACTCGTTGGTCCTGCTCGGTCAGTGGCTGCGACGAATCGACCAGCACGATCACCACTTCGGCGGCATCGATTGCGCCGTGGGTGCGCACCGAGGCGTAGAACTCGTGTCCGCTGGCTTGCCCGACCTTGCGGCGCAGCCCGGCGGTGTCGACGAAACGCCAGATCTTGCCGTCCATCTCGATCAGCGAGTCGACGGGGTCGACGGTGGTGCCGGCGACGTCGTGCACCACGGAACGCTCATCGCCGGCGAGCCGGTTGAGCAGCGAGCTCTTGCCGACGTTGGGCTTGCCGACCAACGCGACCCGTCTCGGGCCGCCGCTGCCCGCCGACACCTCGGCCACCTCGGGCAGCTTGGCGACCACCTCGTCGAGCAGATCGGCCACCCCGCGACCGTGCAGCGCGCTGACCGTGAACGGTTCGCCCAGCCCCAGCGACCACAGCGCCGCCGCGTCGGCCTCAGCGCGTTCGCTGTCAACCTTGTTGGCGGCCAAGAACACCGGTTTGCCGGAGCGGCGCAGGATCTTGGCGGCCGCCTCGTCGCCGGCGGTAGCACCAACCACCGTGTCCACCACCAGGATCACCGCGTCAGCGGTGCGCATCGCCACCGCCGCCTGCTCGGCGACCAGCTGCTGCAGGCCCTTGGCGTCGGGTTCCCAGCCGCCGGTGTCCTGCACCACGAAACGGCGTCCGGTCCACAGTGCGTCATAGGAGACCCGGTCGCGGGTCACGCCGGGCAGGTCCTGCACAACGGCTTCGCGCCGCCCCAGGATGCGGTTGACCAGTGTTGACTTCCCGACGTTGGGCCGGCCCACCACGGCCACCACCGGCGGCGGCCCGGAGTCCTCGACATTCGCATCGAAACCACCGTCTTCGCCGATCTCCCAGTCGGTCTCGTCGAACCAGGTGCCGTCGGATTCCGAAGTGCTCATCGGATCGCCCCGCAGCGTTGCTCGACCAGGTCGCGCAGGTGGTCGATCACCTGCTGCTGGCTCATCTCTCCGGTGTCCACGATCACCGCGTCGTCGGCGGGCCGCAGCGGTGATATCGCCCGGGTGGAATCCAGTTCATCGCGCCGCCGCACATCGGCCAGCACACCGGGGTAATCGTCGCGCAGGCCCGCTGCGATGTTCTGGTCGTTGCGGCGCTGGGCGCGTGTCTCGGCCGAGGCGGTCAGGAAGATCTTCACGTCGGCACCGGGCAGCACCACAGTTCCCACGTCGCGGCCTTCTACCACCACGCCGCCACCGGCAGCAGCCAGTTGCTGCTGCAGCGCCACCAAGCGGGTACGCACTCCGGGTACCGCCGACACCGCCGACACCGCCCCGGTCACCTCGTCACCGCGAATCTCTCTCGAAACATCTTCTCCACCAAGATAAGTGCGGTCACCATCGGGCTGGGAATCCACCGATACCTCGACGCTCTGGGCGACAGCGGCGATACCGTCGGCGTCATCGAGGGCGACGCCTGCGCGCAGCGCCGCCAGTGTGACGGCCCGGTACATGGCACCGGTGTCGATGTAACGCGACCCCAGCGCTTTCGCCAATCCCCGTGCGACCGTCGACTTTCCGGTTCCGGCCGGTCCGTCGATGGCGACGACGGCCAGACGGCCCGCGCTCATAGTCCGACCGCCGTATATAGTTCGCCGATCTCCTTGCGGTTCAGCACCCGAATGGTTCCGGGCCGCTGCTCCCCCAGCGCAACCGAGCCGATGTCGGTGCGTACCAACTCCTGGACCGGGAACCCGACGGCGGCCAACATCCGGCGGACGATACGCTTGCGGCCCTCGTGCAGGGTCACCCGCACCATTGACTTGCCGGGCACGGCGTCGACCACTGCGAAGTCGTCGACCTTCGCCGGCCCGTCGTCGAGTTCCACGCCCTCGCGCAGCTTCTTTCCTAGCCCGCGCGGAACGGATCCGAGCACGGTGGCCACGTAGGTTTTGGGCACCTGATACGACGGGTGCATCAGCCGGTGCGCCAACTCACCGTCGTTGGTCAGCAGCATCAGCCCCTCGGTGTCGGCGTCGAGCCGTCCGACGTGAAAAAGCTTGGCATCACCGCGAACCCGATGCTCAACGTAGTCGCCGATGCACGGCCTGCCGCGGTCATCCGACATCGTCGAGTGCACACCGCGTGGCTTGTTCAGCGCCAGGTAGACCCGGGTGTCATCGACGCTCACCCGCGCCCCGTCGACGCGGATCATCGAGGTCGCGGGATCAACCCGGGTGCCCAGTTCGGTCACCACCTGACCGTCGACCTCGACTCGGCCGTCGCGAATCATCTTCTCGGCGACCCGCCGCGAGGCGACCCCGGCCTGCGACAGCACTTTCTGCAGGCGCACGCCCTCGGCGTCCGGCCAGGCCATCAGAGGTGGTCCACATCGAACGTCAGCGGCTGATCAGCCGCCGGCGCACCACCGAGTTTCATGAAACGCGGTTCGCTGTCCAGGGATTCGCTCAGATCGTCGATCACGTCGACGTCCGGCAGCAGCGGCGCGATATCGGGCAGGTCGGCCAGCGACGACAGTCCCAGCCGCTCCAGGAACAGCTCTGTGGTGGCGAACGTCACCGCGCCGGTGTCGGCGTCCGCGCCGGCTTCGGTGATCAGGCCGCGCGCCAGCAGCGTGCGCATCACCGCGTCGACGTTGACGCCGCGCACCGCGCTGACCCGGGCCCGCGTCACCGGCTGCCGGTAGGCGACCACCGCCAGGGTCTCCAGGGCGGCGCGGGTCAGCTTGGAGCGAGCGCCGTCGAGCAGCAGGCGCTCAACGTAGGGGGCGAACCGGGCGCGGGTGTAGAACCGCCAGCCGCCGCCTGCCTCGCGCAAATCGATGCCGCTGTCGCGGTCGGCGAGTTCGTCGGCCATCGCCCGCAGTTTGGCCGTGATCCGGTAGACCGGCTGATCGGTGGCGGCCGCCAACGACTCGACGGTCGCCGGGGTGTCAACCACCAGCAGCAAGGCCTCAAGCACCGCTCCCAGCTCGGCGTCCTCGAGTTCGGGGGCCAAGGCGACGTCGATACCCAGGTCGGAGCCCGAGCCGCCGGAAGGCTGCGGTTGGCCGGTGTCGGGGTCGTGCACCGTTTCCGCAGCCGCGGCGCCGTCGGACACCTCGGGTTCGGGCATGTGGTCGGTCATCAACTCGTCTCGCACTACTCGGCCGATTCTGCTTTCACCAGGTCTTCATTGCTGGGACGTTCACCGGTCCACGACACCTGGAGCACACCAAGTGGTTCTGACTGATCGAATGCTACCGCCCGCGCTCGATACAGCTCGAGCAGCGCCAGGAAGCGGCCGACGATCTCGATCGGCGCTTCGCAGTCGGCCACCAGCTCCGAGAACGACGCCCACTGACCGGTGCCGCGCGCCTCCAGCATCGCCAGCAACACACCGGCCTGCTCGGGCACCGACACCATCACCTGATGCAGATGCTCGGTGCCCACGGTCGGCACCGGGCGCGGGGTGAACGCCGCCGCCGCGATCTGGGCGAACGACTCGGCATCGACGCCCAACATCACCTCGGGCAGCAGGTTGGCGAAGCCGTCCTCCAGCGAGACCGCGCGCGGATAACTGCGCAGCGCGGCGGCCTCCAGTTCGGCGAACATCTGCGCCACATGCTTGAACGCCCGGTACTGCAGCAGCCGGGCGAACAGCAGGTCGCGGACCTCCAGCAGCGCCAGGTCCTCTTCGTCGTCGACCTGTCCGGCCGGCAGCAGCCGGGCCGCCTTGAGATCGAGCAGCGTGGCGGCGATCACCAGAAACGCCGTGGTCTCCTCCAGCTCCAGCTGCGCGCCGACGGCACGGGTGTAGCCGATGAAATCATCGGTGACCTGGTGCAAGGCCACCTCGGTGACATCGAGGCGATGCGCGAAGATCAACTGCAGCAGCAGGTCGAACGGACCCTCGAAGTTGGTCAGGCGAACGCGGAAACCGGTGGCGGCCGTTTCGGTGTCGGTCTGGGCGTCGGTACTCACGCGCCGAATCGGTCGATGACTTCGCGGGCCAGCGCGCGGTAGGCCTGTGCGCCGCCGGATTTGGGTGCCCAGGTGGTGATGGGCTCGCCGGCCACGGTGGTCTCGGGAAACCGGACCGTGCGGGTGATCACCGTGTCGAACACCAGGTCGCCGAAGCGCTCCACCACCCGCGCCATCACCTCCCGGGAGTTGACGGTGCGCGGATCGTAGCGGGTCAGCAGGATGCCGCTGATCTCCAGCTTCGGGTTCAGCCGGTCGCGGACCTTCTCGACGGTGTCGGTCAGCAACGCCAGCCCGCGCAGCGAGAAGTACTCGCATTCGGTCGGGATCAGCACCCCGTCAGCGCAGGCCAGCCCGTTGACCGTGAGCAGCCCCAACGACGGCTGACAGTCCACCAGCAGGTAGTCGTAGCGGTCCAGCACCGGGCGCAGCGCCCGCGCCAGCGAATGCTCCCGCCCCACCTCGTTGACGAGCTGGATCTCGGCGGCCGACAGGTCGATGTTGGAGGGCACCAGGTCCAGGTTCTCGACGCGGGTCTGCATCAGCACGTCATCGATCTCGACCCGCGGCTCCACCAGCAGGTTGTGGACGGTATGCGCCAGTTCGTAGTGCGGCACCCCCAGGCCGGCCGACAGCGCGCCCTGCGGGTCCAGGTCCACCAGCAGCACCTTGCGGCCGTATTCGGCCAGCGCCGCACCGAGGTTGATGGTCGAGGTGGTCTTGCCGACGCCGCCCTTCTGGTTGCACATCGCGATGACCTTGGCGGGGCCGTGTGTCGAGCGGGGCTGCGGCTCGGGGATGTCGCGCGGGGGACGCCCGGTCAAGCCGACGGCGGAGCTGTCGTCGTCGCTCATGGCCGAGTCGGCGTGGTCGTGGCGAACATCCGAAGAAGTCTAACCGGTGACCGACGCCCATACCTGCTACATGAGCAGTCCGCCACGGCGTGCCGAGCGCCATAAGATCGCAGCCATGAGCCTGAAACGACGCCTCCCCTTCCTGCGGTGGTCGTTCCTGCGGATGGCGACCGGTGCCCGCAACATCACCACCACCGGCCAGATCGGCGACGGCCGCGAAGCCGCCGCCGTCGACTACGTGCTGGCCCATGCCCGAGCCGGCGATATCGACGACGTGCTGGCCCGCATCGACGAGTTCGCCTACGAGAAGTCGCTGCTGATCAATATCGGCGACGAGAAGGGCGCTCTGCTCGACGCCGCGGTGCAGCGGGTCAACCCCGCGCTGGCCCTGGAGTTGGGCACCTACTGTGGCTACAGCGCCCTGCGCATCGCCCGCGCCGCTCCGGCCGCCCGGGTCTACTCGGTCGAGCTCGCGGAGGCCAATGCCGACAATGCCCGGCAGATCTGGGCACACGCCGGGGTGGCCGACCGGATCACCTGCGTGGTGGGCACCATCGGTGACGGCGGGCGCACGCTGGATGCACTGACCGCACGACACGGCTTCGCCGCCGGTGCGCTGGATTTCCTGTTCCTCGACCACGACAAGGACGCCTACCTGTCGGACCTGCAGAGCATTTTGGACCGCGGTTGGCTGCATCCGGGGTCGGTCGTGGTCGCCGACAACGTCAAACTGCCGGGAGCGCCGCGCTACCGCGAATACATGCGGGCGCAGCAGGGGACGCACTGGGACACGGTCGAACACAAGACCCAGGTCGAGTACCAGAGCCTGTTGTCCGACCTGGTGCTGGAGTCGACGTACCTGGGGTAGGTCTCACCCGTACCGAGCTTTTTGGCGGCCGTGTTGTGTCCGCTGCGAACCGAGCCAACTGTGGATTCGGGCGGCCACCGCGTACCAGCCCGGTTCGAGCATCATGTCGTGGCCCATATCCGGGAAGAATTCCGCATCGGTGCCATAGGCGCGCGCTGTTGCGTGTACGTCCTTGGCCAGGATCAGACCATCGTTTTGAGCGCCCAGCACCAGCATGGGAGCCGTCACCCGCTGCGGCCGTGGAAGTTCCCGGAACATCAGACCCAGGAACAACGCGCGGGCACTTTCCTCCTGTAGCCGCGCCGCACACGCGGTGACCACCTGTTCGGGAGTGCGTGCGCAGAAGAAGTGTTCGCGGGCCAGCCTGGGCGTGTTCACGTTCCGAACGGTCCTACCGGTGACCATGCCGCGTGCCGTGAGCCAGGGGTGGTGCTGAATCGCTTTCCCCACCGTTCCGATGGCTCCGCCCGGAGGGGCCGAAGCCAACAGCACCCCGCCAGGTGCATCACGCGATTCCAGGTACTTCTGCACCACGAAGCCGCCCATCGAGTGGCCGATCAGCACCGGTGGGGTGGGCATCGCGTCGGCGACGGCCGCGACATCGTCGACGTAATCAGCGATCGAACACCGCCTCAACGGCTGAGAAACGGTGCTTGCGCCATGCCCGCGCAGGCTCACGGCGACGGCCCGGTAGCCGTTGTTGGCAAAGAAGTCCAGGAAGTGGTCGTTCCAGCACCACGCCGCGTGCCAGGCGCCGTGCACGAAAAGCAGCGATACCGGGTGAGCGTCGCCGCGCGGACGCCGCTCGAGCACCTCAAGCACGGGTCGGTTCCCCAGCTGTCGGGACAACGACCGCAGGAGATCTACGGCGTCGCTGGGCGGCTACGGTTCGGAACACGACCTTCGGCCGTAACAGCCTGCTCGGCGGGTCGATCAGGTTCATGGCCCGGAAGAACGCCTCGGTGATGACGATGTCGGATTCGGCTGCGGCGAGCAGTCGTTGGGTATAGCGGTTCGCCAGCCGGGTCCGCGCCGACCGTCGGCCCTGGACCTGGGGCAGCGCGAGGTCGGCGCCCGACGCCATCTGCCATGCCGCGTTGACCGGCCTGGCCGAAGCTCGGAAGAACCGGGCGGCCAGGCCTTCGCTGCCGCGGGAAAGACAGTCGCGCAACGCGATCGCCTCCAAGGCTGCCACCGACATGCCTTGCCCGTAAACCGGGTTGAAACTGCACATGGCATCACCGCACACCAACAGACCGGCCGGAAACCGGGCCATCATTTCGTAGCGGCGACGCACACTGGCCGGATAGCGGTAGCGCGATACCTCGGTCAGCGGTTCGCCGGCTTGCAATGCGGCGATCATCGGTGGCGGCGCGAATTCTGCGGCGAAGCAGAGCATTCCGGCGCGATCCGTGGGCGGTTCGTGGCCGGCCAGCCCGGCCAGCGTGAGCATCCAGGTGTCGTGCTCGCAGGCGAACAACGCCCCACCGGTCGGCCGCTCCGGCACCGCACCGACCAGTATCAGTTTCTCGGTGAGCGTGCCTGTCGGTATCCGCAGCAACTGGCTGGCATAGGCCACCACCACCGTGATGTGTTCCTCTGCTGGGCGCCCATAGCCGTGGGCGTCCAGAAACGCCGGTGTGCGCCCGGCCCGGCCCATCGCGTCGATCACCAGATCCGCGTCCAGCTCGTGTTCAGCGCGCGTAGCACGATTCGCGACCCGCACGCCGCTGACCCGGTTTGTGGTGGGCGCAACCAGTTCCACCACATCGTGGCCATCCATAACGGAGACATTGCGAAGAGAACGCACCCGCTGGCGAACGTGGGCCTCCAGAAACGGACGGGTGGCCAGATACGACACGAGCGGCTCGCCGAATGCACCCGACCGGTTCAAGTCGTGTCCGCCGAGGCGCATCCAGACTTGCGAGAGATTGCTGCCGTCGAGTGCTTGCCCGCCGGCGGCAACAAGGTCGTCGAGCATGCCGGGAAACAGTGTGTTCAAGGCGGCCGCGCCGCCGGCCAACAGGCCGTGCACATGCCGCCCCTGCGGGACGCCGCGCCGCTGTGCGGATTCGTCGGGCAACTCGTCTCGTTCGACCACGACCACGCTGCGGTAGAAGTCGGCCAGGACGCGAGCCGCCAACAATCCGCCCATGCTGGCGCCTAGCACGATTGCGCGCTCACCTAGGGGTGCCATCTCGATCCTCCACGACCCGACCCGGCAGCGGGTGCCGGGCTGTCTTGAGGATTCCGTCGAGCCGATTGCGCTGCCTAGAGTAGACGGCTACTCGATTTCCGCCGAGCAGTCGCGAAAGCCCCCTGCGCGGGATGTTTTTGGGGGCTTACGCGTCTGCTCGCGCAAAAGGTCGCGCCGACTAGCGGGCGCGGGGGTGGGCGCCGGCCCAGACCTCACGCAACGCGTTCACCGTGACCAGCGTGTAGATCTGGGTGGTGCTCACCGAGGCGTGACCGAGCAGCTCCTGCACCACCCGCACGTCCGCGCCACCGTCGAGCAGATGGGTCGCGAACGAGTGCCGCAGCGTGTGTGGTGACACCTTCGCGGTGATGCCGGCGCGTTCGGCGGCGTCCTGCAGCACCTGCCAGGCGCTCTGCCGCGACAGCCGGCCCCCGCGGGCGTTGAGGAACACCGCCGCGGTGCCGCGTCCGCGCCTCGCCAGGTCCGGGCGGCCCCGCACCAGGTAGGCGTCCAGCGCCGCCACCGCCGGCCGGCCCACCGGCACCAGCCGCTGCTTACCGCCCTTGCCGCGCAACAGCACCGACCGATCACTGACGTCGACGTCGTCGAGGTCCAGTCCGACGGCCTCCGAGATCCGCGACCCGGTGGAGTACAGCATCTCCAGCAACGCCCGGTTGCGCAGTGTCAGTGGACCGTCCGAGACGCTTTCTCCGCCGGCGCCGGCCAGCAGCGCCGACACCTCGTCGATGGTCAGGCTCTTGGGCAGCCGCCGCCCCGGTGTCGGCGGCTTGACGCCGCGCGCCACATCCATCGGCGCCATGCCCTCGGCGGCGGCGAAGCGGTGCAGGCCCCGCACCGCGATCAGGGCGCGCCCGGCCGAGACCGCCGACAGCGCCGGTATGCCGTTCTCCGGGTCGCCGCGCCGCAGCGCCACCAGGAAGTCGGTGACGTCGGTCTCGCCGGCACGTGCCAGGTCGTCGACGCCGCGGGCCAGCAGGTGCTCGGTGTAGCGGCGCAGATCCCGCCGGTAGGAGCTCAAGGTGTTGGCGGCGACGCCCCGCTCGACCGTCAGATGATCCAGGTAGCCCTGCAGCTGCCCGCTCAGCGGATCGACCGGCTGCGCCGCCGCCGTCATGACGGGTTCTTCCTGGCGGCGAACGCGGTAGGCCGGTCGACCCACTCGGCGTCCACCGGACGTAACGTCGTGAATCCCTGATGGTGCAGATAGGCCGCCAGGATCCCTGCCACCGCAAGGGCGTTGACGATCTCACCGCTGAACACCAGCTTGGCGGCCTCGGCGATCGGATACCAGCGCAGCGTGAGATCCGCCTCCTCGTCGTGCGCCTCCGGGCGGTCGACCTCTGAGAGGCCGGTGGCCAGATACACCCGCACCGACTCGTCGCTGAACCCCGGCGTGGAGTCGAGGTCGACGAGCACCTGCCAGGTGGTTGCCGTCAATCCGGCCTCTTCGACGAGTTCGCGGGCGGCGGTCAGGTGCGCCGCCTCACCGCCGAGATCCAACAGTCCGGCGGGCAGTTCCCACAGCCGCCGGCCGAACGCGTGGCGGTACTGGTAGATCAGCGGAATGTTGCCGGCATCGTCCATGGCGACGATCCCGACGGCACCGTAGTGTTCCACAACGTCGCGGGTGGCCGTCGTGCCGCCCGGCATCCGCACCTCGTCACGGCGCAGCGCGAAAATCTTGCCGCTGTGCAGCAGCTGCGACGAGGTGGTCTCGAAGACGTGGTCAGCCACGGGTTACATGTTCCGGCAGGGCTTCTTGCAGCGGGTCGGCCAACGGCTGGGCGCTGCCGCCGCGCCCGTCGGCCCGGGGCTGGAGATCGGCGGGCTCGTGGTGTTCGTGGTGCTGTTCGGGGATCTCCACCGGCAGCCGCTCGGCGGCCTTGTAATCGATGGCCGCCCCGACGAACGCGGCGAACAGCGGGTGCGGCCGGGTCGGCCTGCTCTTGAGCTCCGGGTGTGCCTGGGTGCCCACCAGGAACGGGTGCATCTCGCGCGGGTACTCGACGAACTCCACCAGCTTGCCGTCCGGGGAGGTGCCGGAGAACCGCAGCCCGCTTTCGGCGATCCGGTCCCGGTAGGCGTTGTTGACCTCGTAGCGATGGCGGTGCCGTTCGGAGACTTCGGTGGCCTGGTAGGCCTCGGCCACAATCGAATCGGCTTCCAGCACCGCCGGATAGGCGCCCAGGCGCATGGTGCCGCCCAGGTCCGCCGCCCCGGCGACCGCGTCCTGCTGGTCGGCCATCGTCGCGATGACGGGGTCGGGGGTGTCCGGATCGAACTCCGCCGAGCTGGCCTCGGTGATCCCGGCGGTGCGGGCGGCGTCGATCACGATGCACTGCAGGCCCAGGCACAATCCGAGCACCGGCAGCCCGTGGGTGCGGGCGTAGGCGATGGCGCCGATCTTGCCCTCGATGCCCCGGATCCCGAAGCCGCCCGGAATCAGCACGCCGTGCATCTCCCCGAGCGCGGCGGCCGCCCCGGCGGGGGTGTCGCACTGATCGGAGGCGATCCAGTTGATCTCGACCCGCGCGTAATGGCTGAACCCGGCGGCCCGCAGCGCCTCGGTCACCGACAGGTAGGCGTCGGACAAGTCGATGTATTTGCCCACCAGCGCGATTCGCACCGTCTCGTGCGGCTCGTGGACCCGGCGCAGCAGTTCGTCCCACTCGGTCCAGTCGACGTCCTTGAACGGCAGGTTGAGCCGGCGTACCACGTAGGCGTCCAGTTCCTCGCGGTGCAGCACCTTGGGAATGTCGTAGATCGACGCCGCGTCCGGGGTGGAGATCACCCCGTCGACGTCGACGTCGCACATCAGCGCGATCTTGTTCTTCAGCGGCTCGGGCACATCGCGGTCGCAGCGCAGGATCAAGGCGTCGGGGGTGATACCGATGCTGCGCAACGCGGCCACCGAGTGCTGGGTGGGCTTGGTTTTGAGCTCGCCCGAGGGGGCAAGGTAGGGCACCAGCGACACATGCAGGAAGAACACGTTGTCCCGGCCGACATCGTGGCGGACCTGGCGGGCAGCCTCCAGGAACGGCTGCGACTCGATGTCGCCGACGGTGCCGCCGATCTCGGTGATGACCACGTCGGGGCGCCGGCCGTCGGCGTCCGGATCGGACATCGCCAGGATGCGCCGCTTGATCTCATCGGTGATGTGCGGGATCACCTGCACGGTGTCGCCGAGGTATTCGCCGCGGCGTTCCTTCGCGATCACCGTCGAATAGACCTGCCCGGTGGTCACATTCGCCGACCCGGACAGGTCGCGGTCGAGGAATCGCTCATAGTGGCCGACGTCGAGGTCGGTCTCGGCGCCGTCCTCGGTGACGAAGACCTCGCCGTGCTGGAACGGGTTCATCGTCCCGGGGTCGACGTTGAGATAGGGGTCGAGCTTCTGCATGGTGACCTGCAAGCCGCGGGCGATCAGCAACTGACCGAGGCTGCTCGCGGTCAATCCCTTACCCAGTGAGGAGGCAACTCCACCGGTGACGAAGAGGTGCTTCGGCTCGGCTTGCGGATGCTTTCGCAGTGGTGGCAACACCAACCTCCGTGACGACGGCGCAGGGATTGAGGGCCTGCCGACCCACGGAATCTCACCCTAACATCGACGGCGCACGCCGGCCCGGGACACGCCCGGCCCCACCGACCGCGGCCGGCCCGCTATTGCGCGATGGTGACCGAGCCGGCGCCGTACCCGATGCCGTACTGACCCGGGTGACCGCCCTCGATGAGGCTGCTCACCGCCATCACCGTGGTGATCCGGCCGGACTCGACGTCGACGTCGTCGACCGTGCTGACCGCCGCGGCCACCGAGGAATCGGTGCGGGCCATCGCGACCGCCGCAGTCCCCGACGCACAGCCGTCCCGGCCGGCCAGCACCGTCGCCGAGCCGTGCGGGGCCAGCGCCGCGGCGAACCGGGCGACGCTCACCCCGGCGCTGCCGGCATCGTCGGGCAGGCCGCCACCGGTGATGACCACGGCCGCGTTGGCCGGCCCGAATCGCTGCTCGCGGTAGGTGATGAAGCCGGTGTCGCGCAGCGCGGCCAGCACCGTGGCGCGCTGCGGGTCATCGGCGGGCACGACGGCCGGGTCGCGATTGATCAGCAGCGCGAGACCGAGCAGATCGCCGGCCTGCGCGCCCGAGTCGATGAGGTTACTGCTCAGCTGGGCGCCGGCCGGGACGATTCCGGACTCCATCACCGCGCGCAGTTTCTCCTCGGAGTTGCCGTCGACGAACTGCGCCGTCAACGCGACCGTTCCGGTGACGGTTCCGCCGGCCTGGCCGATGATCCGCGCCACCGCGTCGACGTCTTCGTCGGCGGAGTCGGGAGTCCGGAAGACGACCGCGGACTTGCCCTGCAGCGCGTCGCGCACGATGCGGGGTGCCATGGCCGCATCGAAATCGTTTGCGTGGCTGAGCCGCTCACCGAGCGCGTTCTGCTGTTGGTGCAGCGTGTCGATCTGGGCGCGCAACTCCTGCTTATCGGACTGCAGGCCGCCCATCAGCGGGCCCGACAGCAGCCCGGAGCCCAGCACGACACCCAACACCAGCGCCAGCAGCACGGCGGTCAGCGACATCGCGTGGTAACGAGGGGTGATCATCGCGGTACCCCGATCCCGTTACGTCACCCAGTGCCGCAGCCACTGCGACAGGTCGTGCCAGTAGTTGCTGAGCCATTCGAGCACCAGGGCGTCGGTCTGCGACACCCAGAGCGCGACGATGACCGCCAGCAGCATCGACAGCACCAGCAGCGCGATCGCGCCGGCGGAGATCCGGCTGCGGTACAACGTGGCGACCGCGCGGGCGGCCACCAGCTTCTCGCCGACCTTGAGGCGGGTCAAAAACATCGACGGATTCGTCAGCTGGCGGGTCCGGTCGAAGAACGTCTCGATGTTGGCGGTGTGCCCGGCCGTCACGAGCAGCGCCGCGCCGTGATGATCGGCCAGCAGCAACGCCAGGTCCATCGCGGACCCGGCGGCCGGGAACGTCATCGCGCCGACACCGAGGTCCTGGATGCGCTCCAGCCCCGGTGCGTGGCCGTCGGCGTCGGCGGGCAGCACCACTTGCGATCCGCACCGCAGCACTTCGGCGCTCATCTGATCGGGGTCGCCGACGATCAGCTGCGGCCGGTAGCCGGCCTTGCGCAACACATCGGCTCCGGAGCCGACGCCGATCAGCACCGGCTGATACTCCTTGATGAAGGGCTTGAGGCATTTCAGGTCGTCGGCGGCGTCGGGTTCGTCACCGACCAGCACCACGTGCCGGCGCCGCAGATCGACATCGATCTCGGGAATTCCGATCCCGTCGATCAGCAGCGGACTCTCGCTGCGGATGAACTCGATGGTGTTGCCGGCGAAGGACTCCAGGTGCGCCACCAGCCCGCTCTTGGCCTCCAGCATCAGGTCGGCGATCTCGATGTCGCTGCGCTCGACACCTCGCGCCAGCCGCCGGTCACCGGAGTAGACGGCGCCGTTGTGCAACCGGATTTTGGCGCCGTCGCGGATCTTCTTGAACACCGTGGGTCCGGCTTCATCGATCAGCGTGACGCCGTTGGCGACCAGCACCTCGGGCCCGAGGTTGGGGTAGCGCCCGGAGATGGACGCCGAGGCGTTGACGACGCCGGCGATCTCGGCCTCCACCAAGGCGTCGGCGGTGATCCGGTCCAGATCCAGAATGTCGAGCACCACGATGTCGCCCGGGCCGACCCGCCGCAGCAGGCGATCGATGTCGTGATCAACCCGGGCCGTGCCGACGACACCGGGCCGGGAGGTGTTACGAGACAGCAGCGCAGACATCTTCATGGCGGCGATTCTGTCCTCGAAACAGCTCAAAACCCGGGAGGCGCGCCGCACCAATAGCCTCAGAAGTTCATTTGCGTCACAGTTGTCACACGGTCTTGGCGGCTTGTCCGCCGGCGTCTGCCCCCCGATCATCCCGGGCGGCGTCCAGCAGCTCTCGCGCGTGCGCCCGCGCCGTGTCTGTCTCCCCCAGGCCGGCCAGCATCCTGGCCAGTTCGCCGACCCGGTCCTCATCGGTCAGCCGCCGCACTCCACTGGCGCCGTTACCGCCGGTGGGCTCGACCATCAGGTGCACATCGGCGTAGGCGGCCACCTGCGGCAGGTGGGTCACCACGATGACCTGGTGGGTGCGGGCCAGCCGCGCCAGCCGACGCCCGATCTGCACCGCCGCGCGACCGCCGACGCCGGCGTCGACCTCGTCGAACACCATCGTGGTGCCGGCCGAGTCACGCGACGAGGCCGACAAGGACGAGGTGGCCAGCACCACCTCCAGCGCCAGCATCACCCGGGACAGCTCACCCCCCGAGGCGCTCTTGGCCAGCGGCAGCACCGTCATGCCCCGATGCGCGGCCAGCCCGAACTCGACGTCGTCGATGCCGTCGGCGCCGGCGTGCACCACCTGTCCCGAGGGCAGCCGCAGGGCGGCCGGGTCGTCGTCGGCTGCCGGGCTGTGGTGCACGCCGACGGTGAACTCGGCGTCGGCCATGGCCAGCCCGGACAGCTCGGCGCTGACCGCCTTGGCCAGCGAACCGGCCGCCTTGCCGCGCGCGGCGCTGAGATCGGTGGCGGTCTTGACCACCCGCTGCCCGAGCTCCTCGACGTGATCGGACAGCGCCGCCAGAGTTTCTTCGGAGACGTCGAGTTGGGCCAGCCGCTCGCGCGACCCGGCCGCCCACGCCAGCACGCCGTCGACGTCGGCGGCGTACTTGCGGGTCAGCGAGCGCAGCTCGGCCTGCCGCGCCAGCTTGGCGTCCAGCGCGTCGGCGCCGGTAGGCAGCTCGTCGAGGTAACCGCCCAGTTCGCGGGCCACGTCGCCGACCACCGTGAGCGCCTCACCGAGTTGGTCGCCCAGCGCCTGCAGGGCGGCGTCGTCGGTGGCGCCCAACGCCGTCCTCGCCTGCCCGAGCCGGTCGGTGGCCGAGGTGGGCGCGTCGGCGACGTCATCGTCAGCGCCGCCTGCCAGGGCCGCCCGCGCGCCGGCCGCCGCGGCGCGCAGCGCGTCGAGCTCGGAGAGCCGGCGAATCTCGACGGTCAGCGCGTCGTCCTCACCGGGGCGCGGGTCGACGTCGTCGATCTCGCGCAGCGCGAAGGTGAGCCGGTCCGCTTCCTGGGCCAGTTCCCGGGCGCGGTTACGGCGGTCGATGAGGTCGCGCCGCGCCGACAGCCAGGCCTCTCGCGCGCTGCGGTAGCGCTCCAGCCGGGCGCCGACCGCGGCGAACCGGTCCAGCGCGCCGCGCTGTTCATCGGGGCGCATCAGCCGCAGCTGGTCGTTCTGGCCGTGCAGGGTCAGCAGCCCGCCGGTGAAGCCGCTCAGCGATTTGGCGGGCACCCCGCGGCCACCCAGGTAGGCGCGCGACGGCCCGTCGCGGCTGACCGACCGGGCCGCGATCACGCTGCCGTCCTCGTCGCGCTCGGCCCCGGAGGACTCCAGCAGCTCGTCGATCTGCGCGGCCGAGGCCGGTGCCAGGTCGGCGGTGCAGAACCGACCTTCCACCACGGCGCGGGCGGCCCCCGAGCGCACCCGGTTGGCGTCGGCGCGCGCACCGCCGAGCAGGTGCAGGCCGGTGACGACCATCGTCTTGCCGGTGCCGGTCTCCCCGGTGAGCACGGTCAGGCCGCGGTCGAATTCGGCGGTCGCCGCCTGGATCGCGCCCAGCGACTCGATGCGGATCTCAGTCAGCAACGGCCGGCACCGTCGTCACTGTCCCCGCCAGCCGGTCACCGGCAGCCGGAATTTGCGCACCAGCCGGTCGGTGAACGGGGAGCTGCCCAGCCGCGCCCACTTGACCGGCTTGCCGCCGCGCTGCACCTCGAGCCGTCCGCCGGCCGGCACCAACATCTTGCGGCGGCCGTCGCAGAACACCAGCGCGTTGTGGCCGTCGCTTTCCACCTCGATCGCGATCGTCGAGTCGGGGCTGGTCACCATCGGCCGGGCGAACAGCGCGTGAGCGTTGTTGGGCACCACCAGGATGGCGTCCAGATCGGGCCAGAGCACCGGCCCGCCCGCGGAGAACGCGTAGGCGGTGGACCCGGTCGGCGTCGACACCAGCACGCCGTCGCAGCCGAAAGTCGACACCGGCCTGCCGTCCACCTCGACGACGACACCGAGGACCCCGAGCCGGGGACCCTTCTCCATGCTGGCCTCGTTGAGCGCCCATCCGCGGTCGACGATCTCCCCGTTGGCGCGCACCACGACGTCGAGCGTCATCCGGTCCTCGACTCGGTAATCGCGGGCGATGACGTGGTCGAGAACCCCGTCGATGTGGTCGGCCTCGGCCTCGGCCAGGAACCCGATCCGGCCGAGGTTGACCCCCAGCACCGGGATGTCGGCGGTGTGGGCCAGCTCGGCGGCCCGCAGGAAGCTGCCGTCTCCGCCGAGCACCAGCACCAGCTCGCAGCCCTCGGCGGCCCGGTTGTCCGGGTCCACCAGATCGATCTCGACTCCGAGCTCGCGGATGTCGTCGGGAGCCAGGTGCAGCGAGCCCTTGTCGACGGCCTCGGCGGTCAGCACCCGCAGCGTGATGCCGTGGTCGCCCAACACCTTCTCGACACGGCGGGCGGTGTCGGTGGCCTCTTCCCGCCCGGTATGCACCACCAACAGGACGGTGCGCTCGCCGTTCCCGCTATTCACTGGGGTCCCTTCGCGACGGCATCGTGGACAACTGCATCCAGCGCGTCACCGCTCAGTGGTGCGGCGGCGCGCAGGTGCAGAAAGTACTCGACGTTGCCCGACGGCCCGGGCAGCGGACTGGCGGTGACCGCGACGGCGCCCCAGCCGAGCTCGGCCGCACGGTGCGCCACCGACAGCACCGCGTCGGCCCGCAGCCGCGGGTCCGACACCACCCCGCCGGCGCCCACCTGCGCTCGTCCCACCTCGAACTGCGGCTTCACCATCGGAACCATATCGGCGTCGGGTGACGCACAGCCAGCCAGCGCGGGTAACACGGTGGCCAGCGAGATGAATGACAGGTCGGCGACGATCAGCTCGGCGAGCCCACCGATCAGCTGCGGCGTCAGCCCTCGGACATTGGTGCGTTCGACCACCACGACGCGCGGATCGGTGCGCAGCGACCAGGCCAACTGGCCGTAGCCGACATCGACGGCGACCACCCGGGCCGCGCCGCGGTCCAGCAACACTTCGGTGAACCCGCCGGTCGAGGCGCCCGCGTCCAGGCATTGGCGGTCGGCGACGTCGATCCCGAAGGTGTCCAGCGCGCCGATCAGCTTGTGCGCCCCGCGCGACACCCAGCCACGTTCGCCGTCGTCCGCGACGGCCAGGGCCGCCGAGAGCGTCACGGCGGTCGCCGGTTTCACGGCGGGGATGCCGTCGATGGTGACCTTGCCGGCGCCGATCAATTCGGCGGCCTGCTGGCGGGAGCGCGCCAGTCCGCGCCGGACCAGTTCGGCGTCAACACGCGCGCGCCGCGACATCGCTGCCCTCAGCCCTTCTCCACCGACTCCAGCGCGGCGACCAACACCTCGTGGGCCTCTTCGAGCCGCTGCGCCAAGGCCTGGAGATCACCGAGATCACTGTGAGCCGGTAGTTCGGCCAGCTCGGCTTCCCCGGGCAGCTCGGCCAGCAAGGCCGCGATGCGTTCCCGGACGTCATCAATCTCACTGTTCATGGGTGCCACCAACGCTAGTCCATGCCGGCCGGGCCCCGTCAGGGCCAGCTGCCGAGCAAGGACCAGTGTTGCAGGGCCCGCGCGGCGGTGTCATCGGCGGACTCGACGGTGAACGGGCGCCCGGCCAGATCGGCCTCGGCGACCGCGCCGGCCAGGGCCCGCACGATCGACAGGCCATCAGCGTCGTCTTCCTCGGGTTGCGCCGCGGCCACGGTGAGCGTCGTGCCGTCCACGCTGATCTGCCATTGCGGCTGCGGACCGATCGCCAGCTCGTCGGCGTCGCGATGCAGGGCCCGCAGGTCGTGGCCGATGTAGGTGGGCCGCTGCTCGGCGACCGCGCCGACCGCGTCGTGCGCCGAGTTGACGCCGGTCAGCACCATCAGGCTGGGCAGCGCGGCGGCGTTGGCGGCGGCGATGTCGGTGTCCAGCCGGTCACCGACCACCAGCGGCGCGTAGAACTCGCCGCGGGTCAGCGCCTCGGTGAGCAGCGCCGGACCGGGTTTGCCGGCCACCTGCGGTTCGGCGTCGGTCGCGGCTTGCAGGGCGGCCACCATCGAGCCATTGCCGGGCAGCAGACCGCGTTCCGACGGCAGCGTCTTGTCGACGTTGGTGGTCATCCACATGGCGCCGGCCCTGATCGCCAGCGCCGCCTCGGCCAGCTGCGCCCAGCCGGTCTCGGTGGACAGCCCCTGCACCACCGCCGCCGGCTCATCGGAGGCCAGCCGCACCGGTTCCAGCCCGGCGGCGGCGATCTCAGCGGCCAGCGATTCGGTACCCACCACCAGCACTCGGGATCCGGCGGGAAGCTGCTCGGCCAGCAGGTGCGCGGCGATCTGGGCGCTGGTGGCGACATCCTCGGCGGCGGCGGTGAAGCCCAGCTGGTTCAGGTGTGCCGCGACCTCGTCGGCGCCACGCGAGGAATTGTTGGTGATGAACAGGGCGCGGCTCGGCAGCTCTGCGAGGGTCTCGACGGCGCCGGCGGTAGGTTCACCGCCGCGGAACACCGTGCCGTCGAGATCCAGCAGCAGACAGTCGTATTCGTCTGCCAGGGCCGCGCTGCCACCGAGCTCGGCGATTCGGTCCTCCACGTCGGTGACCCCGTCGACGTCGGCGGCGGCGGCCCGCAGGAACCACTCCACCGCCTCGGACTCGCGGCCCAGCGCCACCAGCGTCTCGGCACGCGCATAGTGCAGCCGCGCCACCGTCGACCCGGTGCGGTCGGGATCGACTGCCGGGGTCGAGAGCACCGTCAGCGCCTGCTCCAGCTGGCCCAGGTCGGCGCGGGCCCCGGCGACGACGATCCGCAGTTCGTCGGCCTCGTCGCCCTCCAGCTGGGCGGCGTCGTCGCCGGCGGCCAGCTCGATCGCCCGCTGCGGCCGGCCCATGCCGCGCTCACAGTCGGCGATCAGCGGCAACAGCGCGGACTTGCTGCCCATGCGGCGTGCCGCCCGCAACTCGGCCAGCGCCTGCGCCCAGTCGCCGCAGTGATAGGCGGCGATGCCGACCGCTTCGCGGACCGCGGTGATCCGCGTCGAGCGAGACCGGGCGGCTCGGGCGTGCCGAAGCGCCGCCTGCGGGTCGTCGTCGAGCAGCATCCCTGCGGCCACCAGATGACAGGCGACACCGTCCGCGGTGGCCCGGTTCAGCGTGCTCAGTTCCCGGCGCACCTCCGGCGCCAGTTGCTTGGGTTCGACCCCGTCGGGAAGCGGTGGATCGTCGTAGCGCGCAACCGGTTCCGCCGCGCCGGTATGCGGCGGCCGCGAGCCGCCGTCGTGGTCGCGCCGCGGTTGGCTGCGCCGATCCCGATCCCGATCCCGATCCCGATCCCGATCCCGATCCGGTCCGCCGCCCCGGGGTGTGCGCCGCTGGTCGCCGGTGGGCGTGCGCCGCTGGTCACCGGTGGATGTACGCCGCTGCTCACCGGCTCCCCGCCGTTGCTGCGGACCGCGTGGGTCACGCCCGGTGCCCCCGCGCGACTGACCACGTCCGCCACTTGCTCTGTTGTCGACCACGGAAACCTTTCACCGTAAAACCTCGTGTAAGGATACGGCCCGCCGCTAATAGTCCGGCTGCTGCACCGACCCGCGCTCTGGTCACGCGTTTCGGCTCGGGCTGTTGGAAATGCCTGTGGCCCCCAATTGTTTTGGGGGCCACAGGGCTTGATGTTGTGTTCGGCGGTGTCCTACTTTTCCACCCGG
>NZ_JBGGKU010000016.1:0-55037 GCF_041287085.1 Mycobacterium sp. pW045 | reverse complement strand
TTGCCCGCAACCACACCACACAACACATAACCCACACCCCACCACCAAAACAAACATTGGTGAACACGGTGCCGGCCCCAACCCGCACCCCAACAAAAAAATAGAGTTACGGCGGACATAGCGACAGGGAAACGCCCGGTCCCATCCCGAACCCGGAAGCTAAGCCTGTCAGCGCCGATGATACTGCCCAACCGGGTGGAAAAGTAGGACACCGCCGAACACAACATCAAGCCCTGTGGCCCCCAAAACAATTGGGGGCCACAGGCATTTGTGGTCTTTCGTAGTTTTTCGAAAATGAGACCGCCGACGGTGTCCAAAACGGAGCCACGGGGCCGGTTTCGGCGGGATGCGGCCAACGTGGCAAAGGCGCCATCGGCTCCGGTTCTGGGCACTGCGCGAGTGCTGTTGCGGGATGCATCACTACACGGTACCTTTTAGTTTCTATTAAGGAATTTGACAGGAGGAACCGCGTGCGAGTCACCGCTTGCTTACCGCTTGTTGCCGCTGTTGTTGCTGGCAGTGTTTTCGCGGGTGCCCCGATCGTTGCACCATCGGTCCACGCCCAGTCGCCGGCGTATGCCCTTACCGGCAACGGCACAGACCTCGGAGGCGGTGTCGCGCTGATCATGGGGGGCACGGGTATTCCCCAGCCACCGCAGGCTTACTTGGATGCCGTCAACGAACTTTTTCTCAAGCCGCACGGCTTCACCGGCGAACTGGTGTCCCAATGGGGACCGGAGAACGTCAGTCCGACGTCGAGCGCGGTCGGCCTGGCGGAACTGCAGAACTCGATCGCTGAGCGGCTCAACGCCGGCGAAGTGAGTGCTGACAACCCGATCGTGGTGTTCGGTTATTCGCAGAGCGGCGGGATCGCGGCCAATCTGGTGGAGTGGTTGCAAGACAACGACATCTCCAACGAGCTCGTCCGGATTGTGACGATCGGTTCTATGGCCGCCGCCCGAGTCGACCTCGACGGCTACTACACCGACGTCTACAACTACGAATATGACCCGGTCGGGATCAAGCCGATCTACGCCAACCCGCTTTCGGAACTCAACTCTGCGCTGGGCTTCATCTACGGGCACTCGGTGTATCTGAGCGCGACCCCGGAGCAGATCGCGAACGCCATCGAACTGCCGGTGGGCGACCCGGACTCACTGACCAGTTTCTACATGATCCCGAATGACCTGCTGCCGCTGCTGGCCCCGCTGCAGCTGATCCCGATTCTGGGTATGCCGCTCTACGAACTGCTGGAGCCGGTGACTCGGATCCTGGTGAACCTGGGCTACGGCAGCCTTGAGCACGGCTGGCCGCCGGGAGACATCGACAACCTGCCCGCCGGTGAAGGTTTCCTGCCGCCCAACATCGAGTTGGGTGACCTGCTGGAGGCACTGGGCAAGGCCACGTTCGACGGCATCGGCAACTTCTTCTCCAGCTGGTTCGATCCGGAGACCTATCACATCTATGGGCTCAACGACCACCCGTCGCTGCTCGGGATCATCAACGAGGGCTACCTGGCGGGTTACCTGGACTCGCCGACCCCGTCGCTCGAGGAAGCCCTGACCGGCCTCTGGAACTTCCTGCAGGCGTTCACCGACACGACCACCTACGCCATGCCTGACCCGGTAGACCTGCTGGGCTAAGCACGCTTGCACTGACGGTAGCCGTGGCTCGGACCTAGGCAAACTGCGTCACGTCAGTTTGACTGGCCTCGAAGAGTCTGTTCGATCCGATCCAGCAACTCGTCCGGGTCTTCCTCGGCGCCGTCGTTCCAGGCGACGAGTGCGTGAGCGAGGTTGATCGGTTGGACGCTCAGATGCAGGCCGAGCAGGACAGTCTGGATGTCGGCGTTGTTCGAATCCGCGGCGCGGTAGGCGATCTCGGTCTGTAATGACTGGCCGTTGACCGGGTTCCGGACCATCCTGGAGGTGATCGACTCGACGTGCTCGCGGCGGATTTCGGTCAACTTAGAACCGGGCGTGGCTAGTCGTAGGGTCAGTGCCGACGGGGAGATGCAGAGCGGGCATCGGCGCCACATACGTAGGACGCTGAACAACACCACCGGCATCATGACCATCAAGAGGATGCCGCCGAACTGGAGCCATGCCGGATTGGTCGGCTCGCGCCCGGCCGCAGTCATGGCGAAACCCATCAGCGGGATCACGCCGCCGGCGAGGTAGACATTTCCCTCGGACCACGGAATGTAACGGCAGGTGATCCCACTCTCTGTGCGGCTGACACCCGGTCGGAAAATCCAACGCTGATCAGCGGCGATGATTACTGCGGTGCAGAGGTTCCCGACAACCCAATACCACTGGAGTCCTGCCTGTACCGCCACCGGAATCAAGAGGCACAGGACGGCGGCGAAGGCGTAGCGCACCGCCCGACCCCAGCGAATTCTCCTCGCGCTTTCTGTTATCAAGGGTGCTCTTGCATTCTGCTCACCGGGACGCCGCCCTTGTTGGCGATGGGTCGGCTAGTCGCACCCAGTCGGACGGATAGCCAGATGTTCTCGCGGTCCACCGGTGAATCATGTAACACGGTCAACGTCAGTTGTGCGATTAGCGTCGCCCTTTCGGTAGTGATGATCCGGGACCGGGAGATGCTGTCGATGGTGCCGAGCTGATGGTTGATCTGCATTGTGAGTATCCCCGCTATGCCAGGGCCCTCCGTGGCGGCAGCGAGTTCTCGGTTCAGTTCACGGCAACCCGGGATCAAGTGGACCTGCTGCTCGGACAACATGGCGAATACGTCGCCAGCGTCGAGCGAGTCGTCGACGTGGTGCAGCGTCAACACCGCGTTGGCACAGAATTTGTCGCTGTATGGATCGCTGCGGCACACCCACACCCCGATACCGACGGCGGAATCGAAGGGTTCCCAGTCCGGTGCGACGCCGACGTCCACCGTAAAACCGTCGAATCGATCGACCGGGAATGCGGCGATGCCGTTCTGGGCTAGGAATTCATCGAATCGCATGGCCCACGCCTAACCGAAACCGAACAGTGATCGTGCGCCACGCGCGACGCTGCCCATCGCGTCCGCGGCTGGATCCCAACCCGCTTCGACAAGCTTGGAAGCGCCAAACGCGGCGCCGGCTCCGACAGTGGCGCCGACGACGACGCCCGCCAGCGTTCCTGCCCCTGGAACTACCGAGCCCAGCAGTCCGCCAGCTTGAGCGCCTGCCCAGAGTCCCGCTACCACCCCCACGCCTTCACGAGTGACGGCTTCGGCAACTGTGTTTCCATCATGAATGTCGGACATCACGGCGGGTGCCGCGGCGGCAACACCGGTCACCCGGGCCACCCGGGAGAATCCCTTTAGCTCGACGCCGCCGATCTTCGGATCTTCGAACCATTTCAACAAACCGGGGTCAGCCGCACCGGGGCCGGTGCCGGGCCCTTTGGCGACTACGTCGAGCACTGTCTGACGCACGCCGTCTGCAGTGCCGCCAGCGATCGCACCCTGACCAGCGATCAGCACGTCGTTCAGTTGCGGGACGAAGCCGGCGGCATCGTCTGCAGCGCTGCGCTGCGGTTCCGTGCCCGGTGAAGTCTTTTCACTTGGCGGCGTCGTGTGGGGCAGGCCAGCTGCGCCCGCTCCGCCGTCGGCGCCTTCTTCAGCGAAGCGCAGGTGCTCGAACCCGGCGGTGGCGGTGCCGAGGTCGTGGGCGATGTCGGCCTCGGCGTTGACCAGGTTGTTGAGGCGGGTGCGAATCGCGCTGACGTGCCCGTCTGCGGCCCGTTCTCGCGCGTCACGTTCGGCGGTAGAGCTGTAGTAGGGCAGCGTGTCGGCGAGGGTGTAGTCGTCGTCGACGGTGAACCCGTCGCGCACGGCGGCCTCTACTGCGCTGAGTACTGACTGCTTGTTCGTGTCCTGTTGACCGCAGCATCGGCGGGCGATCTCGGCGGCGACGCGGAGCTGGTCGGCCGGCGCCCGCACCGTGACGGCGTCGGCGGCAGTCCGCTCCTGTATGCCGTGGGCGCCGCTGCCTTCCCAGGCGGTGCCGCCAGGGCGCACCGACGCGTTGCGGACTTCATCGAAGGAGTTCTCCCACGTGTCGGCCAGATGCGACCAGCTCTCGCCCGCGGTCTTGAGGTGTTCCCAGCTCGCCGCCGTCACCTCGGAGAGCGACGGCCAACCATTGCTCAGCGTCACTGATGGCTACCTCGGCAGCCCGCGTCCACCGGCGCCGCCGTCTCCGCCCGGGTAGCTGCCCGGGAGGCCCGAGCCCACTGCGGCCAACGCCGCTGCGCCACCGTCGTCCATCTTCTCGTAGTCACGCGCAGCGTCGCTGAGTTTGGCCGCTGTCGCCTGCATCCGGCCGGCGAGGACGCCGCTGACCCAGTTCGCGGCGGCACTGGCTGCCCGCGCCGCGCCCCCGCTGGTTTGCCAGCCGGCTGCGGTTACCAGTGGCAACGGCACACCGACCTGACCAGCGAGAATGTCGCAGCGTTGCGCCAGCGTGCGCAGTCCCGCCGGCACGACGCTAAGTCCCGGTGTGGTCACGCGAGCAGGTTATCGGCATCGGCGGAGACGGCCAATTCACCCGGCCGTGTCCGCCAAGTCAGTCGAACGCGAAGTCAGTCGAACAGCGTGGCGTGGCTGTGCCGCCGCTCCAGGTCCAACAAGGTCCGCTTGCGGTCGATACCGCCGCCGTAGCCGGTCAGGCTGCCGTTGCTGCCGATGACCCGGTGGCAGGGCACGATGATCGAGATCGGGTTGCGGCCGTTGGCCAGCCCCACGGCGCGCGAGGCTGTCGGTGTCCCGATCTGTGTTGCCAACTCGCCATAGGAGCGGGTCTGGCCGTAGGGGATCGTCAGTAACGCGGTCCACACCCGGCGCTGAAACTCGGTGCCGGCCATCTCATAGCTCAACTCGAATTCAGTGAGATCCCCGGCGAAGTACGCCTCGAGTTGTTCGACGACGTCGGGGAAAGCGGAGTCGTCGCGGCGCCATCCGGTGCGGTCGGGGGCATGGGAGTGGTCGAGCATCAGCAGATGGCTGAGCTTGCCGTCCCCGCCGGCCAGGGTCAGCGGGCCGATCGGGCTGTCGATGGTGCGCTGATAGGTCATGCGATCTCCTTGGAAGTCCGGGGCCAGTCGTTCACGGCGTGATCAAGGGCAGTCCACAAATGCTGGGTGGCATACGACCGCCACGGGCGCCAGCGGAGACTGCGTTCGGTCAGGGCCCGCGGCTGCTCGGGTAAACCCAGCCGGCGCACGGCAACCCGCACCCCCAGATCGGTCGCCGGGAACGCATCGGGGTCGCCCAGGCCGCGCATGGCGATGAGTTCGGCAGTCCACGCGCCGACGCCGGGAAGCTCCAGTAACGACTGCCGGGCCCGGCCCCAATCGCAGCCTGCGCCCAGGCTGATGCTGCCGTCAGCGAGGCCGGCCACCAGGGCCAGCAGCGTTCTCCGACGTGCCCGGGGCAGCGCCAGCTGGTCGGCGTCGATATCGGCCAGCCGTTCGACCGATGGGAAGACGTGAGTCAGCCCGCCGGCCGGGTCGGCAATGGGTTCACCGTGGGCCAGCAGCAACCGCCGCGTATGGGTGCGGGCCGCCTTGACCGACACCTGCTGGCTGAGCACCACCCGAACCGCCAGTTCGGCTTCGTCGACGGTGCGGGGGATCCGCTGGCCCGGCGCCTTGGCCACCAGCGGCGCCAGTTCGGGGTCGTCCGTGAGAGCCTCGACGACGGCCTCCGGATCGGCGTCGAGGTCCAGCAGCCGCCGGCAGCGGGTGATCGCGGCGGTGAGGTCCCGGAAATCGTCGAGTACCAGGCCGCACCGGACGTGGTCGGGGGCCGGAGTCAGGCTGACGATGCCGTTGCCGTGCGGCAGTCGCAGGGTGCGGCGGTACGCACCGTCGCGTACCTCCTCACAACCGGCAACCGCGCAGGCCGCCAGATGGCCGAAGACCCCCTCGAACGCGAACGGGGTACGCACCGGCAGACGCAGCGACAGTCCCCCGGGGCTCGGGGCGTGCCGGTCGGATTCGGCCTTGGACCGCGCGGCCGCGTGATGCCGCAATGCAGTCGGCGTGGTGGCCCACACCGCGCGGACGGTGTCGTTGAACTGCCGGATGCTGGCGAAGCCGGCCGCAAAAGCGATGTCGCTCAACGGAAGATCCGTGGTCTCGATCAAAATCCGGGCCGTCTGCGCGCGCTGGGCGCGGGCCAGTGCCAGCGGGCCGGCTCCGACCTCGTTGTAGAGCAGGCGCTGCAACTGGCGGGTGGAGTAGCCGAGGTGGCCGGCAAGGCCCGTCACCCCTTCGCGGTCGACCGTGCCGTCGGCGACCAACCGCATCGCCCGGCCCACAATATCGCCGCGGATGTTCCATTCCGGCGATCCCGGGGCCGCGTCTGGCCGGCAGCGTTTACAGGCCCGGAAGCCCGCCCGCTGAGCGGCGGCAGCGGTGGGGTAGAACCGCACGTTCCGCGGCAGCGGGGGCCGTACCGGGCAACTGGGCCGGCAGTAGATCCGGGTGGTCAGCACGGCGGTGTAGAACCAGCCGTCGAAGCGGGCGTCGCTGGACTGCACGGCACGATAGCAGCGGTCGAAGTCGTCGTGCACGTTGTAACCATCGCATGCGGCGACCGCCGACACTAGCGGGAATACGACATGATAGTGCCGGTCCGACGCCGCTCGCCGGGGCTACCATCTGGACGTGACGGCACTGGTGCAGCGGTACTTGGACGGGATACTGGCCGAGCATGCCGAGGTCAACATCGGTGCCCTGGCCAGCTACATTCCGGAGTTGGCGCGGGTCGATCCGACCGGCTTCGGTCTGTCGTTGTCGTCATCGGATGGCTATGTCTATGAATCGGGCGACGCCCAGGCGCAGTTCACCATGCAATCGATCTCCAAACCGTTCACCTACGCGCTAGCGCTCGACCAGTTGGGGCATGCGGACGTCGACGCGAGGATCGGGGTGGAACCCTCCGGCGAGGGATTCAACAGGATCAGCGTCGACCAGGTCACCCAGGTGCCGAAGAATCCGATGATCAACGCCGGCGCGATAGTGGCGTGCTCGTTGATCCCGGGCGCGACGGCCGACGACCGATTCGCCTTGATCCGGGAGTTCTACAGTGCCTGTGCGGGACGCGGTCTGGACTTCGACGAGGACGTCTACCGATCAGAGCAGGCCAGCGGCAGTCGTAATCGCGGGATCGCGTACCTGCTGGACAGTTTCGGTGCTCTGGGCGCTGACCCCGATGACGCTCTCGACGTCTACATCCGGCAGTGCTCGTTGAAGGTCACCAGCACCGACCTGGCCCGGATGGCGGCGACGCTTGCGCGGGGTGGCTACAACCCGTTGACCGGGCGGCAGGTGACCGACGCGGCGGTGGTCCGGCGCACGCTGTCGGTGATGGTCACCTGCGGTATGTACGACGCCGCCGGCGAGTGGGTCAGCGCGGTCGGCATGCCGGCCAAGAGCGGAGTGGGTGGCGGCATCGTCGCGGTGCTGCCCGGCCAGCTCGGCATCGGCGTCTATTCGCCGCGGATCGACGCCAAGGGCAACAGTGTGCGCGGAGTGCTGGTGTGCCGCAGCCTTTCTCAACAGCTCGGACTGCATTTCCTGACTGTGAGCAGCGAAGCTCACTCGGCTATTCGCGGCGTCTACACGCCCCGCCCGGGCGTTCGGGTTTACGAGGTGCACGGAGATCTGCTCTTCGCCGGCGCCGAACAGGTGGCTCGCACCGCCACCGGCGACTGCGGCGACTTCGGCGTCGCGATCCTCGACGTGTCGCGGCTGCACGCCATCAGCGACCCGGCGCGAGCCCTGCTCGCAGGGCTGGCCGACGAACTGCAGAGCCTGGGCAAACGGGGCCTTCTCGTCGATCCGGGCGGCGCGCTGACCTCCGACCCGGCGACCCGGGGGACGCGGGTGTTCGCCACGGTCGACGACGCACTCGCCGCGAGCGAGACCTGGGTGACCTAGCGACGGCTAGAGCGGTCCGGCCAGCACGGTGGGCTGGTCATACCCGCGCAGTACCACCGAATCGCCCAGCACCCAATGGGCTTGCTCGCTGATGCAGGCGGCGCGCAGCGTCTGCGCCGTGGTCAACAGCGGGAGCTGGCGGGTTTTGGCCAGCTCGGACAACCGGGCTGCCTCGTTGACCGGTTCGCCGATCACGGTGTACTCGAAACGTTCTTTGGCGCCGACATTTCCGGCGACGACCTGGCCTGCCGCCACCCCGATGCCGGCGCGGATCTCCGGCACTTCGTCGGCCAGCCGGCCGAGGATGCCGCGACCGGCGGCCAGCGCTTCATCTTCGGGTTGGGGCAGATGGTTGGGCGCGCCGAAGATTGCCAGGGTCGCATCGCCCTCGAACTTGTTGATCAGCCCCCGGTGGCGGTCGACCTCGTCGACGACCACCGCGAAGAACCGGTTGAGCAGGGTGACGACCTCGGTGGCGGGCTTGGAGGTCACAATCTGAGTTGAGCCGATGATATCGACGAAAAGCACTGCGACATGGCGTTCTTCGCCGCCGAGCTGGATCCGATCGCGTTCTGCGGCCGCGGCGACTTCGCGACCGACGTGACGACCGAACAAGTCACGCACCCGTTCCCGCTCCCGCAGCCCGTGCACCATCGCGTTGAAACCGCTCTGCAGTTCGCCGAGTTCGGTTCCGTCGAACACCACCAGATCGGCTCCCAGGTTGCCCTGCTCGACTCGCCTGAGCGCGGCGCGCACCACCCGCACCGGAGCTGCGGTGAGCCAGGACAGGATCCACATCAACAGGAAGCCGAAGATGGCGGTGGCGAGCGCCACTATCAGCACGGCGATGCCGAACTGGGTCATGGTCAGGTTCTTCAACACCAAGGCGAAGATGGCCGTCAGCGCGATGCCCAAAACCGGTACGCCCGAGCTGAGCAGCCAGACCATCATGGTCCGGCCCATGATGCCCGAGAAGAACCGTCGTGGCGGCGGTCCGGCGGCGAGCGCCTGGGCGGCCACCGGCCGTAACGCGAATTCGGTGCACAGGTAGCAGGCGGTGGTCACCTGGATGCCACATACGCCGACGGTGAACGCGATGATCGGGATGAAGTAATGGTCGGCCATCCCGTACAGCACCGTGAACAGCATCGCCGCCACGCCCCACAACGCGAGCACCACCTGGGCTACCCGCCACGGCGCCAGGAACGCATTGCGCTCGTCCACCGGGGTGGGTTGCTGCTCTCTGATCGCCCAGCGCAACTTCTTGATGGTGCGCCGGGTGATCCAGTAGGTACCGAAGATCAATGCCAGCGCCACATAGCCGGGCACGACGCCATACGTCAGCCATCTCGGGGCGTCGGCGAACACGCTGGGCGAAGGAAAGGCCACCGTCACCAGGATCACCACCACGCCGATCCCGACCAGGTTCGTGCCCACGATGACCACCGTCATGATGAACTGAATGCGAATCCGCCGCAGATACTGGCTTTCTGACACTCGGCCGAGCAACCAGGAGCCGTATTCCGGGGTTTCGGGCAGTTGGTCGGTCTGGCGGGTCAACAGCTCCAGAACCCGGCTCATCCGTTGGGCGGTCGTCTTCGGCGCTTTCATCGTGGCGTAAGAATAATTGCTCGACGCTGCCCCTAAGGTGGTTCGGATGCGACTCGTCATCGCCCAGTGCACCGTCGACTACGTGGGCCGGCTCACCGCGCACCTGCCGTCGGCCCGGCGACTGCTGCTGCTGAAGGCCGATGGTTCGGTCAGTGTGCACGCTGACGACCGTGCCTATAAGCCGCTGAACTGGATGAGTCCGCCGTGCCGGCTCACCGAGGAAACCGGCGGCGAGTTCCCGGTGTGGGTGGTGACGAACAAGACCGGCGACCAGCTGCGGATCACCATCGAGGAGATCGAGCACGACTCCAGCCATGAACTCGGTGTCGACCCGGGTCTGGTCAAAGACGGCGTGGAGGCCCAGTTGCAGGCGCTGCTGGCCGAGCATGTCGAGCTGCTCGGCGAGGGCTACAGCCTGGTGCGCCGGGAGTACATGACCGCGATCGGACCGGTGGACCTGCTGTGTCGCGACGAGCAGGGACGCTCGGTCGCCGTGGAGATCAAGCGGCGCGGCGAGATTGACGGTGTCGAGCAGCTGACCCGGTATCTGGAACTGCTCAACCGTGACAGTCGGCTCGCACCGGTGAGCGGGGTGTTCGCCGCCCAGCAGATCAAGCCGCAGGCCCGAACGCTGGCGACCGATCGTGGTATTCGCTGTGTGACATTGGATTACGACGCAATGCGCGGCATGAACAGCGATGAATACCGGTTGTTCTGACCGCTGGGCGTCGGCGGCGGAATAGCAGACGGCGGCGGAGCGTTGCATCGCTGCATGGCAGTCCAAGATCTCTTCCAACCGTTGACCGTCCGCTCGCTGACCGTGCCGAATCGCTTCGCGATGGCGCCGATGACGCGGCAGGCGTCGCCGGGCGGGGTCCCGGGCACCGATGTCGCCGAGTACTACCGACGGCGTGCCGCCGGCGGTGTCGGGCTGATCATCACCGAAGGCATCCGGCTGCCCGATCCGGCCGCGGGTTACCCCTTCAGCGTGCCGACGATCGCGGGTGACGAGGTGCTCGCAGGCTGGACTCGGGTTGTCGATGGCGTGCACGGCGAGGGCGCGACGATCGCCGCCCAGTTGTGGCACCAGGGCGTGCAACGCGAGGACACCGACGGTGTGGTGCCGGTCGGTCCGTCGGGTATCGACGGCCACGGCAACCCGCGGGGCCGGGCGTTGCGAACCGATGAACTCCAAGAGCTCTCGCAGCTGTACGCGACCAGCGCCGCCAGCGCGCGCGACGTCGGCTTTGATGCGGTCGAGCTCCACGGCGCCCACGGCTACCTGCTGGACGAATTCCTTTGGGAGCGAACGAATCGGCGCACCGACGGCTACGGCGGATCGTTGGCCGAGCGGACGCGGTTCCCGGCCGAAGTGGTAGCCGCGGTACGTGCCGCGGTGGGCCCGGACTACCCGATCATCTTCCGCTTCTCGCAGTGGAAGGGCACCGATTACACCGCGTCGATCGCCGACGACCCGGCGCAGTTGCAGGAACTGTTGGCGCCCCTCGTCGCGGCCGGTGTGGATGTGCTGCACCCCTCGACGCGCAGACACTACCTGCCGGCGTTCCCCGACGACGACCCCGAACTGAGCTTGGCCGGATGGACGAAGAAGGTCACGGGGGCGCCGGTCATCGCAGTGGGATCGGTGGGGTTGGAGACGCAGTTCCGCAGCGAAAAGCGGGGCGAGGTGATCCAGCCCGCGCCCATCGACCGACTGGTCGAGCAGTTCGATGCCGGCGAGTTCGACGTGGTGGCGGTAGGCCGGGCGCTGCTCGCCGACCCGACCTGGGTGGACCGGTTGCGCCGCGGCGCGCTGGACGGGTTCGGGGGCTACGATGCGGCGGCAGCGCTCGCCGCGTTGGCCTAAGGGATCGTCGTTAGGCTGTCCGGCATGGTTCGCCGCCGCAGCCCGTCGCGCCGGCGACAGACGTCCCTACCGGTGCCGGCCCAGGAGCGTCTGGAGACTGGCCCCGATGGGTACGAGTACGCGGTGCGGCCGATTGCCGGCGCGCGGGCCGTCAAGACCTATCGATGCCCGGGATGCGATCACGAGATTCGCGGTGGTATCGCGCACGTGGTGGTGTGGCGGGCCGATGTGGGTGAGGCAGCGCTCGATGATCGCCGGCATTGGCACACACCGTGTTGGGCCAACCGCGCAACCCGCGGTCCGACCCGCAAATGGTCGTGACCGCCGTGGGCGCAGTGTGTCAGTGGGCCGCGGCGGCGGGCTCGACCAACTCGATCAGCACCCCGCCGGCGTCCTTGGGGTGGATGAAGTTGATCCGCGAGTTCGAGGTGCCGCGCCGCGGCGCGTCGTAGATCAACCGGACACCTTCGTCGCGCAGTCGCTGCGAGAGCGCGTCGATGTCGCTGGTCCGGTAGGCGAGCTGCTGCAGCCCCGGGCCGCGTTTGTCCAGGAACTTCGCGATCGTCGACGACTCGTCGATCGGGGCCATCAGCTGCAGCTGGGCACTGCCCACCGGGGCGCCGCGCACCGCGAGCATCGCTTCGACGATGCCCTGCTCGTCATTGACCTCTTCGTGCAGCACGATCATGCCGAGCTGGTCGTGATACCACTTCTTGGCCGCTTCCAGGTCCGGCACCGCGATGCCGACGTGGTCGATCGCCGTCACCAGGGCGGAGGCCAGGGTGGGGAGTACGTCTACCGGGCCAGCGACGGATTCGGTCGTCATAACGCAACGGTAACCTGAGCAGAAACATCGCGCTGCGGCGATCCGGCAGATCGGGCGCCCACATCCGGCTTGGAGGTAGTCATGACCACATCGGTGATCGTTGCTGGGGCCCGGACCCCGATCGGCAAGCTAATGGGTTCGCTGAAGGATTTCTCCGGCAGTGACCTGGGCGCGATCGCCATCGCCGGGGCCCTGGAGAAGGCGGGCGTCCCGGCCTCGCTGGTGGAGTACGTGATCATGGGCCAGGTGCTCACCGCCGGCGCGGGCCAGATGCCGGCGCGGCAGGCGTCGGTGGGCGCCGGCATCGGCTGGGACGTTCCGGCGCTGAGCATCAACAAGATGTGCCTGTCCGGAATCGACGCCATCGCGCTGGCTGACCAGCTGATTCGCGCCGGCGAGTTCGACGTGGTGGTGGCCGGCGGCCAGGAGTCCATGACGAAGGCACCGCACCTGCTGATGGACAGCCGGTCCGGCTACAAGTACGGCGATGTGACCGTGCTGGACCACCTCGCCTACGACGGCCTGCACGACGTGTTCACCGACCAGCCGATGGGTGCACTCACCGAGCAACGCAACGAGGCCGACAAGTTCACCCGCGCCGAGCAGGACGAGTTCGCGGCCGAATCGCACCGCAGGGCTGCCGCGGCATGGAAGGACGGGGTGTTTGCTGACGAGGTGGTGCCGGTGAAGATCCCGCAGCGCAAGGGAGATCCGCTGGAGTTCACCGAGGACGAGGGCATCCGGGCCAACACCACCGCCGAATCACTGGCCGGGCTCAAGCCGGCGTTCCGCAAGGACGGCACCATTACCGCAGGCTCGTCGTCGCAGATTTCCGACGGCGCGGCCGCCGTGGTGGTGATGAGCAAGGCCAAGGCTCAGCAGCTCGGACTGGACTGGCTGTGTGAGATCGGAGCGCACGGCGTGGTCGCCGGGCCGGACTCGACCTTGCAGTCGCAGCCGGCCAATGCCATCAAAAGGGCCATCGCCCGGGAGGGCATATCGGTCGACCAGCTCGGCGTGGTGGAGATCAACGAGGCGTTCGCGGCGGTGTCGCTGGCCTCGACCCGGGAACTCGGGGTGAACCCTGACGTCGTCAACATCCACGGCGGCGCGATCGCCGTCGGGCACCCGATCGGCATGTCCGGGGCGCGTATCACGCTGCACGCCGCCCTCGAGCTCAAACGCCGCGGTTCGGGCTACGCGGTGGCCGCGCTGTGCGGTGCCGGTGGGCAGGGCGACGCGCTGATTCTGCGGACCGGATAGCCGCTGTCCTTCGGTCGCGTAGGTTGCTGGATTCGCCGGTTTCGTGTCGTTGGATTCGGGGTGTGATTTTGGTCATAGGCGGGCTCGTCGGCCCCGAAATCAGCCATCGGCGCCGGCGCTGGGGCGGCGTGACAGACTTGGAGACGTGACGCGTCCTCGACCCCCGATCGGTCCGGCATTGGCCGGAGCAGTAGATCTGTCCGGACTCAAGCAACCGCCCGGTGGTGCCGGCGGTGACGGCTCCGCCCCGCCGGGCGCCACCGAGATCACCGAGGCCAACTTCGAAGACGAGGTGCTGGTCCGCTCCAACCAGGTGCCGGTGGTGGTGTTGCTGTGGTCGCCTCGCAGCGAGGCCTGCATCAAGCTGGCCGACACGCTGGGCGCGCTGGCCACCAGTGATGGCGGCACGTGGTCGCTGGCCACCGTCAACGTCGACGTCGCTCCACGGGTGGCGCAGGTGTTCGGCGTGGAAGCGGTACCCACCGTGGTGGCGCTTGCCGCCGGCCAACCGATCACCAGCTTTCAGGGGGTGCAGCCACCCGACCAGCTGCGCCGCTGGGTGGATTCGCTGCTGTCGGCCACCGCGGGCAAGCTCTCCGGCGGCGGCGAAACCGAGCAGCCCGAGCAGGTGGACCCGGTACTCGCCCGGGCCCGCGATCAACTCGACGCCGGTGACTTCGCCGCGGCTCGCGACTCCTATCAGGCGCTGCTCGACGCCGACCCCGACCATGTCGAAGCCAAGGCGGCGCTGCGCCAGTTGACGTTCCTGGAGCGCGCAACCGGCCGGCAGCCGGATGCGCCGGCACGCGCCGATGCTTCCCCCGACGACATCGAGGCCGCCTTCGCCGCGGCCGATGTGCAGATTCTCAATCAGGACGTCACCGCGGCGTTCGACCGGCTGATCGCGCTGGTGCGGCGAACCTCCGGTGACGAACGCAGTACGGTGCGGACCCGGCTGGTGGAGCTGTTCGAGCTCTTCGACCCGGCCGATCCCGAGGTCATCGCCGGTCGGCGCAACCTGGCCAACGCGCTGTACTGACCTGGCGCGCTGATCCGATGGGGCCGATCCGCGGGGCCCGGCTCCGCCGCGCTGGCGCTCGCCGCTACGCGGGCGCCAGCCATAGCGCCGACAGGGCAGGCAGCAGCAGCACCGCCGAGGCCGGCCGGCCGTGCCACGGATCATCGGTGGCCTCCACGCCGCCCAGGTTGCCCGCCCCCGAACCGCGGTAGCCGATCGCGTCGGTGTTGAGCACCTCGCGCCACCGGCCGGCGCGAGGCAGGCCCAGGTGGTAGTCGGCGTGCTCGATCCCGGAGAAGTTGAACACGCAGGCCAGCATCGAACCGTCCGCGCCGTAGCGCAGAAAGCTCAGCACGTTGTTGGTCGAGTCGTTGGCGTCGATCCACGAGTAGCCCCGCGGGTCGCCGTCCTGACTCCACAACGCGGGCAGCGCCCGGTAGTGGGCGTTGATGTCGCCGACCAGCCGCAGGATGCCGGGGGAGTAGCCGTCGGGCTCGGTGCCGGGATCAAGCTGGAACCAGTCGACGCCACGCTCGTTGCACCACTCGGCGCGTTGGCCGAATTCCTGGCCCATGAACAGCAACTGCTTGCCCGGATGCGCCCACTGGTAGGCCAGCAGCGAGCGCACCCCGGCGGCCTTGGCGTGATCGTCGCCGGGCATTCGGCTCCACAGCGTGCCCTTGCCGTGCACCACTTCGTCGTGGCTGATCGGCAGTACGAAGTTCTCGCTGTAGGCGTACAGCATCGAGAACGTCATCTCATGGTGGTGATAGGAGCGGTGCACCGGGTCGTGACCGAGATAGGACAGCGTGTCGTGCATCCAGCCCATGTTCCACTTCATCGAAAAGCCCAGGCCGCCCAGGCCGGTATCGCGGGTCACGCCCGGCCAGGACGTGGATTCCTCGGCGATGGTCACGATTCCCGGCGCCACCCGGTGCGCGGTCGCGTTCAGCTCCTGCAGGAACTGCACCGCCTCGAGGTTCTCCCGGCCACCGTAGATGTTGGGTGTCCAGCCGCCGGCGGGACGGGAGTAATCCAGATACAGCATCGACGCCACGGCATCCACGCGCAGTCCGTCGACGTGGAACTCGGTCAGCCAGTACAGCGCATTGGCCACCAGGAAGTTGCGCACCTCCGGACGACCGAAGTCGAACACGTAGGTGCCCCAGTCGAGCTGTTCACCACGGCGCGGGTCGGCGTGCTCATAGAGCGGGGTGCCGTCGAAACGGCCCAGCGCCCACGCGTCTTTGGGGAAGTGCGCCGGCACCCAGTCCACGATGACGCCGATGCCGGCGCGGTGCAGCGCGTCGACCAACGCCCGGAAATCGTCGGGTGTGCCAAAGCGCGCGGTCGGCGTGTAGTACGACGTGACCTGATAACCCCAGGACCCGCCGAACGGATGCTCGGCGACCGGCAGCAGCTCGACATGGGTGAAGCCGTGCTGCACAACGTAGTCGGTCAGCTCCACCGCGAGCTGGCGATAGCTCAGGCCCGGCCGCCACGACCCCAGGTGCACCTCGTAGGTGCTCATCGGCTCCGCCACCGGGTCTCGGCCGGCGCGCTGGGTCATCCAGTCGCCGTCACCCCAGCGGTAGTCGCTGTGCGTCACCCGCGACGCGGTTCGTGGCGGCACCTCGGTAGCGAAGGCGAACGGGTCGGCACGATCGCTGACGCTGCCGTCGGCGCCGTGGATACGGAACTTGTAGAGACCATCGGGCGGAAAGTCGGGCCAGAACACCTCCCAGACCCCGGAGGAGCCCAACGCGCGCAGCGGGGCGTCGTTGCTGTCCCAGCCGTTGAAGTCACCGATCAGGCCGACTCCGGTGGCGTTGGGCGCCCACACCGCGAACGACACCCCGGACACGTCACCGCCGGCCGTGGTGAATGTGCGGCGATGGGCGCCCAGCACCTCCCACAGCCGTTCGTGGCGGCCCTCGGCGAACAGGTGCTGGTCAACCTCGCCGAGTGTCGGCGCGAACCGGTAACCGTCGGCGACTGTGTGAATCCCGGTCGGCTCAGCGAACTTCGCCGCGTCGGGGTAGTGCAGCTCGAGTCGATAGTCGGCCAGCCTGGTCAACGGCAGCGCAACCGCGAACAACCCGGAGCCGAGATGCCGCATCGGGAATCGGTCGGTGCCGGCCACCACGACCGCGCGGCGCGCGCGGGGCCGCAATACCCGGACCACCGTGACCTCGCCGTACTCGTGGGCGCCCAGGATCGCGTGCGGATCATGGTGTTCGCCGGCGAGGAGTCGGGTCAGGTCCGCCGCGGCGGGCGCCAACTGTCGGGCCATCGACCTCACCTGCGACGCAGCAGGGCGGTGCGGGCCTGCGCGTTGACCGGCGGCATGTTGACGATGTGGGCCACCGCCCGTGCCGGGTCGAGCCGCACCCAGTTCTCCCGGCCCCAGTGGTAATCCTCGCCGCTGATCTGGTCTCGCACCCAGAATCGTTGGTAGTCCTCCATTCCCAGCGCCCACATATCCAGCCGCAGCGTCGCGTGCTCGGGGACGAACGGGTTGAGATTGACCACCATCAGCACGGTGTCGCCGCTGTCCGGATCGAACTTGCTGTAGGCCAGCAACGCATCGTTGTCGATCGGGTGGAAGTGCACGGTACGCAGCTGGCTCAGCGCCGGATGCATCCGGCGGATCTCGTTGAGCCGGGCGATGAACGGTTCCAAAGACCTGCCCTCGGCGACGGCGGCGGCGAAGTCGCGCGGACGCAGCTGGTACTTCTCGGAGTCGAGGTACTCTTCGCTGCCCTCACGCAACGCCCGGTCCTCGAACAATTCGAAGCCGGAGTACACCCCCCACGTCGGGCCCAGTGTCGCCGCCAGCACCGCGCGGATGGCGAACATACCCGGACCGCCTGACTGCAGGCTGGCGTGCAGGATGTCGGGGGTGTTGACGAACAGGTTCGGCCGCCGGTAGTCGGCGAGCTCGGCGATCTGCTGTCCGAATTCGGTGAGCTCGGATTTCGATGTCCGCCAGGTGAAGTAGGTGTAGGACTGGGTGAAGCCGAGTTTGGCCAGACCGTACTGGCGTGCCGGCGGAGTGAAGGCTTCGGACAAGAACAACACGTCGGGATCGATGTTCTTCACTGCGGCGATCAGCCAGATCCAGAAGTCCGGCGGCTTGGTGTGGGGATTGTCGACCCGAAAGACCTTCACCCCGTGGTCGATCCAGAACCGGACCACGCGCAGCACCTCGGCGTACAAGCCGGCCGGATCGTTGTCGAAGTTCAGCGGGTAGATGTCCTGATACTTCTTCGGCGGATTCTCGGCATAGGCGATCGTGCCGTCGGGCAGTTCGGTGAACCATTCCCGGTGCTGACTGGCCCAGGGGTGATCCGGTGCGCACTGCAGCGCCAGATCCAACGCGACCTCCAGGTCCAGGCGATGGGCGGCCGCCACGAAGTCGTCGAAATCGTCGATGGTGCCGAGCCCCGGGTGAACCGCGTCGTGGCCGCCCTCGGCGCTGCCGATCGCCCACGGCGAACCGACGTCACCCGGCTCGGCGGTCGTGGAGTTGTTGCGGCCCTTGCGATGGACGTGCCCGATGGGATGGATGGGCGGCAGATACACCACGTCGAAGCCCATCGCCGCGATGCGTGGGAGCGCTGCTGATGCGGTGGCGAAGGTGCCGTGCACGGGGTTGCCGTCGCTATCCCAGCCGCCAGTCGAGCGCGGAAACATCTCATACCAGGCGCCGCGGCGGGCCAGCGGCCGATCCACCCACACCTGGTGGTTCTCGCCGCGGGTGACCAGCTCGCGCAACGGGTGGCGGGCCAGCAGTTCTTCGACCGCTGTCGAGAGGGCGGGCGCGGCCCGGTCCACCGGGTCACCGGGGGCGCGTAGGGCGGCGGCCGCTTCCTGCACCGGCCGGCGCTGCGCGGGCGGTATCTCGGCCGCAGCGCGGTCGAACAAGTCGGCGCCGACCAACAGGTCGTTGGACAACTCGGTCTCGCCCTGGCCCGCCTCGAGCTTGGCGGTCACGGCGTTTCGCCAGCTCTGCAGTGGGTCGCCCCAACCCTCGACGCGGAAGGTCCACAACCCGACCGAATCAGGCGTGAAGGCGCCGTGGAACACGTAGTCGTCGAACCCGATGTGCATGGGGATGTGCAGCGGCGCGGCGCCGGCAACCGGCGGTGCGGCCGGCGACTCCCCGGGATGTGGGTAGCGGCGTCCGAGATAACTCACCACCAGCGTCGCGGCGACCGCGTCGTGGCCCTCGCGCCACACGGTGGCCTTGACCGGCACCGTCTCGCCGACCACGGCCTTGGCCGGATAGCGTCCGCACGAGATGACCGGTTCGACGTCGTCGATCTCGACACGACCAGGCACTCACACTCCGTTCGCCGCGGGCTCTTGACGCCCACGGTAATGGGCGGGGGATCTCGACCGACACGAAGCGGCCGGTTCGCAACCGAATCGCCACGTCCGTCCGGCGCGAGCCTCGCTGAACCGGCGTGGCTGTGCGGCGGTCCCAGCTTCGCCTCGCCTGCGCCGGCCCTTCGGGCCAACTCCGGCGAGCCTCGCTGAACCGGCGGTAAGGTGACGACGTGTGAAAGCACTCCGCCGGTTCACCGTTCGTGCGCACCTTCCCGACCGGCTGCGGGCACTCGAGCAACTGTCGATGAACTTGCGCTGGTCGTGGGATCAGCCGACGCAGGAGTTGTTCGCCACCATCGACCCTGAGCTGTGGGCCGGTTGCGGGCGGGATCCGGTCGCACTGCTGGGCGCCGTGAGTCCGGCACGGCTTGACGAATTGGCCGCCGACGAGGCGTTCACCGGCCGGCTCGAGACCCTGTCGGCCGATCTCGACGAATATCTGACCCAGCCCAGGTGGTACCAGCAGCAGCAGGAGGCCGGCGCGACGCTGCCGGCCGCGATCGCCTACTTCTCGATGGAGTTCGGCGTCGCCGAGGCGCTGCCCAACTATTCCGGAGGCCTGGGGATTCTGGCCGGTGACCACCTGAAATCGGCATCGGACCTGGGGGTGCCGCTGATCGCGGTCGGGCTGTACTACCGGTCGGGATACTTCCGTCAATCGCTGACGGCCGACGGCTGGCAGCGGGAGACCTATCCGTCGCTGGACCCGCAGGGGCTGCCGTTGCGGCTGCTGGCCGATGCCGCCGGCAACCCGGCGCTGATCGAGGTGGCACTGCCCGGCGCAGGCCGGTTGCGCGCCCGGATCTGGGTGGCGCAGGTCGGGCGGGTGCCGCTGCTGCTGTTGGACTCCGACATCGGTGAGAACGAGCATCAGCTACGCGGCGTCACCGACCGGCTGTACGGCGGCGACCAGGAGCACCGGATCCGCCAGGAGATCTTGGCCGGGATCGGCGGGGTTCGGGCAATCAGGGCGTTCACCGAGCTCAGCGGCACCCCCGCCCCCGAGGTGTTCCACATGAACGAGGGCCATGCCGGTTTCCTCGGCATCGAACGCATCCGTGAGCTGATCTCCGACCAACGCCTCGATTTCGACACTGCGCTGGCAGTGGTGCGTTCGTCGACGGTGTTCACCACCCACACCCCGGTCCCGGCCGGCATCGACCGGTTCGGCATCGATATGGTGCGCCGCTACTTCGACGGCAACGCACTGGCCAGCGGGGTGCCCATCGAGCGGATCCTCGAACTGGGCGCTGAACCCGACCCCGACACTTTCAATATGGCCCACATGGGGCTGCGGTTGGCCCAGCGCGCCAACGGGGTGTCCCGACTGCACGGCAGGGTCAGCCGTGCCATGTTCAACGGGTTGTGGCCGGGCTTCGACCGCGATGAGGTGCCGATCGGCTCGATCACCAACGGTGTGCACGCGCCCAGTTGGGCGGCGGCGCCATGGCTGCAGCTGGGCCGCGACCTGGCGACGGCGGATTCGTTCAGCGAGCCGGCCGCCTGGGAGCGGCTGCAGCAGATCGATCCCGTTGCGCTGTGGTCGATCCGATCGCAGCTGCGGTCGGTGCTGGTCGACGAGGTCCGATTCCGGTTGTTGAGGTCCGGGCTGGACCGGGGCGCCTCCGAGGCCGAGTTAGGCTGGATCGCAACGGCTTTCGACCCCGACGTGCTGACCATCGGCTTCGCCCGCCGAGTGCCCACCTACAAGCGGTTGACGCTGATGCTGCGTGACCCCGACCGGTTGGAGCAACTGCTGCTCGACGAGCAGCGGCCGGTTCAGCTGATCGTCGCCGGCAAATCCCATCCGGCCGACGACGGCGGCAAGGCGCTGATCCAGCAGGTGGTGCGGTTCGCGGACCGCCCGGAAGTGCGTCATCGCATCGCCTTCCTGCCCGACTACGACATGTCGATGGCACGGCGGCTCTACGCCGGATGCGATGTGTGGCTGAACAATCCGCTGCGCCCGCTGGAGGCATGCGGCACATCGGGGATGAAGAGTGCGCTCAACGGCGGGCTGAACCTGTCCATCCGCGACGGCTGGTGGGACGAGTGGTTCGACGGGGAGAACGGCTGGGCGATACCCACCGCCGACGGGGTGGCAGATGAGAACCGCCGCGACGATCTGGAAGCCGCGGCGCTCTATGACCTGCTGGCGCAGTCAGTCGTCCCGAAGTTCTACGACCGCGACGAACGTGGCGTCCCGCCGCGCTGGATCGAGATGGTGCACCACACACTGCAGACGTTGGGGCCGAAGGTGCTTGCCTCGCGGATGGTGCGCGACTACGTCGAGCAGTGCTACGCCCCCGCGGCGCAGTCGCTGCGGCGTACCCGGGAACCGGTGGACGGGGTGCCCTATGGTGCGGCTCGACAGCTGGCCGACTACCGCACCCGGGCGGAGCGCTCCTGGCAGCGCATCGAGATCACCGACGTCGACAGCACGGGTCTGCCCGACACCCCGCAACTGGGGTCGGAGCTGACGCTGACCGCCACGGTCCGGTTGGCCGGCCTGGCGCCCGACGAGGTGACGGTGCAGGCGGTGCTGGGCCGGCTGGACTCCGATGACACCCTGCTGGATCCGGCCACCGTGGTGATGGCACATCAGCGCACCGGCGCCGATGGAACCGAAGTGTTCGCGACGACCACCCCGCTACCGGTCGCCGGCGCGGTCGGCTACACGGTGCGGGTGTTGCCGAGTCACCCGCTGCTGTCCGGCTATGCCGAGCTGGGACTGGTCACACTGGCCTGAGGCTCGCCGGTCGGCTGGGCGAGCGTGCGCAGCATGTCACGCCCGACGGCGTGTCGGCGTGCAGACACGCTCGCTCGCGGGAAGAGGGGACGGGGGTCAGGGGAAGCGCTGGAGGCAGCGGTCGAAGTCGCCGAGCACCCCGGTGCGGTAGGCGTCGATACGGGAGAAGCCCGCCGGCACCGATTCACCGTTGACGTCACCGGCGGCCAGGCCGTTGGTGAGCAGTCCGGCGACCGCCTCGTCCAGATCGCCGGCGGTCAACACGATGATGCTGCCATTGGAGGTGGTGACCCCCTGCGACAGCCGGGTGGTGGCCACCCCGGTCAGGCATGCGGTGCGCAGCGCGGCAGCGGCGTTGTCGAGCACCAGCCCGCCGTGCTCGACCTGCACCGCCTGCAGGTAGCGCGACACCAGGACCGAATAGGCGGTGTTGTCGCCGGACAGCGTCGCCAACTTCTGGTCCTTGCTGGGGGTGCCCATCGCCTGCAGAGCCGGCAGATCGACCGCAATGGTGTTGGTCGCGGGACAGTACGACGCCGGGGGGCTGGGCCGGGCGTCGGTGCACGACGAGGCGACCGCGGCGTCGAACGTGAGCTGCGGGGGTTTGTTCGGCTCGAACGCGATGTTCATCGCGTCGACGATGACCCGCACCGAATCCTCGCTGACCGGCACCTCGCCGGTCTCGTTCTGCTGCAATTGGACGGGGAGTTCGCCGCGCCGCTGCTCGATCTCCTGGGCGTCGATGGCCTGGCACGATCCGGCGCCGTCGGTGAACCCGAACTGGAACGCCGAGATCCGTTCGAACGCCGAGCCGTGCTCGTTGTCGCCGACGGTCTCGCCGGGATTGAGCAGCGGATCGCGCAGCGCCAGCATCGCGGCCAGCACACCGTTCAACCCGTCACCGGTGCTGAGCGTGAAGCGAGGCGAGTCGCCCTGGGCCACCCAGCGCAGGTAGACCCCCGCCAGACAGTCCGCCTGCTGCTCGGCCACCAGCGTCGGGGTCTGGCGCCGCTTGGTGATCCCGGCGGCGCGGGCGATCGCGTGGCCGTACTCATGGGCGAGCACCATGGTGATCGCCATGTCGCCGTAGATGCTGCGCAGCGCCGGCAACAGCAGCCGGCGATCCCACCCGATGGTGTCGTCCAGATAGCAGTAGGCCGCATTGATCAGCAGGAAAGTCCTACTCTTGCAGAATGTTCCACGTAGTTGGCCGGGATCCCAGGAGAGCAGCGATCGCACCGGCTCGAAGTCGCCGTCGAAGGTGTTGGGATAACTGGTCGTCCAGAACGCCTCGAGGTCACTGACGGACTGGGCGGCGAGCTGGTCGATCCGCCCGCCGTCGGTGCCCTCGACCTCGCGGCTCGGCGGCGGGGCGTCGGGGCGCAACCCGGTGGGCCCGTCCACCGCCTGCAGGCCGCCCACCCGGAACGGGTCGGCGAAGATCGACACCGGTGTTCCCTCCAGCATCCGGGCGCACCCGCTCAACAGCAGCACCAGGGTGCAGGCGGTCGCGAGAGCACGGTGGCGGCGGCGCATGGGACATCACGATAGTGCGCTCAACCGCCGCGGAGCCGCCGCAGCGCCAGACGGACCTTGTCGGTGTCGGTCGTCGCCCAGAACGGCGGCAGCGACGCCCGAAGATAACCGGCGTAGCGGGCGGTCGCCATCCGCGAGTCCAGTACCGCCACCACGCCTCGGTCGTCGACGCCGCGCAGCAACCGGCCCGCGCCCTGGGCCAACAGCAGCGCGGCGTGATTGGCGGCGACCGCCATGAAGCCGTTGCCGCCGCGGGCGCTGATCGCGCGCTGCCGTGCGGTCAACAGCGGGTCGTCGGGCCGCGGGAATGGGATGCGGTCGATGAGCACCAGCGACAGCGACGGTCCCGGGACGTCGACGCCCTGCCACAGCGACAGCGTGCCGAACAACGATGTGTCGGCGTCGGCGGCGAACTGCTCGACCAGCGCGCCGGTAGTGTCCTCGCCCTGACACAGCACCGGGGTGTCCAACCGCTCCCGCATCGCGTCGGCTGCGGCGCGTGCCGCCCGCATCGAGGAGAACAGCCCCAGGGTGCGCCCGCCGGCGGCCGTGATCAGCTCGGTGATCTCGTCGAGTTGTGCGTCGGTGCCGGTGCCGTCGCGCCCGGGCGGCGGCAGGTGCGCGGCCACGTAGAGGATGCCGGCCTTGGCGTGCGCAAACGGCGAGCCGACATCCAAGCCGCGCCAGCTCTCTTCGTGAGGTTCCGAGCCGCCGGTCAAGCCCCAGGCGCCGGCCATCGCGTCGAAGGAGCCGCCCACGGTCAACGTCGCTGAGGTCAGCACCGTCGTGGCCCGGCCGAACAGCCGATCATGCAGCAGGCCGGCCACCGACAACGGTGCGACCCGCAGCACCGCCCGCATCGAGCCACGGTTGTCCTCGTGGCTGAGCCACACCACGTCGGAGCGCTCCGGGATGGGCGGTTCGAACGAGGTCAGAATCCGCGCGGCGGTGTCGGCGATCTCGGAGAGTGCGGCGACCGCCTCCTTGCGTGCGGACGCGGCCTTGGGATCAGCCGGTGCAGTGTCGATCGCCGAGCGGACCGCGCCGGCAGCATCCCGCAGCGCCGCCAGATACGTCGCCAGCTCGTCGTCGAGGTAATCCATCCGGCCGGGCGTGCCGTCGTGAATCGCCGAGCCGAACGTCAGCGACGCGGCATCAAGGCGCTGGACCAGTTCGGGGGAGACCAGCCGGGTGACGCGGCGCACCGCGACACTCAGTGCCGCGGCGGTCAACTCGGCGGTGGCCACCGATGTCACCCGGTCCACCAGTTCGTGCGCCTCGTCGACCACCAACAGCTCGTGCTCGGGCAGCACGGTGGTATCCGAGATGGCGTCGATGGCCAACAGGGCGTGGTTGGTGACGACGATATCGGCCGCGCCGGCGACGGCGCGGGCCCGCTCGGCGAAGCAGTCGGTGCCGAACTGGCAGCGGGTGGCGCCCAGGCACTCCCGTGCCGACACGCTGACCTGAGCCCAGGATCGCTCCGGCACACCGGGTTTGAGGTCATCACGATCCCCCGTCGCGGTGTCGTCCGCCCAGGCGGTGAGCCGCTGCACGTCCCGGCCCAAGGCGCTGGCGGCGAACGGTTCGAACAGCTCCTCCTGCGGCGCTTCGCCTGAGTCGTCACTGGTTCCGCTATGGATCTTGTTCAGGCACAGGTAATTTCGGCGCCCTTTGAGCAGCGCGAAGGTGGGCCGCCGGGGCAGTACGCCTTCCAGCGCGTCGGCCAGCCGCGGCAGGTCGCGGTCGACGAGTTGGCGCTGCAGCGCGATGGTCGCGGTGGACACCACCACCGGGTGATCGTCGGCCACCGCCCGCGCGATCGCCGGAACCAGATAGGCCAGCGATTTGCCGGTGCCGGTGCCGGCCTGCACCGCCAGGTGCTCGCCGGTGTCGAAGGCATGCGCCACCGCCTCGGCCATGCGCACCTGGCCGTCGCGTTCGCTACCGCCCAGGGCGGCTACCGCGGTGGCGAGCAGCTCGGGGACGGACGCGTCAGCCATGGTGTGCACACGGTAGCTCGCGTCCCCGATTCATCGTGTCCGTCCCCGTATCCTGAGGCGATGACAAGTCAGCGATTGCCCGGCGGGGCGGTGCATGAGCTACCCGCGGACCTGCGCGACGGTCTGCTCGTCAGTCCGACCGCGCTGGCGGCCTGGCAGGACATTACGCCGTTGGCGCGCAACGAGTTCATCTGCTGGGTCGAAGACGCCAAGCAGCAGGCCACCCGGGAGCGCCGAATCCGCCGGACCCGTGAGGAGCTGGAGGAAGGTAAGCGCCGGCCGTGCTGCTGGCCCGGGTGCAAGCACCGGGAACGCAACGGCCGCTAACCGACCGGCCCGCCATCACCGCGGGATCACCCGGGTCGGGATCGCCGACTCGCCGTGAGCCAGCTTCAAGCCCTCCCACGGCAAGCTGAGCAGCCCGGAGGCGACGCGGTCGCGCGCCGCGGCCAGTGCCGTCGCCCCGGTATCGGTCACCACGTCGCCGCCACGGACCAGCGGAACGGTCACTACCCGGTGCGGCTCGCTCACGTCGGGCGGTCGGCCCGCGGGGTGGACCACCTCCTCAACGAGGGTGCCGCTGGGCCGAAAAGTCCGCAGTGCCTGCTTGCGCCCGCCCGCCGACGTCTTGTCCGCGCTGCGCTTGTGCACCGCCACTTCGTCCACCTCGACCAGCTTGTAGACGAAGCCGGCCGCCGGTGCTCCCGAACCGGTCACCACCGCGGTGCCGACGCCGTAACTGTCCACCGGCGCCGCACGCAGCGCCGCGATGGCGAATTCGTCGAGATCGCCGGAGACCACGATCCTGGTGGCAGTGGCCCCCAGCCGGTCCAGTTGCTCGCGGACCTGATGCGCCAACACCGCCAGTTCGCCGGAGTCGATACGGACCGCGCCCAGCCGCGGGCCGGCCGCCTCGACGGCGTTGGCCACTCCGGTGGTGACGTCGTAGGTGTCCACCAGCAGCGTGGTGCCGACACCCAGCGCAGCGACCTGAGCGCGGAATGCCGCCAATTCGCCGTCGGCGTCGGCAACGTCGGAGCCGGCGTGCAGCAGGGTGAAGGCGTGTGCGCTGGTGCCCAGCACCGGCACACCGAAGCTGCGGTGCGCTTCGAGATTCGACGTCCCGGCGAATCCCGCCAGGTAGGCGGCCCGGGCCGCCGCGATAGCGGCCTGCTCGTGGGTGCGGCGGGAGCCCATCTCGATCAGCGGCCGGCCATCGGCCGCGCTGACCATCCGGGCGGCCGCCGAGGCGACCGCCGTGTCATGGTTGAAGATCGACAGCAGCAGCGTCTCCAGCACGATGCACTCGGCGAAGCTGGCGCGCACGCTCAGCACCGGCGATCCCGCGAAGTACAACTCGCCCTCGGCATAGCCGTCGATGTCGCCGCGGAAGCGGAAATCACGCAGGTAGCTCACGGTATCCGGGTCCAGGAACTCCGAGAGCAGACCCAGTGCGACGTCATCGAAGCCGAACGAGGTGAGGGCGGCGAGGAACCGGTCGGTGCCGGCCACCACCCCGTAGCGGCGTCCCTCGGGGAGTCGACGGGCGAACAACTCGAAGCCGGTGCGCCGACCGGCCGTGCCGTCGCGCAGCGCCGCGGCCAGCATGGTCAGCTCGTACTTGTCGGTGAGCAACCCGCCGCAGCGGGCCGAGGTGGTCACCAGCCAACCGTATCGGCTGGACTTGGCCCCACCCCGGCTCGGTATCCTGAGCGTCATGGCCACGTCAGCAGCGACGCCCACCCCGGTGAAACCGCAGGGCACCGGCCAGCGGCACGCTGACCCGGTCGAGGACACCGCTTCCCCCTGGGTGACCATCGTCTGGGACGATCCGGTCAACCTGATGACCTATGTGACCTACGTCTTTCAGAAGTTGTTCGGTTACAGCGAGCCGCACGCGACCAAACTGATGCTGCAGGTGCACCATGAGGGCAAGGCGGTGGTATCTGCCGGAAGTCGGGAGTCGATGGAGGTGGACGTGTCCAAACTGCATGCCGCCGGGTTGTGGGCGACCATGCAGCAGGACCGCTGAGACGTCGACTCGAAGGGAACCGAACCTCACCGTGCACAAGTGGAAGCGGGTTGAAACCGACGGCGGCCCCCGCTTCCGCTCCGCGTTGGCACTGCACGAGGCCGCACTGCTCCGCAACCTCGTCGGCTCGATCGTCGGGATGCTCGAGGCCCGTGAATCCGCCTCCCCGCCCGACGAACTCGAACAGATTACCGGGATGAAGACGGGTAACACCCGGCCGCCGGAGGACGCCACCACGCGCCGGCTGCTGCCGGATTTCTACCGCGCCGACGGCGACCGCGCCGCGGCCGGCGACTGCGTGCTCGACGCGGAAGGCCTCAACGCGGCGCTGCGCAGCCTGCACGAGCCGGAGATCATCGATGCGAAACGCGGTGCGGCACAACAGGTCTTGGACACACTGCCGGAACGGGGCGGTCGATTTGAACTGACCGAGGAACAGGCCAATGCCTGGATCGCGGCCGTCAACGACATCCGACTGGCGCTGGGCACCATGCTGCAGATCGGTCCCAACGGCCCGGATCGGCTACCGCCCGGCGATCCGAGGGCCGGTCAGCTCAACGTCTACCAGTGGCTCACCATGCTGCAGGAATACCTGGTGGTCGCGCTGATGGGGCGGCCCGGCCGATGACCGATACGGGTTCGATCACCGATGTCGCCGGGATCCGGGTGGGCCATCACCACCGGCTGGACCAGGACGCGACGCTGGGATCCGGCTGGGCCAGTGGGGTCACCGTCGTGCTGGCGCCGCCCGGCACGGTCGGTGCCGTCGACAGCCGGGGGGGTGCGCCCGGCAGTCGGGAGACCGATCTGCTGGATCCGGCCAACAGTGTGCGCTGGGTGGACGCGGTGGTGCTCTCCGGCGGGAGCGCCTACGGGCTGGCGACCGCTGACGGCGTGATGACCTGGCTCGAGGAGCAGGGTCGCGGGGTGGCGCTGGATGGCGGCGTGGTCCCGATCGTTCCGGCGGCGGTCATCTTCGACCTGCCGGTGGGAGGCTGGGACAAACGGCCCACCGCGGAGTTCGGCTATGCCGCCGCGGCGGCTGCCGCCGGGCCCGCCGGAGCAAGGCCGGCGACCGGCTGCGTCGGCGCCGGGGTGGGCGCACGGGCCGGGGTGTTCAAAGGCGGGGTGGGCACCGCCTCGGTCACGCTGGAACTCGGGGAGCACGGCGAGCACTCGGTCACGGTGGGGGCACTGGTGGTGGTGAACCCGAGCGGTGAGGTCATCGACGCCACCACCGGCCTGCCGTGGTCGGCCTCCCTCGTCGAAGAATTCGGATTGACGGCGCCGCCGTCGGAGGAACTGGCGGTGCTCGCCGGACTGGAACCCAAATCCCGCTCGCTCAACACCACCATCGCGGTGGTGGCCACCGACGCCGCGCTCAGCCCGGCCGGCTGCCGCCGGATGGCGATCGCCGCTCAGGACGGGCTGTCGCGCACCATCCGGCCCTCCCACACCCCCGTGGACGGCGATACCGTCTTCGCACTGGCGACCGGAGCCGTCGAGGTTCCGGCGCTGGCCGACACCCCCGCGGCGATGTCTCCGGAGACCGGTTTGGTCGCGGAGGTGGGTGCCGCCGCGGCGGACTGTTTGGCCCGCGCGGTGCTGGTGGGGTTGCTGGCAGCCGATCCGGTGGCCGGAATACCGACCTACGGCGGCACGTTGCCGGGTGCGTTCGGCAGCAAGGCGGCCGGATTGACGGGAAGGTCGTGATGCGGGCATGAGCTCCCGATCAGGCGCGTCGCCCGCGCCGCGTTCCGACAAGAAGCCGCTCTGGCGCACCGGTGGGGCCACCGTCGTGGGCTTCGTCGCCCTGCTCTACCTCATCGAGGCGGTCGATCAGCTCGGCGGCCACGGGCTGGACCGCAATGGCATCCGGCCGTTGCAGAGCGACGGGCTGTGGGGGGTGTTGTTCGCGCCGTTGCTGCACGCGAACTGGGCACATCTGCTGGCCAACACCGGTCCCGCGCTGGTGCTGGGTTTCTTGATGACGTTGGCCGGACAGACCCGGTTCCTGCTCGCCACCGCGATCGTGTGGCTGGTCGGTGGGCTGGGCACCTGGCTGATCGGCAACGTCGGGTCGGCGTGCGGGCCCACCGACCACATCGGCGCCTCGGGGCTGATCTTCGGCTGGTTGGCCTTCCTGGTGGTGTTCGGGTGGTTCACCCGCAGACTCTGGCAGATCGTGGTCGGGCTGGTGGTGCTGGTGCTCTACGGCGGGATCCTCTGGGGGGCGGTGCCGGTGCTGAACGTGTGCGGCGGCGTCTCCTGGCAGGGGCACCTGTGCGGCGCCATCGCCGGGATACTGGCCGCCTACCTGCTCTCGGGCCCCGAGCGCAACGCCCGCGAACGGCGGCGGGCGGTATCGGCGTGATCGGGATCTTCGACTCCGGCGTCGGTGGGCTGACCGTCGCACGCTCGATCATCGACCAGCTGCCCGACGAGGACATCGTCTACGTCGGCGACACCGCCAACGGCCCGTACGGGCCGCTGACCATCCCCGAGGTCCGCGCACACGCGTTGGCCATCGGCGATGATCTGGTTGAGCGCGGCGTCAAGGCACTGGTTATCGCCTGCAACACCGCGTCGGCGGCATGCCTGCGCGATGCCCGGGAGCGCTACGACGTGCCGGTCGTCGAGGTGATCCTGCCGGCGGTGCGCCGAGCGGTGGCCACCACCCGCAACGGCCGCATCGGGGTCATCGGAACGCAGGCGACCATCACCAGCCACGCCTACCAGGACGCGTTCGCCGCCGCCCGCGACACCGAGATCACCGCGGTGGCGTGCCCGCGCTTCGTGGACTTCGTCGAGCGCGGTATCACCAGCGGCCGGCAGGTGTTGGGGCTGGCCGAGGGATACCTGGAGCCGCTGCAGCGCGCCGGGGTCGACACCTTGGTGCTGGGCTGCACCCACTACCCACTGCTGTCGGGGTTGATCCAGCTGGCGATGGGCGAGCAGGTGACGCTGGTGTCCAGCGCCGAGGAGACCGCCAAGGAGTTGCTGCGGGTGCTGACCGAACTGGATCTGCTGCGTCCCCACCGGGCCCCGCCGGCCACCCGACTCTTCGAGGCCACCGGCGACCCGGAGGCGTTCGCCGCATTGGCCACCCGCTTCCTGGGGCCGGCGATCACCGGTGTCGGCGCCGTCCGGCGGCACGCTCCGTTGAGCCCGTCGTGACCGTGATTTCGACGACGAATAGCGGGCAAAGCGATGGTGTCTTGGTCATGGCCGCAGCGAACATGGCACAGTAGGGAACGTGCGACTGACCGTGCTCGGCTGCTCCGGCAGCGTGGTGGGTCCGGACTCGCCGGCATCGGGCTACCTGTTGCAGGCTCCGGGTACCCCACCGCTGGTCATCGACTTCGGGGGCGGCGTGCTGGGGGCGCTGCAGCGCTATGTCGATCCCGGCTCGGTGCACGTGTTGTTGTCGCACCTGCACGCCGATCACTGCCTGGATCTTCCGGGATTGTTCGTCTGGCGCCGCTACCACCCGGCGGTGGCGACCTCGCCGTTCCCCAAGGGCCTTATATACGGGCCCAGTGACACCTGGTCGCGAATGGGCGCCGCATCCTCCCCGTACGGCGGCGAGATCGACGACATCACCGACATCTTCGACGTCCACACCTGGGTCGACGGTGAAGCCGTCGAGTTCGGAAGCGTCAGCGTGCGCCCCAACCTGGTGTCTCACCCGACCGAGTCGTTCGGCATGCGGATCACCGATGCCGCCGGCGCGACCCTGGTTTACAGCGGCGACACCGGCTACTGCGACCAGGTGATCGAACTGGCACGCGGCGCCGACGTGTTCTTGTGCGAGGCGTCGTGGACCCACGAGGCCAATCGCCCCCCGAACCTGCATCTGTCGGGCACCGAGGCCGGGCGTATCGCCGCCGCGGCCGGGGTGGGGCAACTGCTGCTCACCCATATCCCGCCGTGGACGTCGCGCGAGGACGTGATCGGCGAGGCCAAAGCCGAGTTCGGTGGACCGGTGCACGCGGTGGTCTGCGACGAGCGTTTCGATATCCGGCGGTCATGACGCACCACCGGCCTTGACACACCCCTCCATTAGGGTTAGCGGTGTGTCCAAACGAGAAGACGGTCGCCTCGACGACGAGCTGCGCCCGGTCGCCATCACCCGCGGATTCACCTCGAACCCGGCTGGGTCGGTGCTGGTGGAGTTCGGTGACACCCGAGTCATGTGCACGGCCAGCGTCACTGAGGGTGTGCCGCGCTGGCGGAAGGGCTCCGGCCGCGGCTGGCTGACCGCCGAATACGCCATGTTGCCGGCTGCCACGCACACCCGCTCCGACCGCGAGTCGGTCAAGGGCCGGGTGGGTGGACGCACCCAGGAGATCAGCCGGCTGGTCGGGCGCTCGCTGCGCGCCTGTATCGACCTCGCCGCGTTGGGGGAGAACACCATCGCGATCGACTGTGACGTGTTGCAGGCCGACGGCGGTACCCGCACCGCGGCGATCACCGGTGCCTATGTGGCGCTGGCCGACGCGGTCACCTACCTGTCCGCCGCAGGCAAGCTGTCCGACCCCCGCCCGCTGTCATGCGCGATCTCGGCCGTCAGTGTCGGTGTGGTCGACGGCCGGGTCCGCGTCGACCTGCCCTACGAAGAGGACTCCCGTGCGGAGGTCGACATGAACGTCGTGGCCACCGATACCGGAACCCTGGTGGAGATCCAGGGCACCGGGGAGGGGGCGACCTTCCCGCGCTCGACCCTGGACAAGATGCTCGACGCGGCGCTGGGCGCGTGCGAGAAGCTGTTCGTGGTGCAGCGCGAAGCGTTGGCGTTGCCCTACCCGGGGGTGCTGCCGGAAGGCCCGGCACCGAAGAAGGCGTTCGGCTCTGACTAAGCGTCGGCGACGATGCGGAGCGTCAGGAACGAGGAGGAGCGGCGCCATTGACGCAGCTGCTGGTGGCCAGTCGTAACCGCAAGAAACTGGCTGAACTCAATCGGGTGCTCGAGCACGCCGGTGTCTCCGGCCTGCGTCCCGTCTCGCTGGATGAGGTGCCGTCGTACGACGAGGCGCCCGAAACCGGGGCGACCTTCGAGGACAACGCCCTGGCTAAGGCGCGCAGCGGCTATATGGCGACCGGGTTGCCTTGTGTCGCCGACGATTCCGGTCTGACCGTGGATGCGCTCAACGGTATGCCGGGGGTGCTGTCGGCGCGCTGGTCGGGCAATCACGGCGACGACGGCGCCAACACCGCCCTGTTGCTGGACCAACTTCGCGACGTTCCCGACGAACGACGCGGCGCGGCGTTCGTGTCCGCCTGCGCGCTGGTCTGGGGTACCGGAGCCGACCACGAGGTGGTGGTGCGCGGCGAATGGCCGGGCAGCATCACCAGGGAACCGCGTGGCGACGGCGGATTCGGCTACGACCCGGTCTTCGTACCCGCCGGTGCGGTACGCACCGCGGCCCAACTGAGCCCGGCAGAAAAAGACGCCGAGTCGCACCGCGGTCGTGCGCTGGCGCTGCTGCTACCGGCGCTGCGACAACTCGCGGGGTGAACCGTGCCGTTAGCGCTCGGCGCCGAGTTCGCCGGTTACCGCATCGAACGCCTGCTCGGCTCCGGGGCGATGGGCGAGGTATACCTGGCCCGGCATCCGAGGCTGCCGCGTCGCGACGCGCTCAAGGTCCTGCCCGTCGGCCTGACCACCGACGCCGAATTCCGCCAGCGGTTCCAACTGGAGGCCGACCTCGCGGCGACGCTGTTTCACCCCAACATCGTCGGCGTCCATGACCGCGGCGAATACGATGGCCAGCTTTGGATCGCGATGGACTACGTGGCCGGGACCGACGCGGCACGGTTCGTCGCCGACCGGTATCCCAACGGGATGCCGGCCGACGAGGCCCTGCCGATCGTCAGCGCGATCGCCGAGGCACTGGATCATGCGCACCAGCGTGGGCTGCTGCATCGCGACGTCAAACCGGCGAATATCCTGATCGCCGATCCCGAAGGCGGCTCGCAGCGGATCTTGTTGGCGGACTTCGGAATCGTTCGGCAATTGGGGACCGTCGGCGGGCTGACCGCCACCAACTTCACCGTCGGCACGGTGTCCTACGCGGCACCCGAGCAGTTGCGGGGCGACGATCTGGACGGTCGAGCCGATCAGTATGCGCTGGCGGCCACCGCATTCCATCTGCTAACCGGGGTACCGCCGTTCGGTGACGGCAACCCCGTGACGGTCATCAGCCGGCACCTGACGGCCGCGCCGCCACGGCTGAGCGAGCGGCGGCCGGACTTGGCTCAGCTCGACGCGGTGCTGGCGACCGGGCTGGCCAAGGACCCGGTCGCGCGGTTCAGTGGCTGCCGCGCGTTTGCCCGGGCGCTGGCCGAGGCCGGCGCCGGTGAGTCGGCGATGGCCACGGCCGGTACCGCCCGGCGCCGCTGGCCGTGGGTGGCGGGCGGGGCCGCGGTGCTGGCGGGGATGGCCGGGGTGCTCGGGGTCGGCGGCAGCGGCGATGAGCACACCGGGGTGGTCTCACCCCCGCCGACCAGCACCGTGCATCCGACACAGACCGTCACCGTGACGGAGTCGCCCTCGCCGCCGGCCCCGCTGATGTCCCCGCCCGCGCCGGTGCCTTCCCAGACGACTGTGCCGCCACCGGCGACGTCGATCGAGGTCGTGGCCCCGCCGGCCGGGGCCAGCGCCGTCTGCCGCGACGGCACCTATTCGTTCAGTAAGCGACGCAGCGGTTCCTGCTCGCGCCACGGTGGGGTGGAGCGTTGGGTGAATCCGCCCGCAAACTGAGCCGGTGTGTCAGAGGTTGAACTGGGCCTTGATGTTTCGCGACTGGAAATGCTCGACGATGATGCCGAGCAGTGGAATGGTGCCCGCCAGCAATACCCCGATGGTCTTGCCGAGCGGCCAGCGCACCTTGACCGCCAGGTTGAACGTGGCCAACAGGTAGGCGAAGTACACCCAGCCGTGAACCACGCCGATCCAGGTGGGCGGGTTGTCCACCTTGACCACGTAGCGCACCACGATCTCGTAGCACAGCGCGATCAGCCAGACACCTGTTGCCCACGCCAGCACCCGGTAGGGCAGCAGCGCGCTGCGGATCTTCTCGGCGGGAGCGGCCTGGGCGGGTGTCTCGGTCATGCGGAGTTCCTGTTCTTCCGGTCGGTCTCGGTGAGTTCGGCCAAGTAGGCGTTGTAGTCGCGCAGTGCGGCGTCGTCGGTCGGGGTGGCGGCGGGCTCGGGCCGTTCCGGCAGCAGCCCGGCCGGTATCTCGGTCACCGTATCGGGTCGGTGCGGCTCGGGCGGCGCCTCTTCGTAGCGGACGAATTTGCGGTAGGCGTATACGCAGAACCAGGCGAACAGCGGCCACTGCAGGGCGTAGCCGAGGTTCTGGAAGTTGCCGTTGAGTTCCTGGAATCGGGTCCACTGCCACCACCCCAGCGCCAGACACGCGCAGGCGGCGACGATCACCAGCACGATCAGTGCCGGTCTCCGACGCCGTGTAGTGGACACCCCTTGACGGTACCGCGCCACTTTGCCGCGCATCCCGAGGCCGGCGGTACCATCGCTACGCCGCGCGGGCGTGGTGGAATTGGCATACACGATGGTTTTAGGTGCCATTGCTCGAAAGAGCGTGAGGGTTCGAGTCCCTCCGCCCGCACCAGTTCAGAGCGTGTTTTCGGGGCGATTCCCCCACATTTCCCCCACATTGTGGGGGATGTGGGGGCTAGTCTGGTGCCCGTGGCTTCAATCTCGCCGTACGAAACCAAGGGCGGCAAGCGGTACCGAGTCCGCTACCGCAAGCCGGACGGACGTCAGACCGACAAGTGGGGATTCCGGACCAAGCGTGAGGCTCAGGCGTTCGCGGCCACCGTCGAGGTATCGAAGCTCAAGGGTGAATACGTTGCCCCGTCGCTGGGCAAGGTCACCGTCGGGGAGCTGGTTACGACCTGGCTTGAGCGCAAGGAGGCCACCACCCGCACCAGCTACTACCGAACGCTGCCGTCGGCCTGGAAGAACCATGTCGCCCCGACCTGGGAGCGGGTGGCGGTGGCCAAGGTGGACCGGCTCGGCGTCGAGGAATGGGTCGCCGGTATGCGTAGTGCCGAGCTGAGCGCGACGGTCGTCAAACGCGCTCACGGCGTTCTGTGCGGCATCCTCGACGATGCGGTGAAGGCCGGGCGGATCTCGGTCAATCCGGCTCGGGGCCTGGACCGGGGGACGCTGCCGCGCAAGACTGGCCGCCGACGGGTGTACCTAACTGCCGAGGACGTGGCGCGGCTCGCCGCTGAGTGCGGCGAGCACGAGACACTGATCCTGACCCTGGCCTACACCGGCATCCGACCCGGCGAAGCGGTGGCTCTGACGGTGGGTGACGTCGACTTCGAGCGCAGGCGGATGCAGATCCACTCCAACGCGGTGGAAGTGGGCAGCGCCTTCGACGTCGGGCCGACCAAGACCTACCAACGCCGCTCTGTGCCGGTGCCGGAGTTTGTCCTGGACCGGATCAAGGCCGAGTCCTCCGACAAGGGGCGCGAGGACTTGGTGTTCCCCGGGCCGGACGGTGGATACCTCCGCCAGCCGAAGACCGGCAGCGGGTGGCTGGAAGCCGCCGTGAAACGCGCCGAGGTAGAGCGGGTGACGTTGTACGGCCTGCGGCACACTTTCGCCTCGTTGGCGCACTCGAGCCGGGCCAGTGTCCTGGCGGTGAGCCGGTCTATGGGGCACAAGAGTGCTGCCATGACGCTGGACCAGTACAGCGACCTGTTCGACTCGGACCTCGACGCCGTCGGTGCGGCGATGGACACCCTCGGCCGAGGCCTGGGGCCGGATCAGTAAGCGCCGCTGTTCCCCTGGGGCACATGACGGGTCGCGGATTCGTAGCTCCCAGGCCCATCTCCAAGCGGGCCCCTTGGATCGAACAGGGCGGGTGGAATGGGCCACATAACTGTGATTCTGGTCACGAGTGAATTGACCGCCGGTCCGTCGGCTTATGTGTGAAATGGTATCGCCGTTTATGGCGATTATTTGGCGATTCTGCCGCTGACCTCGTCGTCAACATAATGACGTCATCCTATAGTCAACAGCAAATTACATATAGTCGTCCTACAGTGCCTTCAATCCGCTCGGAGTAGATCTTGTAAATACCTACTATAGGGCGACTTTCACGGTTTGACCTGCCTGGTGCTACTGGTTCATCTTGGAATCAATGGCAAACACGTACGAGGCGTGTGATAACTAGGGAGGTATGCGGCAATGGAGGGCAAACATACTGGTCCTGACGAGTTTTTCAACTCGGTTCGGATCGCGGTGGAGAACCTGAATATCGATCGGGACAGGCTTTACACCTCGGCGGAGCTGGCACCGCTGATCAAGCTGGCGGACCGTCAGACGCTGGACGGCTGGCGCCACCAGAACATCGGGCCGCCCTATCGCCGGGTCGGCCCTCGTCGAGTGGTGTATCTGGGCTCCGACGTCCTCAAGTGGCTGGACGGCAGCCTGGTCGTCCCCGGTGGTGCCCGATGAGCGTGACGGCGGAGCTGGCGGAGGTCCCCGGTACTCATACGTCCGCGCTGGCGGAGTGGGCTGACTGGGCGGTGGCGCGATGAGTCCGGGGAAGGGGAACGTCTACCGGGTCAAGGTCTTCACGGATCTGCCAGAAGTCGACGACTTTGGTATCTCGATGGAGGGCGTGAGCCTGCTACTGGGTGTCCCAGTTGCCGATCTCGAGGTCAACCCGTTGACCGGCAAGTCGAACATCCCGGAGGACTGGATCCTGCGGGGGAGGCGTCGGGCCAAGGAGGCGATGGCGCACACCGGCAGCGACGACATGGTATCTGCCTTGGAGTACTGGGCATTAAAGGAACACGATGCGCGACTGGAGCTTGTCTATGTCGGCCTGGATGGAGGTGCTGCCTCGTGAGCCAGAACTGCAAGGCGGTCGGTGATCTGGATCGGATTACCGCGTTGGAGCGCATGTCAGCCGATCTTCGGCGTGCCCAGCAGCTTCAGTCTGAGCGGCTCGCCGAGGCCCGAGCGCGGGCCGAGGCGGAGAAGCGGAAGACCCTCGCTGCTGAACCCTGGTCTGCGGTGGTGACCGCCGTCCCGACTGTAGGTACCGGCGGCGAGCTGACCGGGATTTTGTCCATGCCGGTCGTCGACGCGAAGGAGTTGTTCGGAGGGCGGCTCGCCTACGACTTGCTCGGCTGCTGCGATGGTGAGGACCAGGTCCGCAGAATGCTGGTCGAGTACTTCGCGATGATCCGGGAACCTGAACACGCCTTCCTGGTCGCCTTCACGGCCCTGAAGGTCATAGCGAGCTACGCCGTGCCGGTCATGCTGGACAGCCTCGAATGTCACGGTGGTGACTACGAATCCCGTGTGCGCCTGGCCGACGCGGCGCTTAACGCCTGGGCAACGAGGATGGACGAGCGCGCCGGGGTGGAGCCATGAGCCTGCCGGATGTGCTGACGGGTGTGTTGACCGGTGGTGTGCTGGCGCTATGTGCTCGAAACGTCACCGACACGATTGCGCTTGTAGTAGGAGGACGCCGAGCCGTGAGGCGCTCACGGCGCGCGCCGCGCTTCCGGCGGATGGGCGGGGCGTCACCACGGCCTGCTGACGCGGCGGTTCGGATCGAGGCCCGGGGCCGGTCGCAGTGAGTAACGGCAGTGGTATCAAAGTCGGCGATCGGATCCGCATTGAACGTGATGAGGGCCGGTACCCGAGCAGGGGTACATGGCCGCAATTCCGGGGCAAGAGCGGGACTGTCGTCGAGATCAACCGGGGGATGCGGTCGGGGCCGACCGAGTACGGCGTGATCTTCGGCAGTGTTCGGCAGACCGAGCACCGTCACTCGGGCCTCGCATTTTCGGGTAGCCCGACATGGTTCAAGGCCCACGAGATCGTGGCCGTAGGCGCTCAGCGGCACGCTGGGCGGCGAACTGCGCCCGCAGTAGGGGATGGGCCCCGGAGATCCTGAGGCACGGAAAGCCCCGGCGCGCCAGAGCGGTTGGGCAGCCGCCAGCTGCGAGCACCTGAGTAGTCCCGCAACGAATGACAGTCGACCGACGAACCGCGAAGTGCCGCAGCGCGCTTCGACCAACAGAATCCTGGAGGTATTCCGTGATCCGCAATGATTTCGAACAACCCAACCTGATCGACGGCACCATAGTCGCTTGGGAGCCCTGCGCAGAAGGTGCGTACGTCACCTTCAAGGGAGGGCTCGACGGCCAGGCCATCATCGCCTCGGTCGATATAGCCGACCTGAAACTGCTGGGCGTCGCTGTACTGAAGTCGGTCGCCGACTTCGACCCCGATCGCAGGGCCGAAGATCAGGTGCGGATCACCACGCGCGGTGTTCAGATCCTCGGAGAGATGCTCGGCCAAAGCGAGATCTAGCTGAATGTCTCGCAGAACTGGCGGCCCGCGATGGCCTCCGGAACACCGGCCCGGGAGGTCTGGATGGCCACCGCCAACGACCCGCCGGGAGCCGAGGAGGGGGCCGATGTGCGCCGGGAGTTACCCCCGAACGGATGAGGACCCCAGGCCATAACCCGAGGTCCTCGAACCTCCCACCGCAGAAGGTGCTCGATCAGCAGTCGGAACATCCGGGGCAAGGCACCCATGGAACTGGACAACGTAGAAGGCATCACTATGGTAGCAAGGCACAATCAGAACCCAAAGTCTTTGGGCGTTTCCTCCAAGTTGAATACCTTCATTAAGGTGCCGGACTGGCTCACCGGGACCAACCTCAGCATGACCAACGTGATGGTCTATGCCGCGCTGAAGTCGTTCGACTTCAGCGATAAGAACGGCTCGGCTTGGCCCAGTATCGAGACGCTGATGGAGAAGTCCATGGCGGGCCGGACGGCGGTCCAGGAGTCCCTGAACATCTTGGAGGGGCTTGGTCTGATCAGGACCGAGCGGCGGTACCTCGAAGGCGGCCTGCGGATCTCGAACAAGTACCACTTCATCGAGGTGGACCAGGAGCTTCACGACCGGATCGTTTCGTTGCCCAAGGCGGAGGTCCGGAAGCTGGCCAAGGCGTCGGTCCAGCGGGGCGAAACCGCAGGTCAGAGCGAAAGCTCAACGTCTCTACCTGCCTATTTTCGCGAGACGGACACAGGGGATCCGCCAGACGGACATACGGGGTCCGGGAAACGGACTAAGGGGGTCCGCCTGACGGACATCGGGGGTCCGCGAGCCGGTGACGAAGAAGACCAATTAGAAGGAGACCAAGCCGGAACCAGACGAGGTCAGAATCAGATGAAGTCGAAGAAGATGAACAGTGCTGCGCCCTGGCGGGCGCAGAGCGAACCCGCACCCAGGAAGGTGCTGGACAAGGAGCCAGGGAAGCAGGAGAGCGCCGAGGCCTCCCCTGACTCCCTGGCCGCTCCAAACGGGGCCCCGACGCTCCTGGACGGCCCCAACAGTTTTCCCCGCGCCGAAAAAATCACTGCAGACCCACTAGAGGATAAATACAGGTTCGCGGGCCAGGGGGCCATCTTCAAGGGAGCAAAGCCGAACGAGCGCTCCGGATCTCACCTCCAGGTCGTGCCCGAGCCGGAGCCCGAGACCAAGCCGGAGGACACCACCGCGAGGTCGACGCCGCAGTACTCAGCTACCTGCACGACCGTCATCCATGGAGGCAGCGGTGCGGAGCGATCGTCAGAGACCGAGGCGCTCACCCGACCGTGGCCAGCTGCCGGTGCTCGGCGGCCGCGTTGATGATCTTGCGCACGGTGGCGTGGTGCACCCCGGTGTCGGTGGCGATGCGAGTGATCGCGGCACCGGCTGCATGTGCAGCCAGCACCCGCTGGACCTGCTCCAGACTCTTTGTGGTCGCACCGCCATCGACCAGTGCGCGCGCCACCGCACTCGTGTCCAGACCCGCACCGGCGGTAGGTACGGCCTGCAGTGCACGCGGGTGTGCGGCCTCGGTGCGTGCCGCAGGTGCAGTGCGGGGCGTAGGTGCAGCAGCGACTGTGGGTGCAGCGCACTCTGCGGAGGCACTGGCCTGCACCGCTGCGGGCGCAGCAACTGCACGTGCGGCACGCAGGTCGGCAGCGGATGTCGGGCGCAGCACCACCAGCGCGACGGTCGAAACCGCGATCCCCGCGTCGACTGTGATCGGCCACAGCGCGGCCAGGTGCGGGTCGATGCCCCCGGCGACAGCCAGTCCATGCAGCCCGGCGAAGCTGAGCACCGCGGCACCGAGCGCCAGCAGGCCGGTGACGGCTACTGACAGCCCGTAAACCCACCCGCCGGTGGCCGAGGCGCGGGCGCGGGGAGTGTGGCCGCTGCGGGCCAGCACGGCCACGCCGTGGATGCCCACCAAGGCGACGACCGGCGGCAGGCAGGCGACGGCAATCTTGACCCCGACGACAGGCAGCCACTCCAGCACGGCATGGGCGGCGTTACCGCTGACTGACACCACGGTGGCGGCAATCAGCCAGCCCATGAAGAACCGACGCGCCTTGGCCCGGTCGGTCTCGGCTTCGAGTTCGATCGCGGTCAGTCTGCTCAACGACGCTCCCTCTTGCTCAGGTCGTAGTCGTGGGTGTTCTCGCCGACGGTGATGGTCAGCTGCACGCGGCCACCAAGGGCCGCGACGTACTCGGCCAACGTTCCCAGCCTCAAGCTCAAGGAGTCGCGCCGCTCGGTCTGTGAGACCGCCCCCTGCGTGGCCTGCATGCGCTGCGCCATCTCGGCCTGCGTGACACCGGCGTCCTTGCGGATCGCCGCCAGGTCAACCATGCTATTGATAATAGCTCCAGCTATTAAATAGGTCAAGCTATTGCGCATGAAGGTCGCATCCACTTCAACTTGGTCGGCCGCCAGGTCTCGCGGTCTTCGCGCCGAACGGGTTAACTGGCCAATAAGCTGGAGGTGTCGATTGTCAGCCAACCTGCCGCCGGTATGTCGTTGCGGACATGTGCGTTCCGTTCATGCGACCAGGTTCGCGTCATCTGATGGCCCGGAGGGTTGCTACAGCCTTGAGCAGATGCCGAAGGGCAAGAAACCGAACTGGCAGGGCCGGGACTGCGACTGCGCCGGGTACCGGGCCGCTTGGCCAAACCGCGACGGACCCGGCGACTGTGTTGTCTGCGGCATCAGGTTCACCTGGCAGGGTCGCCCGCGCGACTACTGCCCCAAGTGTGAACGCTCCTGCCCGTACTGCGGGGCGTACGCGCGCGGCAGCACCCACTGCCGCGACTGTGGGAAGCACCGCGGCCTATCCGTCGAGGAGTTTGCAGCCGAGGCGCCGCCGCTATCGCACCAGCAGCGCGCCGCCATAGCGCAACTGTTCAGCACTGGCACCCAGCAATACGTCCCCGCACCAGCCCGCTGTGTCGAATGCGCCCAACCGGCCCCGCATCCCCGGCCCGGCCTATGCAACGAATGCTTCACCAACCTGCACGGTTTTGCTCGGTCGGAGTAGCGCACGCCCTTCCTTCGCTGGGTAGATGACGGGTTTCGTGCTCGGCTCCAGATTTCTCCCGAACGTCTCGTTGATGGCATCAGAGCTGATCTGTCAGCAGCTCCCGCAGTTCGTCGGGGGTCAGCCAGGGTGTACTCCGGTGGATCATGCGGTGGCAGTTTGCGCACAGCAGTATCAAGTCGCCGAGCTTGGTCTTCGTCTCGCCGGAGGCGTGCAGCGGCACCACGTGGTGGACCTCGGTGTACTCACGGCCCCGTTCACCGTAGGTGGCCTCGAAGTCGAACCCGCAGATCTCGCAGTGCACCCTAGGGTGCGCCGTGAGGAAGGCGGCGATCTTCTTGGCGCGCAGCTTCTTGTCGCGCTCCCGAACGAAGTGGTGCCGCTGTAGCAGTCGTCCCTCTTTAGCGTGGTCATCTTCCTCGTCGACGGGCACGGTCAGCTGCTCCGTGAGGGTGTCGTCGGCGATGGCGCGTCGTAGTATCTCGGCGATCTCGTGCATGCCAGCGGGGTCTTCGAGGAACTCCAGGAGCACTTCCTTGTCGACCGCGCCGCCTTTCGTGCCTGCACCGGTGTAGTCGGGGTGGTGGGTCGCGATGTCCACCGTCTTGCGGGCCACCCCGTTGGGGTTGCGGAACGTATCGCTGCGCAGCTCCATCGGATGGAACGGCAACTGCTGCAGCAGGGCCGACAGTTCGACGACGCGCGGGTCTTCGGCAGTCAGGTACTGCCAGCCGTTCTGTGCGACCAGATCGCAGGCCAGGATGACCTCGTCGCGAACCCACGGCGGGGACCGCTTGGGAGGCACATGAAAGCCCAGCAGTCGCAGTCGACGAACGACCGTGGCCTTCCCGCCAGTGAAGGTGTCGGCGAGCAGCGGGGTGCGGCCGGGCAGGTAACCGTGCGCAGCACCTGCGATCGCCTTCGAGTCGTAGGATTTGCCGTCGCGCACCACGAAGTAGTCCTTGGCCGAGCCGTACCCGTACTTGGCCCGAAACGCATCACCGCCGAGCTGGTCGTACTCATCGAGTGCCGCGTTAACAGCGTCTGCAGTCAGGTCCATGAGCCCCATGCCGCAGACGATAATGTTTCGCGCCGACAGGCATCCTGGTTCTGCAGGTCGGGCACTCGCTCCCTGCTGGTGGTGAGCCTTGGCTACGGCCGCTTGCCTCAGTCCCTTTGAAGATGCCGGTATGCCTCGATCAGTTCGCGGACTTCGGCCAGCTGCGTGTCCCGCAGCGTAAGAACGCCCTGGCTGCGGTTGTGAGACGCCGCCTCACCCATCTGCACACACCGAGCGACCACCTTGTTGGCTGGAACTTGCAGCCGGGGCTCAAACAGCTCGATTCGAAACCGTGCGGCGCTGGCCTTGATCGTCAGCGCGGTGAAGTCATTGAACACTGGCTCCACCTCGGCGGCGATCCGTCCTGTGTGCAGCGCGGATTTGCCGGTCGCATGCTGGTAGTCCAACGCTGCGTCGTGGAGCAGGACCGCCGTCCGCATCGCTTCCTCGGCGACACCTAACAGCTCTCCAATCGCCGCCACTAGCTGCTCCCGCCGGTGCCTCTCTCGTTCGCGGGCATCCGCGCGGCGGTTGGCCCAGATCACTCCGCCGAGAGCCACCAGAGCAGCTGTGCACGTGGCAGCCACCCCAATGATCGGCTGCCACGCCGTGAGGTCCGCTATCGTCACGGCTCCACCTTCCTGTCGATCGCCGTATCGATGAGCTGCTGCAGTGTTCCGGGCTCCCCGCCGAAAATGGGGGTCATGCCGTCACCTTCAGTCCCTGGTAGATCAACGGCACCAACTCGCCGAGTAGTTTCTGGGACAGCTCGGGGTTGTTGAGGATCTGGGCGGACAGGTCTTCTGAGGAGGCCATGGCCCCGATCACTGCGCCGACAAACTCGTTCTGCAGGTCGGGGCTGGCCGAGAACTGCGCCAAGGTGTTGTTCTGCGCCTGCTGCTGCAGCGTCTCGCTCTCCTCCAGCCGATCCCGGATATGGGTGACCACATTGCGAACACTCGAGTCCGGGTGGTCACCGGAGAACAGGTCGTTGATCTGGGCGATCACCTCATCCAGAGCCACCATCTCGGGATCACGAACAACACCGGTGCCCGCCTCCTTGGGAGGTTCCAGCGGCACATCACCGGTGAGCTTTGCCGAAGTGGTGGCCTGCTGATGCTGGGCGATGTAGTCGAAATCCACCCCGGACAGGTCAATCTCGTGGTGCAGCTGCTCACTGCTGATCACCGGGGCCAGATGGCGCAGATAGATCGACAACTTCTCCAGCGAGACGTCCTCGTAGTTGATGATCTGCGACAGGAAGTCGTACTGCCGCAAGAAGGTGCCGACGTCCTTGCGGAACAGCTCCAGCTCATCGAGGCCGTGCTGGTCGTTGTGGTCGCGGGCGGTGCGTTCCCGATCCCGAAACCGATCCCGCGCCGGGCCAACCCACTTGTTCAGCGCCTCGTGTCCCTTGCCCTTGAGGTAGTCACCGACCAGGCCCTCGATCTCCGACTCTTGGTAGATCCCCGCCGAGTCCAGCTTGTTCATCGTCTGGTGCACGATGTTCGGGTCGGTGACATCGGCCAGCGTGGTGGCCTCGTAGTAGGGCTCGAACGCCTCGACGATGTCCTCGGCGGTGTTGGCGAAGTCCAGCACGAACGTCTGGTCCTTGCCCGGCGCGGTTCGATTCAGCCGTGACAGGGTCTGCACGGCTGCGACCCCGGACAGGCGCTTGTCGACATACATGGCCACCAGCAAGGGTTGGTCGAACCCGGTCTGGAATTTGTTGGCCACCAACATCACGTTGTACTCATCGGTGGCAAACGCATCCCGCAAGTCACGGCCTTTAAGCCCCGGGTTCATCAGTGTCGAAGTCTCGCTGACTTTCTCAATCCCGGACTCAGGGTCGGAGACTTCACCGGAGAACGCCACCAGCGCCTGGACATCGGTGTAGCCCTGTTCGGTCACGTACTTGTCGATGGCGATCTTGTAGCGCACCGCCGCTTTACGTGATGAGGTCACCACCATCGCCTTCGCTCTACCGTCGAGTCGAGGTTGGACGTTGGCGCGGAAGTGCTCGACGATGATCGCGACCTTCTGGGCGATGTTGGTCGGGTGTAGGCGCACCCAGTTCATCAGCGACTTGATCGCCGCGCTCTTGTCGACCAACTCCCCATCCGTGCTGTCGGTGACGGCGATGGTTCCGGCGTTGGCGGTGTCTTCGCTTTCGTAGGTCTGGCCGTTGTGGGTCAGCCGAAACGCCGTCTTGTACGGGGTGTAGTTGCGCAGCACGTCGAGGATGAACCCCTCATCGATGGCCTGCTGCATCGAGTACAGGTGAAACGGGTGCGGTGTGCCGTCGATGCCCTTGTGCCCGAACAGCTCTAGGGTCTTGGCTTTCGGGGTGGCGGTGAACGCGAAGAACGACAGGTTCTTCGACTCGGCCCGGGCGGCCATCTCCGCCGCCAGCACGTCCTGGGCATCCACGGTGCCGCCGTCTTCGAGTTCATCGAGCTCGGTGGCACTCAGCGCCGCTTTCAGCCGTTTGGAGGCTTCCCCGGCCTGCGAGGAGTGGGCTTCGTCGGCGATGATCGCGAAGCTCTTGCCCGCCAAGTCGGCCTGTTCCTGGATCAGCTTCAGGGCGTAGGGGAAGGTCTGGATGGTGACGATGATGATCTTCGTCCCGCCCCTCAGCGCGTCGGCCAGCTCCTGGGACTTCGCGCCCCCCAGACCGGCGATGTGGGCGACCACCCCTGGGGTGCGGTCGATCTGGCGGATCGCTTCCTGCAACTGGGTATCGAGCACGGTGCGGTCGGTGATCACGATGACCGAGTCGAACACCGCCGAGTTCGCTTCGTCGTGCAGCACCGACAGGCGGTGCGCCAGCCAGGAAATTGAGTTTGTCTTCCCGCTACCGGCAGAGTGCTGGATCAGGTAGCGATGTCCCGGCCCTTGCTCGTGGGCGGCCTGCACGAGCCGGGTGACGGCCTCCCACTGATGGAAGCGCGGGAACAGCATGGTCTGCTTGCGGACCTTCTTGTTGGTCACCGGGTCGATGGTCTCGTCGATCTGCAGGTGCATGAACCGGCCCAAGATGTCCAGCCAGGTGTCGCGTTCCAGGATCTGCTGCCACCAATAGGCGGTACGAGATCCGTGCGGGTTCGGCGGGTTACCGGCGTGGCCGTGATCGCCCCGGTTGAACGGCAAGAACACGGTGTCCTTGCCCCCCAGCTTGGTCGTCATCTGCACCTCGCTGTTGGAGACCGCGAAGTGCACCAACGCCCGAGACCCGAACGCCAACAGGGGCTCACCCTTGGGGGGCCGGTGATTTTTGTACTGGAGGACAGCGTCGGTGATGTTCTGCACGCTCAGGTCGGTCTTCAACTCGGCGGTGGCCACCGGGATGCCGTTGACGAAGAACACCAGATCGATGCTGTTGTGGTTCTGCGTCGAGTAGTGCACCTGGCGCATCACCCGCAGGCGAACCGCCGCGTACTTCTTGGCGGTGGTCTCGTTAAGGGTGGTGTTGGGTCGGAACTGACACATCTGGAACTGGGCGTTGAGGTCCTTAAAGCCCCGCCGCAACACCGACAGCGTGCCGCCGTTGGCCTTCGGGTCAGCCCCCAACGCCTTCACCAGGGTCGCCAACACACCCGCCCGCGCCTTCGCCAGCGCCTCACCGGTCAGATCCGGCTTGACCCGCTTGGCCAACTGATCCGGCTGGGTGTCGGCTAGCCACCCGAACACATCCTCGGGGAACAGCGCCAGCCCCCGGTCGTACCCGTCGTCGGTAGGCGAGTACAGCCAACCGTGGGCGGCCAGGTGCTCGCAGATCTCGGCCTCGAATACCGACTCGTGATGCTGGGTCATTCGCCATGCCCCTCGCTGCTGCCCAGTGCGAGTTGCTCGAGGGCGTTGATGGACTGGCCCCGCTCGTTTTGCCAGCTGGTCCGTCCGTTGTTGCTGCCGCCGACGAGGACACACCCCGCAGCAGAAGGACTGGAGAACAGGTGATCTCGAAGGAAAACCAACTCCTCACCCTCGAACTTGATCACCCCTTCCGCCTCTAGGCTGTCGCGCTGCCGGGACAGACTCGGCAGGGCTGACGGACGCAATGTCGCTCGCCCCTTCGCCCCGGCGAGCACCAACAAGCCCTCCGGAGTCTGATACCCACTCGCATCGCACCCGGCTTCCCGGAAGAACAACAACTCCGGTTCAGCCCCGGCAACCCCATCGGCCGGTGATGCTGCCGTAGCGCCTGGCCGGACTGCCTCCAGGACTGGGGAACCCAGGGTGGCCATCAGCACCGCAATCGTGTCGATGAACTCCTGACAGTCGGCCTCCAGCGGTTCCGGCGTGTACGGATTCGATGCCTGATTGCCGTTCACCAGCACATAGCGCCCCGCCGCCGTCGCACGGCCGATTGACAGCCACTCCAGGTATGCCACGTGCGTCGAGGTCCACTCGTTGGTCAACGACACCGCGACCAGGGCGCGGGTCCAGAAGTCCTTCGAGGCGGCGTGCTGCTGCAGACGCACGCCGACGTTCCCGGACTGCCCGATGTAGCACTGCGGGGTCTCATCATCACTCGACCCGAACAGGTAATACACACCAACCTGTCCCGCCTCGGGACGCTGCAGGAACTGCGCCAGAAGAGAGCGAGGCACCTCAAAGACCCGTACCGTCCGCGTCGTCAAGTTCGCCACCCGTAACCCCGCAGGATCACCAGACGGCAAGTAGATCTGGATTGTCTGCGCCCGCGCCATATCTACGCCGCCCCCCGCACATCAATCTTCCCCGTCACCGCATCGGTGATCAGCGCAGACCGATATTCCCGCAGGGTGTTGATCATCTCGTTGGCCTTCGCGATCAAGGCGTCGATTCGCCCGCACCGCTCGTCGAGGAAGTTCACGATCTCGCGCTGCTCGCCGCGTGGTGGAAGGGAGAAGTAGAAGCGGCCCAGAGTCGTGCTGTTTGTCGACGCCAAGTTGGTCGTCTTCTTGGCGGTCATGAAGAAGTAGTTGCGGGCTACGGCGGTATCCAGCAGGTAGACCAGGAAACTGCCGTCAAGGTCGTCGGTGCAGCGCACGGCGAACACATGGTTTTGATGGATGCACGGTGCAATCTCCCCGGTCCACAGACATCCCCGTCCGAGCTTGTCGATGTCGCCACCCTCGGTCATCAGAACGTCGCCAGCCCGGAGGAGATAGTTACCGACTTCCGCCTGTCGCACCTCGACGGCCTTGACCTCGTCGAGGTTGACGGCTCCAGCCTGGACATTTGCCACCCGTAGGTAAGGAAGGCTGACGGCTTCGGAGGGATCTACGGACTTGCCCAGGGTAATTCCGGTCTGGACGGATGCAACATGCTTAAGCGGTACCCGACGTTTCCAGTGCAAAGGTGACGCGGGCAGTGTCGTATCACCAGATGGTGCCATCTCGACGTCGGGGTCGAGGCCTTTGGTGACGGCGTGGGTGATGGTGGCGGTGCGGTCCTCGCGCAGGGTGGCGATGAGCTGCTCCTGCTTGGCGACCAACACATCAATCTTCGCTGTCTCACGGTCGAGGAAGGAAACGATGGCCTGCTGTTCAACTTCGGATGGAAAGGGAACCATGAGTTCTCGCGCATCTGCCCACCGAAAATCGGTTGAGCGTTCCCGAATTCCCTTCGCTATCGATGTGAGGTATCCGGATCTGGCGACATGCCGGAGAATGTGAGCGTAGTAGTGCGGGTCGATCCCGGCTTCCGGTTGACAGACCGAGACGACTGGTGAGCATTTCCCAGATGAGTCAGAAACGCCGATGGCACCCGCGAAGCCATCCATCGCGTGAATAGCTAAGTCGCCCGGCTCGATTCCCTGGTAGCCGATGTACTTGTCCGCTTCAGTGAACCCGTCTGTCCGCCGATTGGACCGGGCTGTGACCACCCCGTCCCTGAACGCGGTGACGGTTTCTGCGTCTGCAGAGTACGACCGTTGTATCCGCTTGAAGGCGTACTTCAGCCGATCAATCTGCCAGCCATTGGGCACGTTACCCAGCCAGCTGACCTCCGAATCGCGACAGACGCGATGCGTCGGCCAGGTCATGCTCCGACCTCGGCGAGCATCACCTGGATCTCCTCGACGAGGACTCGAAGGTCTTTCTGGATCTCTTCGAGGGGCCGGGGTGGGGTGTAGCGGTAAAAGTGGCGGGTGAACGGGATTTCGTAGCCGACCTTGGTCTTGTCGGGGTCGATCCAGGCGTCGGGGACGTGGGGTAGGACCTCACGAGCGAAGTACTCCTCAATGTCCTCGGTCAGCGGCACGTTCTCGGTGTCGCGCAGGGCGCTGTCGGGCTCGGGGTTGCCCTTGGCGTCGGTGACAATGCTGGCGGTCTCGTCGTGCTCGCGGACAGTCGACCAGATCGACTTGACCAGGGCCGCTGGGGGTTTGGTCAGCCCAGCTTTGTGGAGGGCGTCCTTCAGTTCTCGGACGAACTCGTCGCGGTCCTTCCACTCCCACCCGATCAGGCCGGTCAGGGCGTTGCGGATGGCGGACTGCTCACCGGTCTTGAGCCTCGCGATGTTCTTCTGGGCCAGGACCTCTTCGACGTTGTCGGCAGTCGGGGTGAACCGCAGCTGCAGGGGCCGTTCCACGGTGATGGTGGAGTAGCCGAACTCCTCGCCCTTGAACACCTTCGAGTGGGGTGGGCGCTCATCGGTGCCGTGTTCGTTGCGGAACCCCTCGTAGAGGTGACAGATCCGCTCGATGTCCTTGGGCCGCAGCTCCTTGCGCTTGGAACCGAGGGACTTGCGCATCTTGCCGTACATCTCCACGGCGTTGATGAGCTGGACTTTGCCCCGCCGCTTGGTGGGCTTGTTGTTGTCCAGGACCCAGATGTAGGTGGCGATGCCAGTGTTATAGAACATGTCGGTCGGCAGCGCGATAATCGCGTCGAGTAGATCGTTTTCGATGATCCACTGCCGAATGTTGGACTCACCCGACCCCGCGCCCCCGGTGAATAGCGGTGAGCCGTTGAGCACGATCGCCAGGCGACTACCGCCCTCGCCGCCCTTGACGGGCTGCATCTTGGAGATCAGGTGCAACAGAAACAGCATCGACCCGTCCGACACCCGGGGCAGGCCGGGGCCGAAGCGCCCGGCGAAGCCGCGTTGCTCGTTTTCGTCGGTGACCTTCTTCTGCTGGGTGTTCCAGGAAACCCCGAACGGCGGGTTGGACAGTAGGAAGTCGAAGTGTCGGGTGCGGAAGCCGTCGTCGGTGAGGGTGTCGCCGAGGTAGATGTTGCCGACGTCTTGGCCTTTGACGATCATGTCGGACTTACACAGCGCGTACGAGCGTGGGTTGACGTCCTGGCCGTAGAGCACCGGGCGGGCCTTGGGGTTCATGGCGACCAGGTGGTCGTAGGCGACCGAGAGCATGCCGCCGGTTCCGGCTGCGGGGTCGTAGATGGTGCGCACCGTGCCCGGCTTAGTCAGGGCGTCGTCCTCGGTCAGGAACAAGAGGTCGACCATGAGGGCGATGACTTCGCGGGGGGTGAAGTGATCACCGGCCTGGGTGGCGTTGGAGTCGGCGAACTTTCGGATCAGCTCTTCAAAGACGTAGCCCATGTCGTGCTGGGTGACGACATCGGGGTGCAGGTCGACGGCGGCGAACTCCTTGACGATCAGGTAGAGCCGGTCGGTCTTGGCCAGGTTGGCGATCTCGTCGAGCATGCCGAAGCCCTCGAAGACGTCGCGTACGTTGGGCGAGAAGTGCTCGATGTAGTCGATGAGGTTGTCGGCCACCCCCTCGGGGTCGCTGATCAGCGAGGCGAAGCTCCACCGGGAGGTGTTGTAGAACGGCAGCTTGAACTTCGCCTTCAGCAGCACATCGGGGTCAACCTTGGTCGAGCGGATCTTCTTGTACTCGGCGAGGACCTGATCCTTGGTGGGTTCCAGGATGCAGTCCAGACGGCGCAGGATCGTGAACGGCAAGATCACGTCGCCGTACTGGTTGGGCTGGTACGGCCCCCGTAGTAAGTCGGCGATCTTCCAGATCAAGTTGGCGTGGTTCTTGGCCGACTCGGCGGTCTGCACCATGTCTTCGATCCGCTCCCTACAGTCGAGTTCCAGTCAGAGCGAAGCTACCCCGAACGCCTGGGGCGATGTCGTATGTTCTAGCCAGCGCCCCCTGCTGTGGCCCTCCTTTCCGGAGCATCCACGTTGCGGCGGCCTCGGTTTGTCGGTCTGCTCGGGAATACTGATGGCCATGACCCAGGACAGCTGGACCGATCGCGACTTGCCGGTGCTGAAGGCTGTCGTCGATATCTACGAAAAGACCGGACAGCACCTGATCCCGGCAACGGCGATCGAGGCAGCGACTGGACTAGATGCCGGTGCCATCCAACGTGCACTGCGACGACTCAACACCGAGCCGTCGTTTTTCGAGAAAGTGACTGCGGCGTTCGGCGGCACGATCATTACGGTCGGGCCGCCGACCAGGCATGCGCTTCAAGTCGCCGGTGCTTGGCCATCGGCGGAACGACTCCTCGAACGGCTCATCACCGCACTGGACACGGCCGGTGACGACGATGGCCATGGCGTCGAAGAGAGGGGCAAGTTCAAGCAGCTCGCGGGCAGCCTCGGGTCGTTCGCTTCCCAGGTGGCGATCGGTGCGCTGGGTTCTGCAGGCGGCAACCTGCTCAGCGGACAGGCCTAACGTCGAGCGCCGTACCCCCACGCAATCGCCCGCGCCAGCGCCTCGGTCCACGCCTCGGTGACTTCCCGCCGCTGCTCGGCAGTGCGGTTGCGCCACAAGGAACCCGGATGGTGCGTGCACCACACGATCGGCACGCCTCGGCGTGGCCGCCGGGCGGGCAGGCCCTCATCCTTCCACCACAACGTCCGGGCTCTTGGGTAGATGACCTCGGCCGAATCGCGGGCGTCGTTGCCCAGCGCGATTACGAGCCGGGGCTGCACCAGCTCCAACTCACGCCGCAGAAACGGTCGGCAGTTCTCGATCTCGTAGGTGCGCGACGGACGGTTCTTGGGTGGGTGGCAGTGCACGGCATTGGTGATGAACAGATCGGACTTGTCGACATCGGCCCGATCTATGGCGGCCTGCAGCACGTCCCCGGACTTCTCGAAAAATGGTTCCTGGACGGCCATGCACTGCTCGCAGAGGCTTTGGCCGACAAGCACCACCGGGGAGGTCAGGCTGCCGTAGCCCGGGGCGGACTCGGTTACTCCGGGGATGTTCAGCTTTGGGCATTTGCGGCACGCCTTGATGTCCGCGTCAAGCTGCTTTTTGATCCGTTTGGCCTGCTGCGAGGTCAGGGCGCGGGTGGTCATACCGACGCCCCTTGAGACGCTAGCAACCGATACATCGTCGGGCGGCTGACGCCGAGGGTCTTGGCGATCTCGGGCACCGGCTCACCGGCGGCCCGCATCCGCTCGGCCAACGCGATCTGGTCGGGGGACAGCGCCCTGGGCCGCCCGATCGGCAGGTTCCGGGCCTTGCGGGCCGCCTTGGCCGCGTCCCGACGCTCGCGGCCCAGCTCCAGCTCCAGCTCGGCCAGGCTCGCCATGATGCCCAGGACAGCCCTGCCGGTAGGGGTGGAGCTGTCCACTCCCTCGCGAAGTGATCGGATGACGACCTCGCGATCTAGGAGGTCCTTGATGGTCAGCATGACCTCGGCGGCGCTACGCCCCAGCCGGTCGATGCCGACGACCACGATGGCGTCCCCCGGGCGGGCGTAGTCCAGCAGCCCGGCCAGCCCGGGCCGCTGCTCCTTGGTGGACGTGCCGGTCAGCTTGTCGGTGTAGATCCGGTCTCCGTCGACTCCGGCGGCGGTGAGGGCGTCGGACTGGGCGTCCAGGGACTGGTGGCCGGTCGATACCCGGGCGTAGCCCAACAGCTGGCCGGTGACCGGGGCGGCGGTGATCATAGGCACTCACCCGCATGGTGCGTCCAGCATTTGGTGCATAGCTCGGGCAGCTTGCCTGCTGATCGGCAGTTTCCTGCTCCAAGGTGAACGTTGCCCAGCGGAGTGAGCTTGACGTTCGGATCGATGGCTTGAAGCTCGTGCAGCCGGGTCATCACAAGCTGGTGCAGCTCAGGTGAGTGGTCGTAGTTGAGGACCTCGCGGTACAGATACGACTGGTTCTCGGCATCGGAGGGTGCCGGGTGAAGCTGGTCGGCGAGTGTAAGCGTAAGCGTGCGCCGGACCATGCCGATGCTTTCAGCCGAGCACGGAATGCCGTCGCGATCGGCCTCGGCGGACATTTCCTCGTTGCTGAGGCCGCGACGCATCCCCTCGAGCACCAGCGAGAAGCGTGTGCGCCCAACATTGGCCAGCAGAATCGCCTCGATCTCTGCCATCAGCGGCGGCAGTGTTGTCATGCGTTCATACTATCTCAAAACGCTGACATTCGTCGTTTAGATACGAGATGACTTTCGAGATTGCTAGCCTCGAACAACGCTGCGGTAGACGGCATCACCGGACGGTCTCTCGAAACTAAAGAATCGAGACTCGATGGAACCCAAGGTGGTGGTAACGGCCCGGCCTCCCCATCGAGGGTGGGAGGGTCACTTACGCAGAACAACAGTACTTGCGCGAGCAATTTAAGCGGCCGGCTACGGGGCGCCAGCTCCTCCGGGGCCGCCAATTCCGCCATACCCTTGAGACTGAGAAGTCCCCGGTGTACCCGGGCTACCGGGCCCGGTCCCGGACGAACCGCCGTTGCCGCCGTTGCCGCCCCTGCCACCGGCGCCGTAGGAATTGTTACCGCTCGGAATGCTCCCACCGTTGGCACCCCTACCGCCGTCACCAGCGTGTCCACTGATGGTAGAACCGCCGTCGCCGCCAGAACCTCCACTACCGGCCATGCTGTTAATGGTGCTGCCAGCGGTCATCCCATATACGGTGCCTGCTTGTCCGCCGACTGCACCATCGGCGGCGATTCCGGTGTCGCTGGAGCCGCCATCTCCGCCACGACCACCGTTACCGCTCTGGAATCCGCCGTTGCCTCCGTTACCAGCGGCGCCAGCCGCACCTCCATTGCTGTTTACGCCGTTGCCGCCGTCGCCGCCGTCGCCGCCGTTGCCGCCGTTGACGGTACCGCCAGCTGTGCCGCTGGCACCGTGAGCGCCAGCGCCGCCAGTCCCTGCGGTCCCGCTGATTGTTGATCCACCATGCCCGCCACTGCCTCCATCGCCACCTCGGGCAAAGTCATTGGGGCTGTAAGGGGGTTCTAAAAAGGAGCTCGTCCACCCAGATGCGGTGCCTGCTTTGCCACCGCCTGCACCATTGGCGGCGATTCCGGTGTCGCTGGAGCCGCCATCTCCGCCGCGACCACCGTTGCCACCCACGCGAATGCCGGTACCACCGTTGCCAGCGGCGCCAGCGGCACCGCCATTACCATTCACACTGGCGCCGCCATCGCCCCCGTTACCGCCGTTGCCGCCGATTGTCCCATAGCTGGCGAAGTTAGCGCCGGTAGCACCGTTGGCTCCGTTACCGCCATTACCACCAGCGCCACCGTCGCCGCTGATGCTGGCACCACCGATGCCGCCATTACCGCCGTTACCGCCGTGTCCGCCACGGTAGCCGTCGTAGTCGACGTAGCCAGCGGATTCGCCAGCCGTTCCACCGGAACCACCGGAACCACCGGAACCAGTGTTGCTGGCACCACCATTACCTCCGGTGCCGCCGGAGCCGCCAACCCCCGTACCCGAACCACCCGAACCACCCGAACCGCCTCGGCCGCCGTTCCCGGTGTCGCTGGACCCACCCGTACCGCCGTTGCCGCCGTTGCCGCCGAAGCCTAGGTAACCGGTGGCTTTGCCGCCAGAACCTCCGTCACCGCCAGCTCCGCCATCGGCACCATTTGCGCCTTCATATCCCGCGCCTCCGTTGCCACCGGTGCCAGCAGTGGATACCACGATGCCGTCAGCGAAATCGTAGCCACCAGCGGCGTCGCCGCCTACGCCGCCATTGCCTGCGACGCCACCGAGTATGGCGTCTGCGCCGTTGCCGCCGGTACCCCCTGTACCGCCAGTGGCGCTTGCTACACCACCAGAGCCGCCATTTCCGCCAATACCAGCCGTGCCAAGATGCCCCATTCCGGTCGACGCGCCAGCCGCTCCAGCCTGGCCGCCGTTGCCACCCTTTCCGCCATCGATGTGTTGAGTTCCGCTGATGAACCCGGCCCCGCCGTTGCCGCCGAGACCGCCGTTGCCTCCGTTGCCGCTGTTGCCTCCGTTGCCGCCGATACCACCGACTCCACCGTGTCCGCCAATACCGGCGTCGGAATTAGCGGTTGCGTCATACCCGGCACCGCCTTGGCCACCGGCACCACCATTGCCACCATCACCTTGGGCAGCACGGGTAACACCATCGG
>NZ_JBGGKU010000015.1:0-59043 GCF_041287085.1 Mycobacterium sp. pW045 | reverse complement strand
AGCCGAAACTGGGACCGCCGCATCAACACCGCGGTTCAGCGAGGCTCGACGAAGCAGAGCCGAAACTGGGACCGCCGCACTCTCCAGTCCGTCACTGCTGGGCTTTACCGAGGGTGACCTGCACGGTCTTGGACGCCCCGCTGGCATCCAGATAGGTCAGCGTCACCTGGTCACCGGGGGCCTTGGACCGCACGGCGGCGACCAGGGCGTCGGCGCTGCCGATGGGGCGCTTGTCGAACGCCGTCACGGTGACGCCTTCCGGCAGACCGGCTTTCGACGCCGGCTCACCGGGCACCACCTCGACCACCTTGGCGCCGTGCAGGCTGCGCTCGCTGGTGACCCGCACCCCCAGCGAGGCGTGCGACGCGGTGTGATCGGGCGAGTTGATGAGTTCGTCGGCGATCCGTTTGGCCTGGTCGACCGGGATCGCGAAGCCCAGGCCGATGGACCCGCTCTGGGCTTCGGCGGCGTCCCCGCCCATCGTCGCGATCGCGGAGTTGATGCCGACCAGGTCGCCATTCATGTTGACCAGGGCGCCGCCCGAGTTGCCCGGGTTGATGGCGGCATCGGTCTGGATCGCATCCAGCACGGTGTTCTGGTTGCCCGCCTCACCGCTGGTGGACACGGGCCGGTTGAGGGCGCTGACGATCCCGGTCGTCACGGTGCCCTCCAGGCCCAGCGGCGATCCGACCGCCACCACGTGCTGACCTACCCGCAGGTCCGCCGAGGAACCGAGCGTGATCGGGGTCAGGTCGGAGACACCCTGCACCCGCACCACCGCGATGTCGCTGGCCGGATCCGTCCCGACCACGCTGAACGGCGCGGTGCGTCCGTCGGCGAACGTCACGGTGGTCTTCGGCGGCGCCTTGGACATCGCATCCGCCTTGGCCGCGGCGGCCACCACGTGGTTGTTGGTCAGGATCATCCCGTCTGCCGACAAGATGATGCCCGAGCCCTCCTCGGACTGACGTCCCAGATCGGTCTCCAGCATGACGACGCTGGGCACCACTTTGGCCGCGACCTTCTCCACCGAGCCGTCCGGCAGGGTCACCGCCGCGGGCAGGCCCGGCGACTGCAAGCTCGTTGTGTGGCCGCCACCGGCCACCTGCTTGTGATCGGAATGCAGCGCCGAACCCACCACGCCGCCGGTCACGCCCGACACCACAGCGATGGCCGCCGCGCCCGCCACCAGCGCCCCGGCGCGGGGGCGCTTCGCAGGCCCGCCCGGGCCCGGGACCGGCGGCCGACCGTAGGAGTTGCCGTAGGCGGAGCGGTACTGCTGCTGGGCCTGCTGGGCGTAGCGCCAGTCGTACGCCTGGGAGTACGGGCCCTGCGCGCCCCCGGCGGGGTATCCGGCCCGACCGTGTTGCTGCGCACCCGGCGCACCGGTCGAGTGGGACCGATCCGGCTGCTGGTGCGACGGCGGGTACCCGGGGTAGTTCGTCATGTCTGTTGCCTACTCCTAAAGAAGCGAAGTTGCCTCACCACCATGCCTACGTGGACTGAGAAGCGCCTGTGACCGCCGGGGTCGGCCGCTCACCGGCGGAGGTGGCGCCGCCGGGCAGCACCATCCGGATCGATGTCCCGGGCGACTCAGCTCCCGGATGGGTGTCCTCGATGGTGATCGCCCCACCGTGCTTGAGCACCACCTGTTTGACGATCGCCAGGCCCAGTCCGGACCCTGGCATCGCACGCGCCTGGTCCGACCGGAAGAAGCGTTCGAACACCAATTCCCGCTCGCTCTCCGGGATTCCGGGCCCCTCGTCAGAGACCACCATCTCAACGTGCGCCGGGTCGAGCTGACGCATCCGCAGCCTGACGACCCCGCCGGACGGGCTCCACTTGGCGGCGTTGTCGAGCATGTTGAGCACCGCTCGCGACAGGCCCGCGGCGTCGCCGTACACCTGCCATGGAACCACCTGGATGTCGAACTCGATGTCGTTGCGGCGCCGCCTCACCCGCTCCATGCTGCGGTCGACGACCTCGGTGAGATCGACCTGCTCGAACGCCGCCTCGCGCCGGTCATCGCGGGTCAGATCCACCAAATCGCCTACCAGCGTGGACAATTCCTCGATCTGGCCGATTGCGTCGGCGCGCAGATCCGCCATCTCCTCCTCCGGCAGCTGGGGTGCGCCCGGCGCCGCGGAGGCCATCAGCAGTTCGACGTTGGTGCGCAACGACGTCAGCGGGGTCTTGAGTTCGTGACCGGCATCGGCGACCAGCCGCGCCTGTCGTTCGCGCGATTCGGCCAACGCGCGCAGCATCGCGTTGAACGCCTCGGTGAGCCGGGCCAATTCGTCGCTGCCGTAGACCGGGATGGGCCGCAGATCATCGGTGCGCGCGACCCGTTCGGCCGCCTCGGTCAGCCGGCCCACGGGCCGCAGGCCGGTCCGGGTGACCATTCCGCCGGCGATGGCGGCCACCACCACGCCGACCCCACCGACGACCAGTAGCACCCAGCGCAGCTTCATGGTCACCGCGCGGGTGGGCGCCAGGCTCTTGGAGATCAACAGCGTGCTGCCGTTGGGCAGGTGCACCGCCAGCACCCGCTGGCCGGCCGCGGTGCGGCGCGACAGGAATAGTTCGCCACGGATGACGGCCTTCTCCTGCTGCCCGACCGGCAGCCGCTGGCCGGGCTGATTGGCGGTGTAGATCGACCGGCCGGGATTGACCAGCATGGCGTTGACGTCGGAGTAGGCGGTGCCCTCGATCGCCTTGCGCGGATCGGCGGCCAGCGAACCGCTGGCGATCAACATCTCGGTGCGACTCTGCAGTTGATTGTCGATGTCGTTGTAGAGCGCCGCCGAGATCACCGCGTAGACGGCGACCGCCATCAACACCACCACCAGCGCCACCATCGACATCGCCAGCAGCATCACCCGCCAGCGCAGCGACAGGGATGTGCTCTGCGCCGAAGCGCCGTCCTGCCGCCGGTGGAAAAACTGCATCAGGGTGGTGTCTCGCGAAGCACGTAACCCACCCCGCGCACGGTGTAGATCAGCCGCGGCTCCCCTTCGGCTTCAGTCTTGCGACGCAGGTACCCGATGTAGACCTCCAGCGCATTGCCCGAGGTGGGGAAGTCGAAGCCCCACACCTCCTCGAGAATGCGACTGCGGGTGAGCACGCGGCGCGGATTGGCGATCAACATCTCCAACAACGCGAATTCGGTTCGGGTGAGGCTGATCTGCCGGTCACCGCGGGTGACCTCGCGGGTCACCGGATCCAGCGTCAGGTCCTCGAACGACATCGCCACCGATTCGGACAGGTCCTCGGCGGTGGTGCGGCGCAGCAACGCCCGCATCCGCGCCAGCAGTTCCTCCAGGGCGAACGGCTTCGGCAGGTAGTCGTCGGCGCCGGCGTCCAGCCCCGCCACCCGCTCGGAAACCGAGTCGCGGGCGGTCAACACCAGAATCGGCAGGTCGTCACCGGTGCTGCGCAGCTGACGGCAGACCTCCAGACCGTCCAGCCGCGGCATCATGACGTCCAGGATCATCGCATCGGGCCGTTCGTTACTGATCGCCTCAAGTGCCTCGACGCCGTCGGTGGCCAACGAGACGGAATAACCATTGAACGACAGGGACCTGCGCAGCGACTCACGCACCGCGCGGTCATCATCAACAACCAGTACCCGGGTAGCCATGTGTGCTATCCAATCATCGAAGGGCGAGCTGGAGCGTCAGGCGCCGGTCGTGTCGGAGCCCTATTAGCGACGGTCGAGATCAATGAGGCCCAGTCGAGCGGCCTTGAGAAGTCGGCGCGGCACTTTGTGCGCGCGGCCGGCGACCGACACGTTGACCAGGCCGGTTGCCTCGGCCTTCCACTGCGCGCGGCGGGAACGGGTGTTCGCGCGCGACATCCTGCGCTTCGGCACGGCCATGGTCGAGCATCTCCTCAAAAATCGTGCGGTTTGCCGCCAGATACCAGGCAGATACCGATAGCGGGACTTCTGCAAAAGAATAGCGCCTAATCTGTGTCGGCTCCAAAATGGCACTGCCAGGCTCGACGGAGGAGAGGCGAACCTGGAACCGCCGCAGGGGGCGCCGCCGACCCCCACCGGGGCGGCCGCCTTGACGCGACACCAGCGGTACCGGCTAACCTACCGGTTGGTTGAGTGATGGGATTGCGCATGACAGCAGCGGTTCGAATCGGTAACTGCTCAGGCTTCTACGGCGACCGGCACGCGGCGATGCACGAAATGCTCACCGGGGGCGACCTGGACTACCTCACCGGCGACTACCTGGCCGAGCTGACCATGCTGATTCTGGGGCGCGATCGGATGAAGCATCCGGAACGCGGGTATGCCAAGACCTTCCTGACCCAGCTCGAACAATGCCTCGGCCTTGCCCGTGACCAGGGCGTTCGCATCGTGGCCAACGCCGGCGGGCTCAATCCGGCCGGCCTGGCCGACGCGGTGCGGGAACTGTCCGACCGGCTCGGCATCCCGGCGCGGGTGGCCCACGTCGAAGGCGACGACCTGCTCACCCGCGCCACCGAGCTCGGGCTGGGCACTCCGCTGACCGCCAACGCCTACCTGGGCGGCTGGGGCATCGCCGAGTGCCTGGCCGGCGGCGCGGACGTGGTGATCACCGGGCGGGTCACCGACGCCTCGCTGACCGTCGGGCCCGCCGCCGCGCACTTCGGCTGGGCCCGCACCGACTATGACCGGCTCGCCGGCGCGGTGGTGGCCGGTCACGTCACCGAATGCGGCATCCAGGCCAGCGGCGGGAACTACGCGTTCTTCACCGAGATTCCCACCGAGCAGCTGCTGCATGCCGGCTTCCCGCTCGCCGAGATCCACGCCGACGGGTCATCGGTGATCACCAAGCATCCCGGCACCGGCGGGCTGGTCAGCGTTGACACCGTCACCGCGCAGCTGCTCTACGAGGTCGCCGGGGCCCGATACGCCAACCCCGACGTCACCGCCCGGATCGACAGCATCGAGCTGTCACCCGACGGCCCGGACCGGGTCCGCATCTCCGGCGTGACCGGCGAGCCGCCCCCACCCACCTACAAGGTCTCGCTCAACAGCATCGGTGGGTTCCGCAACTCCACCACGTTCGTACTGACCGGCCTGAACATCGAGGCCAAGGCCGAGCTGGTACGCACCCAGCTGGAGGCGGCGCTACGAGTGCGTCCGGCCGAGCTGGAATGGACCTTGGCCCGCACCGACCATCCCGACGCCGACACCGAGGAGACCGCCAGCGCCCTGCTGCACTGCGTGGTGCGCGACCCCGACCCGGCCAACGTGGGCCGCAAGTTCTCCGCGGCCGGCGTCGAGCTCGCGCTGGCCAGCTACCCGGGGTTCTGCGTCACCGCCCCGCCCGGTGACGGCCAGGTCTACGGTGTGTTCACCCCCGGCTACGTCGACGCCACGGCGGTGCCCCACGTCGCGGTACACGCCGACGGCACCCGCGTCGACATCCCGGCCGCGTCGGAAACGCTCGAGCTGGCGCCCGCCGCCGAGCCGGCGCTGCCCGAGCCGTTGCCGGCCGGGCCGACCCGGCGCGCGCCGCTGGGACTGATCGCCGGCGCCCGCAGCGGCGACAAGGGCGGCTCCGCCAATGTCGGGGTCTGGGTGCGCACCGACGAGCAGTGGCGCTGGCTGGCGCACACACTGACCACCGAGATGTTGCAGAAGCTGCTGCCCGAAACCGCCGAATTGCCGGTCACCCGGCATCTGCTGCCGAAGCTGCGCGCGGTGAACTTCGTCATCGAGGACATCCTCGGCCAAGGCGTGGCCTACCAGGCCCGGTTCGACCCGCAGGCCAAGGGGCTGGGCGAATGGCTGCGCAGCCGTCACCTCGAGATACCCGAACAGCTGCTGTCAGAAAGGGCACCGTGAGTATCTGGACCACCCCCGAGCGTGAGGCGCTGCGCAAGACCGTGCGCGGTTTCGTCGAACGCGAGATCTCCCCGCACATCGACGAGTGGGAGCGCAGCGGCGAACTGCCGCGCGAACTGCACCGCAAGGCCGCCGAGGTCGGCTTGCTGGGCGCGGGCTTCCCCGAGGAGGTCGGCGGCAGCGGCGGCGACGGCGCCGACGCGGTAATCGTCTGTGAGGAGATGCACCAGGCCGGAGCACCCGGCGGCGTGTTCGCCTCCTTGTTCACCTGCGGTATCGCGGTGCCGCACATGATCGCCTCGGGCGACGCGAGGCTGATCGAGGAGTTCGTGCGCCCCACCCTGGCCGGGGAGAAGATCGGCTCGCTGGCCATCACCGAGCCCGGCGGCGGGTCGGATGTCGGGCACCTGCGCACCACCGCGCGCCTGGACGGCGATCACTACGTGGTCAACGGCTCCAAGACCTTCATCACCTCCGCGGTCCGCGCCGACTACGTCGTCACCGCGGTGCGCACCGGCGGCCCCGGCGCGGCCGGGGTGTCGCTGCTGGTGGTCGAGAGGGGCACCCCCGGATTTGAGGTCTCGCGCAAGCTGGACAAGATGGGCTGGCGCTCCAGTGACACCGCCGAACTGTCCTACGTCGACGCCCGGGTGCCGGTGGCCAATCTGGTCGGCGTCGAGAACACCGGATTCGCTCAGATCGCCGCCGCGTTCGTCTCCGAACGGGTCGGGCTGGCCGCGCAGGCGTACGCCAGCGCGCAGCGCTGCCTGGACCTGACCGTGGCGTGGTGCCGGGACCGGGAGACCTTCGGCCGGCCGCTGATCTCGCGGCAGGCGGTGCAGAACACCCTGGCCGAGATGGCCCGCCGGATCGACGTCGCCCGGGTCTACACCCGCCACGTCGTCGAGCGCCAACTGGCCGGGGAGTTCAACCTCATCGCCGAGGTGTGTTTCGCCAAGAACACCGCGGTGGAGGCCGGTGAATGGGTAGCCCACCAGGCGGTGCAGCTCTTTGGCGGCATGGGTTACATGGCCGAATCGGAGGTGGAGCGTCAGTATCGGGACATGCGCATCATCGGCATCGGCGGCGGAACCACCGAGATCCTGACCTCACTGGCCGCCAAGACCCTGGGATATCAATCGTGACGACCTTGAAGTCCACCCTGGACCCCAATTCCCCGGCCTACGTCGAGGCGGCCTCGGCGCTGACCGACAAGCTCGCCGAGATCGATGCCGAACACGCCAAGGCACTCGCCGGCGGCGGACCGAAGTACGTCGAACGGCACCACGCCCGGGGCAAGCTGACCGCCCGAGAGCGCATCGAGCTGCTCATCGACGCCGACTCGCCGTTCCTCGAGCTGTGCCCGCTGGCCGCCTGGGGCAGCGACTTCCAGGTCGGTGCCAGCGTGGTCACCGGAATCGGTGCGGTCAGTGGCGTCGAGTGCATGATCATCGCCAACGACCCGACGGTCAAAGGCGGCACGTCCAACCCGTGGACGCTGCGAAAGATTCTGCGGGCCAACCAGATCGCCTTCGAGAACCGGCTTCCGCTGATCTCCCTGGTGGAATCCGGCGGGGCGGACCTGCCCACCCAGAAGGAAGTCTTCATCCCCGGCGGTCAGATGTTCCGCGACCTGACCCGGCTGTCGGCCGCCGGCATCCCGACCATCGCGCTGGTGTTCGGCAACTCCACTGCCGGCGGGGCCTATGTGCCGGGCATGTCCGACCACGTGGTGATGATCCGGGAACGTTCGAAGGTGTTTCTGGCCGGCCCGCCGCTGGTGAAGATGGCCACCGGCGAGGAGTCCGACGACGAATCACTCGGTGGCGCCGAGATGCACTCCCGCACATCCGGTCTGGGCGACTACTTCGCCAAAGACGAGCTCGACGCACTGCGCATCGGCCGCCGGATCGTGGCCCGGCTGAATTGGGTCAAGCAGGGTCCGAAGCCGGCTGCGGTCATCGAGCCGAAGTACGACGCCGAAGAGTTGATCGGCATCGTGCCGGCCGATCTGCGCATCCCGTTCGATCCGCGGGAGGTGATCGCCCGCATCGTCGACGGCTCGGACTTCGACGAGTTCAAGGCCATGTACGGCTCGTCGCTCGTCACCGGCTGGGCCCGGCTGCACGGGTATCCGATCGGCATCCTGGCCAACGCGCGTGGGGTGCTGTTCAGCGAGGAGTCCCAGAAGGCCACCCAGTTCATCCAGCTGGCCAACCGGTCTGACACCCCACTGTTGTTCCTGCACAACACCACCGGGTACATGGTCGGCAAGGCCTACGAGGAGGGCGGCATGATCAAGCACGGCTCGATGATGATCAACGCCGTGTCGAACTCGACGGTGCCGCACATCTCGCTGCTGATCGGAGCCTCCTACGGCGCCGGGCATTACGGCATGTGCGGGCGGGCCTACGACCCGCGGTTCCTGTTCGCCTGGCCGAGCTCCAAAGCCGCGGTGATGGGCGGCGCGCAGCTGGCCGGGGTCATCTCGATCGTGAGCCGTGCCGCTGCCGAGGCCCGCGGCCAGCAGGTGGACGAGGCGGCCGATGCCGCGCTGCGGGCCGCGATCGAAGCCCAGATCGAGGCGGAGTCGCTGCCGATGTTCCTGTCCGGCCGGCTCTACGACGACGGGGTGATCGACCCGCGCGACACCCGCACCGTGCTGGGAATGTGTTTGTCCGCCATTGCCAATGGCCCGGTCGAGGGGACGTCGAACTTCGGCGTCTTCCGGATGTGAGGACTCCCATGATCAGCAATGTCCTGGTGGCCAATCGCGGCGAGATCGCCCGCAGGGTCTTCGCCACCTGCCGCCGGTTGGGGCTGGGCACCGTCGCGGTCTACACCGACCCCGACGCCGCCATGCCGCACGTCGCCGAAGCCGACGCGAAAGTGCGCCTGCCGCAGACCATGTCCTACCTGTCGGCCGAGGCGATCATCGACGCGGCCCGTGCCGCCGGGGCCGACGCCATCCACCCCGGCTACGGATTCCTGTCCGAGAACGCCGCTTTCGCCGCCGCCGTGCAGGACGCCGGGCTGATCTGGATCGGGCCGCCGGTGGCCGCGGTGACCTCGATGGGCTCCAAGATCGAGTCGAAGAAGATGATGGCCGCCGCCGGCGTGCCGGTCCTGGAAGAACTGGACCCGGCATCGGTCACCGCCGACCAACTTCCGGTGCTGGTGAAGGCCTCCGCCGGCGGCGGCGGCCGCGGCATGCGGGTGGTCACCGAACTGTCGGCCCTGGCCGACGAGGTCGCGGCCGCCCAGCGCGAGGCCGCCTCGGCATTCGGGGACCCCACGGTGTTCTGCGAGCGCTACCTGCCGACCGGCCACCACATCGAGGTCCAGGTGATGGCCGATGCGCACGGCACGGTGTGGGCAGTCGGTGAACGGGAATGCTCGATTCAGCGCCGTCACCAGAAGGTCATCGAGGAAGCCCCCTCCCCACTGGTGGAGCGCACCCCCGGGATGCGCGCCAAACTCTTCGAGGCCGCCCGGCTGGCGGCGAGTGCGATCGGCTACACCGGTGCCGGAACGGTGGAGTTCCTGGCCGACTCCCGAGGCGAGTTCTACTTCCTGGAGATGAACACCCGGCTGCAGGTCGAGCACCCGGTCACCGAGGAGACCACCGGCGTCGACCTGGTCGAACTGCAGATCGCGGTGGCCGACGGCGCCCGACTCGACCCCGAACCACCGGCGGCCCAAGGACATTCGATCGAGGTGCGGCTCTACGCCGAGGACCCGGGCAGCGGCTGGCAGCCGCAGGCCGGCACGGTGCACGCCGTCGACGTGCCCGGCGTCGCGGCGCAGTTCGGCTCGCTGTGCCGACACACCGGCATCCGGCTGGACTCCGGTGTCGTCGACGGATCGACCGTCTCGATCCACTACGACCCGATGCTGGCCAAGGTGATCAGCTACGCGCCGACCCGCCGGCAGGCGGCCACGGTGCTAAGCAGCGCGCTGGCCCGAACCCGACTGCACGGGTTGCGCACCAACCGCGATCTGCTGGTCAACGTGCTGCGCCACCCGGCATTCCTGGACGGGGCAACCGACACGGCGTTCTTCGACACCCACGGATTGGCCGAACTGTCCGCGCCGCTGGCCGATACGGCCGCGGTGCGCACCGCGGCGGTCGCGGCCGCGCTGGCCGACGCCGCGCACAACCGGGCCACCGCCGAGGCGTTCGGCTCCGTTCCCGGCGGCTGGCGCAACTTGCCGTCGGGATTTCAGACCAAGAGCTACGCCGCCGACGACGGCACCGAGCATCGGATCGAATACCGTTTCACCCGAACCGGATTGATCGTCAAGGACAGCGATGTCAGTCTGGTCTCGGCCGGCCCCGACGAAGTGGTGCTGGCCGACGCGGCCGGTGTCGCCCGCACGTTCACCGTCGCCCGCTACGACTCGGCTTCCCAGGATGTCTACGTCGACTCCCCCGCCGGCGGCGTGCATCTGGTGGCGTTGCCTCGCTTCCCGGACCCCGAATCGGCTGTCGAACAGGGATCACTGCTGGCACCGATGCCGGGCAACGTGATCCGGCTGGGCGCCGAACTGGGTGATGCGGTGACCGCCGGCCAACCGCTGATCTGGCTGGAAGCCATGAAGATGGAGCACACCATCAGCGCGCCCTCCGACGGGGTGCTCACCCAACTCGACGTCAAGCCCGGCGACCAGGTCGAGGTCGGTGCCGTGCTGGCCCGTGTCGAACAGCAAGCAGAAGGAGACCCAGAATGAGCGACACCAGCTTCATCGAGAACGACGAACGCCGCGCCCTGCGCGATGCCGTCGCGGCGATGGCCTCGAACTACGGCCAGGACTACTACCTGGAGAAGGCCCGCGCCGGGCAGCACACCGACGAACTGTGGAACGAGGCCGGCAAACTCGGCTTCATCGGCGTCAACCTGCCCGAGGAGTACGGCGGTGGGGGCGCCGGTATGTATGAGCTGTCGCTGGTCATGGAGGAGATGTCGGCCAACGGGTGCGCGCTGCTGATGATGGTCGTCTCGCCGGCCATCAATGGCACCATCATCTCCAAGTTCGGCACCGACGAGCAGAAGAAGCGGTGGATCCCCGGCATCGCCGACGGATCGCTGACGATGGCGTTCGCCATCACCGAGCCCGACGCCGGGTCGAACTCGCACAAGATCACCACCACCGCGCGCCGTGACGGGTCGGACTGGATCCTCAAGGGCCAGAAGACCTTCATCTCCGGTATCGACCAGGCGCAGGCGGTGCTGGTGGTCGGCCGCAGTGAAGACGCCAAGACCGGCAACCTGCGGCCCGCGCTGTTCGTGGTGCCCACCGACACCCCGGGCCTGACCTACACCCCGATCGAGATGGAGTTGGTCAGCCCGGAGCGCCAGTTCCAGGTGTTCCTCGACGACGTCCGGCTGCCGGCCGACGCGCTGGTGGGCTCCGAGGACGCCGCCATCGCGCAACTGTTCGCCGGGCTGAACCCCGAACGCATCATGGGCGCGGCCAGCGCGGTCGGCATGGGCCGCTTCGCGATCGGCAAGGCCGTCGACTACGTCAACACCCGTCAGGTGTGGAAGACCCCGATCGGCGCGCACCAGGGCCTGTCGCATCCGCTGGCTCAGAATCACATCGAGATCCAGTTGGCCAAGCTGATGATGCAGAAGGCGGCGACGTTGTACGACGCCGGCGACGACTTCGGGGCCGCGGAAGCGGCCAACATGGCCAAATACGCCGCCGGCGAGGCGTCGACGCGGGCGGTGGACCAGGCGGTGCAGTCGCTCGGCGGTAACGGCCTGACCAAGGAATACGGCATCGCCGCCGCGATCACCTCGTCTCGGCTGGCCCGCATCGCGCCGGTGAGCCGGGAGATGATCCTCAACTTCGTCGCCCAGACGTCGCTGGGCCTGCCCCGGTCGTACTGATGGACACGCTGGTTTCCTACACCGGTCCCGAGGACACCGGAGACGGCTCGGCCCGGCTGACCCTGGATTCGCCGCACAACCGCAACGCGCTGTCGAGCCGGCTGGTCGCCCAACTGCACGCCGGCCTGCGCGACGCCGCGGCCGACCCGAACGTGCGGGTGGTGGTGCTCGGACACACCGGCAACACGTTCTGCGCCGGGGCGGATCTGAGCGAGGCCAGCGAGGGTGACCCCGGCGGTTCAGCGAGGCTCGACGCAGGAGAGGCGAAGCTGGGACCGCCGCTTGGACCGGGCGAGCTGGCGGCCGACCGGGCCCGCGAGATGGCGGCGCTGCTGCGGGCGATCGTCGAGTCGCCGCGACCGGTGATCGCCGCGGTCAACGGCCACGTCCGCGCCGGCGGCATGGGGCTGGTCGGCGCGTGCGATATCGCGGTCGCCGGGCCGGCCAGCACCTTCGCACTGACCGAGGCCCGGATCGGCGTGGCGCCGTCGATCATCTCGCTGACGCTGCTGCCGAAGCTGTCGGCCCGGGCAGCGGCGCGCTACTACCTGACCGGGGAGAAATTCGGCGCCGTCGAAGCCGCGGAGATCGGGCTCGTCACACTGGCCGCCGAGGATGTGGAGGCGACCGTCGCGGGCCTGGTCGCCGATCTGCGGCTCGGATCTCCGCAAGGGCTGGCGGCCTCCAAGGCGCTGACCACAGCGGCGGTACTGGCCGGATTCGACCGGGACGCCGAACGGCTCAGCGTCGCCTCAGCGCGGATGTTCGTCTCCGAGGAGGCCCGCGAAGGCATGCTGGCCTTCCTGCAGAAGCGTCCCCCCAGCTGGGCCGGCTGACACCCACTTTGGGGCAACCCTGCTCGTGGCAAATCAGTTCGTCGTAGGCTGTCTAGCCAATGAGAAACTCAGCCCCGCGAAGCGACGAGACCCACGGCACGCCCTCGCGTGCCGCGGACACCGACCGGATCCAGCTGGCGCAGCTGCTCGGTGACGCCGCTGCGCAGGGCCAACTGCCGATGAGCGAGTATGAGGACCGGCTGGCCAAGGCCTATGCAGCGCAGACCTACGACGAGCTCGACCGGCTGCGTGCCGACCTTCCGGGTTCGTCGGTGTGCCCGCACCGCGGCGGCGACTGCAAACCCGCGCCCTCCACACTGCTGCTGGCGATCATGAGCTCATTCGAGCGGCGCGGGCGGTGGAACGTACCCAAACGGCTGACCACGTTCTCGCTGTGGGGCGGCGGCGTCGTCGACCTGCGTTACGCCGACTTCACCGCACCCGACGTCGAGATCAACGCCTACTCGATCATGGGCGGGCAGACCATTCTGTTGCCGCCGGAAGTCAACGTCGACATCCAGGGGCATGGCGTCATGGGCGGCTTCGACCAGCGTGTTGAGGGCCGGGGCACACCGGGCGCCCCGACGGTGCGCATCCGCGGCTTCGCACTGTGGGGCGGAGTGGGCATCAAGCGCAAACAGCGCAAGTCCCGCAGCTGAGGGTGCTAGGGCCTGCGTCGACCGATCACGGCTGGTCGCGGTAAAGCGCCGGGTCGTCGAGCTGGCCCAGTAGCGCGGTCAGCTGGTCTACGAGCTGATCGGGCTGCAGGTGTATGTCACCGGCCAGCCAGGCGCCGATCGTCTGGGCTACCCCGCCGACCACGAAATGGGCGGCCGCCTTGATCCGGTCGTTGCCCGGCACCCGGAGCACGTTTTCGACGTGGCGGCCGGACAGCATTGCGAACAGCGCACTCGACTGCGCCCGTTTACGCACCAGCAACGCGTTGGTCAGCCGGGTGCTGAACAAGATCCTGCCGACGCGGGCGTCTCCGGCGATGGCCGCCACCAGGTGGGCCATGCCGGCGCGCGTCTGTTCGGCGGGAGGCGCCGCGGCCACGGCGTCCTGGGTGCTGGCAGCCAGGTCATTGACCACCCACTCGAAGACGGCCGCGACGAACTCGTCCTTGTCGGTGAAACTCTCGTAGAAATAGCGGGACGCCACCCCCGCCCGGCGGCACACCGCACGAACGGTCAATGCGGGCATCTCCCGGCCCCCGAGCAGATCGAGCCCGGCGACCAGCAGCCGTTCCCGGCGTTCGGCCAACCGGTCTGCGGCCCGCACCCCCCGGTACGGGCGCTCCGGCGCAACACTTCCCACACCCACCATGTTGACAGCGGGCCCCGGGCTCGGCAATATCAGGAAACCAATGTTCTCACAATTGCGAGGGGTGTAAGCCATGACGATCAGCGAACCGATCCCGTTGGTGGAGCGTTCGGTGAGCGATTCGACGAGTACACAACCCGCACCTCAGCGGCGGTCGTTGCTGCCGCAGATCTCCTGCACCGACAACATGATGATGGGTGTGGCGCTGCTGGCCGGGCCCGCCAACGTGATCATGCAACTCGCGCGTCCCGGCGTGGGTTACGGCGTGCTGGAGAGCCGCGTCGAAAGCGGGCGCGTCGACCTGCATCCGATCAAGCGGGCTCGCACCACGTTCACCTATTTGGTCGTCGCCACCCAGGGCAGCGACCAGCAGAAGACCGCGTTCCGCGAGGCGGTCAACAGTGCGCACCGCCAGGTTCGCTCGACGGCCGACAGCCCGGTGAAGTACAACGCCTTCGACCGCGATCTGCAGCTGTGGGTGGGCGCCTGCCTGTACAAGGGCAACGTCGACGTGCACCGCATTTTCCTCGGTGAGATGGACGATGAGCACGCCGACCGGCACTACCACAACGAGGGCAAGGCGATGGCCACCATGCTCCAGGTCCCCGAGGACATGTGGCCGCCCGATCGGGCCGCCTTCGACCGGTATTGGCAGGAGCAACTGGACAAGGTGCACATCGACGACACCGTCCGCGAATATCTGCTGCCCATCGCGGCCAGCCGGTTGCGGGGCATGACCCTGCCGGGACCGCTGCAGCGGGCGAACGAACGGCTCGCCCTGTTGATCACCACCGGATTCCTGCCGCAGCGCTTCCGCGACGAGATGCAGCTGCCATGGGACGCCGACAAGCAACGTCAGTTCGACCGGTTGATGAGCGTGATTCGAGGGGTCAACAACCTGCTGCCGAAGTTCCTGCGCGGCTTTCCGTTCAATGTGCTGCTGTGGGACGTCGACCGGCGTATCCGCACCGGCCGCCCGCTGGTGTAGCGACGGGGTGAATTGACGCCTGCCCACCGCTCGCTACGCTTTTGCAGAGTTGGTGCGGCAGGAAGGCGGTAGGTGATGCACGTCGACCCTCAAGCGTTGCGCACCGGGGCCAATGTGTCCGATGACGCCGGTGGCCACGCCCGCAACGGTGCGCAGCGGCTGGGATCCACCGGGGTGACCTCAGGCATTTTCGGCGACTTCGACGAGGCACACAGCTTCCACACCGCGCTGGGCACCGCCAAGGACGGCCACCGCGACGCGCTGCACGATCACCACCAGAACCTCACCGGCATCGCCGAGAACGTGCGCACCGCCGCCACGGCCTTCACCCGCATGGACAATCACAACGCCGAGCAACTGCGAAACGTCGCCGGGCCCGGCATCGGACGGTGAGCCGCCCGAGCCTGCAACACCTGCAGATCGCCGAGCTGATCGCTCATGCCGGCTGTGACCCGTGGGCAGTTGATGACAGCCTGCAGGCCGGCAGCCCTACCCAGATCGCCTTCCTGGCCCAGGCGTTCCACCAGGCCGCCGGCTCGGCCACCGCCGCCGAGCAGACCTTCCAGACCGCCCAGCACCACTTCGAGCAGTACAACCGCGAGAGCGGCGAACAGCCCATCAACGCCGGCGCCGAAGTGCAGCGGGTCAAAGACGGCCTGCACGCCACCAACGCCCAGCTCGGCCAGATCGCGGCCGATCTGGAGACCATCGCCGCCGCGCTGGCCCAGGCCCGCGCGGCCTCGCAGGCCAATATGACGCGGAAGTGGGAGCCTGGCTCGGGACCATGATCGCACCGGGACCCGGAACCATCATCGGCGCCGGCGCTGGAGCGCTGGTCGGCGGCATGATCGGTAGCGACATCGGTAAGAGGATGGGCGAAGACATTTCGGATGTGTCCCAGAGGGTTTGGCGAAGCCTCTTCGGCTGAGCTTGTCCACCGGTAAGGAGGTCGACTATCAGTAACGCGAACGGCTTCATCGGGGTCGCCCTGCTGGTCATGCTTTTCATCGGGATTCCGGTGGACCCTCATAAGGACGCAAGGTCGAAGTGGCTCTACTGGGTCGTCGGGCCGATGGTGTCCGCCACATTCCTGGCGATTGCGTTCTACAGCTCGATGAAGAACTCCGAGACGACGGACCTGATCGGTGCGGTCGTCGCCGGGGCGATCTTTTCCTACCTCAGCTTCGGCGGCGTATATCTCCGCAAGGTCTACGGGCCTGGCTCTCGTTCTTGACGTACCGAAAGGACCTGGCATGGAACCCGCCGCCCAGCCTCCGGGCGAGGGATCGATCACCTTGGATCCCCGCGACCCCGACGAACCCACGATCACCCTCCCCCGGCCGCCGGGCTGGGAGTTCATGCCGGGCAACGACGAAACTCTCATCCGCGGCGTGCTCTACAACCAGGAGCTGCGCCGGCATGGCTTCACCCCGAACGCGGTGGTGACGTGCGAGGAACTGACCGGCCAGGTCGGACTGCCGTCGCAGGCCTTGGCCAAGGAGCGCGCCGCGGTCACCGACGTCGTCGGTGAACTCGACACCGACGTCCCCGGAACGAAGTCGGGTCTTGCCAGCAGAACGATCACCTACAACCTGCAGGGCCGGCCCGCGACCGGCTTGATCGTCGCGGTGCAGAACGCCAAGGACCGGATCTGGGCGATCACCATCACCATCCAGACCACCGACGCCGACAACCCGCACTACATCGCCGCCAAGCAGGCCATCCTCGATTCGCTGGAAGTCCGCCTGCCCGACCGGTAACACAGCGGCCCTGCCAGAATGGCCTCATGGTCGAGCCGAGCCTCTGGATGCAAAAGGTCGCCGCCGATCCCGGGCACTCGCAGTGGTATATCGAGCGCTTCCGCCAAATGGCCCGCGCCGGTAACGACCTGGCCGGCGAAGCACGGTTCATCGACGCGATGGCCTCCCGTGGCGCTCGCATTCTCGATGCCGGCTGCGGCCCGGGCCGGGTGGCCGGCCTGTTGTCCGCGGCCGGTCACGACGTGGTGGGTGTCGACGTCGACCCGGAGCTCATCGAGGCCGCCGAACACGATCATCCGGGCCCGCGCTACCTGGTCGGTGACCTGGCCGAACTGGACCTGCCCGCCCGCGGCATCCCCGAACTGTTCGACGTGATCGTGTCAGCCGGCAATGTCATGACGTTCGTGGCACCGAGCACCCGCGTCGAGATATTGCGCCGGCTGTGCAACCACTGCGCCGAGGACGGACGGACCGTGATCGGTTTCGGCGCCGACCGGGACTATGAGTTCGACCAGTTCCTCGACGACGCGGCGACCGCCGGATTCGTGGTCGATCTGCTGCTGGGCACCTGGGATCTGCGGCCCTTCACCGGCGATTCCGACTTTCTGGTCGCGGTGCTGCGCCCGGGTCAGCGCGAAGCCTGATCCTCCTCGTCGGTGAGCTCGACCAACTGGTCGACGGCCAGCACCTCGGTCATGTCCTGCTCCTGGTAGGCCAGTCGGCCCACCCGGTGGGCGACGACGGGCGCGGTGATCAGGGTGAAGATGATGCTCACGGTCACCATCCCGGCGTCGTGGCTGCCGCGTAGCCGGATCAATGCGGCGATCAGCACCAGTATCAGTCCCAGTACCTGCGGTTTGGTGGCCGAGTGCATCCGGGCCAGGGTGTCCGGGAAGCGCACCACGCCGATCGCCGCGGTCAGCGCCAGTATCGCCCCGGCGAGACCGAGCACGCTGGCGAACAGGTCGAGGACGATCATGGCTGCCTCCCTGAATCCAGCGGCGTGTCCGGCACCCGGAAGCGGGCCACACTGACCGATCCGATGAAGCCGACCAGGGCCAGCGCCGCCAGGCTGTAGGTCACGGTGGTGTCCCGGGTGACCGCAGCCCAAATACCGATGCCGCACATCGTCATCGCGGCCAGGGTGTCCAGCGCCACCAGTCGGTCCAGCGTGCTGGGCCCGGCCAGTAGCCGATACATGGTGATGACCGCGGCGAACCCCAGCAGAACGCCGGCGGTGCCCCAGATCACGGTCATGCGCTTCCTCCCACCGGCTGCCACTCGGAGTCGCGTTCAAAGGCGGCGATCAACAGTCGCTCCACCTGCGCGGCCTGGTGATAAAACCGCTCGACTGAACGCGCATTTCCGACATCGATCACGTGGCAATACAGGATGCGACGCACCTGGTCGATCTCCAGCACGATGGATCCGGGAATCAGCGTGGTGATGCTGGACGCCAGCACCAGCACCAGATCGGATTTGAGGGTCAGCGGCACCCGCAGCACCCCGGTCTGCGGCGGCGGGCCGGGTTTGATTGCCAGCCACATCAACTGGACACTCGAGGCCACCAGATACCAGCCGAACAGTCCCAGCAGCTTGAGCACCGACCACGGGTGCACCTTGCCCTGCACCGGTACCGGCGGCAACGGCAGCAGCACCATGATGGCCACGGCGACCACCCCCCCGAGGACGATGTTGGGGACGGTGAAGCGGCCCCACAGCAGCGTCCAGACGATGGCTAGGGCGCACACCGCAAAGACCCGCAGTGCGATCGACCTCACGGCACACCTCCGCTCAATACGGCCGAGATGTACTCGCCACGGTCGAGTACCTCGGCTGCGGCGCGTTCGGTGTAGCCGAAGATCGGGCCGGCCAGCACGGTGAAGGTCAGCCCCAGCACGATCAACGCGATCGTCGGCACCACCATCCCTAACGGCATCTTCCCGACATCCTCGCGGTCGTCGAAGGCGACCTCGGCGACATCGTCGAGCAGCACCGGTGGTGCGGCCCGCACCAGCTCACCCTCGGGGGCGTCGCTGCGCAGGCGCCAGAACGCCTTGCTCCACACCCGCGCCAGCACATACAGCGTCAGCAGACTGGTCACCACCGCACCGCCCACCAGGAACCAGGCCAGCACCGACCCATCGTCGACACCGGCCTGCAGCACCGCCGTTTTGCCGATGAAGCCCGAAAAAGGCGGAATGCCCCCAAGATTGAACGCCGGGACCAAGAACATGAATGCCAGCACCGGGTTGGCGACCAGGCCGCCGAGGCGCTTCAGCGACGACGCCCCACCCTGCCGTTCGATCAGTCCGGCCGCCAAGAACAATGTCGTCATCACGATAATGTGGTGCATCACGTAGAAGATGGCGCCGGTCATGCCCAACTTGCTCGACAGCGCCACCCCGAACACCATGAAGCCGATATGGCTGACCAACGTGAATGACAAGATCCGCTTGATGTCGCTCTGCGCGATGGCGCCGAAGATACCGATCAGCATGGTGAGCAGCGCCCCGACCAGCAGCACCGAGTCCAAACCACCGTCGGGAAACAGCAGCGAATGCGCCCGGATGATCGCGTAGACACCGACCTTGGTCAGGATGCCGGCGAACACGGCGGTGATCGGGGCGGGTGCGGTGGGATAGGAATCGGGCAACCAGGCCGACAGCGGGAAAACGGCGGCTTTGATGCCGAACGCCACCAGCAACACCGCGAATACCGCACTGCGGGTGCCGTCGGGCAGGCCGTTGGTGCGGGTAGCCAGCTCAGCCAGGTTCAGGGTGCCGGTCGCGGCATAGACCAGAGCGATACCGAGCAGGAAGATCAACGACGACACCATCGACACCATCACGTAGCCGATACCGGCCCGGATCCGTTCGGCGCTGGCACCGATGGTCAGCAACACGAAGCTTGCGGCCAACAGCATCTCGAAGCCGACGAAGAGGTTGAACAGGTCACCGGCCAGAAACGCCAGGGAGACACCGGCGGACAGGGTCAGATACGTGGGCAGGAAGATCGACACCGGCTGGCGGTCGTCACCGTCGCGGACCCCCTGGCCGATGGCGTAGATGATCACCGCCAGCAGCACCACCGCCGACACGATCAGCATCAGCGCCGATAACCGATCGACCACCAAGGTGATGCCGAGCGGCCCGAGGGCGCCCTCGGTCGGACCCCAGCCGCCGACGTGCAACGCCAAGGTGCCCTGCCGGTCGGAGAGAAACAGCAACGCAGCGGTCACCGCGACGTCCCCCGCCAGCACACCGATGGTGATCGGTTGTTGCAACCTGGGTCGCCGGCCGACGATGAGGGTCAGCGCAGCGCCCAGCGTGGGCAATAGCACCGGAAGCGGGAGCAGGACAGTAGCGATACTCACCGGGACACCCCACTTTCGGTGACGGCGTCCAATTCGCCGGGCGCAACCGGCTCACTGTCGTCGGACTCGGCGGCGATGATCTCCTCGTCGGAGAGCTGGGACAGCCGGGTCGCCTCTTCGTCGTCGCCGATGTCGTCTTCGGTGGTCAGGTGGTAGGAGCGGTAGATCAGCGCCAGCACGAAGGCGCCGATGCCCATGGTGATGACGATGGCCGTCAGCACCATGGCCTGGGCCAGCGGGTCCGCGTCGGTCTCCATGCCCTCGGTGCTGTTGTAGATCGGTGGGCTGCCCCCCGGCCCGGACACATCGATGATCAGCAGATTGATGGCATTGCCGACCATCATCAAGCCCAGCAGCGCTCGGGTGAGGTTGCGCTCCAGCAGCATGTACACCCCGCAGGCGGTGAGCCCGGCGGCCATCAGCAACGGAACCAGATGTGCGGTCATGGCGCCCTCACCACCGAGCGCTGCTCCGGTCGTTGCAGCTCGGCCACCTCATCCAGCCGGGCGCCGAGACTGCGCAGCACGTCGAGCACCATGCCGACCACGACCAGATACACCCCCACATCGAAGAACAACGAACTCACCAGTTTCACCTGACCCAGGACCGGCAGGGTGAAGGTAAACGCCGCGGACGACAGCACCGGCGCACCGACGAACAGCGACGCCAGGGCCGTGCCCCCGACCAGGCTCAGGCCGACGCCCAGGATCTTTCCGGAGTCCAGCGGCAGCGTCTCGCCGAGTTCGTATCGCCCGCCCGCCACATAGCGCAGCGCCAGTGCCAGTCCGGCGGCCAACCCGCCGGCGAAGCCTCCGCCCGGGTTGTTGTGCCCGGCGAACAGGAAATAGACCGAAACCACCATGATCAGCGGGAAGATGATCCGGCTCGCGACCTCCAACACCAGCGATCGCTGATCGGGGTCGTAGTAGGCACTGCCGCGCAGCCAGGTGGTGGACCCGACCGCGGGGCTGTAGGGGGTGGCGATTCCCGGATCCATCCGATGGGCATCGGCATCGGCGGTCCGTGGCGCACGGCCGAATCGGCGGGTGCGGAACACCATCGAGGCCACGCCGGTGGCGGCCACCAGCAACACCGAGATCTCCCCGAGGGTGTCCCAGGCCCGGATATCGACCAGGATCACGTTGACCGTGTTGGCGCCATACCCGCGAAGATAGGCTGCCTCGGGCAGCAGGCCCGCGACACCCTCGCCGGTACGGGCCGCCATCGCGAAGGCCCCGAACACAGCGACGCTGGCGCCGACCATGATGGACAGCACCGCACGCGACAGCCGGTTCGTCTCCATCGTGGGGCGCGCGGTCTCCGCCGGCAGCGTCCGCAGCACCAGCACGAAGATCACCACGGTCACGGTCTCGACGAGCAACTGGGTCAATGCCAGGTCGGGCGCGCCGTGGAATGCGAACGCCACGGCGCAGCCGTACCCGGTGACCCCGACCATCAGCACCGCAGACAGCCGGTTGCGAGCCAGGGTCGCGCCGACTCCGCCTGCCACCACCAGCACGGCCAAGGTGAGCTGCAACGGGGTATCCCACAGTTGCAGATCGATCCGGTCACGCGCGCCCAGCATCAGCGCGCCCAGCGGCAGCACCACGAGCGTCACAAAAATGACCGCTTGGTTGAACGGCAGCGAACCGCGCTGGGTGATCGCGGTCAGCCGGACCGCAGCCACATCGAGCAGCCGGATGAAGTCGTCGTACATCTCGTCGGCCTTGCCCAGCGGAAGTCGGCGCAGCCGGGTGAGGCCCAGCGGGCCGCGCGCGGCGAAGACACCGAAGCCCGCCAGCAGCACCGTCGCCGAGAGCAGTACCGGCAGCCCTGCGCCGTGCCACAACGCAAGGTGGTAGCCGGAGCCGTCGGGCAGCGTGTCGGCGTAGCCGTGCAACACCGTGTCCAACCCGATCGACCACAATCCGAGCGCCAGGCTGGTGGCGGCCAGCACCGCGGGAGCCGCCAAGAACGCCGCAGTCGGTCGGTGCATTTCGGCGACATGGGTACTGGGTTCTGGCAGGCCCTTGTCGGCGAAGCCGCCCCAGACGAACCGCGCGCTGTAGATCACGGTGAACACCGAGGCCAGCACCGCGGCACCCAATACGTACGGGCTGGAAGAGCCCAACGACGGGGCGTCGACCTCGGTCCCGAAAATCGTCTCCTTGGCGATGAACCCCACGAACGGCGGTACCCCGGCCATGCTGGCGGCCGCAGCCGCGGCAACCACGAACAGTCCGGGAGCGCGGCGGCCCAAGCCGGCCAGCTCCCGCAGGTCGCGGGTGCCGGTGGCGTGGTCGATGATCCCCACCACCATGAATAGCGTCGCTTTGGCGGCTGCGTGGGCACACATGGCGGTCAGGCCGGCCAACATCAGGTCGCCGCCACCGGCACCAACCAGCGTGATGATCAGCCCCAACTGGCTGACGGTGCTGTAGGCCAGCAGCAGCTTCAGGTCGTATTCGCGGATGGCACGCCAGCCGGCGAGCAGGGCGGTGGCCAGGCCCAACACCAACACCGTCGGCCGCCATCCCGGTGAGTCGGCGAACGCCGGCGTCAGCCGCGCCACCAGATAGATCCCGGCCTTGACCATCGCCGCGGCGTGCAGGTAGGCGCTGACCGGCGTCGGCGCGGCCATCGCGCCCGGCAGCCAGAAATGCAACGGGATGATCGCCGACTTGCTGAGCGCCCCGACCAGGACCAACAGCACGCCGACGGTGACCACCGTGCCCGACGGCGGACGGACCACCAGCTCCGACAGCAGATAGGTACCCGCCGTCTCGCCCAGCATGATGACGCCGACCAGCATCGCCAGCCCACCCCCGGTGGTCACCACCAACGCCTGGATGGCAGCGCGGCGGTTGACGGCACGTTCGGCGTAGTGGCCGATCAGCAGGAACGACAACACCGTGGTCAGTTCCCAGAACACGTACAGCACCAGCATGTTGTCGGCGACCATCAGCCCGAACATGGATCCGGCGAATCCGACCATCTTCGCGGCGAAGCTGGGCAGCCGCGGATCGAGGTCACAGTGGGGGCTGACGGGGCGGAAGTACTCGGCGCAGTAGAACAGCACCAGGGCACCGATGCCCAGTGCCAGCACGCTCATGATCGCGGCCAGCGAGTCGAAGCGAAGGTCGATGTCCATCGACAGCCCGGGCACCCACGACACCGTCGTTCGGTGATCGTCGGCCGGGTCGGTGGGCCAGTTCGCCACCACCCACACCAGCGATACCAACGGGATCGCTCCCAGCGGATAGAACGCCGCCCGTCCCCAGCTGCGCACCATCAGCGGCGCCAAAGCCGTGCCGACTGTATGGGCAAGCAGTATCGCTAGCATCACGCTCCACGGGACAAATTGATCCCGGCAACGGAATCAGTTCTGGTACGACACGTCGGACACATTGAGCGGCGCCGGGCGGCACCGCAGGCGGCCGCGGCAGCGACAGGCGCGTCGAGTCCAGTTCAAACGTACCCTGAATCGCCTGCCTCGGCTCAATCCAGTTTCTGCGGCGACACCGTCGAGCGCCATGGAATACGACCCCCATTCGGTGCGGGTCCGGACCCCCACGGCGACGACCGGCGGCGTCTCGCTGCGCCCGCCACTAGGCCTCGATCAGGCCGGCGCGGATCGCATAACGGGTGAGCGCCAAGCGGTCACGCAAGCCGAGCTTCTGCAGCGTGTTCGTCCGGTGGCGGTCGACTGTCTTGGCGCTGATACCGAGTGTTTTCGCGATCTCGCGCGCCGACAAACCCTCGGCGATCAGCTTCAGCACCTCCTCCTCACGCGGCGTGAGGATGTTGTCCGGCAAGTCAGCGCCCTGCCGCGACCGGTGCAGATAGTCCCGGATCAGTGCGGTCACCGCCCCGGCGTACAGAAACGGTTCGCCGCGCATCGTCGCCCGGCAGGCCTCGAGCAGGTCGCGGTCGGCGACGGATTTCAGCACGTAGCCCGATGCCCCCGCCTTGAGCGCTTCGAAGAAGTACTGCTCGTTGTCGTGCATCGACAGCATCAGCACCCGGACATGGGGATGGCTGCGGTTGATCTCGCGCGCGGCCTGCAGCCCGGTCATCCGGGGCATCGCGATATCAAGGATCGCGAGATCGACCGGCGTGTTCTGCAGCGCCGCCAGCGCCTCGGATCCGTCAGCCGCTTCGGCCACCACGCACAGGTCGGGCTCGGCATCCAGGATCATCCGCAGCCCGCTGCGCACCAGGGCGTGGTCGTCGGCGAGCATGATGCGGGCCGGGGGTGCCATTACCGGCCTCCGTCGCTCAGTCGGGCCGGCACCGTCAGCCGGACTTCGGTTCCCTCGTTGCTCGGCGAGGTGATCGTCAGGGTGGCCTGCACCAGCAGGGCGCGTTCTCGCATTCCGGTGATTCCAGCGCCTTCTGCGCTCACGCCGCCCTTGCCGTTGTCGGCGATTCGCAGCGTCAGTTTTGACGCGGCGTCGATGTGCAGGTCCAGCCATGCCTTCTGCGCTCCGGAATGGCGGGCGATGTTGGTCAGGCTCTCCTGGGCGACGCGATAGCAGACCAGGCTGACGTCGGGACTCACGTGATCGGCGTGCGAGCTGATCTGTTTGACGACGTCGATGCCGGTCCCCTGGGTGAATTGGTTGCACAGGGCTTGCAGTGCGCTGCGCAGCCCGAGGTCTTCCAGCGCGTCCGGGCGCAGCCGGCGGGCGATGCTGCGCACTTCGTCGAGACTGGCCCGCACGATTTCTTGGGCGTCCCCGAGATCACCGCGAATCTCCGCGGGCGCGGCGTCCACCGCCCGCTTGAGCGTGAGCAGCGCGACGGTGAGGGTTTGGCCGATCTGGTCGTGCAACTCCCGGGCGATCCGCTGCCGCTCGTTCTCCTGCACGGTCAGCACCGACGCGTTCGATGAGGCCCGCTCCGTTTCCAGCCGGTCGAGCATGGCGTTGAAGGATTCGATGAGGTGATGCAGGTCGCCGGCACCCGGGTCGTGCACGCGGTCACTGGGATGGGGCGGATCGACTCGCCGCATTGACGCGGCGAGCCGATCCAGGGGGGCAAGACTCGATCGCAACAGCAGTGCGTTGGCGCCCACCACGATGGCCAGCCCGATGACCAGAACCGGGATCTCGGCCGGCTGGATGCGCGTCGACACCCTCGCCGGGGACATGGCAAGCACCAGTGTGCCCAGGGTGAAGACCAGACCATTGATCAGCACGACCCGGCGAAACAGCCCGCGCGCAGGCGGGCGCGCCCGCTGCCGAAACCTGTCGATGACCGCTGTCCAACGGTGCATGCCACCACCATCGTCTCCGCAGCACCCGGTTGTCCATACGGGTTGCCGCGAAGCCCGAATGGGTGTCAAACACCATGGCGACCGAGCGGTTGCCGCTCGGAGAATGGAATTGCGCCCAGCGCTGCGCGACAATCGACGGCGTGCAGCGACCCGGGTGTCGAGCGCGCCGGCCAGTTCTGAGCGGGTTAGATCGAGGGGATCAGACCGTAGAGTAACCCACATCACCCAGACGACCCAGTAAACGGAGGGATGCAACCGCCATGAATCGCATTACCGGGGCGCATCCACCGGCTACCGGTGACAGCGTGGTCCGGATGCCGCGCCCTGCCCGGGGCTGAGAAATGGATTTCGCGGCCTTACCACCGGAGGTCAACTCCGGTCTGATGTATGCGGGCGCCGGCCCGGCATCGATGCTGACTGCTGCCACGGCTTGGGACGGGCTGGCCGCCGAACTTCACCTGGCCGCCACGGCCTACGAGTCAGTGGTCACCGAGCTCACGAGCGGACCCTGGCTGGGACCCTCGGCCGCAGCCATGGCGGCCTCGATCACCCCGTTCGTGTCGTGGTTGAACATGACCTCGGTCCAGGCCGAGAAGACCGGCATGCAGGCCAAGGCCGCCGTGGCCGCCTACGAGGCCACCTTCGCCACGGTGGTGCCGCCACCGGCGATCGCGGCCAACCGCGCTGCGTTGCTGACGCTGCTGGCCACCAACATCTTGGGCCAGAACGCGGCGGCCATCGCGGCCAACGAAGCCGAATACGCCGCGATGTGGGCCCAGGACGCCGGCGCCATGTACAGCTATGCGTCGTTGTCGGCGACTGCCACCGAGATGGAGCCGTTCCAGCCGCCGCCGCACACCGCCAACCCGGCCGGGCCGCTCAACGGCTCGGAGTCCGCCGGACTCAACTCGGCCGCCAACACGGCCCAGACGCTGCCGTCAAAGCTGGCCTCGGCGCTGCCGGGCTCATCCGATGCCGGTTCGCAGTTTCCGGCCATGCTGGCGCAGGCCGACGTGCCGACCGGGCCCTTCGACTGGCTGGGCATCATCGCCGACGAGACCGCTCTCGGCATCGCCCTGCCGCTGTCGATTCTCGGCGTCTGGCTGGCGGGCGCCGCGATGTACTTCGCGGAGCTGGACTCTCGCGAGATCTTCGATACCCAGGACATTCTCCGCGGCGGCCAGCGAAGCATCTTGGAGGCGCTGGGCCAGATCGGCGGTTTCGCGGAGCTGCCCGGCACCGAGAACCTTCGGGTGCCCCACGCCTCGGTGGTGGCCGCCTTGGCCGAGGGATTCCCCCTCGGAGCGCTCTCGGTGCCGATCAGCTGGGCGGAGTTGGCCCCGGAGATCCGTCATGCCAGCTTCTCGACGCCGCTCAGCGCTGCCGCTTCACCAACGCCGGCCGGATTGGGGACGGCTTTCGGTCAGATGGCGCTGGCCGGCATGGGGGGCAGCGCGTTGGCCGGCGCCGTCAACCAGAACCGCGGTCAACAGACCAAGTCGCCAGAAGCCGGCAAGGCGGCGCCGGCGGCCTCGGCGGACCCGGCGGCAGCGGAGTCGGGCGCAGGCGCCCCGGCGGCCGCAGCGTATGCACCGCCGAGCTCGGTCGTCGAACTGGCAGCCGGGATCCGCGAGCTCGGCGAACTGCACGACGCCGGGTATCTGACCGAGGCGGAGTTCGCCGAACAGAAGCGGCGACTGCTGTCTCGGGGATGATCAGCGGCGCCGTGACCGTAGGTAGTCGCCGACCACGGCCGCGCCCAGCCCGTCGAGTTCGGGCACCACGACCCGGCCCTGGACGCGTCGCGCCACCTGGTCGATGAACCGGGCCAGCCCGGGGTCGTCGCCCAGCCGGAAGATCGTCACCTGCGCACCGAGGCGGGCCACGTCGTCGAACCCCTTGACGGTGTGGGCGATGGTCCGCGGGTGCGGCGGGTAGTCAAAGAACACCGATGCACCGTCGCCGCGAAAATCCTCCAGGTGCGCGGTCGGCTCGCCGTCGGTGACCACCAGCACCACCGGCTGGGCATTCGGGTGCCGACGCAGGTGCCGGCCGGCCAGCGCCAGCGCGTGATGCAGGTTGGTGCCCTGCTCGTAGACGCCCTCCAGGCCGGTCAGCTCGGCGGCGGTCACGGTGCGCGCGTAGCGTCCGAATGCGATGATCTGCAATGCATCCGAACGGAACCGGGTGCTGATCAGGTGGTGCAACGCCAGCGCGGTGCGCTTCATCGGCAGCCAGCGGTTGTCCATCACCATCGAGAACGAAGTGTCCACCAGCAACGCGACGGCCGACTGGGTGCGGGTCTCGGTCTCGGAGACCTCGACGTCGTCAACGCTGATCGACAGCCGGCCGCCGGCTGAACCGCCGCCTGAACCGCCGGCGACCTGCCGCAGCACCGCGTTGGTCAGGGTGCGGGTGACGTTCCAGGGCTCGGTATCACCGAACTGCCACGGCCGCGTGGCCCCGGTCAGTTCACCGGCCGCCCCGGCCCGACGATGGTCACGCTCGCCGCGGCGCCCCGAGAGTTGGCGCGCCACATCGCGCAGCGCCGTCTCGCCGAGCCGGCGCATCGCCTTGGGCGACAGCCGCCACTGTCCATCGGAGCTGCGATCCAGGAAGCCCTGATTGAGCAGGGCACGTTCCAGCTCGGCCAGCGTCCGCGCATCGACGGCAGCCTGGTCGCCGAGCTGGCGGGCCAGCGCGTCCAGATCCACGTCGTCCATGCTCGCGCCCGGATAGGCCTGCGACAACTGCTCGGCCAACTGCTCGAGCTCGGCGATGTCGCTCAACGCCTGAGCACCCTCCCCCATGCCGAGCGGGTTGTTGCCGGAGAACTCCGACGAGCCGCTCCAGTCCTCGCCCGGCCGGGCCGCCTGCAGGTGTGCGTCCAGGCGGCCCAGCGCCTGCTGCAGCGCCGGGGAGCCGAACGCCTGCTCGGCCAACGCATCCAGCTCGGCGCGCTGATCGGCGCTCAAGCTGTTGCGGAAGCGCTGCGCAGCGGCGGCCCGCTGGGCCAGCGAATCGAGCAACTCCTCGACGTTGCGCGGGTTCTCCGGGAAGAACTCGCCGTGCTTGGCCATGAAGTCTTGAAAGTCCGCCCTCGTGTCCTCGCCGCGAGAATGCTTGTCCAACAGGTCGTTGAGGTCATCCAGCATGTCGGTGACCCGTTGCCGGTCTTCGTCGGTGGCGCCTTCCAGCGCCTGCTTCATGCCGGCGAAGCGCTGGTCGAGCATCTCGCGACCGAGCAGGTCCTTGATCTTCTCGTAGGACTCGCGGGCCTCGTTGCTGCGCCAGTTGTAGTCCGACAGCTCCTGCACCGCCTTGGCCGGCGACGGCGACAGGCCCTCGATCTGCATCTCGGCGAACCGGGCATCGTCGTCCAGCGCCCGGGCCAGTTCCTTGCGTTCGGCCAGCACCGCCTCATCGAGCAGCTTCTTGACCTCGGCAAGGGTGCCGTCCAAGTTGTTGCGGCGCAACAATTCCCGACGCCGACGCTGCGCCTCGGCGGCCAGCCGGTCGGCACCGGTCATGGTCTTGGTGCCGCGCCGCAGCAGCTCCTGCAGCGCCCGCCGCGGCGAGGTCCCCTCCATCACGTCACGGCCGATCTCCTCCAGCGCCTCGGCCAGATCGACCGGCGGCGCCAACGGATCCGGCCCACCGGTGTAGGCCGAATACCGTGAGCCGTGGCTTCTAGCCATAGACGGTTTCGCCCTCGTCCGAGGTCTTGTCGATACGCTTGGCCAGATACAGCGCCTCCAAGGCCAATTCGAGTGCCGCGGCACGTTCGCCGTCGGACTCCGCACCCAACCGCTGCGCGATGGCATCGATCACCGGCAGATCCGGCAGCGCCGCCAGCACCGCCTTGGCCGACACCCGCTCCCCCGTCGTCACCGCCGCGTCTTCGACAGCGGCCACCAGCGGCCCGACGTCGATCCCGCCCAGTGCGCGCGATGCGGTGTCGGCAGTGGCCCGGCGCAGCAGGTGTTCCAGCACCGCCTGCTCGCGGCCCTCCTCACCGGATTCGAACTCCAGCTTTCCGCGCAGCACGTCGACGATGGTGCCCAGATCGACCACCCGGGCCACCGGATCGGTCTCACCCAGCACCGCGCCGCGGTGTCGCGCTGCGGCCGCCACGGTCTCGGCGGCCGCGATTGCGAACCGCGCCGAGACGCCCGAGCGCTGATCCACCGAGCGGGACTCGCGCAGGTAGCGGGCGAACCGGGCCAGCACCGCCAGCAGATAGTCGGGCACCTGCGCGCTCAGGTGGGCCTCCTGGGCGATCACGCCGACCTCCGCGTCGAGTTCCAGCGGGTAGTGGGTGCGGATCTCGGCGCCGAACCGGTCCTTGAGCGGGGTGATGATGCGGCCCCGGTTGGTGTAGTCCTCCGGGTTGGCGCTGGCCACCACCAGCACGTCCAGCGGCAGCCGCAGCGTGTAGCCGCGCACCTGGATGTCGCGTTCCTCCATCACGTTGAGCATCGCCACCTGGATGCGCTCGGCGAGATCGGGAAGTTCGTTGACGGCCACGATGCCGCGGTGCGCGCGGGGGATCAGCCCGTAGGCGATGGTCTCGGGATCGCCCAGGCTACGTCCCTCGGCGACCTTGATCGGGTCGATGTCGCCGACCAGGTCGGCCACGCTGGTGTCCGGGGTGGCCAGCTTCTCGGTGTAACGCTCGCTGCGGTGCCGCCAGGCCACCGGGAGGTCGTCGCCGAGCTCAGCGGCCCGCCGGATCGACTCCGGGGTGATCGGCGAATACGGGTGCTCACCGAGTTCGGCACCGGCGATCACCGGCGTCCACTCGTCGAGCAACCCGGTCAAGGCCCGCAGCAGTCGGGTCTTGCCCTGGCCGCGTTCCCCCAGCAGCACGATGTCGTGGCCGGCGATCAGCGCCCGCTCCAGTTGCGGCAGCACGGTGTCCTCGAATCCGAAGATGCCGGGCCAGACGGTCGCGGCGTCGTCGCCGTCGGCGAGGCGGGCCAGCAGGTTCTCGGCAATCTCCTGCTTGACCCCCCTTTCGCGGTGGCCGGCGGCCCGGAGTTCGCCGAGTGTGGTGGGCAGATCGTGCGGGGTAGTCAGCGCGGTCACCACTCCACGCTACGACGGGCGCGGTGGTCCGTCACGGCGTCCCACGTCATCACGCCGCCAAATACCCGATACCCTGGGTACCGTGAACTCACTGGAATGGCGGGATCGACCGGCTCAGACATACTTCGGTCCGGCATCATGGCAGGCCCGCCTGCTGGCCGTGGGCGCCGCGATCTTCCTGCGGACCTCTATCGCCGTGCTGACGGTCATCGGCATGATCGTCAATCGGATCTGGCCCGCCGGACTGCAGCGGGCGCGCCTCGACCTCATCGACCAACCGATGCGTTACATCCGGGCGCTGCCGGGCACCGAGGTGACGCGGGAGCGCCTGACCGACTGTCCGGCAGAGTGGGTGGTGGCCCCTGCCGCCCGCGACTCGGACCGGGTGATCGTCTACTTCCATGGTTCGGCGCTGGTGACGCTGGGCCTCAATTCGCACCGCCGCTTTGCCAGCAAGCTGTCCGAGGTCACCGGAGCGAAGGTGTTCAATGTCGGCTACCGCTTGGCGCCGCTGGCCGGTGTGGACGAGGCCATCGCCGACGGACTGTGCGCCTACCGCCATGTGCTCGACGCCGGATTCACCGCGGACCGCATTGTGGTGGCGGGGGATTCGGCCGGCGGCCTGATGGCGGTGAACACTGCGCTGACGGCGCGCGACGCGGGGCTGCCGGTACCCGCCGGTCAGGTACTGATGTCGGCGCTGACGTCGTCGGACATGGAGATCAAACGACAGGCCGCGCGCTCCCACCGCGACCCGTTCTTCCCGTTCATGGCGTTCATGTTCATCTACCGGGTCTTCGCCACCGTCAACGGCACCCGCGAGCTGCCGGTGATGCCCCCGGAAGCGGAGCTGCGCGGGCTGGGCCCGTTTCTGCTGCAAGTCGCCAACAACGAGATGCTGCGCAACGACACCTTCGTGCTGGCCGACAAGCTCACCGCCGCCGGGGTGCCGAACTGGGTACAGGTCTGGGACCGCGCGCTGCACATGTTCCAGCTGACCTTCGACTTCAACCCCGACGCTCGCCGTGCCGTCGCCGAGATCGCAGCCTTCGTCGATTACGTGACGCCCGCAGCATCGGCGGGTGCCGACTCGACGCGCTCAGATACGGCCCTCCAGTAGCGTCAACAGCAGCGGAATCCGATTCGCCTCGATCTCGGGCTGGGGTAACACGGCGCGCACGATCGCCGCACCGTCGAAGGTGTTGGTCAACAGCGCCACCAGATTCGGGAAGAGTTCCGGCGGAAAGGCATCCGCGCCAGGCAGCACCCGGGCGGCTTCGCCGATCTTGGCGCTGTATTCGGTGAGCACATGCTGCAGGGTGGCTCGCAGCTTCTCGTCGGTGCGCGCAGCGATCAGCAGCTCGTAGAGCACCGCGTTGGTGGAATTGGCAGTCAGGTCGCGCAGCACGGTCAGCACCGCCTCCAGCGCCGGCACCTCGGCCGGGATCTCGGCGACTTGCTTGCCGAACCGCTCCAGCTGGCGGCGCAGGACTTCCTGCGCAGTGGCGGCCATGAAGTCGCCCATGGTGTCGAAGTGGCGGAACAACGCCCCATCGGAGACCCCGGCGCGCGCCGCGATCACCTTGGCCGACGCCCGCGCATAGCCGACCTCGGCGATGGTGGCGATGCTGGCGTCCAGCAATCCTGCGACGGTGGCCTCACGGCGCTCCCGTTGGGTACGAGCCATGGTCAGACCGGTTGCAGCTCAGGGGATCCGGCGCGCAAGAAGCGGCCGGATTTCACCGTCGTGCCGTAGCCGTCGCGGAACTGTCCGTTGCGGAACACCACGGTGCCGCCCACGCCGGTCGCCACCACGGCGTCGTCGTTGCGGTTGACCATCCGCGACAGCCCCCCGTAGAACGGCACCTGCTCCTCGTGGTAGCCGTCCACAGCGTCATCCAGGCCGGCCGGGTCGATCACCACGAAGTCCGCACGGTCACCGCGGCGCAGCGTGCCGGCGTCGAGGCCGAACCAGTCGGCGACCTCAGCGGTCAGCCGGTACACCGCCCGCTCGGTGCTCAGGAACGGCCGGCCGGCCGCCTGCGCGTCGCGAACTCGCTTGAGCAGTCGCAGCGAGAAGTTGTAGAAGGCCATGTTGCGCAGGTGGGCACCGGCGTCGGAGAACCCCATGTGGATGGCCGGTTCTTTGGCCAGCATGTCGAGGTACTTCGGCCGGTGGTTGGCCACGATGGTGGTCCAGCGCACGTTGCGTTCACCGTTGTCCACCAACACATCCAGGAAGGCGTCCAACGGGTGCAGCCCGCGTTCGTCGGCGATCTGGCCGAAGCTCTTGCCGATCAGGCTCGCATCCGGGCATTCGACGATCACCGCGTCGTGGAAGTCGCGATGCCACAACGACGGACCCAGCTTCTTGCGGTCGAAGGATTTGCGAAAGCGGCGGCGGTACTCGGTGTCGGCCAGCAACGCGTTGCGCTCCAACTGGTCTCGCAGGTGCAGCGCGGCGGTGCCGGCGCCGAACTCCTCGAAGACCGGCAGATCGATTCCGTCGGAATACAATTCGAACGGCACCGGCAGATGCTGGAAGCGCACCGATGAGCCGAGCACGGCGTTGAGCAGCCGGGTGGCCGGACCCATGACCCGGACGGCGCCCGGTGACGACTTGGCGTCGGCGGAGACCAGCAGACTCATCCGCACGCCGCGCCGGCGGCCGAACATCCCGCTGCTGGTCAAGAAGAAGTTCAGCGCCGTCAGCGGCTTCTTGACGTTGGGGGCGCTCTGCAGCATCCGGCCGCGCTTGCGCAGCACCTTGATCAGCCGCCGGCGCTCCCGCCAGGTGGCGAACGTCGACGGCAGCGCCCGCGACCGGAACCGATCACCGTCGAGTTTGTCGATGGCCGCGTCCATGCCGGACATGCCCAGCAGTCCGGCGGCCAGTCCGTCGTCGAGCAGCGCGGCCATCTTCTCCAGTTCGGCGTCGGTCGGCACGACACCGTCGGTGGTGGCGCGATCCAAGCCGAGCACCGCGGTCCGCAGGTCCGAATGACCAAGCATGGAGCCGATATTGGGTCCGAGCGGCAACTCGTCGAGGGCTTGCACGTACTCCGCCGGTGTCGACCAGGTCTTGCGGGACCGCAGCGCATCCAGCACGAATTTGCGCGGCACCGCCTCCACCCGGCTGAACAGGTCGGCGGCGTCCTCGGCGTCGGCGTAGACCGTTGACAGCGAACAGTTGCCCAGCAGCACCGTGGTGACGCCGTGGCGCACGGATTCTCGCAGCCCCGGGTCCAGCAGCACTTCGGCGTCGTAGTGGGTGTGCACGTCGATGAACCCCGGGACCACCCACTTGCCGGCCGCGTCGATCACCTCCGGGCAGGCCGCTTCGTCCAGGTCGCCCGTCACGATGTCGGCGACGACACCGTCGCGAATACCCAGCGTGCGAACCTGCGGTGGGTTGCCCAGGCCGTCGAACCACAGGCCGTTGCGGATGATGAGGTCGTAGGCCACGACGTCTCCTAACTCGGGATTGAGTTAGATAGTGAGCGCCTACAATCTTTTTGTCAAGGCTAGTGCGCGAAGTGCCGCGCCCCGGTCAGATACAGCGTGATCCCGGCCTCGGCGGCCGCCGCGGTCACCTCGTCGTCACGGACGGAGCCGCCCGGGTGCACGATCGCCTTCACGCCGGCCCCGGTCAGCGTCTGCAGCCCGTCGGGGAACGGGAAGAACGCATCGGAGGCGGCCACCGCCCCGGCCACCCGGTCACCGCCGCGCTCCACCGCCAACCGGGCGGCATCGACCCGGTTGACCTGGCCCATCCCGACGCCAACGGTGGCGCCGTTGGCGGCGACGACGATCGCGTTGGATTTGACCGCGCGACAGGCGCGCCAGGCGAAGAGCAGGTCGGCCATGGTGGCCGGATCCGCGGCGGGCCCGGTGGCCAGGGTCCAGTTCACCGGGTTGTCGCCGGCTGCGTCGAGGCCGTCGCGGCCCTGCATCAGCAGTCCGCCGCTGATCTGGCGCCACTCGACACCACCGCGCAGCGGTTCGGAGGCCAGCAGCACCCGGATGTTCTTCTTGCGCGCCAGGATCTCGACCGCGCCCGACTCATAGGCCGGCGCGACGATGACCTCGGTGAAGATGGTGCTCACATACTCCGCCATCTCCGCACTGACCTCGGTGTTCGCCGCGATCACCCCGCCGAACGCGCTCAACGGATCGCACTCGTGCGCCTTGCGATGGGCGTCGGCCACCGAGACCGACGAGATCGCGATCCCGCACGGGTTGGCGTGCTTGATGATCGCCACGCAGGTCTCTTCGTGGTCGAATGCGGCGCGCCAGGCTGCGTCGGCATCGGTGAAGTTGTTGTAGGACATCTCTTTTCCGTGCAGCTGGTCAGCCTGGGCTATACCCGGCCAGGCGCCACCGTCACAGAAGAGGGCGGCCTGCTGGTGCGGGTTCTCGCCGTAGCGCAGCTGCGCCGCCCGGCGGTAGGTGCGGCCGAACCACTCGGGCATCGGCTGGCGTGGCTCCTCCGGCGCCAGCGTCGACGACATCCAACCGGCAACCGCCACGTCGTACTCGGCGGTGTGGCGAAATGCCAGTGACGCCAGTCGTTTCCGCTCGGGCAGGGTGAACCCGCCGGCATTGACCGCGGCCAGCACACCGTCGTACCCCAGTGGGTCGACCACCACCGCCACGCTGGGGTGATTCTTGGCGGCCGCCCGGATCATCGAGGGCCCACCGATGTCGATCTGCTCGACGCAGTCATCCATCCCGGCACCGGAATCCACGGTCTCACTGAACGGGTAGAGGTTGACCACCACCAGCTCGAACGGAGCGATGTCGAGTTCGCCCAGCGCCGCGGCATGCTCCGGCTTGCGCAGGTCGGCCAGCAGCCCGGCGTGCACCCGCGGGTGCAGCGTCTTGACCCGGCCGTCGAGCACCTCCGGGAAGCCGGTCAGCTGCTCCACCGGCGTGACCGGAATACCCTTGGCCGCAATCGTCTTCGCGGTGGACCCGGTGGAGACGATATCCACCCCGGCGGCATGCAGTCCGGTGGCGAGGTCGACCAGGCCGGTCTTGTCGTAGACGCTGATCAGCGCCCGCCGAATCGGTCGCTTGCCGTCGGTCATCCTATGGTTGCCTTTCGTCCGGTCCAGGTCACGCCGCCGGTCGCCAGCGCGGCCAGCACGTCCACCAGAAGCTTGCGTTCCACTGTCTTGATGCGTTCATGCAGGGTTTCTTCGTCGTCGTCGTCGAGCACGGCGACCGGTTCCTGGGCCAGCACCGGGCCGGTATCGGTGCCGGCGTCCACCAGATGCACGGTGCACCCGGTGACCTTCACTCCGTAGGCCAGCGCCTCGGGCACCGCGTGGGCACCGGGGAAGGCGGGCAGCAGCGCCGGGTGCGTGTTGACGGTGCGCCCCAGGAACCGGGTGAGGAAGTGTGACCCCAGGATTTTCATGAAGCCGGCCGAGACCACCAGATCGGGGGCGTGCGCCTCGGTGGCCTCCGCCAGCGCGAGATCCCACGCCGCCCGGTCGGGAAAGTCGGCCATTCGCACGGTGAACACCGGCAACCCGGCCGAACGAGCGACCTCCACGGCACGGCAGTCCCGGTCGGTACCGACGGCCACCACCCGCGCAGGGTAGTCACCGACCGCCGCAGCCAGCAGCGACTCCAGCAGCGATCCGGTCCCCGACGCCAACACCACCAGCCGGGCCGGAACGCTCGGGGCCACGTGGATCGGTTGCACGTGAAGGAGCCTAGCGTGCAGGCCGGCCGGACAATCAGGCCTGTTGCCGGGCTTCGTCCCGGCTGATCCTGAGGGCGGCGGCCACCCCGTCGGTCCAGATCTCCACCTTGTCCCAGATCACGTCGGGATGCCCGGCCGGGTGGATGCCGTGGCTGATCTTCTCCACCCGTCCGCACGCCAGGTCCTGGAAATCCGAGTCGTCCAGCTCCGGGAATTCCTCGTATTCGCTGCACAGCTCGGCGCCCGCCAGCCTGTCGTACAGCGCGCCGGCCAACGGCGTGGTCAGCCCGGCCGGCGCCGGGTGCTCGACCATCTGAAAACCGGCCGCGGCGCCATCCAGCCAGATCATCGCCATGACATCGAGGATCGGGTCGTGCCCGGGCGGCAGCACCAGCCGCGTCAGCAGCTCGGCACGTGCGCGCGCCAGGCTGTGCAGATTCCGGACACCGACGTCGGCGGCGCTTACGGCATGGGTCATGTCCCTATGCGACCAGGCCGCCGGTCCGGATATAAGGGACCGAAGTCCTCAATTTCTGGTGTCGAATCCGTCGTCGTCGGTGAACATCAGGTCTTCGGGATCTTCCAGCGGCCCGGGCGGCTCGGTCGGTGCCTGCGATTCGAACTGCCGCGGCGCATCGGGCTCGGGCGTCCAGCTCAGCTCGGCGCCGCCGGCCACCTCGTCGGGCTCGAACAGCTCGTCGGGCTCGAACAGCCGGCCGGGTTCCTCGGGATCGACGACCTCGACCTGGGCCGGGGCCGGCTCCGGCGCCGATTCGGGCTGCGAGTCGGGCTGCGGGAGGCTGTCGGCGTCTGCGGCGCGGTGCGGAGCCGTCGGCGACATCGGGGGCGTCCCGGCCGTGCCTCGCGCGACCCCGCCGACCATCACGACGGTCAGCGCACCGATCGCAGCGAACCAGCCGAACACTGCCGGGCCGAAGGTGGCCTGGTCCACCCCGACGTCGCCGAAGTTGCCCAACCGGCCCCCGCCGGCGAACCCGAGCAGCGCCATCGCCACCGCGGCGATGAACGCGGCGCTCACGACCTTGGCCAAGGCGGGAAGCAACGGCAGCGCCCGGCGCGCACACTGCTGGCCGACTGCGACACCCGAGGCGGCGCCGATGATCAGCAGCGCCACCCAGACCGGGCCCAGCGGCGGGGTGGGCGCCGCCGCCAGGATCGGCACCGCCGGGATGTCGCCGCCGAGCACGGTGAACGCGCTGAACAACGCCGGCCCGATGTGCGCGCTCGATCCGACCGCCATCGCTGCGGCGCCGACCACCACATTGGGCACGTACAGCACCGCCAGCAGGGTGAGGCTGAGTTGGCCGAACAACGAATCGGTGATCGCGTAGAGCTCGTGCATGGTTCCCCAGTGCACGACCAGCGAGATGACCGTCACGGCGCCGGCCAGCCCGAACAACGCCAGCATGCCGGCGGCGGCGGCCCGCAGTGAGTCGGCCAGCCAGCTCGGCAGCGGCGTCTCGGCCAGCACCCGCCGGCCCATCCGCGATCCCACCCCGATCGCGGCGCCGATCGCATGGACCACCAACACGTGCGTGAAGGCGTTCAGCGCCTGCGGGGTCTGCAACTCGGTGATGACCGACGCGGCATCGTGGATGACCGCCAACGAGATCGCCGCGATCAACAGTGGGCCGCCCAATGCCGATGCCACGATCCAGCGGACAACGAACCAGGAGGCGCCCTCGGAGGTGGCCTGCGCGGTGGTCCGCGCGGTGCCGGCCACCATCAGCAGCACCGGCAGCAGCGGCAACACGCCCAGTTCCCGACCGTCGATCGAGATCGGCACCTGATGCACCCCCAGCCACATGCTGGCTATGGCGCCGGATGCCCCGGTCATGTCGCTGTTGGCGATCAGCAACTGCAGTAGCGTCACCGCTGCGATGACCGTCAACGCCACGACGGAGGGACCGAACGCAACCCGCACCAGGTCGCGGGTCGGGTTCGAGGCTGGTTTACCGCCTGCCACCGGTGTCACGCTGCGAGCACGATCGACTCGGCGCGCCGGCGCGCGTCAGGACTGCGCCGGCCCCGACGGGGCGGAGCCGCCCTGCGACTGCTGGCCACCGGTCGAGCCCTGATCCTGCCCGGATCCGCTCTGGCCGCCCGTCGCGGAGCCCTGGCCGCCCGTCGAGGAACCGCCCGAACCACCGCTCGGCGGTGGGCTGAAGCTGGGGAAGCCGGTCGGCGGCGTGGGCGGGCCCTGCTGAGCCGACTGCGCCTGCTGGGGGCCGGAATTGAATCCGCCGGTCGGCGGTGCCGACTGGGCGCCGAAGCCTCCGCTGGACGGCGCGGACGGGTAGTTGCCGTACGAGGGGTAGCCGGACTGCTGCGAACCCTGGTGTCCGTAACCCTGCTGGCCGTAGTAGTTGCCGCCCGGCGGCAGCCCGTACTGCGCGTAGGGGTCGTACTTGGGGCGCGGAGCCGGAGCGGTGACGACGCCGGCCTCGAGCAACAGCGATCCGACGGCGGCGACGGCCTGCAGGACGCTGAAGGTCAACACCAGCCAGAGTCCCCAGCCGATCTCGTAGTTCTCGCCCGCCTCGGCGATGGTTGCAATCGCCAGCAACGCTGCCAGCGTGGCGATCGCGGCGACCACAGCGGTATAGACCTTCGCCTTGGGCAACAGGCCCGCCCCGGCCAACAGCGCCGCCAGCAGCGCCAGCGGAACCGTATGACCGGCGTCGCCGAGGATCAACGGGAATTCACCATCGGTGACGGTCACGATCGGACCGAAATTCCCCAGGTACACACCGAAACCCAACACCACCACGGCGATCTGCAGGTACAGCGGCAACTTGCTCTCGGTGTCGCCGCCGGACTTGGCGAACGACGGGGGCGACTGTCCGTAGGAGCCGGGCGGCTGGGCAGGCTGGAAACCGGGATTCCCGGGCGGGTAGGTCATGACCTCTCCTGTGCTTGTGGGCCGGTGCGGCGGGGCGGCGCGGTTCGATCATCCACGCTAGCGCACTTGCGGCTGTGGCCGGTGGGTCAGCACCGCGCGATAACCGCGCGGTAAGGGGACCCGCGGTTGCCCCCAGAACAAGAACACGTTCTAATCACGGACATGGATTACGGGCTTGTGCTGTTCACCAGTGACCGTGGAATCACCCCGGCGGCGGCCGCCAAACTCGCCGATGACCATGGATTCACCACGTTTTACGTGCCCGAACACACCCATATTCCGGTCAAGCGCCAGGCCGCCCATCCGACCACCGGCGACGAGTCGCTGCCCGATGACCGCTATATGCGCACCCTGGATCCCTGGGTGAGCCTGGGAACCGCGTGTGCGGTGACGTCACGGGTGCGGTTGTCCACCGCGGTGGCGCTGCCGGTCGAGCATGATCCGATCACCCTGGCGAAATCGATCGCCACGCTCGATCACCTCTCCGGTGGACGGGTCAGCCTGGGAGTCGGGTTCGGCTGGAACACCGACGAACTGGCTGATCACGGGGTGCCGCCGGGGCGCCGACGCACCATGTTGCGCGAGTATCTGGAGGCGATGCGCGCGCTGTGGACCGAAGAGGAAGCCTCCTTCGAGGGCGAGTTCGTCAACTTCGGTCCCAGCTGGGCGTGGCCCAAGCCGGTGCAGGCGCACATTCCGGTGCTGGTGGGTGCGGCCGGCACCGAGAAGAACTTCAAGTGGATCGCCCGCAGCGCCGACGGCTGGATCACCACGCCGCGCGACTTCGACATCGACGAACCGGTGAAGCTGCTGCAGGACGTCTGGGCGGGCGCCGGCCGCGAGGGCGCACCGCAGATCGTCGCGCTGGACTTCAAGCCGGTGCCCGAGAAGATCGCGCACTGGGCCGAAATCGGGGTCACCGAGGTGCTGTTCGGGCTCCCGGACAAGTCCGAAGCCGAGGTGGCTGCTTACGTCGAGCGCTTGGCCGGCAAGCTCGGGCTCAGTTCCTAGCGCGGACTGTTCGGCGGGAAAATCTCAGCGCAACGAGCAGCGGTTGCCGTAGTCCAGGGCGCGCACCGTGATGGGCGTTCCCAGCGGCTCGCCGTCGGAGAGCAGCGCCACCAGATCGTCGTCCTCGGTGGTCGCCAGGAACCGGCTGCCGTCGGCGTCGAGCCGGCCGATGATGATGCCGGTCCGGGTCTCCCAGTCGTAGCGGACGCTGTAGGTCTCGATCGTCGCCGGACCTTCGGCCCGCTCGGTGACTGCCACCTTGGGCGCGGCGTCGAGCTCGGCCTGCGGTTCGGCGCTGCGATCTGGTGTCCACGGCGCCGGGGCAGCCGAGTACACGCCGGCCGAATACTTGCTCATCATGCCGCCGTTGGCGCCGACGAACGCGAATTGCCCCGGGGCGCTTCGGGCTACCGCGACCGCCTCGGCGATGGCGTGCATCGAGTAGTTGTTGCCGGCGCCGCCGAAGAACGGCAGCCCGCCGGTCAGCGTCAACCCGCGGCGGTCGTCACCGGCAAGACCGAAGGCGTCGCAGATGGTGAACACCGGAACCGGAAAGCAGCTGTAGAGATCCATCGCCGTGATGTCGTCGAAGCCGATGCCGGCCATCGCGAGCGCCGCAGTGGTGGCCGCCACGGCGGCCGGGTAGGCGCCCAGGTCGGTGCGTTCCAGCAGGCGCTGAGAACGCATGTCGGCGTGGCCGTGCAGATACACCCAGCGGTCTTCGGGCACACCCAGGCGCCGGGCTGCCGCCACCGACATCAGCAGCGCCGCGGCACCCTGGTTGACCTGGTCGCGCGCCACCAGCAGCCGCGGGTAGGGGTCGCAGATCATCCGGTTGGTGGTGCTGATGGTGGTCAGCTCATCGACCGAGCGTTCCACCGGCGAGGCCGAGAACGGGTTCTTCGCAGCGATCTTGGACATCGGGGCGAACAGCTCCCCCATGGCCTGCAGATAGTCGGCCGTGCCCATGCCCAGCCGGGCACGCCGGGCGTTCTCCAGCAGCCCGTACTGCACCGGTGCACCGGTGAGCCCGTGGATGACGGTGTAGTGCTCGACGAACTCCTCCAGGCCGTAACCACGGTCTTCGAGCTGACCGTCGATGGTCTCGCTGAAATCCGGCTTGTCGTCGCGCTTGGCGAAGTGCCGTAGCGTCGAGGTCGCATCCGATCCGCACAGCAGCACCGCGTCGGTGGTGCCCGCGGCGATCTCGGCGGCGAACTCGCTGAGCAGCTTCTGCGGCCCCTGACCGCCCACCTTGTCCAGCACCGCCCGAGCCGGATCCGCCCCGATCAGCCGGGCCACCGAGCGCGGGAAATTGTTCGACTTGCCCAGTGGCGCAGGCGCTTTCGGGATCGAATTCTCGAACTGCCGGGTGGCCACCACCGTGTCGATGGCATGCGCCACACGGGAGGGCTCGACACCCGAATCGACCAGTGCGGCCTGCGCGGCGGCAGCGGCCAACTCCACTGGCGACATGGCGCGGTAGTCGGTGTCGTCGATGCGTTCGGCGGCCTGGCCCACACCGACGACGACGGGCGTGCGCGGATCGATGCTCATGTGCTCACCTCGTCTACGGCGAGCAGACGTGAACGCCCCCGGATTAGCACGGATTTGGGTGCGTTCACGTCTGCTCGCGCCAAAGAAACGCCTACAGGCTTTGCAGGATCTCCCGAGCCAGCGCCGCGGTTGCCGACGGGGTCTTGCCGACCTTCACCCCGGCGGCCTCCAGCGCCTCCTGCTTGGCGGCCGCGGTGCCCGACGAACCGGACACGATGGCACCGGCGTGGCCCATGGTCTTGCCCTCCGGCGCGGTGAAGCCGGCGACATAGCCGACGACCGGCTTGGTGACATTGGCCTTGATGTAGTCGGCCGCGCGCTCCTCGGCGTCGCCGCCGATCTCGCCGATCATCACGATGACCTTGGTGGCAGGGTCCTTCTCGAACGCCTCGATGGCGTCGATGTGGGTGGTGCCGATCACCGGGTCACCGCCGATACCGATCGCGGTGGTGAACCCGAAGTCCCGCAGCTCGTACATCATCTGGTAGGTCAGCGTGCCGGACTTCGACACCAGGCCGATCGGACCGGCGCCGCTGATGTTGGCCGGGGTGATGCCCACCAGGCACTCACCCGGGGTGATGATGCCCGGACAGTTCGGCCCGATAATCCGGGTCTTCTCACCGTTGTCCACGTTGTACGCCCACGCGTAGGCGCTGTCCTGCACCGGGATGCCCTCGGTGATGACGACCAACAGCGGGATCTCGGCGTCGATCGCCTCGATCATCGCGTCCTTGGAGAACTTCGGCGGCACGAACGCGATGGACACGTCGGCGCCGGTCTTCTCCATGGCCTCGGCCACGCCGCCGAACACCGGCAAATCGACACCCTTGCCGTCCTTGTCCAAGTGGGTGACTACAGTGCCGGCCTTGCGGGCGTTGACCCCGCCGACGATCTGGGTGCCGGCCCGCAGCATCCGGGCGGTGTGGACGGTGGCCTCGCTGCCGGTGATGCCCTGGACGATGACCTTGCTGTCCTTGTTGACGAAGATCGACATGCTTATGCGTCCTTTCCGGCGTACGCGAGCTCAGCGGCCTTGTCGGCGGCCTCGTCCATGGTGTCGACGAGCGTCACCAGCGGGTGGTTGGCGTCGGCCAGGATCTGCCGGCCCTCCTCGACGTTGTTGCCGTCGAGCCGGACCACCAGCGGCTTGGTGGCCGCGTCGCCGAGGATCTTCAGCGCCGACACGATTCCGTTTGCCACCGCGTCGCAGGCGGTGATGCCACCGAACACGTTTACGAACACGCTCTTGACCTGCTGGTCGCCCAGGATCACATCCAGGCCGGCGGCCATCACCTCCGCGGAGGCGCCGCCGCCGATGTCGAGGAAGTTGGCCGGCTTGACGCCGCCGTGCTTCTCACCGGCGTAGGCGGTGACGTCCAGCGTGGACATGACCAGGCCGGCGCCGTTGCCGATAATGCCGACCTGGCCGTCGAGCTTGACGTAGTTGAGGTCGTTCTCCTTGGCCTTGAGCTCCAGCGGGTCGGTCGCCTCGATGTCGGCGAACTCGGCGTGGCCGGGCTGGCGGAACTCGGCGTTGCCGTCGAGGGTGACCTTGCCGTCCAGCGCCAGGATCTGGTCATCGGGGGTGCGCACCAGCGGGTTGACCTCGACGAGCGTGGCGTCTTCGGCGACGAAGACCTCCCACAGCTTCTGGATGGTCACCGCGGCGGCGTCGAGCACCTCGGCGGGCAGGTGGCCCTGCTCGGCAATCGAGCGGGCGAACGCCAGGTCGACGCCCTTGACCGCGTTGACGGGGACCTTGGCCAGCCGCTCGGGCTTGGTCGCGGCGACCTCTTCGATCTCCATGCCGCCCTCGACCGAGCACATGGCCAGGTACGTGCGGTTGGAGCGGTCGAGCAGGAACGAGATGTAGTACTCCTCGGCGATGTCGCTCGCCTCGGCCACCAGCAGTTTCTTGACGACGTGGCCCTTGATGTCCAGACCGAGGATGTTCTGCGCGTGGCTGAACGCGTCTTCCGGGGTGGCGGCGTACTTGACACCACCGGCCTTGCCGCGGCCACCGACCTTGACCTGGGCCTTCACCATGACGGGCCGACCGATCTCGGTGGCGATGGCCTTGGCGTCCTCGGCCGAGGTGGTTACCCGGCCCGGCGTGGTCGGTACGTTGTGCTTAGCGAACAGTTCCTTCGCCTGATACTCGAATAGATCCATGGGCTCACTGTCTTATATGGGTGCCGGCGCGCCGGCGGTTTCGGATTGAGGAGGATTTCGCCCCGGAGGCACTGTATCGACACGATGGCGACGTTCCGAACTCCCCTACCACCGCTGTGGTAGATCTCACCGCCGGAAATAACGTGATTCGTTTCACATTCCAGGCTGTATTTGACCGATAGCTTGCCTAGGCGGCGCGGAACTGGTTACCGTTCCCAAGTCCAGGTCTTTATAACGTTCTGATCACGACCAGAGGATCTTCCAGGCTGATGCAGCACGGATCGCCCTTGCGCCCGATTCCCGGTGGAGCCCCCCGCCGCCATTGGAACGGCACTGCGGCCCGGTCTTCGGTTCCCGGCCCCACCGAGGTCACCGACATCATCCCGTTCAACGAGTTCGGACGGCTCGACGCCGCCACTATCAGCGGCAATGCCTTCGACGACGCATCCGAGGTGCTGCTGGCCCCGGAGCTGGATGATCTGACCGACACCGACAACATGCCGGTCCTGCAGCTGGCCTTCCCTCGTGGCGGCTACCCCGACGAGTACCTCTACGGTCCGCGCAGCGCAGCCGACCTGCCGGTCCGGCCCGCTCGTGGCGGACGACACCGCAGCCAGCCCACCAGTGCGGTCAAGAGCCGCGTGATGATCGCCGCCATGGCCGCCGGAGCGGCAGCCGCCGCCGCGCACGCCGCCACCCACCAGTCGGACGAGACGGTCTCGCGGCCCGCCGTGCTGGCTGCCAGCAAGACGACGCTGAACGACGGCACCACCACCTCCAGCCACGGCATGCAGATGATCACCGTCAAGGCCGCGGCCAATGTCGTCGTGCACAACGAGGAACTGGCCAAGGGGGTGGCCTACGCGCAGGAGCGCGCCGAGCGTGAGGCCCGGCTGCAGCGGCCGCTGTTCGTCGCGCCGACCCAGGGCGCATTCACCTCGAACTTCGGCTACCGCTGGGGTGTGCTGCACGCCGGCATCGACATCGCCAATGCCATCGGCACCCCGATCGTGGCGGCCTCCGACGGCGTCGTGATCGAGTCCGGTGCCAGCGCCGGCTACGGCATGTTGGTCAAACTGCGTCATTCTGACGGCACCGTGACGCTCTACGGTCACATCAACCGGTCGCTGGTCAGCGTCGGCGAGCGCGTGATGGCCGGCGATCAGATCGCCGAGATGGGCAACCGCGGCTACTCCACCGGCCCGCACCTGCACTTCGAGGTGCTGCAGAACGGCACCAGCCGGATCGACCCGACCGCCTGGCTCGCCAAGCGCGGGATCAATTTCGCTTAACCTGGTTGGGTGACCGACCGCCACCCTCCGCCCACCGGCGCGGCTCGTTCCGGCGATAACCCGGCCAGTACACCCAGTCGCATCATTCGGCGGGCCCCGACCGGTGCCATTCCGATCGTCACCGGGCGGATACCGCCGGCGATGCTTCCGTCCGAAGCGCTCCAGCCGGTCGGAACCCGACTGCCGTCGGCGACGGTGGCGATCAGCGCCTGCGTGTTCGCCATCATCGGATGCTGGGCCACCTCGGTGGTGACCACCGATCTGATCGCCAGCTGGTGGCATACCGACCGGCTGTTCTGCGTCGCGGTCGGATTCTTGAGCCTGGTGTTCGCGGTGACGTCGATTTCCGGCGTGATCATGCTGCTGCTGCGACGCCCGCTCGGCCGCTACCTGATCGCGATCGGGGCCGTGATTGCGCTGCTGACTTTCGGCAGCCTGTTCCTCGCGGGCGCCCGGGTGCCGTGGATCGTGCACGCCATACCGATCATCCAGGCCGTCACCGTCGTGCTCGCCTTGCACCCGGCCACCCGGCGCTGGCTCGGCGTCTGACCGCGGCGGTGACCCGGCGCTAAAGCTTGGTGACCGGCGCGTGGTTGTGCATCAGTTTGACCCGCCCGGAACTGCCGAAGTCGATCAGCGACATCGCCGACTCCCCGACGCCGGACACTTCTTCCACCCGGCCCAGCCCGTACTTGTCGTGCGAAACCCGGTCTCCGGGCGCCAGCACCACCAGCGGCCGGTTGCCGGAGCGGCTCGGGGCCGTCGGTGCCGGTCTGGGCGTCCCGAACCGGCCGGCACCGCTGACCGGAGCACTCGGCGACGCAGCGGCATCGGTACGCCGCCAGTCGATCAACTGCTGCGGGATCTCCCGCAAGAAACGTGATTCCGGGTTCAGCATGGGCTGGCCCCACGACGAGCGCACCTTCGCGCGGGACAGGTAGAGCCGTTGCCGCGCCCGGGTGAGGCCGACGTATGCCAGCCGGCGTTCCTCGGACAGCTCGCGGGCATCGCCGAGCGACCGCATGTGCGGGAACATGCCGTCCTCCCAGCCGGTGACGAACACCACCGGGAACTCCAGGCCTTTGGCGGTGTGCAGCGTCATCAGCGTGACCATGCCGGCGCCATGTTCGGGGATCTCGTCGGTGTCGGCGATCAGCGAGACCCGCTCCAAAAACGCCGCCAGCACCCCGACGTCGGGGATGTCCTCCTCCTCGGGCAGGCTGTCCTGTTCGGCGAGCGCGTTGGCCCGGTCGATGCTGAATTCGTGTGCGACGCTGACCAGTTCGTTGATGTTGTCCAGCCGGGCGAGATCCTGCGGGTCGGTGGAGGCTTCCAGCTCGGCCCGGTAGCCGGTACGATCCAGCACCAGCTCGACCAGACCGCCGAGGTCGTCGTCGCCGGAGTGCAGCTGCGCCCGAAGCTCATCGAGCATCGCGACGAATCCGGCGATCGCATTCTGCGACCGGGTGTTGAGCATCGGTACCTGCCCCTCCGCGGCCGCACGTAGTGCGGCGCCGAAGCCGGTGCCGGTGTTCTCGGCGTGCACCGCCACGCACGCCTCGGCGCGGTCCCCGATCCCGCGGCGCGGCGTGTTGAGGATGCGCCGCAGGCTGACCGCATCACCGGGGTTGTCCAGCACCCGCAGGTAGGCGATGATGTCGCGGATCTCCTTGCGCTCGTAAAAACGCACGCCGCCAACGACTTTGTACGGAATGCCGGTCCGGATGAACACTTCTTCCAGCGACCGTGACGAGTTGTTGGTGCGGTAGAACACCGCGATGTCGCCGTAGTTGAGCTCCCCCGCGTCCGACAGCCCCTCGATCTCCTGCGCGACGAACCGCGCCTCGTCGTGTTCGTTGTCGGCGACATAGCCGACGATCAGCTCGCCGTCGCCGGCGTCGGTCCACAGCCGTTTCTCCCGGCGCCCGGAGTTACAGGCGATCACCGCGTTGGCCGCCGACAGGATGTTCTGCGTGGAGCGGTAGTTCTGCTCCAGCAGCATGGTCGTGGCGTCGGGGTAGTCGCGTTCGAAGTCCTCGATGTTGCGGATGGTGGCCCCGCGGAAGGCGTAGATCGACTGATCGGCGTCACCGACCACGCACAGCTCCGCCGGCGAGATGTCACCCGATTCCTGGCCGTGCCCGGCCAGCTCGCGCACCAGCACGTATTGCGCATGGTTGGTGTCCTGATACTCGTCGACCAGGATGTGCCGGAACCGGCGCCGGTAATGCTGGGCGATCTCCGGGAACGCCTGCAGGATCGCGACCGTCTCGCCGATCAGGTCGTCGAAGTCCAGCGCGTTGGCCGAGCGCAGCCGACGCTGGTATTCGACGTAGACCGCGGCCACCACCCGGCTCAGGTCGTCGGAGTCCTCGGTGAGGTCGGCCAGCGCCCGGTCGGGGTCGATCAGCTCGTTCTTCAGGTTCGAGATGGCGTTGGCAAGCAGCCGCGGCGAGTGCCGCTTGACGTCCAGGCCCATGTCGCGGCCGATCATCAACAGCAGCCGGCGCGAGTCGTCGGCGTCGTAGATGGAGAAGTTGGAGTTCAGCCCGGGAACCACCGACGCCTGGTTGCGCAGGATCCGCACGCAGGTGGAGTGAAACGTCGACACCCACATCGCCCGCGCCCGCGGGCCGACGAGCCCCACCACCCGTTCCCGCATCTCGGCGGCGGCCTTGTTGGTGAAGGTGATGGCCAGCACCTGCCCCACGCCGACGTCGCGGGCGGCCAGCAGGTAGGCGATGCGCCGGGTGAGCACCGCGGTCTTGCCCGAGCCGGCCCCGGCGACGATCAGCAGCGGGGAACCCTCGTGCAGCACGGCACGGCGTTGCTGGGGGTTGAGCCCGTCGAGGAGGTGATCGATTTCTGGCGTCGCATGCACGGTCATAACGCAACCCAACGTACCGCCGGGCAGGGACACTCTTTGCGCTGGCACGGCCCTTAGTGGCAGACTCGGTTCGTGCTCGACATGCAGCAACGATTTTTCTACGGGTACCGGTCAGCGGTGCCCGTGGTTTAGCTGCAACGTCAAGCCCCGGGGTCCGCTTCGCCGACCCGGGGCTCGTCTGTTGTGTGAGGCCGGATCGCCGATGGGACCAGAACACACCAACAGCGAGAATCTGGAGTCCGAACCCATGACCAACCAAACTCAGCAGCTTCCGGACATCGACGAACTGCGCCAGGAGATCGACCGGCTCGACGCCGAGATCCTGGCGGCGGTGAAACGCCGTACCGAGGTGTCCCAGCAGATCGGTAAAGCCCGGATGGCGTCCGGGGGCACCCGCTTGGTGCACAGTCGCGAGATGCAGGTGCTCGAGCGTTACAGCGAGCTCGGCCAGGACGGCAAGGATCTGGCGATGCTGCTGCTGCGAATGGGCCGCGGCCGGCTCGGTCACTGAGGGCCACGCCCCGACGCGGTGTCGCCGCTACTGTCGGTGTGATGAGCTCCGTTCCACACATCCCCGACATCTCCGCCACCGCGGCCTGGGACGCGTTGCGCAACCATCACCAGCGGATCGGCGACACCCACCTGCGGCAGTTGTTCGCCGACGATCCCGACCGGGGCGAGAAGTTCACCATCGCCGTCGGCGATCTCTACATCGACTACAGCAAGCACCGCATCACCGGCGAGACGGTGAGCCTCCTGGTCGACCTGGCCCGGACGGCCGGCCTGGAGGAGCGCCGCGACGCGATGTTCGCCGGGGTGCACATCAATACGTCGGAGGACCGGGCGGTGCTGCACACCGCGTTGCGGTTGCCGCGCGACGCCGATCTGCATGTCGATGGCCAGGACGTGGTCGCCGACGTGCATGCCGTGCTCGACGCGATGGGCGAGTTCACCGACCGGCTCCGCGGCGGAGACTGGACCGGCGCTACCGGAAAACGCATCGAGACCGTGGTCAACATCGGTATCGGCGGCTCGGATCTGGGCCCGGTAATGGTCGACCGGGCGTTGCGCCATTACGCCGACGCCGGCATCTCAGCGCGGTTCGTCTCCAACGTCGATCCCGCTGACCTGACCGCGAAGCTGACCGGCTTAGACCCCGCCACAACGCTTTTCATCGTGGCCTCCAAGACGTTCTCGACGCTGGAGACCCTGACCAACGCCACCGCGGCCCGGCGCTGGCTGACCGATGCGCTGGGCGACGACGCGGTGTCGAAGCATTTCGTGGCGGTCTCCACCAATGCCCGGCTGGTCGAGGAGTTCGGTATCGACACCGCGAACATGTTCGGCTTCTGGGACTGGGTCGGTGGCCGGTACTCGGTGGACTCGGCGATCGGGCTGTCGGTGATGGCCGTGATCGGCCGCGAGCGCTTCGCCGAATTCCTGTCCGGCTTCCACATCGTCGACGAGCATTTCCGCACCGCGCCACTGGAATCCAATGCGCCGGCACTGCTCGGTCTGATCGGGCTGTGGTACTCCAACTTCTTCGGCGCCCAGTCCCGGGCGGTGCTGCCCTACTCGAACGACCTGGACCGGTTCGCGGCCTACCTGCAGCAGCTCACCATGGAATCCAACGGCAAGTCGACCCGCGCCGACGGCACCCCGGTCGTCACCGACACCGGCGAAATCTTCTGGGGCGAGCCGGGAACCAACGGCCAGCACGCGTTCTATCAACTGCTGCACCAGGGCACGCGGCTGGTGCCGGCCGATTTCATCGGCTTCTCCCAACCCCTCGATGACCTGCCCACCGCCGACGGCACCGGCAGCATGCACGACCTGTTGATGAGCAACTTCTTCGCCCAGACCCAGGTGTTGGCGTTCGGCAAGACCGCCGAGGAGATCGCCGCCGAGGGAACTCCCGCAGATGTGGTGCCGCACAAGGTGATGCCGGGTAACCGGCCGACCACCTCGATTCTGGCCACCCGGCTCACGCCGTCGGTGCTGGGCCAGCTGATCGCGCTCTACGAGCATCAGGTGTTCACCGAGGGCGTGGTGTGGGGTATCGACTCCTTCGACCAGTGGGGCGTGGAGTTGGGCAAGACGCAGGCCAAGGCGCTGCTGCCGGTGCTGACCGACGACGCCTCCCCGCAGCCGCAGACCGACAGCTCCACCGATGCACTGGTGCGTCGCTACCGAGTGGACCGCGGCCGAGCCGGCTGAGCGGGCCGCGGCTGACCAACCCCACGACTGAGAATCTGACGACGCGACACGCCGAGACGGCGGGCCTCAGGCGAAGCGTTTGGTGAATCGCGCCGGCATTCGGCGCAGCAGCCACACCAGCGGAACCCACGGCCACGGCGGCACCACCGCGCGGCCGGTTTCGCGTTCGATCGCGCGCACCATCGCCTTGACCCCGGTTTCGTTGTCCGCCAGCAACATTGTGGACGCTGACTTGGCCGTCATCTCCGATTCGATGTAGCCCGGTTCGAGCACCGTGACCTTGATCGGGCCGCTCGAGTACTCGGCACGCAGCGACTCGCCCAGTGATGACACCCCGGCCTTGCTGGCCGCGTAGGCCGCCTTGACACCAGGCACCCCCTTGTTGCCCAGCACCGAGGAGATCAGCACCAGATGCCCGCCGCCGGCGGCGGTGAACATCTCGATCGCGGTCTCGATCTGTACCAGTGCGGCAAGGAGGTTGGTCTCGATGGTCGCCTTGTTGGCCCACAACTTGCCTGATCCCAGCGGGGCGCCCTTGCCGATCCCGGCGTTGACGATGACCCGGTCGATTCCGCCGAGTTCATCCGCGAACCGGGCGAACACCTTGGGCACCTCATCATGGTTGTTGACGTCGAGGGCAGCCACCGAGACCTTGACACCGGGATACTGCTGGCCCAGTTCATCTCTCAGCTCCTCAAGCCGATCGATCCGGCGGGCGCACAGGGCCAGGTCGCGGCCACGTGCGGCGAATGCGCGGGCCATACCTGCACCCAGTCCTGAGCTGGCGCCGGTGATGAGGATTCTGCGGCGGGTCACCCGGGCAGCGTATCCCGGAACCGCGGTTGTCAAACAACCGCGGGGTCAGCCTACTTGAGCAGCCGCGACATCCGTCGGTCAGCCAGCACTTTGCCGCCCGTCTGACAGGTCGGGCAGTACTGAAAAGACTTATCGGCAAACGATATTTCTCGAACGGTGTCGCCGCAGACCGGACACGGCAACCCGGTCCGGGCGTGCACCCGCATCCCGGAGCGTTTCTCCCCCTTGAGCGTGGCGGTCTGCTGGCCGACGGAACGGGTCACCGCGTCGGCGAGAACCGCTTGCATCGCCTGGTGCAGGCCGGCGACCTGTTCCTCGGACAACTTGGCGGCGGTGGCGAACGGCGAAAGACGTGCGGTGTGCAGGATTTCATCGCTGTAGGCGTTGCCGATACCGGCGAGCACCTTTTGGTCGGTGATGACTGTCTTGATCCGCCCGGTGTTGCCGGCCAGCTGCGCGCCCAACTCGTCGGCCGTCACCTCCAACGCGTCGGGACCGAGACCGGCGATGCCCGAAACCTTGTCCGGGTCGTCGACCAGCCAGACCGCCAGGCGTTTCTGGGTGCCTGCCTCGGTGAGGTCGAACCCCGGCGCCTGCCCCGGCGTGCCCAGGTGCACCCGCAGCGCGATCGGACCTTTCCCGGGGCGCAGCGGCGCCGGCGCCAGCTTGTCCGACCAGCGCAGCCAGCCCGCCCGGGACAGGTGCGCGATCAGGAACAGGTCGCCGACTTCCAGGCCGAGGTACTTACCCCAGCGGCGCGCCCCAGTGACGGTCTGGCCGTGCAACGCGTCGATCGGTGGATCGAAGGTCTTGAGCACCGAGAACGCCGCCACGTCGATGCGGCCGATGCTGCAACCCACGGCATGCCCGCGCAGGTGGTCGGCGAGGGCTTCGACTTCGGGCAGTTCCGGCATGCACTCGAGTCTGCCCGGTCAGCGGGTGATCCGCCGGGCGTCTCGCAGCACCAGCGACAGCACCCAGCTCACCAGCGACAGCACGATTGCCGCCCAGATGGCCGTCCACCAGAAGTGGTCGATTTGCAGCCCCCAATGCGTGGTGTTCTCGGTGATCCACGCGGTCAGCCACAACATGAACGCGTTGATCACGATGTGGAACAGTCCCAGCGTGAGAATGTAGAGCGGGATCGACAGCAGCTGCACCACCGGTTTGATGAAGGCGTTGACCAGCCCGAAGATCACCGCGACGACGAAGATGATGCCGATCCGCTGAGCCGTGGTGTCACCGCCGACGAAGCGGATTCCGCCAACGATCAGCGTGACGATCCACAGCGCCAACCCGGTCAGCGCGGCACGGATCAGGAATGCTGCCATGGGTAGATCTTGCCGCACGGTGCGACGAAGAACCGGCTTTTCGTCCGGCCCGCTAGTCCGCACTGACTCCGAGACGCGCCCGCACCCCGGCCGTGATCCGGTCGATGTGCCAGCCGGCTTGCCGGCAGGCCGTCGCGACGGCATCGACAGAGTCCGCCGCGACCACCCCGAACAGGGTTTCGTCGCTGGGCGAGGTCAGCGTGACGAGCACCTGCGCGTTCACGGCGGCCGCGGCGTCGACGAGCCGATCGATGGCGGCGTCCACGGCCGCGTCGATCAGGTCAGGCTGATACCACTCGACCAGGAAGCATTGGCGCGCCGGCCCGCTGTCGCTCACCCAGTCGACGCTAGTGAGTCAGCGCCGAAAGTGAATCAGGGTTTTCCCTGGACATCTCCGGAGTTCAACGCCGCGAACAGCCCGGCACGGGAGCGGATGCCCAGCTTGCGGTACACGCTGCTCAACGTCATCTCCACCGTCTTGGGGGCGATGAACAACTCGGCGGCGATCTGCTTATTGGACAGTCCGGCCGCAGCGCGCTCGGCGACTCGTCGCTCACCGGCGGTCAGCTCGGCACCCGCCGAGGTCGCGGACAGCCGGTCCAGCTCGGCGCGGGCGCGTCGCTCCCACAGTGGCGCCCCGAGGCGTTCGAACGTCTCCACCGCTTCGCGCAGGCTGGCCTGGGCGGCCTGCTTGTGGCGGCGACGGCGCTGAACCTGGCCCAGCAACAACTGGGTGCGCGCCTTTTCAAACGGCATCGGCAGCCGTTCGTGATGTCGCAACGCTTCTTCGGCGGCCTCCTCGGCGGCGCCGAGCTCACCGCGCGCAGACAGCCAGTGGCTGCGCCCGCGGGCGCCTACGGCCAGCATCCCTGGCCGGTCGTGACCCGCTCCGTTGCGTTCGAGCGCAGCGATCAAGGGTTCAGCCTCATCGAGCCGACCGAGCCCGGCCAGTGCTTCCACTGCATCGGGAAGATAGGACCCGACGCTGATCTCGGTGCCGTGCTCGGGATCGAAAGAAGCCAGCAGCGGTTCGAGCACCGCGATAGCAGCCGCGTAGTCGCTCAGTGACACCTTTAGCAACCCCAAAGCCGTCGCCGCAGCACCCGACTGGTGCACCCCGCCGGTGGCACGCGTCGCTTCGAAGACGGCGTATGCCGCGTTGCGCGTATCCGCTTCGCGGCCCTGGTGGGCAGCGATCACCGCCTGCGTGGCCCAGGCTTGGATGAGCAGGGTCTGACCGCCCAGCTGCTCGGCACGCTGCGTGCAGTCTGCGGCGATGTCGGCCGCCGCCGCGAAGCGCCCCGACCACAACTCGATCATCGCGGCAAAGTCGGCCGCCCACAGGATGTCGATCTCGGTGCCCTGCAGCAAGAAACGCTCGTGGACGTCGCGCAACTGGTCCCGCGCCGCCACCAGGTCTCCGCTCCAGGCCCCTATCACCGGCGCGACGGCGCTGGCTTGATAGGTGGCCGGCGCGCGAGCGTCCTGGTCCTCCAAGTCGAGCGCCAACTGAAGGGCCGGCCAGTCCACGCCGAGACCGTACATCGTCGCGACCACCACTTCGATTGTCAGCGCCTGGCTGCGCAGTGCTGCGGAATCCAGTTGTTCGGCCTGTGTCACAGCGGTTTTCGCCAGGGCAACAGATCCCTTCATGTCGCCGATCAGACCAGTCAGCGGTACCAGCAGCAGCCGTGCCCGCAGCTGCAACACCGGATGATCGGCGGCTTCATCGACGGCCTGCGTCAGCAGATCGGCGGCCGCCACCAAGTTCTCGTCAAAACCGATGACCGCGGCCAGAGCCATCAGCGCCATGCAGCGCAACGGGTTCGCCGAGGGCAAAACACCCAACGCCGATTCCAGGTGAGAACGCGCCCGGGCGAGCTCACCGGCGCGGAAATGCTGTTCAGCGGCCTGAATCCGGCGCACCGGAGTGTCGCCACCGAGCTTGATGGCCAACTCGATCAACTCAGCGGCCACCGCCGGAGCCCCGCGCGAACGGGTGGCGGCGGCGGCCTCGTCGAGAGCTCGCACCGTGTCCGGATCGGCGATGGTGGCCGCCAGTGCCAAGTGGCGCGCCCGCAGCTCGGGCTCTTCGGCGATGTTGGCCAGCCGGCGGTGCATGGACCGACGCACCGACGGCCCGGCGGCGCTGTAGACACCGGTGGCAAAAAGGGGATGTCGGAATCGTATCTCGTTACCGACGAGCTCGACCACGCCGCCGACCTGCTCCGATTCGGCCAGCTCGACAACGCGGTCAGCACCGATGCCGGTGGCCTGACTCACCCGCTCGACGGTCGGCACGGCAGCACACGCCGCGGCCAACAGCACCGCGGCGACGTCATCGTCGAGGCAACCGATGTGGTGCCGAACCAGCGCGGCCAGGGCGTCGGGGAGCTCGACCGCGGACCGGTCTGGCTGCTCGGCGATGAACCGCGCCAGCTCGAGGGCGAAAAATGGGTTACCACCGGAGATCTCGTAAATCCGGGTGATCGACGGCCGCGGCAATGTACGCCCCAGCCGTGCAGATATCAGAGCGTGCACACCGCCCAACGTCAGCGGGCCGATACGCAGCCGCGCCAACGATCCGGGACGGGCCGGGCTCAGCCAGCTCAGGTCGGCGGCGCCCTGAGGACCGGTCCGGACCGTGACCAACAAACCGACCCGGCCGATGAACCGGCGTTCCGCGAACCCGATCACCGCTTGGCTCGACATGTCCAGCCACTGGGCGTCGTCGACGCAAAGCAACACCGGCGCAGCCGAACTCATGCGGCGGATCGCCGCCAGGAACGCGGTGGCCACCAGCCGCTCATCGCCGGCCGGCCCATCGCCACCGCCCAACAGGACCCGATCCAATGCCGCGCGTTGCCGACCGGGCAGCTCGGCGAGCACCTTGTCATCGATACCGGCGAGCAGGTCGGCGACCGCCGCGTAGGCGTAGCGCACCTCCGTTGGAGCGCCCACCGCCGAGACCACCAGTATCCGGCCGCGACCGCAGCCTCTGCCGCCTCCCACATCAGGGTCGACTTGCCGATCCCGGCCTCGCCTTCGAGCACCAGCGTTCCCGGTTCGACCAGGACGCGTTCGAGGAAGGCGACCACTGCGACGTTCTCCGCTTTTCGGTCCGCCAGACCTCCACGCATGGCCACAATTGTGGCAGGGATTACGCGTGACGGCAGCTCAAAGTTAACGCCTGTTTGTGAATGCGCTGAGCAAAACTTAGCTGAGCCGCGCATGGGGCGGCATCCGCCACACCCGGACCGCAAGTATCCGGTACCGTCGGTATTGACATCTTTGGTGGCGGCTCCTACCTTTAGGGACCAAATCGAGAAGGGATTCCCGATGACCACTGTCACGCGGCCCAGCGGCCCGTCCCGCGAGGAGTTCGCCGAGCGCCTGCTGAAGGGTTCGGTGAAGAAGTCCTACGCCCCCGTCGTCGACATCGACTGGGACGCCGACATCGACCCGGACAAGTTCTTCTTGCCGCCGCGGATGTGCACCCTCTACGGCACCGAGCTGTGGGAGTCGATGACCCGCGAGCAGCAGATCGAGATGTCGCGCCAAGAGCTGGTCAACGTGCTCTCGGCCGGCGTCTGGTTCGAGAACATCCTCAACCAGGCCCTGCTGCGCGACATGATGCACAAGAACCCGACTTCACGCACCACGCATTACTCGTTGACCGAGCTGGGCGACGAGACCCGTCACATGCTGATGTTCGGCAAGACCATCGACCGGATCGGTGGGGTGCCGGTGCGCCCGAAGCTCTATCAGCGCATCGTCATCAACTCGCTGCCGTTCTTGTTCCGCGGCAGCATCCTGTGGGGTGCGGCCCTGGTCGGCGAGGAGATCTTCGACGCGCTGCAACGCCAGATCCTCGATGATCCGGAGCTGCAGCCGCTCGTGCGGCGAGTGATGCGCATCCACGTCACCGAGGAAGCCCGCCACATCCAGTACGCCCGGGACGGCCTGCGGCGCAGCGTCCCGGCGATGCCGCGTTATCGCCGTGCCATGCTGGCGAACCTGCAGGGTGTCGGCGGGCCGTTCTACCACCACCTGTTCACCCTGCCGATCGTCTACAACCGGGTCGGCCTGGACGGACGTGAAGCCCGCCGGGTGGCCCGGGCCAACCCGCACTTCCACGCCGCCTGCCGCTCGTCGTTCGCACCATTGGCCGCCTTCTTCGAAGAGGTCGGGTTGATGGGCCGACTGGCGCGGCGGATGTGGCGGCGAGCCGGATTCCTGTGAGCCACAACGACAGCTGCGAGGTGGTCGTGCTGGGCGACCCGGCCCGCCTGCACGGACTGCTCGACGCCGCCCGGGTCGTCGGCCCGGATGCGGCGACCCGGTTCGACAGCGGCAGCGACACCTGGACGGTGATCGCCGCCGACGGTGAGCGGCTCACCGCCCGGGTGATCATCCACGCCGCCGCTTCGCCGGACGGCGTCGTCGCCGCCCACGGCATGCCCAACCGGTTCCGGATCCCCGGCCCGCACACCCGCCGGCAGGCCCGGTACGTGGCCCGGCTCGTCGACGGCATGCGCCGCAGTGGAGCCAGCCGCATCGAGGCCCGCCCCGCGCGGGTGCGGGTGCGCCGGTATTTGCCGACCCGCGGGCTCTCCCGGTTCTATCTGACTGGATCGGAGAGCACCGACACCGAGGTCTATGACGGGCCGGCGATATTGACCCACAACGGCCAGGACTACCCGACCAGGGTGCGACTGGCGGGCCACTTCGATCCCATTGACGGTCAATACCATTGGCAAGGCACGTTTTTCGTCGACCTACCGGGAAGCAATGCGACCGGCTCCAAGGTCAGCATCCGGGTCGGTGAGCACACCGCGGACGGGCGGGTCGCCGAGCGGACGCCGTGGGGGACGCTGACGGTTTCCGGCGCCGGCGGATATCCACCGTTCCCGTTGGAGGACGTCGAAATCGCGATGCCGCCTCGGGTCTAAGCTCCTCAAAGAGTACGCCCAGCGACCACCGAGGAGACGACGTGCGATTCACCTATGCCGAGGCGATGACCGACCCGAGCTATTACATCCCGCTCGCCAAAGCCGCCGAGGCGGCCGGCTACCACAGCATGTCGATCCCGGACAGCATCGCCTACCCGTTCGAGTCGGACTCGAAGTATCCCTATACCCCCGACGGCAACCGGGAGTTTTTGGACGGCAAGGCATTCATCGAGACGTTCGTGCTGATCGCGGCGCTGGGCGCGGTCACCAGCACGCTGCGGTTCACACCGTTCGTGGTCAAGCTGCCGATCCGCCCGCCGGCGTTGGTGGCCAAGCAGGCCGGTTCGCTGGCCGCGATGATCGGCGACCGGCTGAGCCTGGGTGTCGGCACCAGTCCGTGGCCGGAGGACTACGAGCTGATGGGGGTGCCGTTCGCCCGACGCGGCAAGCGGATGGATGAATGCATCGACGTCATCCGCGGGCTCACCACTGGCGACTACTTCGAGTTCCACGGCGAGTTCTACGACATACCCAAGACCAAGATGACCCCGGCGCCGGCGAAGCCCATCCCGATCCTGATCGGTGGCCACGCCGACGCCGCCCTGCGTCGCGCCGCGCGCAACGACGGCTGGATGCACGGCGGCGGTGACCCGGCCGAGCTCGACGGCCTGATCGCACGGCTGAAGCAGCTGCGCGAGGAGGAAGGTCGGTCCGGCCCGTTCGAGATCCACGTGATCTCTACCGACGGATTCACCCTCGACGGGATCAAGCGGCTGGAGGACAAGGGGGTGACCGACGTCATCGTGGGATTCCGGATTCCCTACATCGTCGGTCCCGACACCGAGCCGCTGGACGACAAGATCCGCAACCTGGAACGATTCGCCGAGCACGTGATCGCCAAGGCGGGGTGACGGCGATCACAGTACGGCGCTCGCCGTGCGCAGCCTCACTCTGCCGCTCGGAAATATTTACGCGGCAGCGTCGTTGACTAGCTGTGTGCACTGACCGACCCCGGGCAGTCGCGTACTGCAGTTCTCTATGCGTGACCTGCAGGAGGTATTGAACATGAACACGCAGCCCTGCCTGCATGCCCAGCCGCGCGGCGGCCACCGCGACGAGCAGCGGGCGGTTCAACTGCTGCGCGCCGCCGCGGCGTGTGGCGCAGGTCAAAGCGACGCCCGTCGCGAATGGATCCGCGCCTCGACCCAGTGTTGATTGGCTTGAACCGGCACGTTTTACCGCGGACCCTTCCGCGCGATAAGTAACTCGTCTACCCTTCTCAGACGCGCCTCAGAAACAGCGCGCGTCCTGGGAAGGGTCTGCCGAGATGGCTCGTCGCCGCAGCAAGGTCGTGGGTAGCAAGGTTGTCGGGGTCGCCGCGTTGCTGGCCTTGACCGTCCCGGCCGCGCCGGCGCAGGCCGACCTCGGCGACATGATGGACGTGCTGTTCGACCCGTTTGTGACCACTGCGGGCGCATTCGACGGCGAGGCCGTATTCGACGCGACCGCATGGGAGTCCTTCCTGTCAGCGGAGCACTGGGATGCCGCGCTGGCCGCACTGGCCGAACCGGGACCGGCGGTGGGCTTCGACTTCTACGCCGTGCTAAATGACGCCACCCAAACCTGGATCAACAGCGACCTGGGCAGCCAGGTCAACGGCGTCATCAACACACTGTTCGGCTCGACGGTCATCGGCAACGGCGCCGCAGGCACCGAGGACAACCCCGACGGCGGCGACGGCGGCTGGCTGTTCGGCGACGGCGGCGCCGGCTGGAACAGCACCACCG
>NZ_JBGGKU010000014.1:0-79344 GCF_041287085.1 Mycobacterium sp. pW045 | reverse complement strand
TCGTGGCGCAGTTGGGCCGCAACTTCGCGGTGATCTACGAGCAGGCCAACGCTCACGGTCAGAAGGTGCAGACCGCCGGCAACAACATGGCCAACACCGACGCCTCGGTCGGCTCCAGCTGGGCCTGACCGAAGCCCGAACAAAGCAACCGGCGCAGCGGAGGGGGCTGCGCCGGTTGTTTTGTTTTCGGAGGTCGGGGTGCTGTCGAACCTCTTGGCATCGCGGGCAACACCGGCGTCGGATGCAACCCTGACCGCCGCTGCCGAGCGCGGGCTGGGCGCCATGCCGGCCGGCATGCCGATCGGCTCGCTCGCGGCGCGCGCCACTTCGGCGGCCACGGCGCCGAACTACGGGTTTCAGCCCACCGTCACCAGCCATACGGTGGTGGCCGGCTGAGCGGGAATGGAATTCACTGATTCACGGAGTCACCACTGACCGCATGTCTCGTGACCGGCCGGGACGCGATGCGTTCATGACGGCCCGCTTCGACACCCACGCGCAGACCGGGGCGCCGGGACCTCCGGGGCGGTCCCGAATCGACCGCCTGTCAGGAATTCATCACCCGGCTCGGATCGAACTTCCAGGTCATCGACTCCCACGCCAACCCGCCCAGCCAGCGGGCGCGGACCGCCGGCGACGACGTGGCCAGCGCGGATGCCGACGGTGGGGTCCAGCTGGGTCCAGGTCGGAGCCGCGAGTCGCTGTGAAGTACCTGTGCGAATAAACCGTCAAGAATCCTGGCAAGGGCGTTAAGAACCCGTAAACGCCTTCGGTGATCCGGCGTCCGGCCGGAAACAGTGGACCCTGCACTCGGCCGAAGGCCGCCCGTTTTCGATCAGGAGCAGTCATGTCTTTCGTGACCACCCATCCCGAGGCGATGGCCGCGACCGCCAGCAACCTGCAAGCGATCGGCTCGGCGATGACCGCGCAGAACACCGCCGCGGCCGCACCGACCACCGGCATCGCCCCGGCCGGCGCCGACGAGGTTTCGGTCCTGCAGGCGACCCAGTTCGCCGCCTACGGACAGCTGTACCAGCAGATCAGCGCACAGGCCGCGGCGATCCAGGAGATGTTCGTCAACACCTTGCGCACCAGCGCCGACTCCTACGGCATCACCGAGACCGCCAATTCGGCGGCCGCCGACTCCTCGGCCGCCGGCGGCCTGCTGGCCGGGCTCACCGGCTCAACGGCCGCCGACCCGACATTCGGCCTGGGCGGGATCGCCAGCAACAGCGCCGTCCTGGCCGCCATGCAGGCCGGCACCATCGGTTCAGCCGCCTCGGAGTTCACCGGGTTGGGCAAGGGCTACATCACCTCCCCATCGGGGGTGGTCCACCACGTCGTGCCCTCGGAATCCGGGATGCCCACGGCGGGTCTCACCGGTCAGACCGCTCCGGCGCCCGCGGCAGCAGCGGCCTCGGCGGGCCCGGGCCAGCCTGCGGCGCGGACCCCGGGCGCGCCGCTGCCACCGGCCTGGGCCGGCGAACCCGCCCCGACGAGCGCCACACCGGCGGCGCTCTCCAGCAGCAGCACCGCGGCCGCCGCGCCCCGCGCTTCGACAGCGGCGGTGCCCGCCGGGCTGCCGGGGTCGTCAAGCGAGCAGGGCAGTCGCGGCAGATTGCGCTACGGCATCAAGCCGAAGGTGATGCCCCGCCCGCCGGTGGGCTGACGGCAGACAATCGGTTACCAGCGATCGGAATTGACCAACATGGACTTTGGCGCTTTACCCCCGGAGATCAACTCCGGCCGCATGTACGCCGGTGCCGGAGCGGCGCCGATGATGGCCGCCGCTGCGGCGTGGAACAGTCTCGGCGCCGAACTGTCGACCACCGCGGCGTCCTACCAGTCGGCGATCGCGGCGCTGACCGGCGAGGAGTGGCAGGGTCCGGCCTCAGCATCGATGGCCGCGGCTGTGACGCCATACATCAACTGGCTCAACACCACCGCGGCCGCTGCCGAGCACGCGGCCGCCCAGGCAACTGCCTCGGCCGCCGCATTCGAAGCGGCCTTCGCGATGATGGTGCCGCCACCGGTGATCGCCGCCAACCGGGCGCAGCTGGCCGCGTTGGTCGCCTCGAACTTTCTGGGCCTCAACACTGCGGCGATCGCCGCCACCGAGGCCCAGTACGCCGAGATGTGGGCACAGGATGCCATCGCCATGTACAGCTACGCGGCCAACTCGGCCAGCTCCGGGACACTACAGCCGTTGTCCTCGCCCACTCCGATCAGCAACCCGCTCGGTACGGCAGGCCAGGCGGCGGCAGTCGCCCAGGCATCGGCCGGTAGCACCCAAGGTGGGCTGTCCCAGCTGGTTTCGGGACTGCCCAGCGCTGTGCAGACCCTCTCCTCGCCATTGAGCGCAGCAGCCGGCCCGGCCCAGGCCGGCGATTTCCTTTCGAACTTCATCGGCTCGACCCAGAACATCGGCATCTGGAACGCGATCCAGACCTACAGCACCTACGGGGTCACCGCCGGGTCTTGGCATCTATTCGCCGGCATCGCCAGCGCCATCGCCATCGCCTCGCCCGGCGTCGGCGCGGCCGGCAGCCCGATCCTGGTGGATTCGGTCGATACCCCGGCCGGGGCGGCCGTGTCCGGCGCTGCGGCGGCCGGCCGGTCGCCGGTGCTGGCCGGTGTGGCCCAGGCGGCCCCGGTCGGCGGGCTCTCGGTGCCGGCGAGTTGGCCGGGAGCGCTGCCCTCCGAAGCCGGTGCGGCACCGCTGATCACCTCTGAATGGATCCCCGGTGCGGTCGAGGAAGGACAGTCGATGACCGCGGTGCCGGCCGGGGTCGGTGCCGCCGGGGCGGCCGCCGCGCGCGGCGGTCGCGGTTTCAGCGATCCGCGGTACGGGTTCAAACCAACCGTGATGGTGCGGCCGGTCGCTGCTGGCTGATGACGGCGGTTGCCGGGATGATGGTCTGGTGAGCGTCGTGAGGCAGGTCGGGCGGCCTGCAGAACCGCGTGGCGAACTCCGCATCTATCTCGGAGCCTCCCCGGGGGTCGGCAAGACCTACGCCATGCTCGGAGAAGCCCACCGCCGCGCCGAGCGCGGCACTGATGTGGTCGCCGCTGCCATCGAGACCCACGGCCGCTCCAAGACCGCAGAACTGCTCCGGGGCATCGAGACCATAGGTGACCCGAACGCCGAACTCGATGTCGCCGCGGTGCTGGCGCGCCGTCCCCAGCTGGTCCTGGTCGACGATCTCGCACACACCAACCCCGCAGGCAGCCGCAATCCGAAGCGCTGGCAAGACATCGAGGAATTGCTCGACGCCGGCATCACGGTGATCTCCACGGTCAACGTCCAGCAGCTGGAGAGTCTCAGCGATGTCGTCACCAAGATCACCGGAACCACCGAGCATGACACCGTTCCCGATGCGATCGTGCGCCAGGCCGCTCAGATCGAACTGATCGACGTGGCACCGGAAGCGTTGCGCCGCAGGCTTTCCCACGGCAATGTCTACCCGCCGGAGAAGGTCGACGCGGCACTGGCCAACTACTTCCGGGGCGAAACCCTCACCGCGTTGCGCGAATTGGCGTTGCTGTGGCTGGCCGGGCAGGTCGATGCGGCGCTGACGAAGTACCGCGCCGATAAGAAGATCACCCAAACCTGGGAGGCGCGGGAACGCATCGTCGCCGCGGTGACCGGGGGCCCGGAATCGGAGACTCTGGTGCGGCGGGCTTCCCGGATCGCGTCGAAAGCCGGCGGCGAGTTGCTGGTGCTGCATGTACTCGGCGGCGACGGCGACTCCGGTGCGCCGGCCCCGCGGGTGGGCAAAATCCGGCAACTGGCGATCAGCCTGGGCGCGTCGCTGCACACCGTGATCGGCGACGACGTGCCTGCCGCGCTGCTGGAGTTCGCCCGCGACGTCAACGCCACCCAGCTGGTGATCGGCAGTTCACGGCGTTCCCGCTGGGCGCGCATCCTCGACGAGGGTGTGGGGGCGGCGGTGGTCCAGCAGTCGGGCGACATCGACGTGCACATCGTCACCGACGAGGACACCAAACCGAATTTCCGGGCGGTATCGATCTCCCCGCGGGAGCGTCGGGCGGTGTCCTGGCTGGCGGCGGTCGCCGTGCCATGCGTGATGTGCGCCATCGTGGTGGGCTGGCTCGACCGCTATGTCGACACCGGCCGCAGCGCACTGTTCGTGGTCGGGGTGCTGGTGGTGGCGCTGCTCGGCGGAATCGCTCCGGCGGTGCTCTCAGCCCTGCTGTCCGGGGTGTTGCTGAACTATTTCCTGCTCGCACCGCGGGGCGATTTCACCATCGCCGAACACGACGCCGCCGTGACCGAGGTGGTGTTGCTGCTGGTGGCGGTCGCGGTGGCAGTCCTGGTCGACAGCGCAGCCAAACGAACCCGCGAAGCCGGCCGCGCCTCCCGAGAAGCCGAGTTGATGACGCTGTTCGCCGGGTCGGTGCTGCGCGGAGCGGACCTGGACACCCTGCTGGAGCGGGTTCGCGAAACCTACGCGCAGCGGGCGGTCAGCCTCGTCCGCGTCCCGAACCGCACCGATACGCCTGAAGTCGTGGCCTCGGTCGGCGAAAACCCCTGCACCTCGGTCGATCTCGCGGACACCGCGATCGACGTCGGCGACAACGAGTTCTGGATGCTGATGGTCGGCCGACAATTGGCCTCCCGCGACCGGCGGGTGCTGTCCGTGGTGGCCCGGCAGGCGGCCGGACTGGTCCGCCAGGAGGACTTGGCGGCCGAGGCCAGCCGGGCCGACGCGGTGATGCGCACCGACGAGCTGCGCCGGTCGCTGCTGTCGGCGGTCAGCCACGACCTGCGCACCCCATTGGCTGCGGCCAAGGCGGCGGTGTCGAGTCTGCGCGCCGACGACGTCGCCTTCTCCCCGGACGACACCGCCGAGCTGCTGGCCACCGTCGAGGAGTCGGTCGACCAGCTGACCGACCTGGTGGGCAACCTGCTTGATTCATCGCGGCTGGCCGCCGGCGTGATCCGGCCCGCGCTGACCAAGGTCTATCTGGAAGAGGTGGTGCAGCGCGCCCTGATCGGAATCGGCAGGCGCAGCAACGTCTTCGGCCGCGGCCGGTTGGACCAGGTGAAGGTAGAGGTGGGTCCGACCGTGGCGATGGCCGATGCCGGCCTGCTGGAACGGGTGCTGGCCAACGTGATCGACAACGCGCTGCGCTACGCGTCGGACAGCGTGGTGCGGGTGACGGCCGGCCGGGTCGGCGACCGGGTATTGATCAACGTCGCCGATGAGGGCCGAGGACTGCCGCCCGGCGGCGAACTGCACGCGTTCGATCCGTTCCAGCGACTCGGCGACCGGGACAACACCAGCGGAGTGGGCCTGGGACTCTCGGTGGCGAGGGGTTTCGTGGAGGCCATGGGCGGCACCATCTCGGCGACAGAGACACCGGGTGGCGGGCTGACCATGGTGGTGGACCTGGCGGCACCGGCGGGAGAGGGCGGATGAGCACACGTGTCCTGGTAGTCGATGACGAACCGCAGATCCTGCGCGCGCTGAAGATCAACCTGTCGGTGCGCGGCTACGAGGTGGTCACCGCGGCGACCGGCGCCGGCGCGCTGCGAGCCGCCGCCGAGCAACGCCCGGACGTGGTGATTCTCGACCTGGGGTTGCCCGATATCTCCGGCATCGAGGTGCTGGCCGGCCTGCGCGGCTGGCTGACGGCGCCGGTGATCGTGCTCTCGGCCCGCACCGACTCCGCCGACAAGGTCGAGGCCCTCGACGCCGGGGCTGACGACTACGTGACCAAACCGTTCGGGATGGACGAATTCTTGGCCCGGTTGCGGGCCGCGGCGCGCCGCAATGCCGCCGCCGCCGAGATAGACCAGCCGATAGTTGAGAGCTCGTCGTTCACCGTTGATCTGGCCGCCAAAAAAGTCACCAAGAATGGTGGTGAGGTGCACCTGACCCCCACGGAGTGGGGCATGTTGGAGATGCTGGTGCGCAATCGCGGCAAGCTTGTCGGTCGTGATGAGCTACTCACCCAGGTATGGGGCCCGGCTTACGCCAAAGAGACCCAGTACCTGCGCGTTTACCTGGCGCAATTGCGACGGAAACTGGAAGACGATCCGTCGAATCCCAAGCATCTGCTGACCGAAGCAGGCATGGGTTACCGATTCGAGGTTTGAAATCCGCCCACGCGGATATGTCCTTGGGGACCTAGCGGAAGGAGTTTTGCCGTGATGTTTTCCCAGATCGCCAAAAAGACGGCGGTGACAGCGACCGGCCTTGTGGCGGCAGGAATGCTGGCAGCAGCGCCGGCCATAGCCGATCCGACGGTGGTCGGATTCGGTGAGACCGAAGAGATCCAGAGTCCGGGCGGAGCCATCGACTACACCGTCAAGAACCTGCAACCCAGCGGGCACAACGACGGAATCTGGTACTCCGACGTGACAGCCAAGGCGGTGAGCGGTACCCCGACCCCGAACATCGCCGACTTCAACGCTCGTGCCGTCAACAGTTCGACGTTCGCGGTGATGAAGGGCAACGAGGTCGACGGCCTGCCCAACGGGCCGATCGCCCAAGGCAGCCAGACCAGCGGGCGGCTCTACTTCGACGTCAAGGACGGCACGGCGCCCGACAGCGTCGTCTACCGGGACGCCGGCGGCCACGACAAGGTCGTTTGGAAGGCTGATACGCGCACGCGCTAACGGCCAGGTCGCCGCTCCAACCGTCTGCAATCCCAGGTGGTTGGAGCGGCGTCACCGGTTTGAGCTTTGGGGGCAACGGCGGTCGAGGACGCCCGGGCTAAGCGATCGACAGCGCGATCCCGTCGAGGATGTCGTGCTCGCTGACCACCAGCTCATCGATGCCGGCATGCTCAGACAGCGTGCGGGCCAGTTCCTGCACCACGATCGCCCCGCCGCCGATCACGTCGACGCGGCCGGGATGCATCGGGCCCAACGCGGCCCGCTGGTCACGGGACATGCCGAGCAGCCTGTCGCAGACCGCGACCAGGGCGCCGAACCCGACCCGGGACAGGTGAATCACCCCGGGGTCGTACTCGGTCAGACCGTGGGCCAGCGCCGACAGCGTCGTCATGGTGCCGGCCACCCCCACCCAGGTCCGCGCGTGCTGCACCGGAACCACCTGCAACGCCTCGCCCAGCAACTCGCGGGCGACGCCGCGGGCGGCGGCGATCTCCTCGGCGGTCGGCGGGTCGGAGTGCAGGCAACGTTCGGTCAACCGGACGCAGCCGATGTCGGCCGAGTAGGCAGCCGACACCCCGCGCTCCGGGTCGCCGAGGACCACTTCGGTCGATCCGCCACCGAGATCGACCACCACGAAAGGCCCATCGGCACCGTCCAATTCGCCTACCGCACCGCGGAAGGACAGCTCGGCTTCCTGTTGGCCGGTGATGACCTCGGCAACAGCGCCGGCGACCGCGATGCCGAGCACCTGAGCCGTCATGGTGAAGAATTCGTCACGGTTGGCCGCGTCGCGGGTGGCCGAGGTCGCCACCATGCGCACCCGCGAAACACCGTGCGTCACCAGCAGTTCGGCGTAATCGACCAGCGCGGCGCGGGTACGTTCCAGCGCCTCGGGCGCGAACCGGCCGGTCGCATCAACCCCCTGCCCCAGCCGGACGATCCGCATCTCGCGGTGAACATCACGCAGCCGGCCATCGACCGGTTCGGCGATCACCAACCGAATCGAGTTGGTGCCGCAGTCGATTCCGGCGATCCTGTCCGTGCGCGTCACAACCACTCCTCCGGTACCAGGATCCCGGCCATCGCGGGCTCGGCGGCCAGTATCGCCAATGCCTCGTCGCCGAACGGGTTGACTCCGCGCCCCTTGGCCAGTGCGTGCGCGATCACCACGTGCAGGCATTTCACCCGATCGGGCATGCCGCCACCGGAGAACGTCGTACCCAGCGGTTCGATCGCATCCCGCTCCGCCAGAAAGGATTCGTGGGCGGCTCGGTAGGCCGCGGCCAGGTCCGGGTCGCGCTGCAACCGGTCGGTCATATCCGCCATCAGCCCCGAAGACTCCAGCCGACTCGCCGCGGCCGTCAGCACCGGATGGGTCAGGTAGTACAGCGTGGGAAACGGTGTTCCGTCAGGCAGTTTCGGCGCCGTCTTGACCACGGCCGGCTCCCCGTTGGGGCACCGGTAGGAGATCTCGAGAACGCCGCGGGGCTCTCGGCCCAGTTGCCGGCCCACCGCTGCCAGGTCAGCCGGGTCAACCACCGGGCACAACCGGAACGGAAGGCCCCGGGAGCCCGGGCGGGCCCGGGGGCGGCGCGGCCGGGGCGGGCGGCGGATGCGGAACGTCGGCGATGGTGTGCCATAGCGAGGTGTACCAGGGCTCGCCGCTGGGGCCGATCATGTCCGGTTCGGCGCCCGGCTCGCCCGGCACCTCCGCGGTGGCGGGCAGTTGCACCTGATAGGGAATCTCGCCGGGCATGACGAAGCCGAGCCGCTCTCTGGCCTGGGCCCGGATGTGCGCCGGATCATCCATGTTGGTCTTCTGTTGCTGCAGGTCGGCGATCTGGCCGTGCAGCACGGCTTCCAGCTGGGATTGCTGCTTCATCTCCGCGTGCTGGGCGAAGAAGGTGCGAACCGGCCCGGCCAGCGTCAAGGTCAGCACGCACATCACCGCGGCCAGGATGACCGCACGCCGCGCGGTGAATCCGACCCGCAGTTCCGCGCGCTGCTCGGCTGCCGCCGACACGGCCCGCTTGACGGGCTGGGCCGGTGGCTCCGGCGCGCTGCGCGAGCCGGCCGGTCCGCGGCGAACCGCCGGTGGGCGGCTCGGGCGTGCCCGCCCCGTCTCACCGGCCCGGCCCGGCCGCGACGTCGCGGCGCGGCGCTTCTCGGGCCGTTTCGGATCGGACATTGGCAGCGCCCCCGACGGACTATCGAGTCTCCGGCGCGTAGCGGGGGAAGGCCAGCTCGCCGGCGTAGCGGGCGGCGTCGCCGAGTTCCTCCTCGATCCGCAGCAACTGGTTGTACTTGGCCACCCGCTCACTGCGGGCCGGCGCACCGGTCTTGATCTGGCCACTGCTGACGGCCACCGCGAGGTCGGCGATGGTGGTGTCTTCGGTCTCGCCGCTGCGGTGACTCATCATGGTGCGGTAGCCGCTGTGGTGCGCCAGCGTCACCGCGTCCAGGGTTTCGGTGAGGGTGCCGATCTGATTGACCTTCACCAGCAGCGCGTTCGCCGCGCCCCGCTCGATGCCCTCCTCGAGGCGTTCGGGGTTGGTGACGAACAGGTCGTCACCGACGAGCTGCACCCGGTCCCCGATCTCGTTGGTCAGCGCCACCCAGCCGTCCCAATCGTCCTCCGACAGCGGGTCCTCGATCGAGACCAGCGGGTAGTTGTCGAGCAGCTTGGCGTAGAACTCGGTCAGCTGCGCGGCGGTGCGGTTCTGCTTCTCGAATGCGTAGCCGCTGCCCTCGGTGTAGAACTCGGTGGCCGCGACGTCGAGAGCCAACGCCACGTCGGTGCCCAGCGTGAATCCGGTGGACTCGATCGCGGTGCTGATGAGATCCAGCGCCGCAGTGGTGCCGGCGACGTCGGGGGCGAAACCGCCCTCGTCACCCAGCCCGGTGGACAGCCCCTGCTTCTTGAGCACCGCCTTGAGGGCGTGGTAGACCTCCGCACCCCAGCGCAGCGACTCGGCGAAACTGGGGGCGCCGATCGGGGCGACCATGAACTCCTGGACGTCGACGCCGGTGTCGGCGTGCGCGCCACCGTTGAGGATGTTCATCATCGGCACCGGCAGGATGTGGGCGTTGGGGCCGCCGAGATAGCGGTAGAGCGGCAGGGCCGCGGAATCAGCGGCGGCCTTGGCCACCGCCAGCGACACCCCGAGCATGGCGTTGGCGCCCAGCCGGGACTTGTCCGGGGTGCCGTCGAGATCCACCAGCGCCTGGTCCACCAGCCGCTGGTCGTCGGCGCTGATCCCGATGACCGCGGGTGCGATCTGGTCCAGCACCGCGGTGACCGCCTTCTGCACGCCCTTGCCGCCGTACCGGGAGCCGCCGTCGCGGAGTTCGACGGCCTCGTGCTCGCCGGTGGAGGCGCCGGAGGGCACCGCTGCCCGGGCGAACGTGCCGTCCTCCAGCGCGACCTCGACCTCGACCGTGGGGTTGCCGCGGGAATCGAGGATCTCGCGGGCGCCGACCTGCTGGATGATGGGCACTGACTTCTCCTTGAGCTGGGTGGGGCTGGCCGTATTAAACCTATGGGGGAGCCTATTGGGGTCTACCGGGAAGCCTAAACGGTGCTGCCCGCCGCAGTCCTCACAGCGGGCGTCCGGCCGCATACGCGGCGGCCCAGTCCCGGACGGCGCGGGCGTAGATCTCCGAATCGTTGTAGGCAAGCAGGGCCGCCATCCAGCCCTTGGCGGTCGCCAGATCCTTTCCGCGCCAGCACAGATAGCCGGCCGCGGACAGCGCGGCGTCGTCGATGTTGTCCGGGCTGATGATGCCGTCGTTGTTGGCGTCGACGCCGTAGAGCCGCCAGGTCTCGGGAATGAACTGCATGGGGCCCATCGCGCGCACCACGCCGTCGTCGTCGGCCAGGTCGGGCTGCAGACTCTCGACGATGTGCAGCGTGCCGCCGGACCCGTCGAGCCGCACGCCCCGGATCTTGGGCCGCACGTCGCCGTTGCGCGCCACCGTGGCGTGGTTATAGCGGCCGTGGTGACTCTCGATCTGGCCGATCGCGGCCAGCGTGGTCCAGCCGAGGTGGCAGTTGGGGTTCTCCACCTCCGCGACCCGCGCGGCGTAAGCGTAGGCCTCCAACGCGGTCACCGGGATGTCGAGCACCGCCGCCCGCTCGGCGGCCCAGTGATACAGCTGGTCGGCCGGACGCCCGGCCACCAGCTGGGTGTTGACCGGCGGGACCGGGTCGCCGGGCGGCGGCGGCACACCCTGCGGAATGGGGTTTCCGAGCTGCCAGCTGCAACTGGAGGCCAACAACACGGCCGTCGCACCCACGACCGCAGTGGTCCGCAGCCAACGTCGCGCTGACACCGCTCTCCCCAACCTCGAAACCCTGATCCGTGTCCATCGTTCCATGACCGCGGCGCCAGTGGCCGCCGTCACCGGCTCGCGTCATCGGACCGGACCCGGAAAAACCCTCCGGCCAGCCCGAACCGATCGGATTAACCAGTGAGCTCGTCGCGATCCGGATCGGCGAGCAGCGCGTCACGGGCGCGGGCGACCCGGGAGCGGATGGTGCCCACCGGGCAACCGCAGACTGCGGCCGCGTCCTGGTAGGACAGGCCGAACAGTTGGGTCAGCAACAGCGCCTCGCGCTGCTCGTCGGAGAGTCCTGCGATCAGGGTGTTCACTTCGACGACGTCCTCGAAGCCGCGGCTGGGCCGCTCGCGGTTGAGCAACAACTCGGGGTCGGCGCCGGGCGCGGTGCGCGGACGCGACCGCAGGTAGCGGATGTGATCGGCGACCACCCGGCGCGCGATGGCCAGCAACCAGGTCCTGGCACTGGAGCGCCCGGAGAACCGCGGGATGGCGCCGATCGCCCGCAGGAAGGTCTCCTGGGTCAGGTCGTCGGCGTGGCCGCCGTCGAACAGGTAGGCCACGAACCGCCAGACATCGTGCTGGGTGGCCTTGATGAACGCCTCCAGAGCGCGGGAGTCCCCGGCTGCGGCGGCAAGTGCGAGTGCGGTGACAGCGTCGTCAGCGCCGTCAGCCCCGACACTGCCCCGGTTAGCTCCCGCCATGAACAACCACCCTAGACCCGGCCGCTGCCCGCTCCTACGACGCATGGTCGTAGGGCCGTTCGGACCGCTGACCGACCGCAGATGGCGGCGGCCGCGACGCTGTCCGGCATGGCCGGTGTCGGCCGGCGGCAGCGCATCCGCCGCGGTGTCGTCCCGCGTCCGCGGGCCGGCGCCACCGACCCGGTGACGCGCCACCAGCAAAGCGAACAGCAGGCCGACCAGGACCGGTAAATGGCTGGCGATCCGCGCCGCGGTCACTTGACCGTGGTAGGCGTCGATGGCCACATATCCGCTCAATGCCAGGGCGAATACCCCGGCGATCGCGGCGACACCGGCCGCCACACCGGGCCAGACGCCCGCGGCGATCATCGCCCCACCCAGCGCCAACAACCACGCGGTCGACTCGTGCAGCAAATGCGCCCCGGTGGCGGCCCCGTGACCGTGCGCCGACACCATCCCGAAGTCCACCCCGGCGATCTGCGCCAGCGCCATGGCGACTTGGAGCACCCCGACCGCGATCAGCGCCAGCCGGCGGTAACCCCATCGCCGCCAGCCACCGGACACCAGCTGGCCGGTGACCGAAGTCACGCCGGCAGCCGCCAGGATCTGCGCGGCTAGGTCAGGGCCGGCGGCCGCGTCGGCGGCGGTTTCGATGGTGGTCAACCGGCGGGCCTGCGCGGCCGCACCCACCAACCAGCGCCGGCAGCTGCGGCATGACGCCAGATGCGCGTCGACCTGCTGCGCGTTCAACTCCTGCTGCTCACCGTCGAGCAGCGCCGACAGGGTTTCACGCACCACCTCGCACCGCATGCCGCCATAGTCGCGCATTCGGCGCCGGGAAACAAAGGGGCCAAAAAATTCACCCGGTCGGGAACCAAACCGGTCGATGAGACGACCACTGGTTGAGAAGAACAAGATCGGAATCGCCGGGGACTCGGGAAAGGGGAGGTGTCTTCATGACCGCACCGGTCTGGCTGGCGTCGCCACCAGAGGTGCACTCGGCGCTGTTGAGCGCCGGACCCGGGCCCGGTCCGCTGCTGGAAGCGGCGTCGGCCTGGTCGCTGATGAGCGCCGAGTACGCCGAGGTGGCCGCCGAACTCGACGCGGTGCTCGCCGGCGTGCAGTCCGGCGCCTGGCAGGGGCCCAGCGCCCAGCAGTACGCGACCGCGCACGTGCCCTACCTGAGCTGGCTGACCGACAGCGCCGCCAAGAGCGCTGCGGCCGCCGCCTTGCACCAGACGGCGGCGACCGCCTACACCGCCGCGCTGGCGGGGATGCCGACGCTGGCCGAACTGGCCGCCAACCATGCCGTGCACGCGACGCTGGTCGCGACCAACTTCTTCGGGGTCAACACCATCCCGATCGCGCTGAACGAAGCCGACTATGTCCGGATGTGGATTCAGGCGGCGGAGATGATGACCGTCTACCAGGGTGTCGCCGGGTCGGCACTGGCGTCGGTCCCGGTGGCCACCCCCGCACCGGCGGTGGTGTCCCCGGCCGGTGAGGCCGCCGCCAGTGCGAGCTGGGAACAACAGATCGCCGACTTGCTCAAGCAGTACAACATGGGTTTCGCCGACCCGATCGCCAGATGGCTGTGGTCGCTGTTGGGCGTCGACGGATATCCGATCGAGGCGTTTCCGTTCGCCAGCGCGGTCGGCGAGATGCTGTTACAGATCCCGGGGATGTCCCCGATTCTGGCCAGCGCCCTGGGGTGGAGCGTCTTCCACACGCTGACGCTGCTGTGGCCGATGGGGCAGATCGCCGTACAAATGGCGATTCCGATCGTCATGGCAGCGGCGCCCGGCTTCCTTGCGGCCGCCGCCGGACTCGGTGCGCTCGGCGCCATCGGTGCGGTGGGTGGGGCCGACCAGGTGGTCGAACCGGCGCCGCTGGCACCGGTGGCGGGCGGCGCGGGCGCTGCTGTCGCAGCGGGCGCCACCGTACCGGCGGGCGCACAAGTGCCCGCCACCACCGGCACGATCTCCTCGGCCGGCCCGGCCGCTTCGGCCGCCGGTGGGATGCCGGCCGGCGGCGCGGCAGGGGGCGGCCCGGGCGTCGGTTTCGGGCCCACTTCGTCGATGTATCTGGTGAGCAGCGCCTCGGCCTCGGCACGACAGAGCACCGGCGCCCGCCGATCCCGCAGCGCCGAGGAGGAGGCCTCGGAGAGCCAAGCCGCACCCGCGGCAGCCGCCGCGCTGCGCGAAGCCCAGCAGCGCCGTCGGCGCCGCCGCACCCAGCAGCACGGGTTCGGCGACGAGTACATGGACATGAACATCACGGTGTCGCCGGACTTCACCGAGCCGCCGAGCGCATCGGATTCCGGCGCCGGCACGCTGGGCTTCGTCGGCACGGTCGCCGATGCGGGCCGGCGTGCGGCCGGGCTGACCGCCCTTGCCGACGATCGGTTCGGCAGCGCACCGCAGCTGCCGATGATCCCCAACGGCTGGAACAAGTCCCCCCACGCGCCGCGCTGAGCCGCAGCCGGCGGGCTAGCTGGCCGGCCCGTGCCAGACGATCTTCGCGAGTTCCTCGCGATCGGCGATGTCGAGTTTGATGCAGGCACGGTAGATGTGACCTTCGACCGTGCGCACCGACACGGTCAGCCGCTCGGCGATCTGACGATTCGACAGACCGCGGGCAATCAGCGCCGCGATCTCGCGCTCGCGGGAGGTCACCGGCAGGGGCCGCGCGGCGGTCCTGATCGCCGGTGTCATCGCCCCGTCGCATTGGGTGGCAAGCCACAGCGCGCGCGCCGCCGACTCCGCGCTACGGCGCCGCTGACCGGCACGCTCGTAGAGCGGTACCGCCTGCGCGGCGGCGTCCGCGGCGGACAGCATCAAACCCGCGCCTTCGAATTCGACACTGACCGCGTCCAGGCCGGACGCTTTGGAGGCGGCGACGGCCTCGGCGTGTCGGGCGTACATGGCCGCGACCGGTCCCTCAATGCGTGTCGCCAATGTCCCCAATCGGCCCGCGACGGTGCGGTCACCGAACCGGGCGGCATGGTGCAGCGCTTCGGCCTCCACCGCGTACTGGCCCGATGTGTGGGCGAGATCTGCGGCGGCGCGGGCCAAGTCGACCGCCGAGCGTTCGCCGCCCTTGGCCGCGGCAAGCCACGCCTTGGCGATCATCAGCTGCGGCTCCCACAGCGCCTCGTGCGGGCCGGTGTGCTCCTGGGTGTCGTCGAGGACCCGCTCGGCCTCGTCGACGTTGGTCAGTGCGGCGTACGCGCGCACCAGCAACACCCGTGCGGGTAGCTGCCACGGCAGTGAGGCCTCGGCGTTCAGCGCCGCGATCGCCTGCTCCATCGACGAGATCGCCTCGCGGAATCGGCCGCGATACGTCGCGACCAGGCCGGCCATGATCTTGGCGATGGCCCAACCGACGAACTGCTCGGCAGAGGAGAACTGCGTGTAGTCAGCGACCCGCTGATCGGCCAAGTCGAGGTCCCCGAGGTAGGTCAACGCCAGCACATCGCCGTAGCGCACCATCACCCGCAGCATGCCGTCGGTGGCCTTCTGCTCGGCGCGACACCTGGCGGCGATCGGTTCGAAATCGCCGCCGCGGCCCGCGAGCGGCATGGCGAGTCCCGCACCGAAGGCAGCGAAATCGATGGCCTGCTTGGGGGCTTGAGGGTCCGCCAGCACCTGCTCGGCTGCGGTCAGTCCTTCCTCGATCTGGTTCTGGTGGACCGCCATTGCCGACCCGGTGGCGTCCACGATGAGCTTCAGGGCCGGGTGTTGCACGCGAGTGCGCAACAGCGCCAACAGCTCGGTGGCCTGCGCGATATCACCCATCGACCAGAACAGGATCGACAGCCGCGGGATGCCCCACTGCACGAGTTGCAGCTCATCGAGGTGGGCGGGATCGAAACGGGTGAGGATCTCGTCGGCTTGTACCGGATGCCCCTGCCACAACAGCGCCCGCGACAGGAGCTCGGCGGCGCGCAAACCACCGCCCCGCTCAAAGGCCGCACGTGCCAACCGCTCCCCAAGCGGGAGATTCGACAGGAAGATCGCATCCTTGGCCGCGCTGACGAGCAGGTCCATCTCGACGATCTGGTCGCTGTCGATACACAAGTGCGCCAGCCGGATGCGGTCCGCCGCCGAATCCAGTTCACGGTCTCGAAGCACCTGCACGATCCGGCCCCGCAGGCTGCGCGACGACGCGGTGCCGACCCGGCGGCGGACGACGTCACCGAACACCGGATGGCTGAACCGCGCGGTGGGGTGCCGACCGTCCTGGGCGACCCGGATCAGGCCCTGCACCTCCGCGGCGTCCACCGCCTCCTCACCGGCCAACTCGCACAGCGCGTCGATGTCGAGTGGTTCGCACAGCGCCAACAGCTTCAATGCGCCGACGACGTCATCGCCGGCGCGGTCGAGACGTTCATCGAGCAATGCCGCCAGGCCGGACGGCACCGTCGTCCGCCCACGCAGCTGCCACACTCCGTTGACCTCGGCCAGGGTCCCCGCATCGACGGCCCCCTCCACCAGGTGGCGCAGGAACAGCGGATTGCCGCCCGTCGATTCCCACATGACGTCGGCGCTGAGCCCCTCGAGCGTCCCACCGAGGACCGATTCGACCAGCGCGACACATTGTTCCTTGGTGAACACCTCGAGTTCGAGCCGTTGCAGGTTCCCGTCCTTCCACAGCGCGGTGACCGCGTCGAGAACCGGTTCGCCGCTACGCACGGTGGCCACCACCCGCGCCGCCCGCTCGACCACGAGCTGGTGCAGCAGGGTGGCCGTCAGTTGGTCCAACAGGTGGGCGTCGTCGACGCCGATAACGGTATCGCCGTTGGCGAGAAGGGATTTGCGCGCCGACATCAGCAGCGCGATCGGGTCACGGGATGCGGACGGCTCCACCCATTGGGCGAACACCCCCAGGGGGATACTGCGCGAGGACTCCGTGCACGCCGCCCAGTGCACCTGCGAGCGCAGTGATGCGGTGACGGCACGGGCCAACGTGGTCTTGCCGACTCCCGCGGAGCCCACCAGCACCACGCCGCGACTGTCCTCGTCGCTCAGCGAGGAGCGGATCGCCTCGTATTCCGCGGGGCGATCGAGCAGCCGCCAACCGCCTGCCATGAATTGACAGTGTAAGTCCGCCTTTCCCTCACGTCACCAGGAATTTTCCATTTCGCCGACCGCGTTTTCGCTGCCCTGGCGCAGCGGTGCCGGCGGCCCACCGGCGTCAGTCCGGCAGCTGCGCGATATCGGTCGGTTCGATTCGGGGCGCGGCATTCACGGTGTGGCGGTATTGGCTCGACGCCTCATACACCTGCAGCTTGAGCCGGTTGATGGAGCCGAGTGGCCGGTGATCGGCCAGCGCGCGCCAGGAGTTGAACGACAGCACATCGTCGCCGAAGGCGCGTCGCTCCGGGCTGCACGGATTCTGGCGGGGAAAAGTTATCTTGGCCACCGGCCGGTGCGGCGACGCGGCTTCTGGCCACGCCACCGTGGCGTCTTCGATCGGCATCGTCACGACGTCGGTGCACAGTTGCACGCGCAACTCGTATTCGGCGGCGTTATCGCGGAAGAAGTCGATCATCAGGTCGCGATGGGCGTCCTGGCCGGCATCGCGGGGCACCAGCTGACCCTGCAGGTCTTTCACGGCGTCCGACAGCGGCGCGTAGAGCATCTTCGCGACGTAGTCGCCGTAGCGCAGCGGCGCCGACGAATAGAACGTCTCGCCCAGGATGTGGGTGTTGGCCGCGATGAAAACCGCGAGGTTCGAGGGCAGCCGCACACCGACCTTGGTGGCCGCGGCCAAGACCTCACTGCCCGCCCACAGCACACGGTCCGGCAGCATCGCCAGCACGCGGGCGGTCGGCATTCCCTGCGCCAGGTAGGCATGGGCGTCGGCGAACAAGAACTCGCGGTGGGTCACCATGATGAAATCCTGCGTAGTGGCATCGTCATCGGCCAGGGCGCGCGGTCCGTGCACGCCGAGAACCTTGATGGCAAGTCCGCGGACCCCGCGGATCTGATCGCTGCGCAGCACACCCGAGGTGGTGGAGATCCGCGCGATCACCGGGTAGGTCGCGGGCGCGGCGAACAGTCCCTGCGCCAGTTCCTCGGGGAGGTCGGGATAGACGGTGAGTTCGCCGCGCAGGATCGCATGGCTCTTGGCGTGCGCGTCGCGCAGCCCGTGCTTGAACTTGCGGTAGGCCCGTTCGTTGTTGTGGCGCAGCGAGGCGGTGATCTTGTCGATCACCTCGTTCTCGTCGGATCGTGGCCGCTCCAGGTCTTCGCGGTAGCGCACATAGCTGCGCGGGGTTGCACCGACGGGATGCCAGGGCGCGAAGGGATTGGCCACGCCCTCCAGGGCCGGTGCCAGTGTCGGGAAATGGCGCAGCAGCACGCTACGCATATCGTTGTCGGCGACCCAGTCCAGCCCCGCCGCGGTGTAGACCTCCGGACGGAAGTCGCGGGTGAAGAAGCGGTCACTGGCGAGTCGGCGCGATGCCATCAGGACGAAGATCCGAAACGCGGTGTCACTGAAGCCGAATCCCCTCGGCTTGGGTTCGGCGTAGAGCCCGACCATCAGGTCGACCCGCTCCACGTCGCCGTAGACCTGACGGAGTTCCTCGGCCCACGCCGGGTTGTCGGTCAACTCCTCGAACGACGACACCGGCGCGAGGCGCAGCAGGCGCCGGAACTCGTTATAGCGCGGCACACCTCGCTCACGCACCCTCAGGATGTCGGTGGCGGCCAGGTCGATCAGCGATCCATCCGGGCGCTCGAAGTGCTGCAAGTGCCGCGGAAAGTTGTGCAGCGTGAGGGCCCCGGGGTGGGCGCGACCGAACGAGTAGAAGAGGTCGGCCATCGGTATCTCGCTAAGCCGCTCGCGCACGTGCAGCAGTGTCAGGTCGGGAAACTCGTGTTCGGCCACGATACGGTCATCGGCCACCGAGCGGAACTGGAAACTGTCGGGAATCAGGGGATGCATCCGGTAGACCGCCACGAACTCCTCGGTGAGCGAGTAGGGAACGCCATGGTGGTTGGTGGGTGACCCGGGTATGCCCTGCAGCACTTCGCTGTCGGTGATGCGCCCGAAGCGACGCCGGAACCGCTCGCCCAGAATCCCGAACCAGTTCGCGCGCATCGCGAACACGGTTGTCGGGTGGGCGATGATGGCCGGGGTCCAATCGATGGTGTGGATCTTGGCGATCAGTGCGGCATTGACCAGCCGGGCCTTGTCGTAGAGTTCCTGATCACCCAGCTGCGGGTACCGGGCGGCCAGCCGTTCACATATCGCGTTGTGCTCGCGCATGAACAGCGAGTGCAAGAGGGCGAGGCCGACCCAGAAGTTCCCGGCCGCACCGGTTAGGTCCAGGTAGCGCTCCAGCTCGGCCGGCGGCAGCCCCGCCTGATCCAGCCTGAGCTGGCCCTGGTGGCCGGTGCGCAGCGCGGCACAGAATTCCGGTGTGGAACCGTAGATCTGCGAGGCGTCCCACCAGTGGGTGTCCCCGGTCACGAACGTGGGCGGACCGTCGGCGTCGGGGCTGGGGTCCGGTGCCGCCCGTTTGATCGTCATCGGTCGCTGCGGCCAGGGGTCATGGTCGTGCAGCGGGATCTGCCAGGGCTGCTCGTCGACGGTGCCGTGGCTGAACCAGTCGTGCACCTCGAACTGGATCCAGGCGGCGGCCAGCAGGTTGAGCGTGGTCGCCGCCGCAAATTCGTCGCGGCCGAGCAGCTGCCGGCTGATCAACCGCGGATTGGGCTCCAGCAGCTGCGCGGGATCCTCGGGGTAGGTGTGCGAAAGCGGAACATTACGGCCGAACCTGCTTCCCACCGAACCCATCAGCGGGTCATCGACATCGTTATAGGTGCCGTTGAGAGTGCGGGCGCCCAGCCGGTCGCTTTCGGCCGGTGCGTCGTCGGGGGGATGGTCGGCGGGGCCGCGGCCGACGTCGTAAAGGTTGTATGCCCGAAGCTGATTGCGCAGCCCGACCAACACCGCGACCGCTAGCGGCTTGGGCAGCCGGGACCATCCGATCGTGCGGTCGGCCTTTTCGGCGACTCCTGACATGAACCGCGACACTGTTGCCCGCACTTCGATCCCGCCTCTCCGTGGTCATTTGACGCCGATGTTGCGGCTTCGTCAATCGTTGAGCGTCACGTCGGGAAGAACACGCGTAATCGGATACTCCATCTTCGGCGGTTCCGGGCCGCCGGTAGGCCCTTTACCTGTGGATTCGTGGGGATTCGCCACTGAAGACAGGTAGCTCGCCACTCGTGCAGCAGGTGTTGGGCAGCCCTAATTTTTCTCACATCAGCAACCTTCACGATGTGAGGAGAAATCAAAATGTCCGTGTCATCTCAGGCGCACACCGCATCGGTTGATGCGGCCCATCCCGCGCCACCGTCGACGCCCGTCCTCATCACGGAGGGTGAAGTTCTGTTAGGAACGGCCGCGGCGGTTTCATTGCCGCGACCCACTGTGAGCCACCGGCTGATGGCCGCGGTGCGCCGGACGCTGGCCGCACTGCCCAGTCTGCCGCCGCCGGCGCCCTATTACCCGGGCCTGCGTGATTACCTGGAGCCCGCACGCATGGCACGCGAGATGTACCGGCTATGAGCGTCATCGTGGCCGCCTGCGTGGCCGTGCTGATCATGCTCATTTCGGGCGGCGCGCACGAACTGCAGCTGCGGCTCGAGCGTTGGGACTACGAACGCCATTATGAGGACTGAACGGTCGTCGTCACCGCGAATCGAGTAGGCGGATATTGCTGTGGATCACGAACATCGGGGTGACAATCACAGAATGTCGCCACCGTTGCGCGTCCTGATCCGCTGTCGGGGGCCGCGGCGGGCTCGGGAAGCACGGCCGTGACCGCCGGCGGCGAGTCTCGGGGCCCCCGCAGCCGGCCGATGGTCAGCCAGCTGTTGCTCGCCCCGCCGGAGGAGGTACCGCCGGAGGCCGATCGAGCGGTGCGCTCCGTCGAGCAGGGCCGCCGAGTAGTTCTCGTCGAATTGCGGCTGGGACCGGGTGCGGACCCGCAGACGGTCCGACACCAGTTCAACGAGTTGTTCGCACACGTCTTTCGGGCGCGTAACCGACCGCCCCGGCCGATTCCCGTCGGCCGGCACTACATGCGGTGCACGCTGGCCCCCGCCGAGGTGCAGCGACTGGTCCAGGGCGGCGCCCGGCCCAGCAGAGCCGCCACCGAACGCGCACTGGCGCTGATTTACCACGTGTGGCCGGATTTCGTGGTCAACGCCCATCTGGATCGTTCGGTGACGACCATCCAGGCCGATGCCGCCTCACGCACGTTCCGGTGTGACGGCACCGGGGTGGTGTGGGCGGTGATCGATTCCGGTATCGACGCCGGACATCCGCACTTCACCAGCAATGCAACGCTGTCGGCGAGCTCGGTGGCGTCGCTGCACCATGACTTCACCATCACCGACCCCGCCCAGCCCACCACCGGGTCGTCCCCGCTGACCGATCCCTTCGGGCACGGCACCCATGTCGCGGGCATCATCGCCGGCCGGGCACCCGCGGACCAGGCCATGCTGCGCATCGCCGCCAACGAGCCGACGGCCCAAGGCCTGCCACGCTGGCTTGCGCGAGACCTCCCCCCCGGTGCCGCCCTGTCCGGAGTTGCTCCGGGCACGAACCTGGTCAGCCTGCGGGTGCTCGACAAGGACGGACAGACCCTTTCCAGTGCGGTGATCGACGCGCTCGACTATGTGCGCACCGTCAACGCCGGCGGCCGTGATCTGGTGATCCACGGGGTGAATCTGTCGCTCGGCTGCGGCTGGCTCATCAGGGATTACGCCGCCGGGCAAAGCCCGCTGTGCCGGGAGCTGGACCTGCTGGTCGGGACCGGTGTGGTCGCCGTCGTCAGCGCCGGCAACTTGGGCGCCGGGGTTGTCGGCGCCGGTGTCGGCGCCGCAGCCGCCGGCGCGAGCGGCGACGTGTACGGGCAGCTGTCGACCATCACCGACCCCGGCAATGCCGCATCGGCCATCACGGTCGGTTCGGTACACCGCTACCGGCCGCACACCTTCGGGGTGACCTTCGACTCGTCGAAGGGGCCCACACTCGACGGGCGGCTCAAACCCGAGTTGGTGGCGCCCGGCGAACGGATCACCTCCGCGGCGACCGGGAAACAGGCGGCCGGTGTGCCCCCGTTGGCGGCCGGTCCCTCGGATCCGTCGGAGCTGGCCCGCTACATCGAAGACAGCGGCACCTCGATGGCGGCCGCCCACGTGTCCGGTGCGATCGCCGCTTTCCTGTCGGCTCGCACCGAGTTCATCGGTCAGCCGGCACGTGTCAAGCAGATCTTCATCGACACCGCGACCGATCTCGGCCGCCACCAGTTCTTTCAGGGCGCCGGCCTGATTAACCTGCTTCGGGCCCTGTCCAGTACCTAGTAGCCGGGAGGAACGAGATGACCACCATCAACGGATTGCCGTACTACGAGTTGGATTTCAACGCCGACGGTACGCAGAACGGTGACGGCGGGCTGCCCGCCGCGGTCGAGGCCGGCGGCATCAGCGACCTGTTCGTCTTCTCGCACGGCTGGAATAACGGTGTCGACTCTGCCCGTGACCTCTACCAGGCGATGTTCTCACTGCTGGCAGACCAGCTCGGGACTCATACCGCCACCAGTGCGGCCGTCGGCGTGCTGTGGCCATCACTGCTGTTTCCCGACGACGATCCGGCCACTGCGCCGCCGGTGCCCTCCACGGGAGCACAACTGGCCGCTGCACTCGCACCGGCCTTCCCCGACCAGCAGGGTCACCTCGACACGTTGGGCCTGCTGCTCGACGACCAACCCCAGGACCCCGACAAGCTAATCGAATTCCATTCCCTGGCGAGCGATCTCGTCACCACCAGGCCGCAGGGCGGCGAGGACACCGGTGAAGCGGCGCTACTGCGGTCCGACACGACGGCCGACACCGCCGCCGTGCTGGGCCACGCCGCCGCGATGGCACCCGCCGGCACCGGCAATGCGCAAGGGCTGGGCAATCCTTTCGCCGGGCTGTGGTCGGGCGCGCGGGAAGTGCTACGCACGCTGAGCTACTACGAGATGAAGAACCGCGCCGGGGTGGTCGGTCAAGTCGGGCTGGGCCCCTTGCTGGGGCGGCTCGGTGGGGCCGCCGGCCCCCCGCGCATCCACCTGATCGGCCACAGCTTCGGCGCTCGGCTGGTCTCCTACGCGCTGGCCGGCCTGCCCGACTCCGCGACACCGGCAGCCAGCCCCGTCAAATCCCTGACCCTGATCCAAGGGGCGTTCTCCCACTTCACTTTCGCCAGGTCACTTCCCTTCGACAACAGCCGGCCCGGCGGGCTCGCCGGTTGCGAGGCACGCGTCGACGGTCCCCTGCTCGCGACGTTCAGCCGGGCCGATCGGGCGGTCGGTTGGTGGTATCCCGCCGCCAGCATGCTGGCACGCCAGGACGCCCAGGCCGCCGAGGACCTCATATACCGGTGGGGCGCCATGGGCCATGACGGCTACCAGAATGATCCCGCCGCTGAAGCCGTTCAGCTTGCCGAGCCCGGAATACCGTATACCTTTGCCTCCCAGCGGTTCTACGCACTGGATGCCAATGCCGTGATCGCCGCCAACCAATCGGCCTTCAGCGGTGCCCACAGCGACATCAGGCACCCCCAGGTCACGTGGGCCATCGCCGCAGCCGCCGATCTCGCCTCCTGAACGCCCCGCATAATCGGGTAGTGCACTACGCGTGCTGTATCACTGTTCGGCTCACGATGATTGGGCTCGTACGCGGGTATCGAACCCGACCCAATCACACGGAGGTCAGTGAAATGGCAAAGGCTTCAACACGGCGTGGCGAACGCAAGCGGATCTGCAATCTGGTTCCCACGCCGGAGGAGAGCATGAAGACCGACTGGAAGTTCACCGACGCGCTGGCCGCGGGAGTTCTCGGCGCCCCGGCCGCGCTCCCGGCCAGCGTCGATCTGCGCAACTCCTGGTGGGGCGTCGGCGATCAGGGCAACACCGGTTCGTGTGTCGGCTGGGCGTCCACCGACGGCGTGGCGCGCTACATGTTCGTCACGGCCGGCAGGCTGGCGAAGACCGAGAAGCTGTCACCGCGTTTCGCCTGGATGGCCTCCAAGGAGACCGACCAGTTCACGTCGCGGCCGGAGACGATGATCGAAGGCGCGGGCACCACGCTCAAGGCTGCGGTTGACGTGCTGCGCAACTACGGCGCGGTGCCCGAGAACATGCTGCCGTTCAAGATCAACACGGCGATGTACTCCGGCAACGAGAACACCTTCTACGCCACAGCCGCCACGCACAAGGTCGCGTCGTATTTCAACCTGCAGCTCAATCTGGACAACTGGCGCGCCTGGGTGAGCCAGCACGGCCCGATCCTGGTGGGTCTCAATGTCGATGCGACGTGGGACAACGCTGCGACAACGGGCGGCAAACTGGATGAATTCCAGCCCGCAACGGTCCGGGGCGGCCATGCTGTGACGGTGGTCGGTTACACCGGCGACGGGCGCTTCATCATCCGCAACAGTTGGGGCACCGGGTGGGGCGACGACGGCTTCGGCTACGCAAGCCCGGAGTACATCAACGGAGCCTTCTTCAACGAAAGCTACGGAGTGACACTGTGATCACGAGGCGCAATACGGTATGGCAATCGGCCTGACCGAACGCGACGACGGCCGCCGGATTCAGGTACGCGTCGGCGACACGATCGAGGTTCGGCTGCCTGAGAACGCCCCAGCGGGCTACCGCTGGGGCGTTGACAGTCTTGATGAACGACTGTTCGAACTCACCGAGGAACGCGGTGACTACCGCACTGCCACTGTGGGTTCGGTTGGCGAGGCGTACTTTCGAGTCACGGTGCGAGCATCGGGGGAAGGCACCCTGCGGTTCACCTACGGCCGGAGTTGGGAGGGCGCCGCCGGCGTGCAGAGGCGGTTCGCCGTCGACGTCCAGGCGATCGCCGGCTAGGGCCGATGCAGAACTGGAAGAACCCGGGCTCAGTTGAGCGAGCCCGGGTCCAGTCCAGCCGGGAGGTGTCATCCCAGCGGTGCCTCGACGCGGTAGCGCTTGCGCAGGCCGTTGCCGAAGTCCACCTCGATCTCGCGCGTGGCCACCACGACCGCCTGGTCGAGTTGCATGGCGTAGCCGACTTCGGTGGTGCCGGGCACCAGCGAGTAACCGACCGGCATCTGCCCCTTGGTCGCCCAGCGCGCCAGATGCTGCGCCCACGACGCCCCGAGCCGCTGCTCCACCGGATCCTGGTCGGCCCCGACCGCGGCGGGCTGTTCGGCGCCGTCGGGGGTCGGTGTCGGTCCGCCACCGCCCGCGGCAGCAGCGAGCCGGTCCACCGCCCGGACCGAGCTGGCGACCCGGGTGACCTTGCCGTCGTTGTCGACCGACACCCGGACCTCGCCGGCACCGGGGGTGACCACCGGCAGACCGTTGATGATCTGTTTGAACTGAACGGTCGTGCCGGTCACCACCGGGTCCAGCAGCTCGCCGTCGCCCTGGGCGCTACCGCCGGCCTCGGCGGCATATTGGACCTTGTCGAAGACCAACTCCGTGTCCCTGGTCAACCCGTACCGGCCGAGAGCCTCTTGGGCGATCGCCGCCGCTTGGCTCACCGGAATCTGGTCGCGGTTGGCGTAGTTGTGGTTGTCGAGTTGGGCTTCGATGGACCCGTCGGCGCCATATGCCAGCTGGGAGTCGCCGTCGCCGATGCGGAGGGCTCCGCTGGCCGACACCGGCACCTCGCGAGGAATACTGACCCGCAATCCGAAGCGGTCGACCGTCGAGCGAAGAAGTTTCGGGATGACCTCGACCGGCCGCAGTCGCGCGCCCCGTAGGTCGGCTGGGACCGCGAGCTGTCGTTCGCGCGTACTCAGGTTCGTCGGCGCCAGGCTGGATGCGTAGTACCAGCGCCACTGCCACCAGTTCTTGCTGACGTGACCGAAGTTGAAGAGGCGTTCGTTGTTGAGACGATCGGTGGCTTCGGCCTGGGTTGCCCCGCAGGCCACGACAGACGGCACCTGGCCGTGGGAGATTCGCCAGCTGGCATCCATCCAGGCGGTGCTGAAGGACTTGCCTTTGTTCCACTCCTCGAAGAAGTACTTGCCGTAGTTGCCGTCGTCCACGCTGGTGGTCTCGAAGCCGAACAACATCCGGAAGCCCAGATTCGCCGAATTCCAGGTGATGATCGGATTCAGCGGGGCGTACACCGGGCAGGCGAAGCAGGTCGACCAGAACAGGTAGTTGGCGCGTTCGTTGCCCAGACGCATATTGCCGGCCCACGCATTGGTGCCCTGGTTGTTCCAATTGCCGCCCAGCGGGAACCACACACTTCCGTCCGCGCGGCGGCCGCCGTGTCCGGAATGGTAGGCGACGTTGACCGCGTCCATTCCGTAGGTGTCCTGCCAATCATCGAAGTCCTCGTAGTAGGACCAGATTTGGACATTGCCGTCCTTATACCAGAAGTTCGGCGCGGTGAATTTGCCGACATAGCCGAGGAAGCCGGCGGCATCCTCGTGGGTATACATCAGCGACCCGGCGTCGGCAAACGTTTCGATGGAGAAGGCACCGTAGGCATTTGCGCCACCACGAGCGGCGCCGTCCCCGGCAACGGAAGGGGACAGCTCCCCGAGGGGGTTGTCACCGACTGAATTACTCAAAACCATCCGGGCGGTCCCGTTTTTACTGGGCGCGGCGGCAGGGGTGACGCTGGGACCGGTTGTGGTTGTGGCCAGCGTCTTCAATCCCGACTTCTTCGTGGGCATATCGACTCCAATCTCGATGTTGAGTTACTCCCCCGAGCATCGAGCAGCCGATAGCGCGCGCCTAGAGTACGGCACTACCTCAGTTATTCGACTGTGACATCGGGCTTTTCGCTTTTCCGCTTGCCTTCCGGCAGCCGAGCCGCGACGTCACAACGCAAGCGGTCCACATCGAGTGCGCCCGGATCCCATTTGCGCGGATTCCACTCCCGGTGCCCGATCACGTGGGAGCTGGGTTGGCCCAGCCTGCGCAGGATGGCGGCACAACACCGCACTAAGGCGCCGTATTGGGGTGTCGACCAGCCTTCGGTGCCGGTGTTCACCGCCCGAATACCGATCGTGTGCCGATCCGCGTCGTCGGTGGGCAGACCGGGATAGCGCCCCGAGCCGGCATGCCGCGCGATCCGGGCCGTGATGACGGTGACGGTGCCGTTTTGAGCAAGGTGGAGCTGCGCGAGCGGGCCGGTCACAGCGGCTGTGCCAGCCGCGATGCGCTCCGGCGGGGCCTCGTCAGCGCCGGTGTGGTGGCAGATCACCCCCCAGATGTCGGTGAAGTCGCCGTGGCCGCAGAACCGCCATCGGGGGAACTCGACCACGTCGAGCCCTTCTGCTCGCAGCACGTCGGGCAGCCAGAGCGGATTGTTCGAAGACATCGACTCCCCTTCCCCTGTCCGTCCACAACGCTAGGGGCGCAAGGTCTCTCACGACACGAGTAGCGCAGTACCCGCCTCGGCGCGTCCCGGGCCAGCCGTGGCAATTCGAGTAGTCGGTTACGCTAGGTATGGCGACTCGACTGGCGGATCCTCGGATGATGAGCGCCATCCCGTCACCGCCGGATCCGTTGCCCCGCGCCACCACGCTGGACGACGTGGTCGAAACGATCGGCACCGTCATCGACTGGTCGATCGGTGCGTCGAACCGTCTGGGATATTTTGCGGCGTTGTATAAACGAATCACCATCGCGGTGCGAACAGCGGTGGCACACGACACGTTCGAGGACGGCCCGCGGATGGAGCGGTTCGATGTCGCCTTCGCCAACCGTTATTTCGACGCACTCAACGGATATCTCCATCCGCAGCGCTACCCGGAGCCGACCCGCTCCTGGTGGGCGGTGTTCGCGGCTGCGGACACTGCGAAGCCGATCCTGGTACAGCACCTGGTCGCCGGAGTCACCGCGCATATCGCTTTTGATCTCGGCATTGCCGCGACGCAGATCTCGCCCGGGCCCGACCTGTGGACACTGCACCACGATTTCGACACGATCAACGCCGTGCTGGCCGGCCAGGTCAACGATGTCGCCTCCCGGCTGAATCAGCTGTCACCAGCGTTGAGCGATCTGTATGCGGTCCTGGCATCCAGCGAGCTGTTCGCGATCAACGGTGCCGTGCGGGCGATGCGCGACAGCGCGTGGCGCTTCGCCGCGCTGCTGGCCCTGGAGCCGGCGTTCGTGCGCCCTGCGACGATCCGGATCCGCGACCGCGCGGTCGCCGCGCAGGTGGTGTCGGTCTTCGATGCGCCCGCGCTGACCGCCGTGTCCGCGGCGGTCATCCGCGAGATCGCCCAACGGGAAAGCCAGGATATCGTCCGGAACATCCAGGTGCTCGACGCGATCGCCGCCGCCCCGGCAGCGCCGATCCAGACCACGCTGTGACGGCGCGGCGCCTCACGGCCCCTCCTGGTTGGGCCGGACGGCGGTGTTCGGGGGTTTAGCCGCGTCGCGGTTCGGGGTGGGAATGCTGTCGAGCACATTCTGGGTCTGAATGTCGATCAGCCGGGTGAACGCCTGCTGCGAACCGCCGAAGATCAGCGCGTAAGCGACCAGCTGCGTTGTACCGGCGACGGCGACGTCCGGGCCCAGGACACCGGCGCGGACCAGCAGCAGCCCGGCCAATGCCGTCAGTGCGCCGGTCGGCAGCTTCACCAGCAGCGAGGCCATCGGAACCGCGTAGGGCGTTGAGGAGCCACGCATTCGGCGAATCGCGACCGATCCCATCAGGCCGGCGCTGAACAGTCCGATGAGCTCCACCAGAAAGACATCGCCGCCGCTCGGCGCCGATCCCCCGGTGGGGCAGGAGGCCACGGTCGGATGGTTTGACGCGCACAGCACAAACCAATTCGGAGCGCACCAGCCCAGGAGACCGATCCCGACGGCGAACAGCGTGAGCACGAAGGTGGCTCCCAAGAGGAGATTGCGAAAGCTGCGCGTCCGGACGTGTTCGTCGGCACAGGCCGCAAAGATCGCCCGCATGTCCTGTGCGATGTGGCCACGGTCGTCGTCGGTCAGGTCGGGTTTCGCGGCGTAGCGCCGCAAGTCATCCAGGCGGGCATCGTGGGGTTTGAGCAGTAGCGCCGCGTGAGTGATGATGTCGGGAAGTTTCGCGGCGACGGTGTTCGGCGGCGACAGCCGGGTGAGCGTGACGTCGACCGCATTGATGTGCGCCAGCGCACGGGCGACATCGACCCCCGTCCACGCGTTTCGCAGTCCCGGACGGCTTTTGACGACTGCATCCGCGGCGCGCAGCCTGACCTTCGCCTCTACCAGCCGACGTCGCTGGGTGGCGGATGCCGCGCTTCCCAACTGATCGATCAGACAGTCGATTTCGACATCGAGCTCGACGATCCGGCTTTGTGCATTTTCTCGCCACGCGGCGTGCAGCCGTCGTTTCGCCGGCTGAATACCCGGCAGCGGCGTCGGCTCCGGATCGGATCGGGTGGCGCCGGCGTCCATCCAGCGGACAACGGCGTCGGTGTCGGTGTTCGTGCATTTGCCGAGAGCTCGGGTCATGACGCATATCCCTCCGGGCGGTGGGCGTCTGAATCCAGCATCTGTCCCGGCCCGACCGGTCGGCACGAGTAGCGGTCTACCCGAATTCGGTCGCTAACGCGCACCTGGGTGAACGTCGGCGTCTGACGGCACATACTCGGCCGAACTGCTGATGATCGAGGTCGGGTTGGCCTTGTCGATCTGATACATCGTGTCGATGTGCCGGAGCGGATCTTTGAGGGTTTCTCGGGTGCCGAAGAACGGCACTAGTTCCGGCACATCCATGGTCGGTGCGGGGGGAGCGACCATGACGAAGACCCGTGACATCGGATGATCCGAAACCAGGTCCTGGATCGCACCCGTCGAGGCGAACTGACTTTCCGAGCACAACACGCCCGCTTTGGTGTCGCCGAAGTCGTGGACCTTCCCCGCCTCGTCGAAGAAGGCCGCCGGGTCCTTGGCGAAGGAGATCTGGGGCGGGTAACACGAGTGGGTGTCTTTGAGAATCCGGTGGGTGACGAAAACCCCGTTCACCGAGAGGCGTACCAGCCGGACCTTGCGCGAGTCGATGTCGATCACCAGCTTCTGCTCGGCCGTCCCGCCGGGTGAGAGAAAGGCGTCGTCGTACGGGGCGGCGAACAGATCGGCGTACAGCAGCTGGGAGTCGGCGGGCAGATTGGGGGTTTCGCGGTACTCCCCTCGCAGCACCCGCCCCAGCGGAGTCAGCCCGGCAAGCAGGCGTTCGGTGCTGGCCGGTTCCGACGGTGTTCCAACGGGGTACGCCGTCACGCGCATCAATGCCGCGTGTATCTCGGCCTGAACCGAACCACGGTTGTGCAGGGTCGCTTTCGCCAACAAGTGGATGATCGGGCCGGTCGAGCCCGTCGGCGAGAGCTCGGTGCTGATGTCGACGAGCGGACGTGCCGACGCGGGCAGGTACTCGGTCTGCATCCAGAATTGGCCAAGGCCCACCAACGGGAACAGTGCGACAGCGACGGCTGCGCCCCTGCTGAAGGCACCGCGGGCGTACCTGCCCAAGTAGATCACCCAGAGCAGGGCGGTACCGCCCACCGCCAACGCGATGCCCGTCACGCCCATCAGCTGACTGTCGGGGCTGCGCTGGTCGACCATCCAGACGTAGATTGCCAGGCCCGCGACGAAGACTTGACTCACCATCGCGGTCAGCGCGGCACCGCGGGATCGCTTGGCGATCTGAACCAGAGCCAGCGCGCAGGTGATGCCGATTGAGCTCAACAGCGCCGTCCCGACCAGGTCCCATGCGGTGCTGGTCAGCGTTGCATTCCGCACGGCCAAGCCGAGGATGAGCGCGGCGTCGGCACCGACCCACCCGGCCAACAGGATGCGTAGCGATCCGGGCACGTCGGCGAGATCGGGGTCTTTGCCGGGCGCCTCGTGATCGTCGGCTTCATCGACGGGTCGTTCAAGAGTGATCATCGGTACTCCTCGGGCGCGCTAGATCGTTTCTCGCACCAGGCTTGTCACCGACTGCGGTAACAGGCTTTCGGGTATCTCACGGCGGGTCTCCCCCGCCGGCGTCCGGCGCGTCACCACATAGATGTAGCGATCAGCGCCGACATCCCCCGGCAACGACGCCGCGCTGTCGATGAGGCGGTCCAGCTCCGCCCGGGCCTCGGGTTCCAGCGCGTCGGCCTGAACCCGGCCGGCCGCCGGCAATCCGGCCAGGCCGCCGCGCCGTTCGATGACATATTCACTCATCGCCCGCCTCGCTTCAGCTACGCGATGCCGACCGCTTCCCATGCGGCGTCAATCGCACTGTATACAGCGGTATCCGCTGCAAACAAGGATTTGGCCGCGGACCGGGTCAGGTTGGCGAATGACTTCATCTTCATGTTGGGAGTGGCTTTGGGACTGGTGAGTGCCGCATACCAGGCCTTACCGGCCTTCTCCCATGACTGTCCGCCGATGGCCTTGGCGGCGAGATAGAACGCGCGATTGGGTATGCCGCTGTTGGTGTGCGGATCGCCGCCCGGCACGTAGTCGCGGTAGTGCCCCGGCTGCCGGGACAGACAGTGCTGTGCGCCCGGATCGGCCATGTCGCGAAGACAGGTGTAACCCTTCGCGGCGGCTTTCGGGCCGATGATGTCGGCTCCGATGAGCCAGTCGGCCTGATCGACGGTCTGGTTCTTCCGCCACTGGCGGAACATGGTGCCGAACACGTCGGAAACGCTTTCGTTGAGGCCGCCGGCTTCGTTGGTGTAGTTCAGGCCCGCGGTGAACTGGGTGACGCCGTGGGTCAATTCGTGTCCGATCACATCAGTCGATGCGGTGAAATCGACGAACACCTCGCCGTCGCCGTCGCCATAGGTCATTTGGGTGCCGTTCCAGAAGGCGTTCGAGTAGTGGACGTCGTAGTGGATCGACGACACCAGCGTCATGCCGGCGTTGTCGACCGAGTTGCGTCCGAAGCACTGGGCGTAGAAGTCGGCCACCGCCAGCGTCTCTCGGTGGGCACGGCTGGCGGTCTCGTCCGAGGACGAGTCCGGGTTGAGAACCGGGGCGCCGGGCAGCGACCGGGTGTTCTTACAGTTGAACACCGTAGATTCCGGTTGCGATGCCAGCCTGTTGGCGATCTCCGCACCGGTGAACAGCATGCCGGCCTGGGCGGCGCGGATCTGCGCGGTCCTGAGTTGACGCCACACCGGCTCGAGTGCACCGGTGTCACGTAACGCTTGACGGGACCGGGCGGACAGGGATTCGTCGGCGGCGAGTTCCTCCAGCACATCCCTGGGAACGATGAAGCAACCGTAGTAACTGTGCATGACACCCTCCGGGTGGCTCAGGCTCCCATCCCAGGAGCGCTCATTGGTGGACATCACCCATGCTGGCTGCCGTCGCGGACTCGGGTCACGAGTAGCCGACTACGTGAACCCGGCACTGCCGCCTCATATTTGTTCGTAGTCGGCGGGCTCGACGCGCACGAATCCGCCGGTGCCGAGCGCGGCACGCGTCACCGGCGCCTCCCCGAGGCCCTGCTCGGGGCTGGTGAACGCGCTGTCCCAGTCCGTCTTGAATATCGCCTCGAAGTACTGCGCGATGCCCGGGTGCGGCACCCACAGTCCGGCCTCACGGTTCTTGGTGACCGCGGAATCAGACCAATTCTGCGAGGACACCAACACCGCAGCGCCGTCTATCACGATCATCTTGTTGTGACAGTGCACCAACTGATCGGTATTGATGTAACGGATATTGTCATCCAGCTTGAGTCCGTAATCCTTGGCCAGCACATCGAGATTCGCGTGCTCGCGCGGCAGCTCGCCACGGTCGAAGACTTTGCCCAGGACGATGTGCACCTGCAGCATCGGGTGTTGGGCACGCGCCGCCGCGACGGCATCCAGGAGTTGGCGCACTCCCGGCTGATGGGCCTTGATGTACTGCTGCTCGATGACGATCGATCTCGTTGCGGTTCGGAGCAGGGCGGGTACCACATCCAGGTAATTGTCCGGGCTGAGCACCGGCTGGACGGTCAACGGGACATCGAGCTGGAACACGCGGCTGGGAAACAGTTTCGACGGGTGATGCGTCGGTGCTCGTTCGACGAGGATCCTCCCCGGTTCCGGCGGCACGCCGAGCGCTTGGTCGGTGCCTGCGGTCACCCGGGCCATGTCCCGGGTCAGGATGCCGGTGAACAGCCCGGCCAGCTCCGGGGAGCGAATCGCCAGGCCCGCGTCTCGATTACCGGTGCGGAACGCGGGCAGCCCACCACCGTCGACTTCGTTGAGCGGGATGGAGTTGGGGCTGTAGTTGCCGCTCTGCACCAGTGTCCACTCGTCGTCGATCACGATGACCTTCTCGTGCGCGGCCGCGAAGACCTGGACGCTGGGATTGGCGCAGGACGGCGCGGGTACCCCCACCACGCCCATATCGACGAGCTCGCCGAAAAGTCGGGTCTCGGCCGCGCTGTCGATATCGAGCATGAGCGACACCGTGACGCCGCGCGCCAACGCGTCGAGCACAAGCTGCTTCATATAGGCGGCGGAGAAGTCGTAGATCCCGATCAGGATCGACCGCGTGGCCGCGTCGAAGAGTTTCTTGGTCACCGCGTAGGTGGAGTCCGGTGACGCGTAGGCGATGACGTCGCTGTGCACGCTCACTGCCGGGATGGATTGCTTGGCGTAGTTCGTCAGGTGGCATCGCCGGTTGACCAGCAATACCGGCAAAGACGCCGCGGCGCCCGCTGTTTCGACCCACATCGGCATGGCCGTGCCTCCCTCTGCTCGCCCCGGCCCGGATCGAGTGGTCGGCGGGATTCCGGTTGACACCGATGCTGCACCCAGGCGACCGGCCGTGACACGAGTACCGGGCTACGCGAAACCGTGACGGTCAGGGCGGCACCGGTGCGGGTCGCGAAATGGAGTAGTCCACTACCCGTGCGTCCCCGGCGGCGTCGGCAGCAGGATGGCCGTGACCAAGCCGGCGAAAAGGATCCCTGGGCATGAATGAGATTCCGCGACTCGCGGTCCGCACTCCGCAACCGTTCGACATCGTGGGCGACAGTTTCGTCTTGTGCGGGCTCGGCGGCGCCTTCGAAGGTGTCATCGGTTCGGCAACCCTGACCGACCGCAACGGCACCGTCCTGACCACCGTCGCACCGATGTTCGTGCCGAACACCGGATTCGGCTACACCCTGTTCGACTTCCCGGTCAGCTACCCGGTGCCCACCACCGCGGAGGGCATGCTGATCGTCCACTCGGACAACCCCAGCGGGCTACCCGAGAACGACTTCACGGTGTCGGTGCCGCTGACGTTCGGGCGCCCGCTGCTCGGCGGGCCGTACCACAGTTTCTCCCTGCATCGCGTCGTCCCCGGCGACACCCTTTTCAAGATCGCGCAGGACCGCTACGGCGACGGCAACCTGTGGCAGCGACTGTTCATCGCCAATCGAGACCGCATCGACAATCCCGATCTGATCCGGGTCGGGCAGGTACTGCGAATCCCCTAGTCCGACAGGAAGGAATGACAACCGTGAAGACCTACCAAGTTCAGCCTGGCGACACCCTGTTCGCCCTGGCCCGGCGAGAGTACGGCGACAGCACCCTGTACCCGGTGATCGCGCGGCAGAACCACCTCGCCAACCCGGATCTGATCTTGTCCGGGCAGCAGCTGCTGATCCCGTATGTCACGTATCGACACGTGGTCACCGCGGCCGATTCCACCGCGACGCGTAAGGCGATCACCCAGCACTACTACGGAACCGACGACACCAACGTGCAGTTGATCTGGGAGATCGTCAACGGAGTAGCCCAGCGGGAGATCCAGCAGGGCAGCTGGCTGCACATCCCCGATCTGTCCAACGTGGGACACCACACGGTCGTCGACGGAGAAAGCTTGGCAGAGCTGGCCGCCCGGTGGTACGGCGACGACCACCTCGCGATCGTGATCGGGTTGGCGAACAACCTTCCCGCGAACACCGAACCGGCCCCGGGCCAAGTGCTCGTCGTCCCCGGCCTCAACCGGCGCCGCCACATCGCCGGCGATACCCTGGCGTCACTGTGCCGCACGGAATACGGCGAGGAGGATCTGGACACCCGGATGTCGGTCGTCGCGGCCGCCAACCACATCAGCGAGCCGACCGCGCTGTTCTCCAATCAGGTGATCTATTTCCCCTCGTAAGGTGGATCAGGCGCCGCGGGTGGTCTGACAGCCTCCTCGCCGGTCGCCGGCCAGTGGGCGCGCCACTCCTGTTCGCTGACCGCGCCCAGCGGTGCGCTGTCGGGATTGAGAACGTCCACGCCGCCGTCGCGCGCCGCGGCGATCGCCTGCTCAGCGGAACGGACGGTATCCATGAAGTCCAAAACCGCTGTGCGCAACCCATTTTCCGCGTCACTGTCGGCGTCGACCGTGACGGTTGTGAGGGTGTCGGGAACCAGCTCGGCGGGCAGGCCGGCACGTGCGGCGCGCTGCAGCACCTTGCTCGCCAACGCCAATGCCGGCTGAGCGGTCGACAGATCGTCCATGATTGAGTTTCCGGCGTTCTTCTCGAGCTTTTCCCGGGCTTTGCGCTCATGCCACTGCGCCACCTGGTCGTCGAGCGAGATCTCCTCGCCGGCCAGCACGGCCGCCGGCACCCGATTGGCCAGCTTGCGCAGCAACGCGTCGGCGACGTCATCGATGCCGAAGGGGCGCTCGGGTGCGTCCTCGGCGATGCGGGCGTGGAACAGCACCTGCAGCAGCACGTCGCCAAGCTCTTCGCACAGTTCGTCGGCGTCCCCGCTGCGCACCGCGTCGAACAACTCGTAGGTCTCCTCGAGCAAAAACCGTCGCAGCGAATCGTGGGTCTGCTCGCTCTCCCACGGGCCCGTGCTGCGCAGCCGGTCCATGATCGCGACCGCGTCGAGCAGCCGCTCCCCCGCCGGGGCCTCCGGTGCGGCGATCAGCGGCTCACCGGCTGCCAACCGGGCGACGACGGCGGGATGGTCGCGATCCGAGGACAGCAGCACCGGCGCCTCGGCACCGGACAGCACCGAGCGGGCGGCGGGCAACGACCACGGCACCGCGATCGGCAGTTCCTCGGTGTAGACGACGTCGCCGGTCAGCAGCGCGCACGCTTCCACCGGCAGCAACGAAGGCCGGCGCGGGTCGACCAGGACGACGGTCATCGCCGACCGGCCGGGGCGGGTTCAGAAACCGGTGCCGTCACGTCGACCTGGCCCTGCGGCTTGCCCTCCAGCGCCGCGATCAGATCGGCCACCATCTGCACCAGTTCGACGTCGCGGATGCGCGGCGCACCGACCGAACTCCCAGCCCGAGGTATCGGAACTTGCACGGTGGCGGTGGTGGCGCGGTAACTGGCCGACGGGTGTAGCCGCTTGAGGCGCAACTGGGCGGAGTCCGGCAACGTCATCGGGGCCAGCTTCAGGGTGGTCGCCGAGGCCACGCTGACCTCGGTGATACCGACGCTGCGGCACAACAGCCGCAACCGGGCCACCGCGACCAGTCGGCCCGCCGGCTCCGGCAGCGGCCCGTAGCGGTCGGTCAGCTCCTCGACCACCGCGCTGATCGCGGCATCGTCGGGCGCGGCGGCCAGCCGGCGGTAGGCCTCCAGCCGCAGCCGGTCGGAGTTGATGTACTCCGGCGGCAGGTGGGCGTCGACCGGCAGGTCGATCCGGACGTCTTTGGGCTCCTCGGTGGTGAGTGTCTCGCCTTCAGCGAGATTCGAGGCCGCCCGATAGGCCTCGACGGCCTCACCGACCAGCCGGACATACAGGTCGAACCCCACCCCGGCAACATGCCCGGACTGCTCCACGCCCAACACGTTGCCGGCGCCGCGGATCTCCAGGTCCTTCATCGCCACCGCCATCCCGGCGCCGAGTTCGTTGTTCTGGGCGATGGTGGCCAGCCGGTCGTGGGCGGTCTCGGTCAGCGGCGTCTCGCGCGGGTAGAGGAAGTAGGCGTAGCCGCGTTCCCGGCTGCGGCCGACCCGGCCCCGCAACTGGTGCAGCTGCGAGAGCCCGAAGGTGTCGGCGCGTTCGACGATCAGGGTGTTGGCGTTGGAGATGTCCAGACCGGTCTCGATGATCGTGGTGCACACCAGGATGTCGTATTCGCGGTTCCAGAACCCCTGCACGGTGGTCTCCAGCAGCTCTTCGGGCATCTGGCCGTGCGCCACCACGACCCGCGCCTCGGGCACCAGCGCGCGCACCCGGGCGGCGGCCGCGTCGATGGAGCTGACCCGGTTGTGCACGTAGAAGATCTGGCCGTCGCGCAGCAGTTCGCGGCGCAACGCCGCCGCCACCTGCTTGTCGTCGTGCGGGCCGACATAGGTCAGCACCGGGTAGCGGTCTTCGGGCGGGGTGAGGATCGTCGACATCTCCCGGATGCCGGCCAGGCTCATCTCCAGGGTGCGCGGGATCGGGGTGGCGCTCATGGTGAGCACATCGACGTGAGTCCGCAGCGCTTTGATGTGCTCCTTGTGCTCGACGCCGAACCGTTGCTCCTCATCGACGATCACCAGGCCGAGGTTCTTCCATGCCACCCCGGTCTGCAGCAGCCGGTGGGTGCCGATCACCACGTCGACGGAGCCGTCGGCCAGTCCGTCGATGACCGCCTTGGACTCGGCTGCGTCGGTGAAGCGCGACAGGCCCTTGACGGTCACCGGGAATCCGGCCATCCGGGTGCTGAAGGTCTGCAGGTGCTGATCGGCCAGCAGCGTGGTGGGCACCAGCACCGCGACCTGCCTGCCGTCCTGGACGGCCTTGAACGCCGCCCGCACCGCGATTTCGGTCTTGCCGTAGCCGACGTCGCCGCAGATCACCCGGTCCATCGGGACCGGCTTTTCCATGTCGGCCTTGACCTCGCCAATCGCGGTGAGCTGGTCGACGGTTTCGGTGAACCCGAAGGCGTCCTCCATCTCGGCCTGCCACGGAGTGTCCGGGGCGAACGCGTGGCCGGGCGCAGCCTGGCGCTTGGCGTAGAGCGCGACGAGTTCGTCGGCGATCTCGCGCACCGCCTTGCGCGCCTTGGTCTTGGTCTGGCTCCAGTCGCTGCCGCCGAGCCTGGACAGCGCCGGCGCCTGGCCGCCGACGTAGCGCGACAGCTGGTCCAGCGAGTCCATCGGCACATAGAGCTTGTCGGTGCCGTTGGCGCCCCGTTTGCCCGAGGCGTATTCCAGCACCAGGTACTCGCGTCGCGCCCCACCCACGGTGCGCTCGGTCATCTCCACGAACTTGCCGATGCCGTGCTGGTCGTGGACCACCAGATCACCGGCGGTCAGCGCCAGCGGGTCGACGGCGTTGCGGCGTTTGGCCGCCAGCCGCTTGCCCTCCGGTCCGGCGACCCGGTTTCCGGTCAGGTCGGTCTCGGTGACGATCACCAGGTTGGCGCCGCCGATCACCACGCCGTCATGCAACGGGCCCTGCAATACCCCGACCACGCCGGGTTGCGGGGCCGCACCGGGCTCCATCAGTGTTGCGGCGGTGTCGGATTCGGCCAGCTGCTCGACCAGCCGACGGGCGGTGCCCACGCCGGGGGCCACGATCGCCGCGGCGCCGCCGGTCGCGGTGTGCGCCCGCAGCATGGCGAAGATCGCTTCGATGTCGCGCTGCCGCCCCCGCGCCGATGGCGACGGGCGCACCTCGAGTTCGATCGCCTCCGGGTCGGGCAACTGGCTCAGTGTCCACCACGGATGCCCGGCGTCCAGCGCCACCTTGCGCACCTCGGCGAGGTCGCGGAATCCCGAACCGCCCAGCTGCTCGACATCGATCGGCGCGTCACCACCGAGCGCCGCCACCGACCAGGACGCCTCCAGGAATTCGCGGCCGGTCTTGATCAGGTCGGCGGCGCGGGCGCGGACCTTCTCCGGGTCGCAGATCAGCACCGGGGTGCCGGCCGCCAGCTGATCGGTCAGCAGCGCCTGCGGTCCGGGCCGCAGCACCGGGCCGAGGGCCTCCATGCCGTCGACCGGGATGCCCTCGGCGAGTTTGGCGAGCATGTCGCCGACACCGCCGGTGACGGTGTTGTCGGTAAGCGGGTGATCGCCGGCCAGTTGCGCCGCGCGGGCGCGGACGTCGTCGGTGAGCAGCAGCTCCCGGCATGCCACCGCGACCACGGTGCCGGCGTCGATCTCGGGGATGGAGCGCTGGTCCGCCACCGAGAACGGCCGCATCTCGGTGATCTCGTCGCCCCAGAACTCGACGCGCACCGGGTGCTCGGCGGTCGGCGGGAACACGTCGAGGATGCCGCCGCGCACCGCGAACTCACCGCGTCTGCCGACCAGGTCCACCCGGGTGTAGGCCAGCTCGACCAGCCGGGCGATCACCGCCTCGAAGGATGTCTCCTCGCCGACGGTCAGGGTGACCGGCTCGATCGCATCCAGGTGCGGGGTCATCGGCTGCAGCAGCGACCGGGCCGTGGTGACCACCACGCGCAGCGACGGTCCCAGGTGCGCGTCGTCGGGCCGTGCCAGCCGCCGCAGCAGCAGCATCCGGGCTCCGACGGTGTCCACCCCCGGGGATAGCCGCTCGTGCGGCAGCGTCTCCCAGGACGGGAACAGCGCCACGGCGTCGCCGTAGACGCCGCGCAGCTCGGCGGCCAGGTCGTCGGCCTCGTGGCCGGTGGCGGTGACCACCAGCAGCGGGCTGTTGCGGGCCAATGCGGCCGCGACGAAAGGCCTGGTCGCGGCCGGGCCCACCACATTGAGCTCGGCGGGCCGGCTGTCGGCGCGCTCGATGAGATCGACGAAGGTCGGCGCGCTCAATGCGGCTTCGACGAGCCCCGCGATCGGGGTGGCTGGGCTGGCGTGCCCCGGTGCGGTCATGATGCGGGCAATTCTAGGCGGTGGCTGCCCGGACGCCGATTTGCGTTGCGGTGCATGCCTTATTCGTCGTGCAGTGCCGGGTCCGCCTCGAGGTGCATCAGCCCGTTCCAGCACAGGTTGACCAGGTGGGCGGCCACCACTTCCTTCTTGGGTTCGCGCACGTCCAGCCACCACTGCGCGGTCATCGACACCGAGCCGACCAGCGCCTGGGCGTACAACGGCGCGGTCTCGGGGTCCAGGCCGCGCCGGGAGAAATCGCCGGCCAGGATCGAGGACACCTGGCCGATCGCGTCGTTGAGCAGGGTCGAATAGGTGCCGGAGCTGATCGATGCCGGGGAGTCGCGGATCAGGATCCGGAAACCGTCGGTGTGTTCGTCGACATAGGTCAGCAGCGCCAGGGCGACCCGTTCGACCCGCAGCCGGGACTGGTTGTTGGTCGACTTGGTCAGCGAGGTGGTGATGCCGTCCAGCAGCGCCGACATCTCCCGGTCGACCACCACGGCGTACAGTCCCTCTTTGCCACCGAAATGCTCGTAGACAACCGGTTTGGACACGTTGGCGCGCAGCGCGATCTCCTCGATGGAGGTGCCCTCGTAACCGCGCTCGGCGAACAGTGAGCGCGCGACGTCGATGAGTTGGTGCCGACGTTCACTGCCGGTCATCCGGGCCCGCGGGGGCCTGCCATCCCTGTCCAGAGCAGCCACGATGCCCAGGATATCCAGTTCGGTAGAGTCTCCTTGCAATCCATCCGTCGTGGTGTAATCGGCAGCACCTCTGATTTTGGTTCAGATAGTTCAGGTTCGAGTCCTGGCGACGGAGCTCAACGGGCACGGATTTGCCCCACCCTTTGCCGCGAGCGTGCGCAGAATGACAGGCTAGACGGCGTGTCGACGCACAAACACGCTCCCTCGCGCCAGGATGCCGACCGCCAGGACGCCGATCGCCAGGACGCCGTCATCGTGCTGGCGGCCGGGGCCGGGACCCGGATGGTCTCCGACACCCCCAAGGTGCTGCACACGCTGGGGGGGCGCAGCATGCTGTCGCACTGCCTGCGCGCGGCCGCCGGGCTCGGCCCCCGCCACCTGGTGGTGGTGCTGGGCCACGCCCACGAACGCATCACCGGGCCGGTGGCCGAGTTGGCGCAGGCCCTGGACTGCCGCATCGACATCGCCCTGCAGGACCAGCAGCTGGGGACCGGGCACGCGGTGTTGTGCGGCCTGTCGGCGCTGCCGGACGACTTCGACGGCACCGTCGTGGTCACCTCCGGCGACATTCCGCTGCTGGACACCGCGACGCTGCGGGCGCTGGTCGATGCCCACCGCAACGCCCCGGCGGCGGTCACCGTGCTGACCACGACGATGGCCGACCCCACCGGCTACGGCCGCATCCTGCATACCCAGGACGGCGAAGTCACCGCGATCGTCGAACAGGCCGACGCCACCGAATCGCAGCGCGAGATCCGCGAGGTCAACGCCGGGGTGTACGCCTTCGACATCACCGCGCTGCGGTCCGCGCTGGGCCGGCTGGGCTCCGACAACGCCCAGCACGAGCTGTACCTGACCGACGTGATCGGCATCGTGCGCGGCGACGGCCGGCCGGTGCACGCGCGCCACGTCGACGACGCCGCCCTGGTGGCCGGCGTCAACGACCGGGTGCAACTGGCCGAGTTGGCGGCCGAACTCAACCGCCGGCTGATCGCCGCCCATCAGCGGGCCGGTGTCACGATCGTCGACCCCGCCACCACCTGGATCGACGTGGACGTGACGATCGGACGCGACACCACCGTCGCACCCGGAACCCAGCTGCTCGGCACCACCGTGATCGGTGCGCACTGCGAGATCGGCCCGGACACCACGCTGACCGATGTCACCGTGGACGAAGGCGCCTCGGTGGTCCGCAGCCACGCCGCCTCGTCGTCGATCGGCGCCGGTGCCACGGTCGGGCCGTTCGCCTACCTGCGGCCCGGGACCGCACTGGGCGCCGACGCCAAGCTGGGGGCGTTCGTCGAGACCAAGAACTCCACCATCGGCACCGGGACCAAGGTCCCGCATCTGACCTACGTCGGCGACGCCGACATCGGCGAGCACTCCAACATCGGCGCGTCCAGCGTGTTCGTCAACTACGACGGCCAGAACAAGCGGCGCACCACGATCGGCTCGCATGTGCGCACCGGCTCGGACACCATGTTCGTCGCGCCGGTCACTGTCGGCGACGGTGCCTACACCGGCGCCGGCACGGTGGTGCGCGACGATGTGCCACCGGGCGCGCTGGCCGTGTCGGCCGGCCCGCAGCGCAACATCGAGAACTGGGTGCAGCACAAGCGGCCCGGCAGCGCTGCCGCCGAGGCGGCCGCGAAGGCCCAGGCCTCCGGCGGTTCGCGATCGGACCCGTCATCGTGAGGTTGGTCGCGTTGAGGCAGCCCGGAGCGAAATCGCTCGGCGGACTACGTACCATAAGGCCCGAATTAACTCGACCAATTTCCCAGATCTCCAACGGCGGGGGCAGCGCGTGAGCCACGAGTGGACAGACAACCGCAAGAACCTGATGCTCTTCGCTGGTCGAGCGCACCCGGAGCTGGCCGATCAGGTCGCCAAAGAACTGGACGTCCCGGTGACCGCGCAGACCGCCCGCGACTTTGCCAACGGCGAGATCTTCGTGCGTTTCGAGGAGTCGGTCCGCGGCTGCGACGCCTTCGTTCTGCAGTCGCACCCGGCGCCGCTGAACAAGCACCTGATGGAACAGCTGATCATGATCGACGCACTCAAGCGCGGCAGCGCCAAACGGATCACCGCGATCGTGCCGTTCTATCCCTACGCCCGCCAGGACAAGAAGCACCGCGGCCGTGAACCGATCTCGGCCCGGCTGGTGGCCGATCTGCTGAAGACGGCCGGCGCCGACCGGATCGTCACCGTGGACCTGCACACCGATCAGATCCAGGGCTTCTTCGACGGCCCGGTCGACCACATGCGCGCTCAACCGCTGCTGGTCGGTTACATCAAGGAGAATTACGCCGACTCCGACATGGTGGTGGTCTCCCCCGACTCCGGCCGGGTGCGCATCGCCGAGAAGTGGGCCGACTCCTTGGGCGGCGTTCCGCTGTCGTTCATTCACAAGACCCGCGATCCGCTGGTGCCCAACCAGGTCAAGTCCAATCGGGTGGTCGGTGAGGTGGCCGGCAAGACGTGCGTGTTGATCGACGACATGATCGACACCGGCGGCACCATCGCCGCCGCGGTGCACCTGTTGCGCGAGGACGGCGCCCGCGACGTGATCATCGCGGCCACCCACGGTGTGCTGTCCGAGCCGGCCGCCGAGCGCCTGGCGTCCTGCGGCGCCAGCGAGGTGATCGTCACCAACACCCTGCCGATCCCCGACGACAAGCAGTTCGCCCAGCTGACCGTGCTCTCGATCGCCCCGCTGCTGGCAAGCACCATCCGGGCGGTGTTCGAAAACGGCTCGGTCACCGGACTTTTCAACGGAGAAGCCTAAAATGGCCAGCGACGATACTGCGACCGTCTACCACAACCCGCGCTGCTCCACCTCACGCAAGACGCTGGAACTGCTGCGCGACAACGGTATCGAGCCGGCCATCGTGGAGTATCTGAAAACCCCGCCGTCGCGCGCGGAGCTGGCGGACATGATCCGCGATGCCGGAATCGGGGTGCGCGACGCGGTGCGCACCGGCGAGTCGGTCTATGCGGAGCTCGGCCTGGCCGACGCCTCCGACGACGAACTGCTCGACGCGATGGCCGCGAACCCCATCCTGATCCAGCGACCGTTCGTCGTCACCGGCAAAGGCACCCGGCTGGCCCGCCCGATTGACGCGGTCCGCGAGATACTGTGACCTTGCTGCGCTGGGCGGCCGTCGCAGCGCTGGCGTCCGTGACGCTGGCCGGAGCAGCGACCGGATGCGGCGCCAAAACCCCCGACTATCAATCTATTTGGTCGAACGGCACAACCACCAGCACCACGTCAGAGGCGCCGCAGCCGCCGGTGACGGTGGGGCGCTTCCTGGAAGACAAGGGGGTGGCCGCCGAGGCGGTGGCCCCCAACGCGCTGACCGACCTGACGGTGTCGATCCCGACGCCACCGGGGTGGACGAAGAAGGAGAACGCGATGTTGCCGGCGACCACCCTGGTCATCGGCAAGGGCGAGAAGCTTCCACGGGCGATCCTGAGCGTGGTCAAACTCAACGGCAATTTCGATTCGCGCGAGGCCATCAAGCACGGTGTGGTCGACGCGCAACTGGCGAAGAACTTCCGGCTGCTGGACGCCTCCAACGAGGACTACCAGGGCTTCCCGTCGTCGATGGTGCAGGGCACCCACGACATGGACGGCCAGCGCCTGCACAGCTGGTTCCGGATGGTGATCGCCACCGGGTCGGCACCGGACGACCAGCGCTACCTGGTGCAGTTGGCGATCACCAGCTTCAACGAACAGGCGCCCAAGGAGGCCGCTGACGTCGAGGCGATCATGAACGGGTTCACCGTCGCCGCCAAGTGATTCCGCAGCGGGTCGGCGCAAGTGACCCCAATTCCCTTCCGCGGCTTGCTACAGTGCGACGCACCCCGCCTGCTGAAGGGAGTTCCACGATGCCCCTTGCCCGCCGGTCGCCGCGTCTTTTCGCCGGCCTCGCCGTAACCGCGGCCACCACGGTTCTGCTGACACCGGTTGCCGCACTGGCCGACCCGCCACCGGGTTGCACCGCCGCAGACCTGGCCAACGTGACCGCGGGCGTCGCCGCGTCGACCTCCGGTTACCTGTTCGCACATCCGGACGTCAACGCGTTCTACTCCGGCCTGCGCGACCGGCCCGACTCCGAGGTGCCTGAGGCCATCCGCGGCTACTTCGCAGACAATCCGCAGGCCCACACCGACCTGTTGGGTATCCGGCAGCCGCTGGTCGAGTTCCGTAGCCGCTGCGAACTTCCCGAAGCCGACCACGGCTTGTTGGGCCAGTGATGGCTCGCCGGATCCGCGCCGCGGCGGCACTGGCACTGATCGTGCTGCCGGGCACCGTCATCGTCACACCGGCAGGCACCGCGGTCGCCGACGTGTGTGTCGGCGTGGGCCGCCGATTCCACGTCAGCACGTGCACCGACCTCACCCCGCCGCCGGCCTATTACGCCCCGCTGCCCGAGGACGTGCCCCCGCCACCGCCTCCCCCGCCGCCGGTGCAGACCTGTGTCGGCTACAACGGCCGCTGGATCGACACCAACAACTGCCGCTGAGCACCCTTAAGGTGGGAGCCATGGCCTCGTGGACCGCTGCCGATCTGCCCTCGTTCTCCGGACGCACCGTGATCATCACCGGCGCCAACAGTGGGTTGGGAGCCGTGACCGCGCGTGAGCTGGCCCGGGTGGGTGCCAGCGTCACACTGGCTGTCCGCGACACCGGCAAGGGCCAAGCCGCCGCGGCGGGCATGCCCGGCTCTAAAGACCGGGTCAAGGTCCGCGCCCTGGATCTGGCCGACCTGTCCTCGGTGCGGCGGTTCGCCGAGGAGACCCCGCCGTCGACGTGCTGATCAACAACGCCGGGATCATGGCGGTGCCGTACTCGACGACGGTCGACGGTTTCGAGAGCCAGATCGGCACCAACCACCTCGGCCATTTCGCGCTGACCAACCTGCTGCTGCCCAAGCTCACCGACCGGGTGGTGACGGTGTCGTCGTTCATGCACCGGCTGGGGTATGTCAGCCTGAAAGATCTGAACTGGGAGTCGCGGCGGTATCGCGCGTGGCTGGCTTACGGCCAGTCCAAGCTGGCCAATCTGCTGTTCACCAGCGAGTTGCAGCGCCGGCTGGTGGCGGCCGGCTCGCCGCTGCTCGCGTTGGCGGCCCATCCCGGCTATTCGAGCACCAACCTGCAGGGCCACACCGGCAATCGGGTCGGCGACGCACTGATGCGCACGATCGGCAACGGCCTGTTGGCCACCAGCCCCGACTTCGGGGCGCGCCAGACGCTGTATGCGGCCTCCCAGGATCTGTCGGGCAACACCTTCGTCGGGCCGCGGTTCGCCCTCATCGGCCGCACCGGTTCGGTCGGGCGCAGCCTGCTGGCCAAGCGCGGCTCCACCGCCGCCGGCCTGTGGACGTTGTCCGAGCAGCTCACCGGGGTGCAATTTCCGCTCTGAGGCGCTGATGCGCTAGCCTGACCGGGCGTCACGGCGAGGGCGGCCCCTGCGGCTGCCGTTATCGACGAAGACCTGATGGTTGTCTCGATCTGGCCGTGCCTCATGCACAGGTAGCAACCACAGGAGTTTCGATGGCCAAGTCCACCACCCCGAACAAGCTCACCGCCGCGGTGCGTTCCGAGACCGGCAAGGGCGCCTCACGCCGGGCCCGCCGCGACGGCAAGGTCCCCGCGGTCCTCTACGGCCACGGCAGCGACCCGCGGCACCTCGAGTTGCACGCCCGCGACTACGCGGCCGTGCTGCGGAACTCGGGTACCAACGCGGTGCTGACCCTCGACATCGAGGGCACGGAGCAGCTGGCGCTGACCAAGGCCCTGGACATCCACCCGATCCGTCGCACCATCCAGCACGCCGACCTGCTGGTGGTCAAGCGCGGCGAGAAGGTCATCGTCGAGGTGAACGTCGTCCTTGAGGGCGAGTCGTTCCCGGGCACGCTGGTCACCCAGGACGCCACCTGGGTGGAGATCGAGGCCGAGGCGCTGTCGATTCCCGAGCAGCTGACGATCTCCATCGAAGGCGCCGAAGCCGGCACCCAGGTCACCGCCGGTGAGCTGGAGCTGCCCGAAGGTGTGACGCTGGTGTCCGACCCCGAACTGCTGCTGGTCAACGTGGTCGAGCCGCGTGTCGAGGAGGAGCCCTCGGAGGAAGAGGCCGAGGCGGCCGGCGAAGCCGCCGGCGAGGCCGAGGCCCCCGAGGCCGAGTAGGCCGAGCACGGCGTGGCCGAGTCACCACCGGTGCTGGTGGTCGGCCTGGGCAACCCGGGGCCGACCTACGCCCGCACCCGGCACAACGTGGGCTTCATGGTCGTCGACCTGCTCGCCCAGCGCATCGGGTCGGCGTTCAAGCTGCACAAGAAGTCCGGTGCCGATGTGGTCACCGGGCGGCTGCGCGGGCGCTCGGTGGTGCTGGCCCGGCCGCGTTGCTACATGAACGAGTCCGGCCGCCAGGTGGGGCCGCTGGCCAAGTTCTACTCGGTGCCGCCGGCTGATGTAGTGGTCATCCACGATGACCTCGACTTGGATTACGGCCGGATCCGGCTCAAGCAGGGCGGCGGCGAGGGCGGCCACAATGGCCTGCGCTCTATCGCAACCGTGTTGGGCAGCAAGGACTTTCAGCGGGTTCGCCTGGGGATCGGCCGGCCGCCAGGACGGCAGGATCCGGCGGCGTTCGTGCTGCAGCCGTTTGGTGCGCGGGAACGCGACGAGTTGCCGACGATCTGCGAGCAGGCCGCCGACGCCACCGAGTTACTGATCGAGCTGGGCTTGGAGCCCGCGCAGAATGTGGTCCACGCCTGGGGCTGACCCAGCTTCCGCCCGCGAGCGTGCGCGTGTGTACGCAAAAGCCCGGCGTGTCGGGTACAAACACGCTCCCTCGCGGAAAAGGGCGCCTAGGTGACCAGGGCGACGGAGTTGGCCCGGCGCAGCTTGCCCGACGGCGTCTTGGGGATACTGCCCGGCCCCAGCACCACCACGTTGCGGGGCCGCATGTCGACCTCGGTGACGACTTCGTGTGCCACCTGATGCTCGATCCGGCGCACCTCGGCGGGATCCTGCCAGGCGTTGGACTCCACCGCGACGGCGAACGTCTCGCGAGAATGCCCGGCATCCAGGCGCACCGCCACCGCACAGCCCGGCCGCACACCTTCGACGCGGCCCGCGGCCCGCTCGATGTCGGTCGGGTAGATGTTGCGGCCCGCCATGATGATGACGTCCTTGACCCGGCCGCACACCACGACGTGGCCGTTCTCCATCTGGTAGCCCAGGTCGCCGGTGTCATACCAACCGTGCTCGTCCTGCGCCGGCAGGAAGCCCGCCATGGTCAGGTAGCCCGGGGTGACCGGCTCCCCGCGCAGCTGGATCACGCCGACCCCGCGCGGCGGCAGCGAATTGCCGTGTTCGTCGACGATCCGGATCTCGATCCCCTCCAGCAGCGGCCCCAGCGAGGCCAGCCGCCGGGTGTTGCCTCGGGTCGACGGCACCGCGCGGCGCAGCGCCGCCAGCAGATCGGCGTCGACCTCGTCGACCACCAGGCCCGCGCCGCACTTGGAGAACGACACCGCCAGCACCGTCTCCGCCATGCCGTAGGCCGGCAGAATCGCCTCCGGCTTCAGGCCGAACGGCCTGCCGGCGTCGATCAGATCCTCGACGTCGGCGGGCTCGACCGGCTCGGCGCCCGACAGCGCGAACCGCAGCGTGGACAGATCAAACTGGCCCGGCGTGGCCTGCTTGCGCAGCCGCTTGGCGAACAGCGCGTAGGCGAAGTTGGGGGCCGCGGTCATGGTGCCCTTGTACTTGTCGATCAGCTTGGCCCACAGCAGCGTGTCCCGCAGGAAGTCCATCGGGGTGATCTTGACCAGCTCGGCGCCGAAGTACATCGGCACCGTCAGGAAGCCGATCATGCCCATGTCGTGGAAGCACGGCAGCCAGCTGACCATGACGTCCTTGTCGACGTCGTACTCGGCGCTGATGAACATCGCCTCGGCGTTGGAGTAGATGTTGCGGTGGGTGATCTGCACGGCCTTGGGCGAACCCGTCGACCCGGACGTCAACTGCATCAGCGCCAGGTCGTCCTCGCCGGCCTCCACCGGGTCGATCGGGTCGGCGGCCAGCAGATCCTCGACGGTCAGGACCTTCAGGCCCTTCTCCTGCAGCACCGGCATCGCGGCCAGGAACGGGTCGGAGATGATCACGGCCTTGGCGTCGATCATGTCGACGACGGTCATGGTGTCTTCGGCCCACACCGCCAGGTCGGTGCGCGGCGTGGGCTGATGCAGCATGGTCAGGCTCGCAGCGCGTATCCAGACGCCCTGCGCGGTGGGGGCGATCTCGACCGGGGCGCCGGCCAGCACCCCGACCGCGTCTCCGGGGCCGACACCGGCGGCGGCCAGCCCGCCGGCGATGCGGCGGGCGCGTTCGTGCACCTCACCCCAGGTGTGCCGGACCGGTTCGTGCGGCTCCCCGGTGACCATGCCCTTGGTGGACTCGCGTGCACTGCGGAACATGTTGTCGGTAAACCTGCTCACGACGGCCTCCTAGCCGGCACCGGTGCTTTCCCCACGGGCTGAGATTTCATGTTCCACCTGCCGGAGACCACTTCGTAAGAGGCGCGCGCGCACAAATAGGTGGCGGTTGCGTCTCGATACCGTAATGCGCGGCCCACCAGATCGATGTGCGTCTGGTCGACGGGGAGTTCTTGGCCACAACTGGTCACCGCGCAGTATCTTAAACTCCTCTTAATCGAGGGGCAAATCTTGGCGCAAGATTGGGGCCGCCGTCACATCCCGCTTACCGATGACGGCACCACCCTGGCACCGTAGACCGGGCCGCTGGCCACCCGCACCGCGCGGCCGGCACCGACCGCCGCCAATTCGACGGCGACATCGGCCGCCGAAGGCGCCGAAGCGCACAGGAACGCACACGTCGGTCCGGACCCGGTCACGATGCCCGAGAGCGCCCCAGCTTCCACGCCGGCCCGCAATGTTCTTCGCAACGCGGGATTGAGGTTGACCGCGGCCGTCTGCAGGTCATTGCCGAGCAGGCCCGCCAACCGCTGCGGATCGCCGGCGGCCAGCGCGGCCAGCACCGGTTCGGATTCGCCCACCTCCGGAAGGGCGCGCCCACTGTCGCGCAGCCGGTCCAGTTCGGCGAACACCGCCGGCGTCGACAACCCGCGGTCGGCGAAGACCAGCACCCAGTGGAACGTCTCACGGGTGAGCACCGTCGCCAGTTCTTCGCCGCGTCCGGTGCCCAACGCGGTACCGCCGTGCAGCGCGAACGGCACATCACTGCCGAGTCGGGCGGCTATGGCGTGCAGGTCGCGTCGCGGCACGCCCAGCTCCCAGAGCACATTCATCCCGACCAGCACCGCCGCCGCATCGGCGCTGCCGCCCGCCATCCCGCCGGCCACCGGAATGGACTTGTCGATGGTGATCGCCACGTCAGGAGCCCGGCCGACGTGCTCGGCCATCAGTTCCGCGGCTCGCCACGCGAGATTGCGTTCGTCGGTGGGTAACACCTCGGCGCCCTCGCCGGCGATCCGTAACGACAGCAGATCGGCGTCGCGCACGGTCACCTCGTCGATCAGCGAAACCGCGTGAAAAACCGTCGTGAGCTCGTGGTAGCCGTCGTCGCGGCGGTCACCGACCGCCAGGTAGAGGTTGAGCTTGCCCGGCGCGCGCACCGTGACAGAACCGGTCGGGGACCACTCGGTGGCGGCACTACCGTCGGATGCGGTCACGCCGATGACACTAGCGGGTCCATCCGCTGCGCGGTCTAGCTGAACAGGTCGGCGAAGTCGGCCTGTATGGAGCTGAAGGCCCCCAGCAGGACCTCCAACTCGAACCCGGCAGCCATGGTGACCAACCCGGTGGTGGCCGCCAGCGGCAGGCCGATCGCGTTCAGCAGGTCACCGGATGCCAGTTCCTGGGCGAAGATCGTCGCGGTGTAGGCCGGCAAGGTGGTCACCAGGGCGTTGAGGATGTCCGCGGTGGGCAGCAACGTGGCATACAGCGTCGCTGCAGCGCTGGTCAGCGTGTTGACGATGTCGGTCAGGCTCGGCATGACGAAGTCGGCGCTGCCGAGCAGGTCGCCGCCGAACAGGTCCGCCGCGCTGCTCGACGACATGTTCTGCAGGGCGTCGACGAAGTCGGTCCACCCCTGCTGAGCGCCGTTCACCAGGGCGGTGAACACGTCCTGCATATTGACGTCGGGGAACAGGCCGAACGGGGTGGACACGTCCGCCGGGCCCTGCGACCAGCCGTGTTCGATGTCGCCGTAGCCGAGGTTCACCAACACCCGCAGGCTCGGCTGCAGCAGGTCGGCGATCGCATTGCCGAATCCACTGCCCCGCAACGGCGCCAGCAGCGGCAGGTTCTCGGTGGGAATCATGAAGTACTGGGTATTGCCGGTGTAGCCGTCGCTGACCGGCAGCTCGATCGCCGACGCCAACTGCTCGTCGGTCAGCGTCGGATAGGTGCCGTGCACGAACATGATGCCCATGAACGCATTGATGTCCGCCAACAAGTTCAAGGGGTACTTGGGGAAGTCGGCGAAGCCGTCGTACTCCTGGGTGTAGAACGCGGTCTCCCACGGCGTGTCGGCCGGGGTGCCGCCGCTGAACGTGACACCCAGGCTGGGCAGCGACAGCTCGGGCAGATTCGGATTCAGGCTCGTCAGGTCGAAACGGGACAGCAGGCCGCCGTCGGGGGTACTGGGGCTGCCCAGCATCACGAAGGACAGCTGGTCGGCGTCGGGCCGCTCATCCTCGGGCATGCTCAGCAGCTGCTTGATCTCCAGCGCGTTGATGACACCGCTCTGCGAATAGCCAAGTACGACAAGGTCATTGCCGGCAGCAGTCTCCTGCATGATCTTCTGGTGCAGGATTTCGACACCCTGGTCCAGCGAGGTGTCCAGCGGCAGCGACTTCACGCCGGTCAGCGGGTACAGGCCCTCCGGGGTGAACAGCGCGTTGGTGACGTCCACCGGGAACAGCGGTTGGCCGGCGAATTTGGGTGTCGCCGGGTCCAGGAAACGGTCGGTGAGCGCCGCCAGATACTGCGGCGGCGGGACCGGCAGCCCGCTGCCGCCCATGATCCAGGACTGGGTGTCCAGCAACGTCGCCTCGGCCACCACGGTTTTGGCCGTCGAGGCCAGGCCCGGCGCCACCGTCGGCGAGACACCCAGTGCGACGATGGTGGCGACGGCCAGCGGAACCGCACCCAACGAACGCAGCTTGCGACTGTCCACCGTTGCCATGACGACCTCCCGCACGAAGTTGGGATGATTATCACCCTCCGCCAGCAAAATGTCATTGATTTTTGGCTTTGCGATCATGTTTTTCTTAGCTTTCCGGGAGGTGCCCGGCTTCAGCCGTCGGAGGCGGCCCGGGCCCCATAACCTGGGCCCATGGGCGACGCCGGCATCGACTTCGGCGGCTACGTGATCGACCACGAAGTCGGGCGCGGGGGACACGCCACCGTCTACCGAGCCCACGACCCTCGCCTCCGCGCCGACCAGGCCCCGCCGGTGGCGCTGAAAGTTCTCGACGAAATGCATCGCACACCCGGAGAGCAGGCGCGGTTGAACCGCGAGTTCGAGTTCGCGCGGGTCCTCGACCATCCCCATATCGTCACCGTCTATCGGCACGGGCCGTACTGGCTGGCGATGCAGTTCGTCGACGGCGGCAATTCGACCGGGCTGCATGCGTTGCCGGATCAACTGAGCGCGCTGGCCCAGATCGCCGACGCGCTCGACCACGCCCATCACAGCGGCATCGTGCACTGCGACGTCAAACCCGCCAACATCCTGATCCCCGCCGACTTCCCCCGCGCCGGGGCGGTGCTGACCGACTTCGGCTCGGCCCACGCCGTCGTCGAGGACGTGTGGAACCGGCCCCGGAAACCCGGCAACCCCGAGGTCTCGCTGCCCTACACCGCACCCGAGATCCTCTGTGGCAAAGCCCCGTCGGCCGCCACCGACGAATACGCGCTGGCATGCACCGCGGTCGAGTTGCTCACCGGGGCGCCGCCGTTCCCCGCGTCGAGCGCCGCCGAACTGGTGGACGCGCACCTGCGGCGACTGCCGCCGCCCATCTCGGCGGCGTTCGGACCGACCGCCCGCGGCCTCGACGTCATCGTCGAACGCGCCATGGCGAAGTTGCCGGCGCGGCGCTACGACTCCTGCACCGAGTTCGTCGAACAGTTGTCCCGGGTACTGGCCACGCCGCCGGGCCCGGAGACCTGAAGAAGGCGCACGAAATCGGCGATCGACAGCGTCTCACCGCGGCGCGCCGGGTCGATCCCGGCCGCCTCCAGATGCTGCGCGGCCTGCGCTCCCGATCCCGCCCACTCGGCCAACGCGTTACGAATGGTCTTGCGGCGCTGGGCGAACGCTATGTCGATGAGTGTGAAGACCTGCCGGCGAAACGCGTCGTCGACCGGCCAGGGCGCGGTGTCATACCGGTCGATGCGCACCAGTCCGGAGTTCACCCGCGGCACCGGCCAGAACACGCTCGGCGGCACCGTGCCGCAACGGCGCACCTCACCGAAGAACCGGGCCTTGGCGCTGGGCACCCCGTAGTCCTTGCCGCCCGGCTCGGCGGCCAGTCGCTCGGCCACCTCCAACTGCACCATCACCATCACGGTGCGAATCGAGGCGAATTCGGCCAGCAGGTGCAGCAACGCCGGGACCGCGACGTTGTAGGGCAGATTCGCCACCACCGCCGTCGGCGCGACGGCCACCTCCGCGCGCTGCAGCGTCAACACGTCCCGGCTCAGCACCGTCAAGCGGTCGGCGTCGGCCGGTGCGTATTCGGCGACGGTCACCGGTAGCCGGTCGGCCAGTACCGGATCCTTCTCGACGGCGACCACCGTCGGCCCGTGCTCGAGCAGGGCCAGAGTCAGCGAGCCGAGTCCGGGCCCGACTTCCAGGACATGGTCGGCGGCGGTGATCCCGGCGCCCGCGACGATCCGGCGCACCGTGTTGGCGTCATGAACGAAGTTCTGGCCCAGCGCTTTCCGGGGCCGCAGGTCGAGTTCGGCCGCCAGGGCCCTGATGTCGCCGGCCCCGAGTAGCCCGATGGTCAGCGTCTCCCGCTGCACACCGGCCAGGCGCCCCAGCCCTGCCGCGCCTGGGTCACCTCGGCGATCGCGATCTGCTCCTCGCGGGTGGCCAGGTCGGCGCGCGGGGCATACTTCAGCCCGCCGTTGGCGATCCAGGTGCCGTAGTCGAACTGCACCCCGCCGTAGAAACCGTTGCCGGTGTTGATCGCCCAGTTGCCGTGCGACTCACAGTTGGCGATGCGGTCCCACGCCGCGCCGTACACCGACGGCGGCACCTCGGTGCCCGGCTTGGCGCCGACGCGCAGCACCGAGTCGCGGGCCGGAGCCACCACCGCGTTGGACACCGGCAGCCGGCCGGTCTCGGCGCCGTTGACGGTGGCCACCGAGTAGGTCACATCCTGGGTGCCGGGGGTGCCGGGATCCTCCACGACCTGCCGGCTGATGTTCATCGACGGGTCCTCGACACGCCGCGCGGTCGGGGGCAGCGGCACCCGCTCGGTGACGTGGGTGACCCGGATGCGAGTCACCTGGATCTCCATGCCCTCGGTGACCGGGGTCGAGGCCGGGGGGCTGACCTTATCGGCCTGTTCCAACGGGGCGCCGTCGGCGGCCAGCAGTTCGGCGACGTTGCGCGCGGCCAGGCGCACCGTGCGCACCACACCGCCGTCGTCGATCCGGACGTTCTTGGCGCTCAGCACCGGCAGGGCCATACCGGCCAGCGGCACCCGGCTGCCGCGAGAGGCCGCGGCCGGGGCGGTGTCGGTCATCGACAGCTGCGCCAGCGCCTCGTCGACGGACAACGCCGTCGTCCAGACCTGTTGGGGATCGCGGCCGTCCAGGGACAGCTGCAACGGCCGGCTACGCCGCACCACGATGGTGTCGGCGTTCTGCACCCGGGCGTCGCGCGCCGGGGTCACGTCGTCACGGTCGCCCAGGTCGAACCCGTTCTCGGCGACGACGTCGATCACCCGCGACCGCATCGTGGTCACGGTGACCGCGGTGCCGTCGACGTCCAGCGTCACGGTCTTGGCACTGGCGACTGCGAAGCCACCGGCGAAGGTCAGCACCAGCAAGAGCGCGCCGACCAGCATCCGCAGCATCGGCGAGGGGGCCTGATGCAGCCTGGTCAAAGTGTTCAAGGAACAAAAACCTCACGACGCGAAAACATGGCAAAGGGGCCCTTGCGGTGCCCCGATTTATAACGAGACGGTAACGAACCCACCAGCGTCGGGCAACCGAATGTGACCTGCACTACGTTTCAGGCTTCAGCGCAAGTCGTACACCCGACGGGCGTTGCGGCTCGTATCCTGCGCCAGTTCAGCCGCCGACACTCCCAGCAGCTCAGCCAGCGCCCTGACAGTGTAGGGCAGGCAATAGGGCTCGTTGGGCGCGCCACGGTACGGGTGCGGGGTCAAAAACGGCGCATCGGTCTCCACCAGCAGCTGCTCGCGCGGGATCAACGGTACGGCCTCTCGCAGGTCACGGGCATTTTTGAAGCTGACCGTGCCGGACAGGCTCAGCGTCCAGCCGGCGTCGACGCAGGTGCGGGCCATCTCCGGGCCGGACGAGAAACAGTGGAAGATCACCCGCTCGGGGGCGCCCTCGGCGCGCAGCACGTCCAGCACGGCCGCATCGGCGTCACGATTGTGGATCATCAGCGGTTTGCCGGTGCGTTTGGCCAGGTCGATGTGCCAGGCGAAGGCGTCTTTTTGCGTCGCTGGTTCGGCGCAGCCCGCCAGCCGGCCCGGCCAGTACAGGTCCAAGCCGGTCTCGCCGATCGCCACGACCCGCGGGTGGGCGGCCAGCGCCTCGATCTCGGCGCGCGCGCCGTCGGTGAGGCTGTCGGTGCGGGTGGGGTGCAGGGCGACGGCGGCGTACACCCGATCGTCGGCGTCAGCGGCCCGGGTCACCCAGCGTGCCGAGTCCAGGTCGTCGGCGACGGTCACCACCGCGTGCACGCCGACCGCGCTGGCCCGGTCCAGGATCGCTGGCACGTCGTCGACGCCGCACGCATCGAGATGGGTGTGCGCGTCGACCAGCGGAGTCAGCGGCTCCGGCGCAGGCGGCGCCGGGCGTTCGGCTGATCGTCTAGAGCTCACCCGCACACCTTAGGGTGAAGCTTGATGAGACAGCTTGAGCCCTTCTACGTCACCACCGCGATCACCTATCCCAATGGTGACCCGCACATCGGTCACGCCTACGAATACATCGCCACCGACGCGATCGCCCGGTTCCACCGGCTCGACGGGTTCGACGTGCGCTACCTGACCGGCACCGACGAGCACGGGCTGAAAATGGCCGAGACCGCCGCCGCCGAAGGGATCCCGACGGCGGAGCTGGCGCGACGCAACTCCGATGTGTTCCAGCGCCTGCAGGAACGGCTCAACATCTCCTTCGACCGGTTCATCCGGACCACCGACGCCGACCACCTGACGGCGTCCAAGGCGATCTGGCAGCGCATGGTCGACGCCGGTGATATCTATCTGGACGCCTACTCCGGCTGGTACTCGGTACGCGACGAGCGGTTCTTCACCGAGGCCGAGACCCGCCTCGCCGACGACGGCTCGCGGGTGGCCGGCGAGACCGGGGCGCCGGTGACCTGGACCGAGGAGCAGACCTACTTCTTCCGGCTGTCGGCCTACACCGACAAGCTGCTGGCGCACTACGAGGCCAACCCCGGTTTCATCGCCCCGGAGGTGCGCCGCAACGAAGTGGTCAGCTTCGTCTCCGGCGGGCTGCGGGACTTGTCGATCTCGCGCACCTCCTTCGACTGGGGCGTGCCGGTGCCCGGCCACCCCGACCACGTGATGTACGTCTGGGTGGACGCGCTGACCAACTACCTGACCGGGGTCGGCTATCCCGACACCGACTCCGAGTCCTTCCGCCGGTACTGGCCGGCCGATCTGCACATGATCGGCAAGGACATCATCCGATTCCACACCGTGTACTGGCCCGCGTTTCTGATGTCGGCCGGAATCGAGCTGCCGCGCAAGGTTTTCGCTCACGGCTTCCTGCTCAACAGCGGCGAGAAGATGAGCAAGTCGGTGGGCAACGTCATCGACCCGGTCGAGTTCGTCGACAAGTTCGGAGTCGATCAGGTGCGGTATTTCCTGCTGCGAGAGATCCCCTTCGGTCAGGACGGCAGCATCTCCGAGGAGGCGTTGATCAGCCGCATCAACGCCGACCTGGCCAATGAGCTGGGCAACCTGGCGCAGCGGTCACTGTCGATGGTCGCCAAGAACCTGGCCGGGGTGGTCCCGGAACCGCTGGCGCCCACCGGTGACGACGAAGAGCTGCTGGCGCAGGCCGACGGATTGTTGGCGAAGGTGCGCGCGGCGTTCGGCACCCAGGCCATGCACCTGGGTCTGGAGGCGATCTGGCTCATGCTGGGTGCGGCCAACCGATATTTCTCCGCCCACGAGCCGTGGAAACTCGCCAAGAGCGAGTCCGCCGCCGATCAGGCCCGGTTCGGCACCGTCCTGTACACCACGCTGGAGGTGGTGCGGATCGCGGCGCTGCTGGCGCAGCCGGTGATGCCCGAATCGGCGGGCAAGCTGCTCGACCTGCTGGGCCAGACCGCCGAGCAGCGGATGTTCACCGCCGTGCCGCACCGGCTGACACCCGGCCTGACGCTGCCCGCGCCATCCGGGGTATTCCCGCGCTACCAGCCCTGAGCCGACCAGACACCTACCGCGGGTCCAGTCGGACGACCACTTTCACCCGGCCCCCCTCGTCCCGCTCCGCGCCCGCGTGCCCGGGGCGGTCCGCGCCGTCGAGCCGGATCGTCAACGGCCCGCCGTCGCCGGAGAAGTTGCGGTGAGTCGAGGTGAGACAGCTCACAGTGCGTCACATACCGGCCGGCCGGGGTGTCTTGAGGGCATCACTCATCTGCAGAGACAGGAGCAACTCATGACTCGCACCCACGTTGTCGTCGTCGGTGGTGGCTACGCCGGCACCATGGCCGCCAACCGCCTGCTGAAGTGTCCCGACGTCGATGTCACCCTGGTCAACCCGCGTCCGGTGTTCGTCGAGCGGATCCGGCTGCACCAGCATGTGGCCGGTAACTACCAGGCCGTCCGCGACTACGGCGACCTGCTGGGCGATGGTGTCCAGCTGGTGGTCGACGCCGCCGACCGGATCGACGCCGCCGACCGCCGGCTCCGGCTGGCGTCGGGCACCGTACTGCGTTACGACTTCCTCATCTACGCCGTGGGCAGCACCGGTGCGATCACGCCCACCGTTCCGGGTGCCGCCGAATTCGCCTATTCCCTCAGCGAATTGGAGCATGCACAGCGGCTGCTGGCCCGGCTCGGCGAGGTGACCGCCGACGCCCCGGTGATTGTCGTCGGCGGCGGGCTGACCGGCATCGAGGCCGCCTCCGAACTGGCCGGGCAGGGTCGGCCGGTCACCCTGGTCTGTGGCGGAATCCTGGGCCCGTCCGTGGGCGCCCCGGGGCGCCGCTCACTGGCCAAGGCGCTGCGCAAGTTGGGTGTCGAGGTGCGTCAAGCCGCCACCGTCACCGCGGTGCGCTCCGACGAGGTGCAGTTGCAGGACGGCTCCGTGCTGCCGAGCGCGGTAACCGTCTGGGCGGCCGGCTTCGGCGTCCCGGACCTGGCCACTGCCAGTGGGCTGGCCACCGACGCGCTGGGCCGGCTGGTCACCGACGAGACCCTGACCAGCATCGACAATCCGTGGATCGTCGCGGCCGGGGACGCGGCGGCGCCGTCGGGCCGACCGTTGCGGATGAGCTGCCAGGCTGCGATACCGCTGGGCGCCCAGGCCGCCGACACCGTGCTGGCGCGGATCGCCGGCAGCCCGGCGGGCGCACTGGATCAGGCCTTCACCGGGCAGTGCATCAGCGTCGGCCGTCAGGCCGCCACCGTGCAGCTGGCCCGCCGCGACGACACCCCGGTCAAGGCGTTCATCGGCGGCCGGCTGGCCGCGGCGATCAAGGAGACGATCTGCAAAGCCACCGTGTGGGGGATTCGGCGCGAGGGCGCCAAGCCCGGCTCGTACCGTTGGCTGAAGGCCGGCGCGCGGCCGGTCGCGGCTGAACAGGAGACGGCGGTGTGAGCAACCAACACGCCGAACGGTTCACCGAGCTGCGGCCGCTGCTGTTCACCATCGCCTACGAAATCCTGGGCTCGGCGACCGAATCCGACGACGTCCTGCAGGACAGCTACCTGCGGTGGGCGGAGGTGGATCTGGCGGAGGTACGCGACGCCAAGCCCTACCTGGCTCAGCTGGTCACCCGCCAGGCGCTCAACGCGCTGCGGGCGGGTGCCCGGCGCCGGGAGCAGTACGTCGGGCCGTGGCTGCCCGAACCGCTGCTGCTCGACGACCAGGACCCCTCGGCCGACGTGGTGCTCGCCGAGTCGGTCTCGATGGCGATGCTGGTGGTGCTGGAGACGCTCGGCCCCGACGAGCGCGCGGTGTTCGTGCTGCGCGAGGTGTTCGGGTTCGGCTACGACGAGATCGGCGCCGCGGTGGGCAGATCCCCCGCCGCGGCGCGCCAGATCGCGCATCGGGCCCGCGGCCACGTGCACGCCCGGCGGCCGCGCTTCACCCCGGTGGACCCGGCCGAGAACGCCCGGATCACCGAGGAATTCATGACTGCGGCAGCCGGCGGAGATATCACGGCCGTGCTGTCGATGCTGGCTCCCGACGTGGTGTGGACCGCCGACAGCGGTGGCAAGGCCACCGCGGCACGCCAGCCGGTTGTCGGAGCCGACAAGGTGTCTCGGGCGGTCATCGGGTTGCTACGCCGGGGCGCGGCGCTGCCCGACGTGCACGTCGAGGTGGCGAACTGCAACTGGGCCCCGGCAGTGCTGCTCTACAGCGCGGGCCGGCTCGAAGGCGTGTTCACCGTCGAGATCATCGACGGCCTGATCACCAACTTCTACGCGATGCGCAACCCGGACAAGCTGGCGGCGCTGGCGGCCGCCCGGGAGATCACCCGCAGCTAAGACGTCTGACAAGCTGGTGCGGTGCGAATCGAGCCGCTCGGCGACCTGGGCACGGCACCGCAGGTGCTGCGCGCGGTCGGTGCGGCGACCGCCCGGTGTGGTCTGCCGCCGCCGGCCGCGTTGACCGGCGAGTGGTTCGGCGCCCGCGCCGTGATCGCTCCCAGTGTGGCCGTCGAGCCCGTCGACCCGGCCCGGGTGTTCGACGTCTCGCCCGGCCGGCGGTGCGACGCGGTGGGCGGCGGTTGGATCGGCTACCTGTCCTACCCGGACCCCGGCGCCGACGACCTGGGCCCCCGGATTCCCGAGGCTGCCGGCGGCTGGACCGACTGCGTGTTGCGCCAGGACGCCACGGCCGGGCAGTGGTGGTTCGAGAGTCTTTCCGGCGCGCCGATACCGGGCTGGCTGGCCGAGGCGCTGACCACGCCCGCGCCCGAGCGCCGCTGCCGCATCTTCTGGGAGACACCCGACCGGCAGGCGCACCGCGCCGGGGTGCTGGCCTGCCTGGAGGCGATCCGGGACGGCGAGGTGTATCAGGCATGCGTCTGCACCCGCTTCACCGGGACGGTCGCCGGCGCCCCGCTGGACTTCTTCGCCGACGCGGTGGCCCGCACCGGCCCCGCGCGGGCCGCCTACCTCGCCGGCGGCTGGGGTGCGGTGGCCTCGCTGTCGCCCGAGCTGTTTCTGCGCCGCCGCGGCGAGCGCGTGGCGTCCAGCCCGATCAAGGGGACGCTGCCACTCGACGCCCGCCCGTCGGCGTTGCGCGCCTCGGCCAAAGACGTCGCGGAGAACATCATGATCGTGGACCTGGTCCGCAACGACCTGGGCCGGGTGGCCATCACCGGCACCGTCACGGTGCCCGAGCTTTTGGCGGTCCGGCCGGCGCCCGGAGTATGGCACCTGGTGTCGACGGTGTCGGCCCGGGTGCCGCAAGAGCTGACCATGTCCGAACTGCTGGACGCGGCCTTCCCGCCCGCCTCGGTGACCGGAACCCCCAAACACCGTGCCCGCCAGTTGCTTTCAGAGTGGGAAGGGTCCCGCCGTGGCGCCTACTGCGGCACAGTGGGTTTGGCGTCACCGCTGGCCGGCTGTGAACTCAACGTGGCGATCCGCACCGTGGAGTTCGACGCCGCGGGTGGCGCGGTGCTCGGGGTGGGCGGCGGTATCACCGCCGATTCGGATCCCGACGCCGAATGGCAGGAGTGCCTGCACAAGGCCGCCCCGATCGTCGCCGCCGGTCAGTCCCGGGAGCGCAGCACCGCGTCGTAGAGCTCGCGCCGCGATACCGCACCCGGCGCGTCGGCGACTACCTGCGCGCAGGCGTCTTTGACCCGCATTCCATCAGCTGCCAGCCGGTTGACCTCCGCGACCAGCGCCGGCAGGTCGGCACGCGGCGTCGCCCCGGCCAGCACCACGGTGATCTCGCCGAGCACCCCGTCGGCGGCCCAGTCGGCCAGCTCGGCCAGCGTCCCGCGCCGCACCTCCTCGTGGGTCTTGGTCAATTCCCGGCACACCACTACCCGCCGCTGCCCACCGAGCTCGTCGGCCGCGTCCCGCAGGCAGCCGGCCAGCCGCCGCGGCGACTCGAAGAACACGCAGGTGCGCCGTTCGTCGGCCAGCGTGGCCAGCCACGCCCGGCGCGCCGCCGGCTTGCGCGGCGCGAAGCCCTCGAAACAGAACTTCTCGCTGGGCAGTCCCGATACCGCCAGCGCGGTCGTCACCGCTGACGGGCCGGGCAGGCAGCTCACCGGCAGCCCCGCCTCGGCGCAGGCGACCACCAGGCGGTAGCCCGGGTCGCTGATCAACGGCATCCCGGCGTCGCTGACCACCAGCACGGTTGCCCCGGCCCGTATCTCGGCCAGCAGCGCGGGCACCCGCGCCGCCTCGTTGGCATCGAACAGGCTGACCACCTTGCCGGCGATCTGCACGTCGAGCGCCTTGGCCAGGGTCCGCACCCGCCGGGTGTCCTCGGCAGCGACCACGTCGGCGGTGCGCAGTGCCGCGACCAGCCGCGGCGAGGCGTCACCGGGCTGACCCAGCGGAGTGGCACCCAGCAGCAGTCGCCCGTGGGTCATGCGCCGCCCCTCCTCATCGCTTCGTCCCCCTTGCCACTGCGCGGCTGGGGGTGCCCCCACCGCATCGTTCGTCGGCGCGCGGCCATGGCGCACAGCCTACGATCGTGGGGATGAGCGCTCCGACCGCTACCAGCTCCGCGGCCGTGCCGGAGCGCACCGCTCCGATGATCAGCCCGGGACTACTGGTGCCGGTGGCCGACTTCGGGCCGACCGACCGTGCCCGCGGCTGGGCGGTGACCGCGGCGATCACCACGCTGGCCGCGGTGACCCGGTTCTCGAACCTGCACACCCCGACTGATGCCGGCACCCCGATCTTCGACGAGAAGCATTACGCGCCGCAGGCCTGGCAGATGCTGCACAACCACGGCGTCGAGGACAATCCCGGCTACGGCTTGGTGGTCCACCCACCGGTCGGCAAGCAGCTGATCGCGATCGGCGAGGCGCTGTTCGGCTACAACGGGTTGGGCTGGCGCTTCACCAGTGCGCTGCTTGGGGTGCTCGCGATAGCGCTGCTGGTGCGCATCGTGCGCCGGATGACCCGCTCGACGCTGGCCGGCGGGATCGCCGGGCTGCTGTTGGTCGGAGACGGCGTCAGCTTCGTGGCGGCGCGCACCGCGCTGCTGGACGGCTTCTTGACCTTCTTCGTGGTGGCGGCGTTCGGGGCGCTGCTCGTCGACCGCGATCAGGTACGTATGCGAATGCATACCGTGCTGACCGAAGGCCGTTGCGGCGCAACGCCGTGGGGCCCCCGGCTGGGGGTGCGCTGGTGGCGCTTCGGCGCCGGGGTGCTGCTGGGTCTGGCCTGCGCCACCAAGTGGTCCGGGCTGTATTTCGTGGTGTTCTTCGGGGCAATGTCGTGCGCGTTCGACGTGGCCGCCCGCCGGCAGTACCGGGTTCGCCGGCCGTGGCTGGGAACGCTGCGCCGCGATGTAGGCCCCACCGGCTACGCGATGGTGCTGATCCCGTTCGGGGTGTATCTGGCGTCGTATGCGGCGTGGTTCGCCTCGGAGACCGGCGTGGACCGCCACGAGGAGGGCCAGTCGATCGGGCTGGAGAGCCGGTTCCCGGTGCCCGACGCGCTGCGCTCGCTGTGGCATTACACCTATCAGGCCTATCACTTCCACTCCGGCCTGACCAACGCCGCCGGCAACCACCATCCCTGGGAATCGAAGCCGTGGGCCTGGCCGATGTCGCTGCGCCCGGTGCTCTATGCGATCGACCAGCACGACGTGCCCGGCTGCGGCGCCCAGTCCTGCGTCAAAGCCGTGATGCTGGTGGGCACACCGGCGATGTGGTGGCTCGCGGTGCCGGTGCTGGGCTACGCGTTGTGGCGAACCCTGGTGCGCCATGACTGGCGCTACGCCGCGGCACTGGTCGGCTACTGCGCCGGCTGGCTGCCGTGGTTCGCCGACATCGATCGGCAGATGTACTTCTTCTATGCCGTGCCGATGGCACCGTTCCTCGCGGTGCTGCTGGCGTTGATCTGCAGCGACATCGTCTCCGGCGGGCGTTCACGCGGCGAGGAGCGGCGCACGCTCGGGTTGATCGCGGTGTGCTGTTACGTCGCGCTGGTGCTGACGAACTTCGCCTGGCTGTACCCGATCCTGACCGGGGTGCCGATCTCGCCGGCCACCTGGAACATGCAGATCTGGCTGCCCAGCTGGTCGTAGGGTTCTCGACGAATCGAACTGGTGTGCGATAGGCTGGCGGCCGTGGCGGTACCCGTACAGGAGTCGCTGTTCGACCTGAGCGAACGCCGGCAGCTGGGCGACGGCGCCTGGCTCGACGTCCGTCCCAACTGGGTGACGGAAGGCACCGATCTGGTCGCCGAACTGCGATCCGCCGTCCCCTGGCGAGCCGAGCGCCGCCGGATGTATGACCGGCTGCTCGACGTACCAAGACTGGTCAGCTTCCACGACCTGGCCGCCGGCGATGCACCGCACCCGGCGATCGGCCGGCTGCGCCGGCGGCTCAACGACATCTACGCCGGGGAACTCGGCGAACCGTTCGCCACGGTGGGGCTGTGCCTGTACCGCGACGGCAACGACAGTGTGGCCTGGCACGGCGACACCCTCGGTCGCGGCGCCACCCAGGACACCATGGTCGCGATCGTCAGCGTCGGCGCCACCCGCACGTTCGCGCTGCGTCCCCGGGGCGGCGGCACTGCGCTGCGGCTGTCGCAACACCACGGCGACCTGCTGGTGATGGGCGGCTCCTGCCAGCGCACCTGGGAGCACTCGATACCGAAGACGGCCGCACCCGTCGGCCCGCGGATCAGCATTCAATTCCGGCCGCGCGGCGTGCGCTAGCGCGACGGATCAGCCCCGCACCGCGGCGACCGCGGCCACCAGCAGCTCGCGTGCTCGGGCGGTGTCGACCGGGATGACCGGCTTGTCCGGCGCCACCAGCGGGTTGGCGGTGACAAGCACCTGATACGGCCCGAAATACGCCGAGTAGTTGTACAGCTCGCCGACGCGCGACTGGCCGCCGGTGACCGCCTCGATCACCCGATGCACGCCGATGGTCTGCACGCCGTCGATGCGCGGCGCCTCGACCGTTTCGACCAGGCCGCGCATCCGTTCGCCGGCGAAGCCGATTCGGCGGCAGGACTTTCCGGGTTCGTTGAACGGGACCGGCTCGGAGGTCTCCAGGGCGATGGTGATGAAGCGGTTGCCGTTGCCCTCGGCAGCCACAGCGGCCATATTGCCCTGCACGCCCTGCGGCAGTTGCTGGCTGACTGCGAACCTCGAGCAGTCGGCGGGCTCGAACTTCAAGCCCGGAGGCAAAGTGTTGGCTGCCAGTAACTTCGGGTCCAGACCGGTCGGCGCGATGGCCTTGACCTGGAACTCCGGACCGAAAGAGGACTCGAGGTCGGCCACTTTGCCGATGTCGGCGGTCACCTCGCCGGGATCGGAGCTGCAGGCCGCGAGCAACCCGACACAGCCCACTGCCAGCACCGCGCGAAGGTTCAACATCGCAGCCAATCTACCCAACGCCGACCGCCGCGGGTGGCGGCGGTCACCCTACGGCCTGGATGGCTTGGCGGCCAACCTCTTTGATCTGTTCGGCCATGTCACGACCGAACGGCAGCTGGTGCTCACCGGGCACATCGATCATCGTGGTGACGATGCCCGGATCGTCGCGCTCCCAGTAGGCGCCCAGGTGGTCCAGGATCGCGCGCATCGGCGCGTTCTCCGACAGCACCCGTGCGGTGAACTTCTCGATGCCCTCCAGCCGGGCGATGACGGCCACCGCTCCCATCAGGTAGGTGCCGATCCCCCGGCCCTGGTAGCGGTCGCCGACGGTGAACGCGATCTCGGCGACCGTCGGGTCCTTGAGGTCCCGGACGAACCGTGCGTCGGCGACGATCGACCCGTCCAGCTCGGTGACCACCCAGACGAAGTGATCGACGTAGTCGACCTCGAACAAGTAGTGCATGAGCGCCGGGTTCGGGGTGCGGGTGGACATGAACCGGCGGTAGAGCGTCTCGGTGGAGAACTCGACGTGGCCGTGCACGGTTCGCGCGCCGTCGCCGGGCAACACCGGCCGCAGCAAGAACCTGGTGCCATCGCGGGCCGCAAAGTGCACGGCCTCGATGTAGGCGGCGAGCCGCTGGCGTGCGGTGCGCACCAGCCGGCCCATGACCTCCGGGATCTGCAGCATCTCGTCGAAGGCCTGCTCGTCGCCGATCCAGCCGGTCAGCGGCGTCGAGGTGGTGACGGTCGCGGTCCGGCGGCCCTTGCGCAACAGCGCGATCTCGCCGACCACCATCCCGGCCGACACCTCGCTGACGACCACCGCGCCGTCGTCTCCGACATGCTTGACCTGGGCTGACCCCGACGAGATGAGCAGGAAGGACACCGCCGGCTCGCCTTGCCGCATGAGTTCGGTTCCGGTCGTGGCCTGCAGCGGCTGCAAGCCGGCGGCCAGCGGCGACAGCTCGGCGTGGCTGCAACCGGCGAAGATTTCCATCGCCGCGAGCTCCGGGGTGGACAACGCTTCACTCACCCGGTCTCGCCGCGACATCCCCATGGATTGCTCCGCCTTTGTTCGCCAATCAAGGCTAACCGGTGGCCCGGAGCGGTGATGATTTAACAGCGACATAATCAACTCGATTCGGCGTTAGCGATTTAAGACGGCTACCCTGTGCCCGCTGACAGCGATACGTTGAGGAAGAGATCACAGGACATGAGCGAACTGAATCCGAGGCTGCACGAGATCTATGAAGAGGTGCTGCGCCGTAACCCCGGCGAGGCCGAGTTCCACCAGGCCGTTTTCGAGGTACTCAGCAGCCTCGGCCCTGTGGTGGCCAAGCATCCGGACTACGTCGACAGCGCGGTCATCCGGCGGATGTGCGAGCCCGAACGTCAGATCATCTTCCGGGTGCCGTGGCTCGACGACAACGGCAACGTGCAGATCAACCGCGGTTTCCGGGTGGAATTCAACTCGGCTCTGGGGCCCTACAAGGGCGGGCTGCGGTTCCACCCGTCGGTCTACCTCGGGATTGTCAAGTTCCTCGGCTTCGAGCAGATCTTCAAGAACTCGCTGACCGGTCTGCCGATCGGGGGCGGCAAAGGCGGGTCGGACTTCGACCCCAAGGGCCGCTCGGACAACGAGATCATGCGGTTCTGTCAGTCGTTCATGACCGAGCTCTACCGCCACCTGGGCGAGTACACCGACGTCCCCGCCGGTGACATCGGCGTCGGCGGCCGCGAGATCGGCTACCTGTTCGGCCAGTACAAGCGGATCACCAACCGCTACGAGTCGGGCGTGTTGACCGGCAAGGGCCTGACCTGGGGCGGGTCGCAGGTCCGCACCGAGGCGACCGGTTATGGCGCGGTGTTCTTCGCCGACGAGATCCTCAAGACGGCCAAGGACTCCTTCGAGGGCAAGCGGGCCGTGGTGTCGGGATCGGGCAACGTGGCCATCTACGCGATCGAGAAGATCCACCAACTGGGCGGCGTCGTGGTGGCGTGCTCGGACTCCAGCGGCTACATCGTCGACGAGAAGGGCATCGACCTGGAGCTGCTCAAGGAGGTCAAGGAGGTCAAGCGCGAGCGCATCGAGGCCTACGCCACCGCCCGCGGCGGCGCGACGCAGTTCGTCAACAGCGGCGGCTCCATCTGGGATGTGCCCTGCCAGATCGCGTTCCCGTCGGCCACCCAGAACGAACTGGACGGCAACCACGCCGCCACGCTGGCCCGCAACGGCTGCAAGATCATCGCCGAGGGCGCCAACATGCCCTGCACCCCGGAGGCCGCCAAACTGTTCACCGAAGCCGGTGTGACGCTGGCCCCGGGCAAGGCCGCCAACGCCGGCGGGGTGGCCACCAGCGCCCTGGAGATGCAGCAGAACGCCTCACGTGACTCGTGGAGCTTCGAATACACCGAGCAGCGCCTGGCGGCCATCATGCAGAGCATCCACCACCGCTGTCTGGTCACCGCCGACGAGTACGGCGCCCCCGGCAACTACGTGGTGGGGGCCAACATCGCGGGCTTCATTCAGGTTGCCGACGCGATGACCGCGCTGGGCCTGATCTAACCCGGTTGGCGCTGAGCCATGGCTTTCCGGGCGGAGTGCGCTCGCAGCTTTGCGCCGGTGACGCAGAAGTGGGCTCGTTGGCGGACTGTTTGGACGTAGCATCGCCGGTATGACTTGGATTCTGCGCACGGCCGCGCTTGCCGGTGTCGCGTGCATGGCGCTGCTCGGCGGCCCGCCGGCAGCCCACGCCGACGACGCCAGCTACATCGCCGCCCTGGACGCCAACGGCGTCTTCCGGTCCGGCCCGCCGAACGCCAGACTGTCGGCGGGACACCGGTTCTGCAACCAGCTGCGCAGCGGCGCCACGGTCGATCAGGTCGTGGACGCTTACGTGCGCCGGCCGTCGTTCGGTGGACCGTCGATGGTCGATGACCTGACGGTTAACCTGCGCCCGGTGATCAACATCGCCCAGCACGAACTGTGCCCTGAAACCCTGACCTAATCGGTGTCGCCCGCGGCGTCACCGGATCTGGACGCGAGTTCCGCGTCGAGCACCTCGTCGATCAGCGGGATGTCGATCGGGTCGTCCGACCCCGCCGGTGCCCACCGGCCGGCGTCCAGGTCGTGCTTTTCGGTGAGAAACCGCAGCCGGTAGGCCTGCTGGGCCCGTTCGAAGGTCTGCTGCGCGATGCGGGCGTTGAGCCCGCCGTTGACCACCGCGCCCAGCAGCGGAACCGCCTGCGCCAGTTTGCGTTTGGCCAGCCGGAACCCCAGCGCCAGGGAAACCTGCCGGATTACGTTGTCGGCTTGCCGCGGCTGGAGTCGCTGCCACGACGCCCGGCCCATCATCTGCTGTGTCAGCCGCGACAGCGCAGCCAACGCCGCGGCTTTCTCCGCCGGGTCACCCGCGGCAGAATAGGCGATCACCCCGGAGGCGAACGCCTGCTCATCGGGCACCCTGACGTCGTAACCGTAGTGCGCCGCAACCAACGCCACGATGCGCCCCATCCCGGCCATCACGGCGGTGATGTCAGCAACGACGGCCGAGGCCGCGACGGTCAATGTGGTGCCGCCGGTGACGGGGCTCGACACGGCCGCCCCCGTCACCGCCAGCGATGACGCCGCGCCGCCGGCCATCGCAAGGGCGATGTAGCGTTCCTTGCGCCGCGGCACCGAGCGGTCGCAGTGTTTCAGGTCGAGTTCTCTGACCTCCTCGTAGGACGCCACCGTGACGCCCTCGTCGGCGAACATCGCAAAAACGTCGGCCGGCTTGACCGAATTGAGTCCCCGCTCGACCACGACGGCGTGCAGGGTCTCCATGGCCCTGGTGGTCAGATCATCGACCTTGCCGATGGCGACGGTCGCACCCGGGATCTGTTCGACCGTGGAACGGGCTTCGGCGGCCAGCGCTTTGGCACGTCCCGTGATGCCGCGGCTCAGGCTTTCCAGCGGGCCGGATCGCTCGGTGCCGGTGGCGGCCTCAAGCAGCGCTTCCCAGGCCCTGCGCTCGTAGTCGGACATGCCCGGCGGGGCGTTATCGGCCACGGACCCAGCCTACTCGCGGCGGTATTCGTTGACGCCCGTCATTGACAGTCGTCAGCCACATGCTTAGAGTGCGGATATGTCGTCAGGCGAATTGACCGCGCCGCCGTCACGGGCCGGAGGCATCCGGGAGACTCGCCGGCTCGAGACCAGGGCGCGGCTGTTCGAGGCCGCGGTAGCCGAGATCGGCCGGTACGGACTCGCCGGCGCCGACGTCAGCGCGATCGCCGGCGCGGCGGGGGTGGCGCGCGGCACGTTCTACTTCCACTTCCCCACCAAGGAGCACGTCCTGGTCGAGCTGGAGCACAACGAGGAGGCCCGAATCGTCGACGAACTCGGGGCTGCCGACGGCGAGTTGGCCGCCGTGTTGTCCCAACTGATCGACCACGTCCTCAGCGCCGAACGCCGTTTGGGGCCTGTTGTTTTCCGGGACATGCTCGGGCTGCATTTCACCTCGACCCGTCCCGCCGAAGACGAGTTCGCGCAACACCCCCTCCTGTCGTTCCTGCAAGGCGTGATCAGCCGGGCGCAGCACCGCCGACAGGTGTCGCCGGAGCTCGACGCGGGCGAACTCGGAACGTTCTTCCTGACCGGACTGTTCGCCCTGCTGGCCACCGGAGCGCACGACGCCGACCTGCTGGACCGTTATGTGACAACGATTGTCAAGGGAATGGAGAACCGATGAATCGCACCGGTATCGAGGGCTACCGAGACTACCTGGCCCGGCGTGACGGCGAGGCGGACCTGCTCAACCGGCGGTTGGCGAACCGCGAGAGGTTCTTCGATGAGCTGGAAGCGAACCCGGTCCGCTCCGCTGCACCCGCCGACCGCGCGACGTTCCTTCGCAACCTGCGGCGCCGGCGACCCGAACCTGGCCTGGACCGCAAGATGCTGTTCCTGCTGGCGACCGCCAAACTCAATCAGGCAGAACGGTTCGGCGTCGGGCTCGGCGAGACCTACGGACGCAACAGCGACGAGAGCCTGCCTCCCGAGAACGTCTACCTCGAGCTTGAGGAGCACTACCACACCCGGCTGCTGGCCTACGCCCTCGACGTCTTCGACCTGACATTCCAAGTCGTGCCGCCCCCATTTGTGTTGCGGCAGTTCGTCAAGGCCGGTGTGTTCCTACCCGAGCGGCTCGGTTTCATGTTCGTCGGAGCCGCAGAGATGGCGGGCTGCATCCTGTTCGACGAACTGCGCCGCGTCGGCATCGAGCTGTTCGCCGACGAACCCGAGGTCGCGGAACGCATCACGCTGCTCTACAGCGAGATTCTCACCGACGAGATCGGACACGTCGGCTACTGCGCATCGCGCTGCACCGCGGCCGAGCGAGTGATCATGCGCCGGCTCTACCCGCTGATCGGGCGACTGTTCGCCCGGCAGACCGCCGAGATAAGCCTGTTGATCGACCCGACGGCGTTGCGTGCGCGCCTCGCCCGGCCCTTTGACGTTGCCGAACTCACCGAGGGGCTGGACAACGAGACGTATCTGGTCACCCACCCCTGACTCCTCCCAGGGGCCGGCGACGTCAGCGGATGTTGAGCTGCAACCGCTCCAGGCGGCGGACCAGGATGCTGGGCAACCATTCGCCGACCTCGGCCGCCTCGATCCAGCTGGTCTGCTCAAGCAGCATCCGAAACACGATCCGGGCCTCCAGGCGGGCCAGCGCCGCCCCGACGCAGAAATGTGCGCCCTTGCCGAAGGCCAAGTGCCCTCTGCCGGTGCTGCGGTCGAGCCGAAAGTCGTTGGGGGCGTCGAAATGCTGGGGATCGCGATTGGCTGCGCCCCACATCAGCAGCAGGCGTGAGTCGGCGGGCAATTCGACTCCGCCCAGGGTGGTATCCGCGACCACATGCCGATAGTGGCCGCGAAAGGGCGATTCACAGCGCAGGGTCTCCTCAAGGAACGCATCCAGCAACTCGGGGTGGGCACGTAGTTGCTCTTGAATGTGGGGGCGGTCGGCCAGGATCCACGCGGCGCTGCCCAGTAGCGAAGCGGTCGACTCGCCGGCCGCGCTGAACAGGGTGAGCATGATTGCCAGCGCGGGAAGCTGCTCCAGCTCACCGGCTTTGGTGCGGGTGGCGAGGTCACCGATCAGGCCCGGCTGCGGGTTTTCGGCCGCCTTCTGGAAGTGCTCGAGGACATAGCCGGAAAGTTCCATGGCGGCCACGCCGGCCGCCTCGAGCTGGGACGCACTGACGATGCCGTCGAGCAGGGTGGTGGTGGCGTAGCCCAACCGGATCAGCTTGTCGACGTCGTCATCCGGGAGACCGAGCAGGCGGGCGACCACCGTCATCGGCAGCCGGTTGGCGATGGTGCTCATCCACTCGACCTGTCCGCCGTCGCTCGCCTCGGCCCACAGTCGCTTGGCGGTGGCTTCGGCGAACTCTTCGATGACGCGCACCCGCTTGGCCGAGAGGTGGGGCAGCAGCAACTTCCGGTGTCCCGCGTGCAGCGGATCGTCTGCGGTGGCCAGCGCATGCATCGGTCCACCGAGCGGCCCCATGTCGAACGGCGTCACCGTCCCGTCGTCGTGGTAGACCATCGTCGCCGTCAGGTTCGACGAGAAGTCCTCGACGCGGTGCACCGCGTCGGTGACCGCGTCCCAGCCGCATACCGCGTAGAAAACAGAATCACCGATCCGGTTCACTCCGCCGCGGCGGCGCATCGTGTCGTACAACGGGTTGGGATCTTGGATCGCGGCGTGGCCGAAGAAGTCGGTCGCGTCCACCACGGCACTCATGCCCACCAGGCTGTATTGCACTCGTGACCTGCGTCAACGGCGCGCATCGAAGTTGCGAGGCGGGTCCGAAACGAAAAGGTGCGGGCCTTCTCAGCCGACCGTGCCGACCAGCGCCAGCGGTGAGAGGTCCGCCGAAATCTTTCTCATGATGATAAAAATGCGTTATGGATTCTCCCAGGGCGAGATATCGGTGGCAGCACCCGACTGGCTGATCGGCCGGGATCGCCGCAGCGAGGGCGCCGAACGGATTTACGCCGCAGCCGCCGAGCTCATATCGCGGCAGGGCTACGACGCCTTCACCATCGACGCCCTGGCCGCCGTCGTGCACTGCTCGCCGGCGACCATCTACCGCCATGCCGGAGGCAAGGCGGCGATCCGCGACACGGTGCTGACCAGACAAGCAGAACGCATTCTCGACTCGGTCCGGGAAGCCATCACCGGGCTGACGGGGTCGGAGCGCATTGTCACCGCCACGCTCGTCGCCCTACAGCGGCTGCGCGCCGAACCGCTCTCGCAGATCATGCGCGCCATGACCGGCTCTCCCGGCACGGATTGGCTGACCGACTCCCCGGTCATCGCCCGCTTCGCCGCCGAAATGGTCGGCGACGACAACCCCGATCCGCTGGCCGCGCAGTGGCTGATCCGGGTGTTTCTGGCGCTCTGGTACTGGCCCATCCAGGGCGCCGACGAGGAAGAAGCCGCGGTGCGCCGATTCCTCGGTGCGCCTTACGCAGTGGATGCTGCCGCTCATCAGGAAACATCCTGACCTGCACAAACTCTGTGGAGCTAAGGGGAATCGAACCCCTGACCTACTCGATGCGAACGAGTCGCGCTACCAACTGCGCCATAGCCCCTTGACCGCTAGCAGGCTACCAGCCCGCGGCCGGTGCCCTGAAACCGAGACGCTATTGGCCCGATGCCCGCGGTAGATCGCCGCGCCAGCCGTACTCGCGCGCCGTGGCCGCGTACTCGAGGTGCTCGAACACCGGGTCCTCGTCGTCGATCTCCAGCACCGCGACGCCGGGCCGGCGCAGCCGCGAGGGCACCACTTCGAACGCCTCGGCACCGACGCTCTCCCGCCGGGCACGAGGCCGGTCCGCCCGCCGCGCGCGCCGCGCCCGCACCTGTTGCTCGATGCGGGTCTGCCGTCGCAGGTAGGCCAGGTAGAGCACCGTCGCACCGGCCGCACCGCCGCAGAGCCACCACGCGGTCGGTGCCACGGTGAAGGCCGTGAGCGCCGAGAACACCAGGATCACCGCCAGCGACATCAGCACCCGCTTGCGGAACTCGTACTTGCGGGCGCTGACGGCCGCGGCCGTGTTGCTGTCGTAGCGGCGTGGCCGCGCCGCTACCGGAGCCGACGAATCGGCTTCGGCTTCCAAACCCGAACTGTCCTCGACGTATTCGTACTCATAGCCGTCAGCATCGGATTCGGCCTCGGCCTCGTCTTCGGCAAAGGCTTCCGGTTCGGCCTCCGCCTCGGCTTCCGCCTCCGCCTCGGCTTGGGCCTGCGCCTCAGCCTCGGCTTGGGCCTGCGCCTCCGCCAGCGCCTCGGCCTCCGCCTGAGCGCGAGCCGCTGCCGCTGCCTGCGCCTCGGCCTCGGCCTCGGCCTCGGCCTGGGCCCGCTCCTGCGCTTCGACTTCGGCGGCCAAGCCGGCTTCCGACAACGGCAATTCAGCGGAATCGTCGGCGACGACCTCGACGTCCAACACGTCCAGGTCCAGTTCACCCTGCTCACCGGCCGCGGCGACGAAGACCCGCGGTCGCCGGCGGGGCGGCTCGTCGTCGGCGACGTCGTCGACGGCATCGACGTCATCAAGGTCGGTGTCGGTGGCGCGCTGCTGCCAGTCCGGGTCACTGCGGTGGCCGGCGGCCGGGCCGCCGCGCTTGAGCAACCGTGCACTGCTCCCGCTGGTCAGCACCCGGGTCGCCAACGCCACGTCACTGGTGCGCCGCACCGCGTCTCGCTTGCTGACCAGCATCGGCACCAGTACGAACAGCCAGAGGACGACCAGGGAGAGCCAGAGCAATGATTGCGGGATGCTGGGCATGGTGGCCTGCTCCTTTCCCAGCCAAGGCTAGGTCTGTGACCCACACGACTCCGGACGGCGCGCCGAGCCAATTACACAGTTGTAATTTACTCGCTGACCTCGGTAGTCACAACTATCACACGGGCAACACGGCTGACGAAATCACTCAGACCCACGACGCCCGGCCCGCCCGCACCAGTCCGGCGGTCACCGACCCGGCGACTTCCTCGACCGTTATCGCCACCAGCAGGTGGTCCCGCCACGCCCCGTCGACATCCAGATAACGCTGCAACAGGCCCTCTTCACGAAACCCGACCTTCGCCAATACCGCACGGCTGGCCGCATTCTCGGGCCGGACCGTCGCTTCCACCCGGTGCAGCCGGACCGGCCCGAAGCAGTGGTCGAGCCCGAGCGCCACCGCCCCGGTTGCCACTCCCCCGCCGGCCGCCGAACTGGACACCCAGTAGCCGATCCAGGCCGACCGCAACGCGCCGTGGGCGATGTTGCCGACCGTCAACTGGCCGCAGAACCGTCCGTCAAGCTCGATGACGAACGGCAGCATCCGCCCGTAGCGGGCTTCGGTACGCAGGGTCGAACACACCGGCGGCCACGCGGCCGCACTGTGCCGGGTGCCCCAGTCCGCCTCGACACTGGGCTCCCACGGTTCCAGGTGGGATCGGTCGGCCAATCGGATCCGGCTCCAGGCCACGCCGTCGCGCATCCGCACCGGCCGCAGCCGGATCACCCCGGCCGGCACTCGCAGCGGTCCGAGCACCGTCGGCCAGCCGGGGTGCTGGACGGCCTTGAAAGGCCACAGGTTGACCAGCATGCGCCCCGACTCAACCCCGCTGAGCCAAGAAGGCGACGTCCACCATCTCCCCGGCGCCGATCTGCTCGACCTCCTCGGGAACCACCACCAGACAGTTCGCTTCGGCCAGGGTCGCCAGCAGATGCGACGAGGTGCCCCCGCTGCCCCCGAGCACCTGCACGAGGTACTCGTCGGTTTGCTCATCGCGCATCAGCTGACCCCGCAGATAGCCCTTGCGGCCGGGCATCGAACTGATCGGGCCCAGTGTCCGCGCCCGCACCATCCGGCGCATCGGCTCGCGTTTGCCCAGCGACAGCCTGATGAGCGGACGGATCATCACCTCGAACACCACCAGCGCGCTGACCGGGTTGGTCGGCAACAGAAACGTCGGGACCCCTTCCGGTCCCAGCTGGCCGAAACCCTGCACCGAACCGGGATGCATCGCGATCCGGGAGACTTCGAGCTCGCCCAGACCCGACAAGGCCGCGCGCACCGCGTCGGCCGCGGCCCCACCGACCCCGCCGGCGATCACCACCACCTCGGCCCGGTTGAGCTGCCCTTCGACCACCTCGCGAAGCTTGGTGGGTTCGCTGCTGACGATCCCGACGCGGGTGACCTCCGCCCCGGCATCGCGGCCGGCCGCCGCCAGCGCATACGAGTCAACGTCGTAGACCTGCCCGTTGCCGGGGGTGCGGTTCACGTCGACCAACTCGCCGCCCACCGCCAGCACCGACAGTCGCGGGCGCGGATGAACCAGCACCCGGTCGCGGCCGACGGCGGCCAACAGCCCCACCTGAGCTGCGCCGACGACCGTGCCGGCGCGGACGGCGACATCACCGGGCTGCACGTCGTCGCCGACGCGGCGCACATAGTCGCCGGGACGCACGGCTCGCAGCACCCGCACCCGGGAGTTACCACCGTCGGTCCACCGCAGCGGCAGCACCGCGTCGGCCAGGGTGGGCATCGGCGCCCCGGTCTGAATCCGGGTCGCCAGCTTGGGCTGCAGCCGAGTCGGGGTGCGCGCCCCGGCCTCGATGGTGCCCAACACCGGAAGCGTGATGGGGGAATCAGCGATATCGCCGCGCTCATCGGAGCTGTCGCCGATCGCGTCGGCGCCGAGTACGTCGACGCTGCGCACCGCGTAACCGTCGATCGCGGCCTGGTCGAAGGCGGGCATGGGCCGCTCGGCGACCACCTCTTCAGCGCACATCAAGCCCTGCGCCTCGGCGATCGCCACCCGGACCGGGCGGGGCGCCACCGCGGCAGCCGACACCCGAGCCTGTTGCTCCTCAACCGAACGCACGGCGCGCCTTTCTCAAAACCTCGGTCCGATTCGGGCTGACGGTCCCCTAGTTCTCCGCCAAGCCCAACCGCGCCACCAACCACCGGCGCAGGTCCGGACCGTAGTCATCACGATCCAGGGCAAAGTCAACCGCAGCTTTGAGGTAGCCGCCCGGATTTCCCAGGTCGTGTCGCGAGCCGCGGTGAACCACGACATGTACGGGGTGCCCCTCGGCGATCATCAGCGCGATGGCGTCGGTCAGTTGCACCTCCCCGCCGGCGCCGCGGTCGATGCGCCGCAACGCGTCGAATACCGCGCGGTCCAGCACGTAGCGGCCCGCGGCGGCATACATCGATGGCGCGTCGGCCGCCTTGGGCTTCTCGACCATGCCCTTAACCCGCAACACGTCGGAATTGTCACCGTCGGGAACGGGCTCGACGTCAAAAACACCGTAGGCGCTGACCTCGTCGGGGCTGACCTCGATCGCGCAGAGCACGGTGCCGCCCTGGAGGGCCCGCACCTTCGACATCGTCTCCAACACCCCGGTGGGCAGCACCAGGTCATCGGGGAGCAGGACGGCGACCGCATCCTCGTCGGCGGACAACGTGGGCTCGACACAACTGATGGCGTGCCCCAGCCCGAGCGGCTCGGCCTGCACCACCGACTCCACCTTGATCAGCTGCGGGGCGCGGCGCACCTTGGCCAGCATCGCCTTCTTGCCGCGCGCCTCCAGCGTGCCTTCGAGCACCAGGTCTTCGACGAAGTGCGCGACCACCCCGTCCTTGCCCTCCGAGGTGATGATCACCAGTCGCTCGGCGCCGGCCTCGGCCGCCTCCGCGGCCACCAACTCGATGCCGGGGGTGTCGACGACGGGCAGCAGCTCCTTGGGCACCGTCTTGGTGGCGGGCAGAAAACGGGTACCCAAACCGGCCGCCGGCACAATGGCGGTACGCGGAATGGAAGCGTTCGGCGTGGGCATTGTTCACACGATAACCGCAATCAACTCCAGTTCCGCCGCTGGCGGTGGGCGAGCCGGGACTGACAGGCTGAAGGCGTGACCGACAACGCGGCGGTGACCGCCAAGTCCACCCTGCGCGCGCGCCTGCTCGCGGCACGACGCGCGGTACCTCCCGAGGTGCACGACGCCGAGGCCCGCGCGCTGGCCGGCCACCTGGAGCAGCTCGCCGGCGGCGCCCGAACGGTCAGCGCCTACCTGCCGGTGGGCAGCGAACCCGGCTCCACCGCCATGCTCGACGGCCTGACGCGGCGGGGCATCCGGGTGCTGCTGCCGGTGGTGCGCACCGAAGACGACGGCACACCGCTGGCGCTGATGTGGGGCGAGTACCGGCCCGAAAACCTCGTCCCCGGGCCGTTCGGCCTGCTCGAACCGGCGCCGCCCTGGCTACCGGCCCAAGTGCTGGCCGAGGCGGATCTGATCGTCGTCCCGGCGCTGGCCATCGACCGTCGGGGCGCGCGATTGGGCCGCGGTGCGGGCTTCTACGATCGCTCTCTGCTACTGCGGCGGCCGCAGATCCCGCTGGTAGCGGTGGTGCGCGACACCGAACTGCTCGACGAATTGCCCGCCGAGCCGCACGATGTGCCCATGACCCACGCGCTGACCCCGGGGCTCGGCGTAGTGGCCCTGGCGTGATCCCGACGGCCCGTCGCAGCCCGGAATGCGCAAGGCCGAATAGCGGTTCTAGCACTTAGCACGGTAGAGTGCTAACCCGATTGTTCGATCCACGGAGGTTCGCGTGCCCACCTACAGCTACGCCTGCACCGAGTGCAGCAACCGCTTCGACGTGGTCCAGGCCTTTACCGACGACGCGCTGACCACCTGCGAGGAGTGCAACGGCCGTCTCCGCAAGATCTTCGGCAAGGTCGGCGTGGTGTTCAAGGGCAGCGGCTTCTACCGCACCGACAGCCGCGATGCCGGCAAGTCGTCCAACGGCAGCAGCTCCGCCAAGGCTGGAGCCGCTGGGGCCTCGAGCGACTCCGGCAGCTCGGGTGAGGGCGCCACCAAGTCCGCCGACAAGTCTTCCGGCGACAGCGGCACCAAATCGGCCGACAAGCCGAAGGCAAGCACCGCTTCCACCACTGCTGCCGCCTCCGCTTAACCAGTTATCCACAGGCCGGTTCCGGCGGCGAGCGTCCCGGGCGGTCCGGCCGTTTAACGTGGCCGTCATGGGCGAGTCGCTCAACCCGACCTTGGTCAGCCGGGTCTCTTCGCTGCTGCGCCCGGATTGGGCCCGCACCATGCTGGCGCGGCGGGTGGTCGCCGGCGCACTGGTGGTGTTGGCCGGTGTCGCAACGATCCGTTCCGACCCGCAGAGCGACCGGGTCGACGTCGTAGTGGCCAGCCGCGACATCGCTCCCGGCACGCCGTTGACCCCCGAGGACGTCTCGCTCGAATCCCGCTCGGCCCGAACGGTTCCCGACGGCGTCGCCACCGACATCTCATCGGTGCTGCACACCACTCTGGCCGGGCCGGCGCGTCGCGGCGAACTACTCACCGACGTCCGACTACTGGGCAGTCGCCTCACCGAAGCGGTCGCCGGGCGAGACGCCCGTATCGTCGGTGTACACCCGGCCGACGCCGCATTGACCGATCTGGTGCGCACCGGCGACGTCGTCGACATTGTGGCGACCGACGACGCCTCGGATCCCCCTGGCGCACCGAAGGTGCTCGCGACCGGCGGAATCGTAGTGCTGGTGTCCGACAAACAGAATCATGACGATCGGGTGGTGCTCGTGGCGCTACCGGCCACCGCCGCAGTGGCGGTGGCCGGCGCCACGCTGGCTCAGGCCGTGACCCTCACCCTGCGCTGAACCGCCTCAGGCCGCGGCAGGTTGCGGGCTGGCGCAGAACTTGCACTTGGTCGCTTCGGGGTCGATCTCCGACTTGCACTCCGGGCAGGTCTTGGTGGGTGCCGGGTCACCGAACACCGTCTTACCGCGCCGCTTCTGAATGTGCTTGTAGGGCAACACGATGAAGAAGTAGATGGTGGCCATGAACACGATGAAGTAGATGATCGCCGAGATGAACGCCCCGAGGTCTATGAACGTCGCGGCGTTGCCTTCCTCGCCGAGTTGGTAGCCCAGGCCCAAGCCGGAGGCATCCGGTTGCATGGCCGAGACCAGCGGATTGATCACGCTGTCGGTGAAGGCTTCGACCAGGTTGGAAAATGCCAGCGCCACCACCAGACCGATGGCCACAGTGATGACGTCGTCACGCATCAGGAAATTCTTGAATCCCTTGAGCACCGCAATCCCCTTTTGTAGGAGTCCACTGTCAAGCGGCGTCACGCCGCCTACGGCGAACCGTAATATCGGTCGCCGAGCCCATAAGGGAATTTGGGCGAAGTCGAATCTCAACCGTGATGCGGCGGCACGTTGTCACGCAGCCACCGCTCGCGCTCCTCGGCCTCCCGCGCGTCGTCCGGATCGCGCTCGTCGGAAGATTCCTGGCGCTCGTCGGGGCCGGGCATCGCCGTTATATCTCCAGGCTGGACAGTTGGCCGATGATCACGGCTGCCAGCGGATTCAGCGTCGCCATCCCGTCGCGAACGGCGGCCCGGGAACCTGCCAGGTTCACCACCAGGGTGCTGCCCGAGACTCCGGCCAGGCCACGCGACAACCCGGCGTCGGGTATGCCGGCAGCCAACGCGGACGCACGCAGCGCCTCGGCGATCCCGAGGATCTCGCGGTCCAGGAGCTCGCGGGTGGCTTCGGGTGTGACGTCACGCGGGGTGACCCCGGTGCCACCGACCGATACGACCAGGTCAACCCCGCCGATCACCGCCGTGTTCAGCGCGTTGCGGATCTCCACCTCGTCGGCGGAGACGGCGACCACACCATCGACCATGAACCCGCCCTCGGCCAACAGCTCGGTGACCAACGGACCGCTGTGGTCCTCATCGCCGTGCGCGGTACGGTCGTCGACCACGACAACGAGCGCACGCCCTGCCAGTTCTGGCGTCTGTTCCATGGGTGCAACCGTATATCGCCGAACCCCGGCGGTTCAGCGAGGCTCGACGAAGGAGAGCCGAAACTGGGACCGCCGCATCAACACCGCGGTTCAGCGAGGCTCGACGAAGCAGAGCCGAAACTGGGACCGCCGCATCAACACCGCGGTTCAGCGAGGCTCGACGAAGCAGAGCCGAAACTGGGACCGCCG
>NZ_JBGGKU010000013.1:0-122118 GCF_041287085.1 Mycobacterium sp. pW045 | reverse complement strand
TGGCGGCGCCGCGGGCGCGGGGGCCTCGGCGGCGGGCGCCGGCGGAGCAGCCGGCTTGGCCGCGGGGGCTGCCGGAGTCGGGGCCTTGACGGCCTCGGCGGCCGCCGGTGCAGCCTTCGGCGGTGCCGAGGCGGCGGACTTGGCGGGCGCCTTCGCCGGCTCTTCGCTCTTCGCGGCGGCTTTGCCACCGCCGAACGACTCCCGCAGCCGCCGCGCGACGGGCGCTTCCACGGTCGACGAGGCCGACTTGACGAATTCGCCCTGCTCGCTCAGCCGAGCGAGAACTTCCTTGCTGGTGACACCGAGTTCCTTGGCCAACTCGTGTACGCGGGCCTTTGCCACTACATCTCCTGTCTATGAGGCGACAGCGGTGGTGGGCCGCGCCTCGGGTTTAGCTATGACGCATGGTCATCGGGACTTCACGGTGTGCTCATGTTCTTCGCTACCTGTTCTGTTGGCCGGGGCGGTGAGCCCGATCTGCTGATCGAAGTACTCCTCCACCCCGGACACATCCGGGGAACCGCTGATCCGCAGCGCGCGCGCGAACGCTCGTCGCCGGATCGCCGCTTGCAGGCACGCCGGTGCGGGATGCAGCCATGCGCCCCGTCCCGGCAGGTTGCCCACCCGGTCAACGGTCACGGCCTCGTTGCCGTTCCCTGACACAGCGACCACCCGAAGCAACTCGACGGCCAACTCGCGTTTCCGGCACCCGACACACGTGCGCACCGGTCCCTGCGGGGAGCGGTGCGTCCGCGAGGCGGCTGTCGAAGTCTCGCGCTGGATCACGGCTCAGTCTACCCATACGGCGGCGGCGGTCCGAACACGCTCAGCACAGCCGGTCGCCGCCCGCCGGGCGGCACCTCAGAACAGGGTGCCGATATCCAGCAACTGGCTCAGATCCGCCAGCCAGCCGGTGTCGGCGGCGTCCGAACCCAACGAACCCGTCAGGTCTGAGGTATCGCCGGCGGCCTGCGCCACGGTGGCTGCCGCCGCCGAAGTCTGATCGTCGGGGAAGGTGTCGAAAAGCGGAAAGGTGTAGTTGAAGAGCGTCACGTAATCGGACATCCCCTCAGGATTCTGGATGTAATGATTCCCGTAGATCGTGAAATAGCTCAAGATCCCGACGATCGTCTGCAGTGTGAAGTTGTCGTCCACTGCTCCGGTCCACGCCGAGGCCGCACCGGTGCCATCGGTGATCTCGTCGCGCACGTCGCTGGCGAACAGGAAGGGAATGCCCCCGGTCACGCTGGTATGCGTATCGCCGAACGTCCCGACGATGTTGCCGCTGTCGTCGGCGACGTTGTATGGCCAGGTGGATTGGTGGTACGTGAAGTAAGGGGCGAGGTCGGTGTAGTCGGTGACGTCGGTGGGCGGCCCCGGCGGAGACACCGTGCCGGGCGGGAGCGTGTCAGCGGCCGCGAGGCCGGCGGATAGCGCAGCACCCAGACAGGCACCGATGGCAAGCACAAATCGACGACAATTCATCGCAAAACTCCCCCGTACGATTCACGCTCAGTTATGGGCGCGGGTCAACGCTACGTCCCACCCGCGCAAATACCACGAGGAATTCACAGATTTTGACGCGCGCGACAGATAAGAACGCTTATCCGGGAACGTGGTCGGGTTCGCTGTCCGAGTGGGTCGGCGCGTCGCTGCGGATATCGATGCGCCAGCCGGTCAGCCGGGCCGCCAGCCGGGCGTTCTGGCCCTCTTTGCCAATGGCCAGCGACAGCTGGAAGTCCGGGACCACCACCCGGGCGGCCCGAGCCGCCTGGTCGATCACCGTCACCGACATCACCTTGGCCGGCGACAACGCGTTGCCGACAAAGCGCGCCGGGTCCTCGTCGTAGTCGATGATGTCGATCTTCTCGCCGGCCAGTTCGCTCATCACGTTGCGGACCCGCTGGCCCATCGGGCCGATGCAGGCGCCCTTGGCGTTGAGCCCGGGGACTCCCGAAGCCACCGCGATCTTGGACCGGTGCCCGGGCTCCCGGGCGACCGCGACGATCTCCACCGACCCGTCGGCGATCTCGGGCACTTCCAGGGCGAACAGCTTGCGTACCAGGTTCGGGTGGGTGCGCGACAGCTCGATGCGCGGTTCGCGCAGCCCGCGGGTCACGCCGATCACATAACAGCGCAGCCGGTCGCCGTGCTCGTAGGCCTCGCCGGGCGCCTGCTCGGAAGGCCGGATGACGCCGTCGAAACCTTTGGCCTCGGTACCCAGCCGCACCACAACGACCCCGCGGGCGTTCTCCCGGGCGTCGCGCTGGACGACGCCGGCGACGATATCGCCCTCGCGCGCCGAGAACTCGCCGTACGCCTTCTCGTTCTCGGCGTCGCGCAGCCGCTGCAGGATCACCTGACGGGCGGTGGTCGCCGCGATACGACCGAAGCCCTCGGGCGTGTCGTCGTATTCGCTGATGACGTTGCCGTCGGCGTCGGTCTCGCGGGCCAGCACGCGAACCATGCCGGACTTGCGGTCGACGTCGATGACTGCGTCGGCCTGGTGCCCTTCGGTATGCCGGTAGGCGGTGAGCAGCGCCGACTTGATGGTCTCCACCACCACCTCGACCGGAATGCCCTTGTCGGCCTCGATCGCGTGCAGCGCCGCCATGTCGATATTCATCGGTCGGCCTCCGTTCCCGCATCGGGGGCCTGCCGGCCCGTCAACTCCAACTCACGTGCACTCGGCGCGGCGAACTCGACCTGCACCACCGCGCGCTTGATGTCGCTGAGCGGCAGCCGGCGCCGCTCCCAGTCCCGCCCGGAGCGCACCACCAGGGTCACCACGTCGTCGTCGACGTCGGCCACCCGGCCGGTCACGCCGGTCTCATCGGCCAAGGTCACCTCGATCTTGCGGCCGTGCGCACGCCGGAAATGCTTGGGGGCGGTCAGCGGCCGCTGCACGCCGGGTGAGCTGACCTCGAGCACGTATCGGCCGTCGAAGGACAGCCCGTCGAGCAAATCCGACGCCGAGCGCGACAACGCCGCGGCAGTGTCAAGGTCCAGTGGGGTGTCGCCATCGGCGACCACGGTGATCCGCGGCAGCGGGGCACGGTCATCGACCACGACGTCTTCGATCTCGTATCCGGCACGGCTGAACTCAGCGTCGAGCAGCTCGATCACCTGTGTTTGCGATGGTAGCCCGGTGGCCACGGCGAGCTCCTCATCTTGAGTTGTCCGGTCGTCGCGTTCCCCCGCGCCAGGCGCACCGGGAACCAGCCACCCACGATACGCCGTGGTGTGCACACCCACAGCAAACCGGCAAAAGCACCGGCCATGCCCTATGCCCCCGCCACCGGCCATGTCGCGTCCGTCCGGCGGCACCGGGGTGGCAGGATGACTCAGGTGTCCGGCCCACTGACCGCCATCGACCGGCGGCGCCTGCTGAGCGGAGCCGGGATGATAGCGCTGGTCGCCTTGGCGGCGCCGGCGTGCGGCTCGGCTCCGGCCCCACCGGCTGTCGATGATCTGGAGGCGCAACGCCAACTGGCGCAGCACGACAGTGAGCTGGCCGCCGCGGCCGGAGCGGCACTGACCCGAGCAGACCGCCCCGACGCCAAGGCGCTGGCCGCGGCGCTGGACCAGGTGTCACTCGAGCGGGCCGAACACGCCCGCGCGCTGGCCGCCGAGATCGCCCGGGCCGCGCGGCGGCCGGCACCGGAAGCCACCGCGACCACCACACCGGCCGACGTGCCGGACGGACCGGCTCCGACGGTATCCGAGGTGGTCAGCGCACTGCGCGCGGCGGCCGACAGCGCCGGCCGCTTGGCCACCACCGCCACGGGATACCGCGCCGGGCTGCTTGCCTCCGTCGCGGCGGCCTGCACGGCCTCCTACGCCGTCGCATTGGTGGTGCAGTCATGACCTCGGCCGAGCCCAGTCCGCTCAGCGCGCCCGACGCCGCCCTCTGCGATGCGCTGGCCACCGAGTACGGCGTCGTCTACGGCTACGGGCTGGTGTCGGCGTACTCGCTGCCGGAGCTCAACGACCTGGTGGTTCCCACCATCCGTCAGCACCGCGAGCGCCGGGATCGCACCATCGCCATGCTGGCCGCTCGCTCCGTTCCGGTCCCGCAACCCGCCGCCGGGTATCAGTTGCCCATGCCGCTGACCACCTCTGACGACGCGCTGCGACTGGCGGTCCGGATGGAGAACGACGCCGCGACCGCCTGGCGCGCGGTCGTCGAGCAGGCCCGCGAACCTGCGGATCGCGAGTTCGCCGCGACCGCGCTGGGCCAAAGTGCGGTATTCGCCGCGCACTGGAACCGGGCGTTGGGGAACTGGCCGATCACCCGGGCGTTCCCCGGCGGCCAGGACTGAGCGCGACTTTTCCGGTGGCGACCGCCCGGTCAGTCGGCCTCGGCGCGGACGGCCGCCAGGACCTGTCCGGCCAGCCCGGCGTCGATCGACAGCTCGCGGGTCTGCCCAAAGAAGCGGTCCCGCAGTTCGACGACCCCGTCGGCCCAGCCACGTCCCAGCACCACGATCCACGGCACACCGAGCAGTTCGGCGTCCTTGAACTTCACTCCCGGCGAGGCCTGCCGGTCATCGAACAGCACGTCCAGCCCGAGCCGGTCCAGCTCGGCGGCCAGCTCGGTGGCGCCGGCGCGGGCCGCCTCGTCCTTGTTGGCGATCACCAGGTGCACGTCGAACGGCGCGACCTGCGCCGGCCAGCGCAGCCCCAGCTCGTCGTGCTGTTGTTCGGCGATGACGGCGACCAGCCGCGACACCCCGACCCCGTAGGAGCCCATCGTCAGCCGCACCGGCCGGCCGTCCTCGCCGAGCACGTCGGCGGCGAACGCGTCGGTGTATTTGCGGCCCAGCTGGAAGATGTGGGCGATCTCGATGCCGCGGGCACTGACCAGCGTGCCCGCGCCGTCCGGGGACGGGTCACCGTCGCGGACCTCGGCGGCTTCGATGGTGCCGTCGGCGGTGAAGTCACGCCCGGCGACCAACCCGACGACGTGCTTGCCGGGAGCGTCGGCACCGGTGATCCAGCTGGTGCCGTCCACCACGCGGGGGTCGACCAGATATCGGATACCGTTGTCTTGCAGGGCTTTCGGGCCGATGTAGCCCTTCACCAGGAACGGGTGCTCGGCGAAGTCGTCGTCGGACGCCCAAGCGTACTCGGCGGGGTCGAGCGCCGCGCCCAGTCGCTTCTCGTCGACCTCGCGGTCGCCGGGCAGCCCAATGCCCAGCAGATGCCACTCCCCGCCCGGTAGCCGCACCTTGAGCAGCACGTTCTTGAGGGTGTCGGCGGCGGTGACGCTGCGGCCCAGGCCGGCGCCGTTGGCCCAGTCCACCAATGTGGCGATGGTCGGGGTGTTGCCGGTGTCGTGCACTTTCGGCTCCGGCAGGCCCTCGATCGGCTGCGGCTGCGGGCGGGCGGTGATCACCGCCTCGACGTTGGCGGCGTAGCCGGACGCCGGGCAGCGAACGAAGGTGTCCTCGCCGACCTCGCTTTCGGCCAGGAACTCCTCGGAGGCCGATCCGCCCATCGCGCCCGAGACCGCCGAGACGATCACGTAGCGCACGCCCAGCCGGTCGAAGATGCGCTGGTAGGCGACCCGGTGCGCGTCATAGGCGGCCTGCAGCCCGGCGTCGTCGACGTCGAAGGAGTAGGAGTCCTTCATCACGAACTCGCGGCCGCGCAGGATGCCCGCCCGCGGCCGCGCCTCGTCGCGATACTTGGTCTGGATCTGGTAGAGCACCACCGGGAAATCCTTGTAGGAGCTGTACTCCCCCTTGACCGTCAGGGTGAACAGTTCCTCATGGGTGGGGCCGAGCAGGTAGTCGTTGTCGCGGCGGTCCTTCAGCCGGAACAGGCCCTCGCCGTACTCGGTCCAGCGGTTGGTGGTCTCATACGGTGCGCGCGGTAACAGCGCCGGGAACAGGATCTCTTGACCTCCGATGGCGTTCATCTCCTCGCGCACCACCTTCTCGATGTTGCGCAGTACCCGCAACCCCAGTGGCAGCCAGCTGTAGAGGCCCGGCGCAATCGGCCGGATGTAGCCGGCCCGGATCAGCAGCTTGTGGCTGGGGACTTCGGCATCGGCGGGGTCGTCGCGCAGCGTGCGCAGGAACAGTTCTGACATCCGGGTGATCACAGGCCGAGAGCCTAACTTCTCCGTTGCGGCCGCTCCGGGAAGGGAGCCCTGTTCGCGGCGGCCCGGAGGCAGTTACAGGTTGCCGGCGCCGAACGCGTCCTGGGCCTCCTGGGCATGCGCGACCTGCTTGGCCGAGTAGCCGATCAGCAGCGAGATGGCACCGACCAGCACCGCCACCCCGGCCACCCACAGCAGCCCGTAGGTGTAGCCGGCGTCCAACGCGGCGATCTGGGTGGGGTTCATGGTCTTGACCGGCATGTTGGTACCACCCAGATACAGCGTGCGCGAGGTGATGACGGCCTGGACGACCGCCAGCACGATCGGGCCGCCGAGGTTCTGCAGCATCAGCGCGATCGCCGAGGTCGGCCCGATCTGGTCGAAGCCCACGCCGGCGATCGCCGACAGGGTCAACGGCACCACGATCACGCCGATCCCGAGTCCACCGAGCACGATCAACGTCACGAAGTTCGGGAAGTACGCAATGTCCCGGTCGATCGTCGATCCGTAGACCATCGCGCCCAGCAACACCACGCCACCGGCGATCACCAGCACCCGGGGCGGGAACAACCGGACCAGCTGCGACGACACCCCGAGGCCGACGCCCAGCCCGATGACGAACGGGATGAACCCGACGCCGGCGCGCAACGCGGAATAGCCCATCAGATCCTGCACGTACAGCCCGATGGTCACGGTCAAGGTGAACAACACCCCGCCCGCCAGGAAAATGGCCGCGAAGGTGAGCAACCGGTTGCGGTCCCGGAACAGGCTGAACGGCACCACCGGGTTCTCCGCGGTGCGTTCCACCAGCGCGAAGGCCAACAGCGCGACTACCGCCACCACCCCCGAGCCGATGGTGACCGCCGAGATCCAGCCCTTCTCGGGACCGATCGTGAACGCGAACACCGCGGCGGTGCAACCCAGCGTCGCCAGCAGCGCCCCGGCGGCATCCAGCTTCATGCGTTCGCGCTGGGTCTCGGTCAGCGCAGTCCGGGCCAGGTAGATCATCAGCAGGCCGATCGGCACGTTGATCCCGAACGCCAGCCGCCACGACACCTCGGTCAGCGCACCGCCGGCCACTAGACCCATCACCGAGCCGACGGCGGTCATGGCGCCGAACACCGCGGTGGCGGCGTTGCGGGCCGGCCCCTTCGGAAACGTGGTGGCGATCAGCGCCAGCGCGGTGGGCGAGGCGATGGCCGAACCGACGCCCTGCAGCAGCCGGGCGATCACCAGCGTGGGGGCGTCCCAGGCCGCCGCGCACAGCACCGAGGCGATGGTGAACAGCGCGACGCCGCTGATGAAGGTGCGTTTGCGGCCGATGGTGTCGCCGAGCCGACCACCGAGCAGCATCAGGCCGCCGAAGGTCAGCACGTAGGCACTGATCACCCAGCCGCGGCCGGCATCGGACAGACCGAGGTCGTTCTGGATCTTGGGAAGCGCGACGATCGCGATGGTGCTGTCCATCGTGGCCAGCAGTTGCATGCCCCCGATGGCGATCACGGCGTAGATGAAACGACGAGAGGGCAGCATGGATGACATATACCTGCTCGTGCGGCTGACGAATTCCGAGCCCTGACGAGTCGGGGAAGCCGCTCCGGTGGCGTCTGCCGGCCACTGCGTGGCCGCCCGTCCTGCATCGTCGAGAGCAGTCATAACGGGCTACCCTACAGTAATATTAAGAGATGTTTAAACCCCGAAGCCCGCGACCGCCCCGATAACGACGATCGCAGGAGGTCGGATGCCCTCCGCGCGGATCTTCTCGGGCGCGTCGGCCAGCGTGGCTCGGAGCGTGTGCTGGGCGGGGGTGGTCCCGTGCTGAACCACCAGCACCGGTGTATCCGCAGGTCGGCCGCCTTTTTGCAGTACCGCGCTGAACTGCTCGATACGTTCGACGGCCATCAGCAACACAATGGTGCCGCGCATCGCGGCCAGTGCATCCCAATTCACTAACGATTCCGGGTCATCGGGGGCGATATGGCCGCTGACCACCACGAATTCGTGGTTCACCGCCCGGTGCGTGACCGGGACGCCAGCCTGCGCCGGCACCGCTATGGCACTGGTCACACCCGGCACCACCGTCACCGGAATCCCGGCGTCGGTGCAGGCCAGGACTTCTTCGTAGCCGCGCGCAAACACGAACGGGTCGCCGCCCTTGAGTCGCACCACGAACTTGCCGGCCGCGGCGCGTTCGATCATCAGCCCGTTGATGGCGTCTTGGGCCATCGCCCGGCCGTAGGGGATCTTGGCAGCGTCGATGACTTCGACGTGCGGCGGCAGTTCGGCGAGCAGTTCGGGCGGCGCGAGCCGGTCGGCCACCACGACGTCGGCGTGCGACAGCATGCGCCGGCCGCGCACCGTGATCAGTTCCGGATCGCCGGGGCCACCGCCGACCAGGGCCACGCCGCCGCGGACCACGTCGGAGGTCGCCTCGATGTCCAGGGCGATCAGACCGGACTGCAACGCCTCCCGGATCGCCGAACGGATCGCCGCCGACCGACTGTGCTCGCCGCCGGCCAGCACCCCCACCGACAGGCCGGCGTAACTGAAGCTGGCCGGGGTGACCGCCGATCCTTCGACGGCGAGATCAGCGCGCACACAGAAGATCCGGCGACGGTCGGCCTCGGCGACCACGGCGGCGTTGACATGCGGGTCATCGGTGGCCGCAATCGCGTACCAGGCGTCGGTGAGATCTCCGTCCCGGTACGCGCGCGACACCAGCGTGATGCCGGGCTTGCGCTCCCCCAGTGCCTCGACCGACGGGGTCGCGCCGGGTGCGATCACCACCACCTGGGCGCCGCTGTCCACCAACAACGGCAGCCGCCGCTGTGCGACGCCTCCGGCGCCCACCACCACGACCTTGCGTCCGGCCAGCCGCAGCCCGACCAGATATGGGTTCTCGGTCACGCGATAACTCTAAGGCTGGCCGTCGGAGGCCGGATGCAACGCAAGCTGTCGGGTCCCCCACTCCCACACCTGCTCGAACAGGGCGGGCTCTTCGGCGAGCCGCACGCCCAGCGACGGGACCATCTCCTTCAACGTCGGCAGCCAGCCCGCGAACCGGCTCGGGAAGCAGCGCGCCAGCACGTCCAGCATGGCCGGCACCGCGGTCGACGCTCCCGGCGAGGCGCCCAGCAGGCCCGCGATGCTGCCGTCGGCGGCATGCACGATCGTGGTGTCGAACTCCAGACGGCCACGGCGGATCACCTGCACCCGCTGGCCGGCCCGGATCGGTGACCAGTCCCCATCGAGGGCGTCCGGGACGAAGTCGCGCAGCGCAGCCGGCCGCGCGGCGGGGCCTCGCCGCAGTTGACCGAGGAGGTAGCCGACCAGTTTCCGCTCCCGGATCCCCGCGCCCAGCAGTGACGCGGCGTTGTCCACGCGAAGCGATCGGGGCAGATCCGTGGCCCGGCCGTGCTTGAGGAATCTCGGCGACCAGTCCGCGAACGGCCCGAACAGCAGCCACCGGGCACCGTCGACCACCCTGACGTCCAGGTGCGGGGCCGTCGTCGCGGGCGCGCCGGGCGCCGGGGTGCCGTACACCTTGGCGCGGTGGGCGGCGACCAGCTCCGCGACCCCGCTGCGCAGGAACGCCCCGCCGATCGGGAATCCGCCGAAGCCACGGATCTCGCAGATGCCCGAGCGCTGCAGCAGTCCCAGCGTGGCTCCGCCCGCCCCGACGAAGACGAATTTGGCTCGCAGCCCGCGTCTTTCGCCGCTGTGGCGGTCAATGAGGCCCAGCATCCAGCCACCGTCGGGTTCTCGGCGGATCGCGCGCACCTCGTGGCCGAACAGCGTCTCGGTGCCGTGGCGCACGCCGTAGCCGATCAGTTGCCGGGCCAGCGCACCGAAGTCGACGTCGGTGCCGTGGGGCGACCAGTCCAGCGCCACCGGCTCGCCGGGATTCCGGCCGGCCGCCATCAGCGGCAGCCGCGCCGCGAACTCATCGAAGTCGGTGATGAACTCGGCTCCGGCGAACAGCGGGTTTCCGGCCAGCGCGCGGTGGCGGCGACGCAGCTGATCGACGCCGTCGGCGCCGTGGACGAAACTGACGTGCGGGACCGGGTGCACGAAGTCACGCGGCTGGCCGAGCAGCCCATGTTGCACCGCGTAGGCCCAGAACTGGCGGGTCACCTGGAATTGCTCGTTGACGCGGATCGCCTTCTCCGGCGCGTAGAACAGCTCGCACAGGCCGGCATGGCCGGTGCCGGCGTTGTTCCACGCGTCGGTGCTCTCGGCAGCGGCGGTGTCCAGCCGCTCGATCACGGTGATCGAGGCGCCCGGCTCCAGCCGGCGCAGTATCGCCCCCAGCGTGGCACTCATGATGCCCGCACCGATCAGCGCGATGTCGGTCTGATCCGATGTGGACACGCCACTGAGCGTATCGCCCACACGGTTTAGGCTGACGCCATGGAAAGCTACGATCTGGCGATCATCGGAACCGGTTCGGGCAACAGCATTCTCGACGAGCGTTACGCCGACAAGCGGGTGGCGATCTGCGAGCAGGGCACCTTCGGCGGCACCTGCCTGAACGTGGGGTGCATCCCGACGAAGATGTTCGTCTACGCCGCCGAGGTCGCCGCGACGGTGACCCAGGCGGCGCGCTACGGAGTGGACGCCCGCATCGAGAAGGTCCGCTGGCCCGACATCGTCTCGCGCGTCTTCGGCCGCATCGACCCGATCGCCGCCGGCGGCGAGCAGTATCGCCGCAGCCTGCCGAACGTCGACGTCTACGACCAGCACACCAGGTTCGCCCCGGTCGGTTCCGATGGCGGATACGTGCTGGCCACCGCCGGCGGCGAGCAGTTCAGCGCCGCGCAGGTGGTGATCGCCGCCGGCGCGCGGTCGTGGATTCCGCCGGTGATCGCCGACAGCGGGGTGCACTACTACACCAGTGATGACGTGATGCGGATGGCCGAGTTGCCCGAGCACCTGGTGATCATCGGCGGTGGTTTCATCGCCGCCGAATTCGCGCACGTCTTCTCCGCCTTGGGTGTCCGGGTCACGGTGGTGATCCGCGGCTCGACGTTGCTGCGGCACTGCGATGAGACCGTCGCCGAGCGGTTCACCCGGATGGCCGCGGGCAAGTGGGAGGTGCGCTCGCAGCGCAACGTGGTCGCCGCCCGGCAGCAAACACCCGCCCACACCGGCGTCATTCTGGAACTCGATGACGGGTCGATCCTGCGGGCCGATGCGTTGCTGGTGGCCACCGGCCGGGTTCCCAACGGCGATCTGTTGGAGGCCGGGCAGGCCGGCATCGACATTGCCGGCGGCCGGGTGGTGGTTGACAAGTACCAACGAACCACGGCGCGCGGTGTTTTCGCGCTCGGCGATGTCTCCTCCCCGTATGAGCTCAAACACGTCGCCAACCACGAGGCCCGGGTGGTACAGCACAACCTGCTGTGCGACTGGGACGACGTCGACGCGATGCGGATCACTGATCATCGTTACGTGCCGTTCGCGGTGTTCACCGACCCGCAGATCGCCGCCGTCGGATTGACCGAGAGCCAAGCGCGGGCAAAGGGACTCGACATCTCGGTGAAGATCCAGGACTACGGCGACGTCGCCTACGGCTGGGCCATGGAGGACACCACCGGGTTCGTCAAACTGATCGCCGAACGCGGCACCGGGCGGCTACTCGGTGCGCACATCATGGGCCATCAGGCGTCGTCGATCGTCCAGCCGTTGATCCAGGCCATGAGCTTCGGGCTGACCGCGGCAGATATGGCCCGCGGCCAATACTGGATCCACCCGGCACTGCCGGAGGTCGTCGAGAACGCGCTGCTCGGCCTGGAATGAGGCCGGCGTGCCGATAGGAGAGAGCGATGAAGTCCACCCTGCTGTCCCGCCCCGACCTGGATTTTCTGCTCTTCGACTGGCTGCGGATCGAGGAACTGACCCGCCGTGGCCGGTTCGCCGAGCACTCCCGAGAGACCTTCTCCGACACGCTGGATCTGTGCCAACAGTTGGCAACACGCTATTTCGCCCCGCACAACAAGAAGAGCGACGCCCACGAACCCACCTTCGACGGGACGAAAGTCACCATCATCGGGGAGGTCAAGGAGGCACTGGCCGCCTGCGCCGACGCTGAGCTGATCGGCATGGCCATGGATTATGACCTCGGTGGTGCGCAACTGCCGGCGACGGTGGCCCAGGCCGGGTTCGCCTGGTTGTTCGCCGCCAACGTCAGCACCGCGGGCTACCCGATGCTGACCATGGCGAACGCAAACCTGCTCGCCAAGTTCGGCAGCGAAGAACAGCTCGCCGCCTTCGTCAAACCCATGCTCGCCGGCCGCTTTTTCGGGACCATGTGCTTGTCGGAGACCCAGGCCGGGTCGTCGCTGGCCGATATCACCACCCGCGCGGAACCGCGCGCCGACGGCACATTTCGGCTGTTCGGGTCGAAGATGTGGATCTCCGGTGGGGAGCACGAACTGACCGAAAACATCGTCCACCTGGTGTTGGCCAAGATTCCCGGCGGTCCGGCGGGCACCAAGGGGATCTCGCTGTTCATCGTGCCGAAGTATCTGGTGAATCCCGACGGCACGCTGGGTGAGCGCAACGATGTGGTGCTGGCCGGGCTCAACCACAAGATGGGCTATCGCGGAATCACCAACACCGTGCTCAACTTCGGCGAGGGCGGCCACCGGCCCGGCGGCGAATCGGGCGCGGTCGGCTACCTCGTCGGTGAGCAGCACCGCGGCCTGACCTACATGTTCCACATGATGAACGAAGCCCGCCTGGGTGTGGGCATGGGTGCGATCGCGCTCGGCTACACCGGCTACCTCAAGTCGCTCGACTACGCCCGGGACCGGCCGCAGGGCCGCCCGGTGACGGCGAAAGACCCGGCGGCGCCGCAGATTCCGATCGTCGAGCATGCCGACGTCAAACGGATGCTGCTGGCGCAGAAGTCCTATGTCGAGGGCGCGTTGGCGTTGGCGCTGTACTGCGCGCGGCTGGTCGACATCTCCCACACCGCAGAATCCGATCAGGAACTCGAGCAGGCCACCGCGCTGCTGGACATCCTCACCCCGATCGCCAAGAGCTGGCCGTCGCAGTGGTGTCTGGCCGCCAACGACCTGGCCATCCAGGTGCACGGCGGCTACGGCTACACCCGCGAGTACGACGTCGAACAGCACTACCGGGACAACCGGCTCAACCCGATCCACGAGGGCACCCACGGTATCCAGAGCCTGGACCTGTTGGGACGCAAGGTGGTTCAACGCGATGGAGCCAGTCTGGCCGCCCTGCACCGGGCCATGACCGACACCATCAGCGCCGCCCGCCGGGCCGGCGCCGAATCGGCTGACCTCGCGGATCGACTCGATGCGGCTATCCAGCGGCTGGTCGATGTCACCGCCGGCATGTTCGCCGCCGGCGACATCGACGCCGCGATGGCCAACAGTGCGATCTATCTGGAGGTGTTCGGCCATGTGGTGATCGCCTGGATGTGGCTGGAACAACTGCTGGCCGTCGCCGATCGCAGCGGGGACTTCTACGACGGCAAGCGCCAGGCCGCCCGGTACTTCTTCCGCTATGAACTACCGCGAACCGGACCGCAGCTCGACCTGCTGGAAAGCCTGGACCGCACCACGATTCAGATGCGTCCGGAGTGGTTCTGACGGGCGCGCCGCGGGGCTCCTACAGCGGAGTGACGTAGGCCGAGCTGATGCCGCCGTCGACCAGGAAGGTCGAACCGGTGATGAACGAGGCGTCGTCGCTGGCCAGGAACGCCACCGCGGCGGCGATCTCCTCCGGCTCGGCGAACCGGCCCACCGGAACGTGCACCAGCCGGCGCGCCGCGCGCTCCGGGTCGGCAGCGAACAACTCCTGCAGCAGTGGAGTGTTCACCGGTCCGGGGCACAGTGCGTTGACCCGGATGCCCTGGCGGGCGTACTGCACGCCGAGCTCCCGCGACATGGCCAGCACGCCGCCCTTGGAAGCCGTGTAGGAAATCTGCGAGGTCGCCGAACCCATCACCGCCACGAACGATGCGGTATTGATGATCGAGCCGCGCCTGGCCGGCGCCATGTGCCGCAGCGCAGCCCGGCAGCACAGGTAGACCGATTTCAGGTTCACGTCCTGAACACGTTGCCAGGCCGGCAATTCAGTGGTTTCGATCAGGTCGTCGTCCGGCGGCGAGATGCCGGCGTTGTTGAAGGCGATGTCGACCGCGCCGAAGGTCTGCGCCGCAGTGTCGAACAGCGCGTCGACCTGCTCCTGATCGGAGACGTCGACCGGGATGAACAGACCGTCCAGTTCTTCGGCGACCGCGGCACCCGCCGAGGGGTCGAGGTCACCGACCACGATGCGGGCACCCTCGGAGCGCATGCGCCGGGCGGCCGCCAGGCCGATTCCGCCGCCGGCACCGGTCACCACGGCGACGCGCCCAGCCAGGCGTTGGGTCAGGTCGGTCACTCACATCTCCTTCACTGCGATGAACACATTCTTGGTGTCGGTGAAGGCCAGCGGGGCATCCGGCCCCAGCTCCCGGCCCAATCCCGATTGTTTGAAACCCCCGAACGGGGTGTTGAACCGCACCGACGAGTGCGAATTCACCGACAGATTGCCGGCTTCCACCGCGCGCGACATCCGCAGCGCCCTCGACAGGTCGTCGGTCCAGATCGAACCCGACAGCCCGTAGACGGTGTCGTTGGCCAGCGCCACCGCGTCGGCCTCATCCTCGAACGGCAGTACCGTCACCACTGGGCCGAAGATCTCCTCGGTGACGCAGCGGTCATCACGTGCGGGGGTCAGCACCGTCGGCGGGAACCAGAATCCCGGGCCGTCGGGCGCCCGGCCGCGGAAGGCGACCGGCGCGTCGTCGGGAACGTAGGAGGCCACCTTCTCCCAGTGCGGTCGTGAGACCAGCGGGCCCATCTCGGTGTCACGCGAGGCGGGGTCGCCCACCACGACCCCGGCGACCGCGGGCTCGAGCAGCTCCATGAAACGGTCATAAACACTTGCCTGCACCAGGATCCGGCTGCGGGCGCAGCAGTCCTGCCCGGCGTTGTCGAACACCCCGTAGGGCGCGGTGGCCGCCGCCTGCTCCAGGTCGCAGTCGGCGAACACGATGTTGGCGCTCTTGCCGCCCAACTCCAGCGTGACCCGTTTGACGGCGGGCGCCGCAGCCGCCAGCACCCGGGTGCCGGTGATGGTCGAACCGGTGAACACGATCTTGGCCACACCCGGGTGGGTGACCAGCCGCTCCCCCACCTCGGCGCCGGGTCCGGGTAACACCTGCAGCAGATCAGGGTCCAAGCCGGCGTGAACGGCCAACTCCGCCAACCTCATCGTGGTCAGCGGGGTCCACTCGGCGGGCTTGATCAGCACCGCGTTGCCGGCCGCCAGCGCCGGGGCGAACCCCCACGCGGCGATCGGCATGGGGAAGTTCCAGGGGGTGATGATGCCGACCACGCCGAGCGGCTCGTGGAAGGTGACGTCCAGTCCGCCGGCCACCGGTATCTGCTGACCGGACAACCGTTCCGGGCTGGCCGCGTAGAACTGCAGCACGTCGCGGACATGCCCGGCCTCCCATTCGGCAGCCGACACCGGATGACCGGCGTTGCTCACCTCGAGGGCGGCCAGCTCGTCGACGTGGGCGTCGACTGCCGCGGCGAAGGCGCGCAGCGCTGCCGCGCGGTCGGCCGGCGCCAGTCGCGCCCACCGCCGCTGCGCTGCCTGCGCCCGGCGCACCGCCTCGTCGACGGCCGCGGCATCGACATGCTCGACGGTCGTGAACACCGCCCCGGTGGCCGGGTTGATGAGGTCGTGTGTCGTCATCGCCCCACCCGCGCCGCCGCATAGTTGCGCGCGGCGTCCACGATCGCGGTGAACAGCCGCAGATCGTCCAGCGACGCTTCCGGATGCCACTGGACCGCGAGCACGAAGTCCGCCCCGGGAAGCTCGATCGCCTCGATGACACCGTCGTCATCGCGGGCGCTGACCACCAGGTTGTCCCCCAGCTCGGCGATCGCCTGGTGGTGGTAGCACTGCACCTGGCAGGACTCGCCCAGCAAATCGGCCAGTCGGGTGCCCGTCACGGTGCGCGCCGGCATCGGGGTGAACACCCCGTTGCCGGCCCGGTGCCCGTTGTTGCCGAGCACGTCGGGCAGATGCTGGTGCAGCGTGCCGCCGAGCGCGACATTGAGCACCTGGGCGCCGCGGCAGATACCCAGCACCGGCAGCCCGCGCCGCAGCGCCTCGTCCAGCAGCGCAAACTCCCAGGCGTCCCGCATGGAGTCGGGCCGATCGGTCTCGGCGTGGGGCGGCTGGCCGTAACCGGCGGGGTCGAGATCCCTGCCGCCGGTGATCACCAGGCCGGAAAGACCGTCGAGCACCCGTGCGGCGATCTCGGGCGTCACCGGCTGCGGCGGCAGCAGCACCGCGATACCGCCGGCGGCGGTGATGCCCTCGAGGTAGTCGGCGGGCAGCAGCCCCGCCCGCACATCCCACACCCCGAACTGCGCCCGGTCGAGGTAGCTGGTCAGGCCGACCACCGGGCCGGCTGGTTCAGGCGGTTCAGAACCTCTCAAAGCCCCGAACCCTTTCCCAGTCGGTCACCGCGGTGCGGAAGGCGTCCAACTCCACCCGGGCGCCGTGCAGGTAATGCTCGACCACGTCGTCACCAAAGGCCTTGCGCGCCACTGCCGATTTGGCGAACCCCTCGGCGGCCTCGGCCAGCGTCGACGGCAGGTGCGGTAACCCGGCGTGGTAGGCGTCACCGTCGACCGGGTCGGGCAATTCCAGGTCGTTGTCGATCCCGTGCAGGCCGCCCGCGATCAGCGCCGCCACCGCCAGGTAGGGGTTCACGTCGCCGCCGGGGACCCGGCACTCCATCCGCAGCGAGTCGCCGCGGCCGATCACCCGCAATGCGCAGGTGCGGTTGTCCAGACCCCAGCCGATCACCGTGGGAGCGAAGCTGCCGCCGACGAATCGTTTGTAGGAGTTGATGTTCGGCGCGTAGCACAACGTCAGCTCGGACAAGGTGGCCAGCACACCGGCCAGGAAGCTGCCGAACAACCCCGACATGCCGTGCGGTGACGTCGGATCGGCGAACACCGCCTCGCCGTCGGCGCTGCGCAGCGACAGGTGCACATGGCAGCTGTTGCCTTCGCGTTCGTCGAATTTGGCCATGAACGTCAGGCTCTTGCCGTGCTGGTCGGCGATCTCCTTGGCGCCGCTCTTGTAGACGCTGTGGTTGTCGCAGGCGACCAGCGCCTCCTCGTATCGGAAAGTGATCTCCTGCTGGCCGGTGTGGCACTCTCCCTTGACGCCCTCGCAGCGCATTCCGGCGCCGGCCATGCCCAACCGGATGTCACGCAGCAGCGGTTCCAGCCGGGCACCGGCGACCAGGCCGTAGTCCGCGTTGTAGTCGGTCGCCGCTGTCAGGCCGCGATAGCCGGCGGCCCATGCCTGCCGGTAGCTGTCGTCGAAGACCAGGAACTCCAGTTCCGTTGCGGCGTAGGCGACCAGCTCGCGTTCGGCCAACCGGGCGAGCTGAGCGGCCAGGATCTGGCGGGGCGACACCGCGACCTGGCTGCCATCGGGCCAGTAGGCATCGGCGAGCACGTGGGCGGTGCCGGGCAGCCACGGGATGCGCCGCAGCGTCGCGAAGTCCGGTCGCAGCACCAGATCGCCGTAGCCGGTGCCCCAGTCGGCGATCGGGTAGCCGGGAACGGTGTTCATCTCGACGTCGACCGCCAGCAGGTAGCTGCAGCACTCCACGCCGTGGCCGGCGACCTCGTCGAGAAAGTGCTGCGCCGCGACCCGCTTGCCGACCAGCCGGCCCTGCATGTCGGTGAACGCCACCACAACGGTGTCGATGTCGCCGGACCCGACCAGTTGCTGCAGCTCGATCTGGGACAGCATCGCTGGCCGGGTCATAGTGCTCCTTCGCCGACGACGATCCCCCTGACAGTTGAGTGCTGTCAGGCTACCCGCCCACCGTCAGCCGATGGCCTCCAGCCGACGGAATTGCTGGGACCGGTAGCAGTCGGCACAGGTCGATCGGCGGATCTTGCCGCTGGTGGTGATCGGTAACGAGCCGGGTGCCACCAGCACCAGATCGGCCACCCGCACCCCGTGCAATCGCGACACTTCCGCCGCCACTTGCCGTTTCAAGGTCTGCATCCGCTGAGATTCCTCGCCGGGATTTCCCCGGCTTTTGATTTCGGCGATGACGACCAGCTGCTCGCGGCCGTCCCGGCTGACCGGGACGGCAGCCACCCGGCCGCCGGTGAGCTCCTGCACCGTCGCCTCGATGTCGTCGGGATAGTGGTTGCGGCCGTCGACGATCAACATGTCCTTGATGCGGCCGACGACCAGCAGTTCGTCCTCGTGAATGACGCCGAGGTCGCCGGTGCGCAACCAGGGTCCCGTCGGGGTGCCCGGGGTCGGAACGTCGAGCCGCCCCCCGAAGGTACGTTCGGTCGCCTCCGGGTTGTGCCAGTAGCCGCTGGCGACGTTGGGCCCGTGGATCCAGATCTCGCCCACCTTGCCCGCGGGGTTCTCGGTACGGGTGTCGGGGTCGACGATCCGCACCGTGCAGGCGCGTGGGGCACCGATGCTGACCAGGTCGGCGCCGGCGGGGCTGACTTGGGCGGTGCCGGCCACCAGTTTCTCGTAGTCGAGCCGGACCGTCACCGGCCGATTCGTGCGCGGCGCCGATGCCACGTAGACCATCGCCTCGGCCAGCCCGTAGGAGGGTGCCAGGGCGTTGGGCGGCAGGTTGAAGCGGGCGAATCGCTCGGTGAAGCGACGGATCGTCGCCGCGTGGATACGCTCGCTGCCGGACAGGATGGTGTGCACCCCGCCGAGGTCGAGTCCGGCCATGTCGTCGTCGGTCGTGCGTCGCGCGGCCAACTCGAACGCGAAGTTCGGCCCGGCGGTGAACGAACAGGGGTTGCCGGCGAGCTGCTGCATCCACCGGGCCGGCTTCTGCAGGAAGGCGATCGGGCTCATGATCACCGAGGGACGGCCCAACGTGACGGCGCCCATGACGCCGAGCAACAAGCCCATGTCGTGGTAGAACGGCAGCCACGAGACCAGGGTGGTGTCGAGCGGCGGGGCCCCGCCGTCGTCGCCGAAGTAGTCGGCCATCACCTGCTCGATGTTGGCGAACACGTTGCGGTGCGAGACCACCACGCCGCGCGGTGAGCCGGTCGAACCGGAGGTGTACTGCAGCAGCGCAGTCTTGGTGGTCAGCGCGCCGGCACCGTTCCAGCCGGCCGGCGAGTCGAGGTCGAGCAGATCCACCTCGATGATCGCCGGCGGGTTGCCCCCGACGGCGCTCACGCAGGTGTTGATGTCACCGGCCACGGCCGATGTGGTCAGCACCGCGGCCGGGGCGCAGTCCTTCAGCGCCGCGGTGACGCGTTCGTCGCGGCTGCCGAACGCCGGCACCGGTAGCGGGACCACGATGCAGCCGGCCTCCATCGCGCCGAAGAAGGCGGCGATGTATTCCAGGCCCTGCGGTGCCAGCAACGCGACGCGGTCGCCCGGCGAGGCCACCGCGGCCACCTCGACGGCGACCGACTCGGTGCGCTGCAGGATCTGCGGCCACGTCAGGGTCTCTGCGTAGCCCGCTTGATCGACGTCGTAGTCGATGTAGGTGAACGCCGACCGGTCCGGCCATTGCTGAGCCCGTTCGCGCAGCAGTGCCGGTATCGAATGCCCCCACGACAACACTTCTTACCCCCCGATTTGTGCTATTCGATTTTTCTGAACGCGGCGGCCCGCTATGCCGCACGGCGATGCCGAACTTACTCTTGTCGCCAGCCCCTACCAGGTACTGGCCCGCAACACGATCTCCATCGCGAGTTGCGCGGTGAACTCTTGGGCGCTGCGGCGCCCGGGAAGCATCACCAGCCGGTGTTCGCCGTAGACGAACCGCTGGCTGGCTTCGGCCACCGAAGCGGCGGCGCGGGAACTGACCAGCACGGTGGTGTTGATCTCGACCGGCGGGCAGCGTTCGTCGCGGATCGACCCGCCCAGATCAGGTGCCCGCGGATGTCCCCGGTCGAGTACCACCAAGCCGGTGAACCGGTCCGGGCGGGTGGCCGCGAGCTCCCAGGCGTTGTCACCGCCACTGCGGTCGCCCACCAGCACCCCGCATTGGACTCCCAGCGAATCCAGGATGCCCACCACGGCCTTGGGTGTCAGTCGCGAGTCGGCGCCGATCACGATGGTGCGCAACGACGCGGTATGCAGCCGTTGACAGACCGCCTCGTAGGCGGTCAGCGGGTGTTGGGCGGCCGCGAGCATGACCACGACCGGCCCGTTGTGCGGGCCGGCGACATCGATCGGGATCGGAAACCCGTCGATGGTCATCATCGTGCCCGGCATTTTCGCAACGCTACCGCCAGCGGGGCCACATGGGGCGATTTTGACAGGCCTTCAGCAGCTCAACAGAAACGGCGGTGACGTCACGGAAGTGTCAGGATCTCGGCCCCGTCATCGGTGACCACCAAGGTGTGCTCGAACTGCGCGGTCCACTGCCCGTCGCTGGTGACCACCGTCCAGTCGTCATCCCAGATCTCGTAGTCCAACGTCCCGAGATTGATCATCGGTTCGATGGTGAACGTCATGCCCGGTTCGATGACCGTGTCCACCTCGGGCTGGTCGTAATGCAGCACCACCAGTCCGTTGTGGAAGGTGGTTCCGATCCCATGACCGGTGAAGTCGCGGACCACGTTGTAACCGAACCGATTCGCGTACGCCTCGATGACCCGGCCGATCACCGACAACGCCCGGCCCGGTTTGACCGCCTTGATCGCGCGCATCGTGGCCTCCCGGGTGCGCTCGACCAGCAGGCGGTGCTCCTCGGAGACCTCCCCGGCCAGAAAGGTGGCGTTGGTGTCGCCGTGCACACCGTCGATGTAGGCGGTGACGTCGATGTTGACGATGTCCCCGTCGGCGATCACCGTCGAGTCCGGGATGCCGTGGCAGATGACCTCGTTGAGCGAGGTGCAACACGACTTGGGAAAGCCCTTGTAGCCCAGCGTGGAGGGGTAGGCGCCGTGGTCGATCATGAAGTCGTGGGCGATGCGGTCCAGCGCGTCGGTGGTCACTCCGGGGGCGACGGCGCTGCCGGCCGCGGCCAGCGCGCCCGCGGCGATGCGACCCGCGACCCGCATCTTCTCGATCACCTCGGGTGTCTGCACCCACGGCTCGCTGCCCTCGGCGACGGTGGATCTGCCGACGTATTCCGGCCGCGGGATCGACTTGGGCACCGGCAGCGTCGGGGACACCACACCGGGGGAAAGCGGGGTACGGACGGCCATCACGCCAGCTTAACGGAGCTGTTCAGCGCCGCCAGCGCAGCTTGCGCTGGGGGCCCTTGATGTCCACGGAGCCGCACACCACGCGTCCGGCCAGCACCACATGCGGCGTGCCCTCGGCGGGGGCGTCCCTGCGATGGTCCTTGGCGCTGCCGAAGTAGACCTCGACGTCGTCGATGGAGGCGCTCGCGCCGTCGGGCAGCCGGATCGCGACCGAACCGAACCGCATGTCGAGTTCGATGACGACCACCGGCCCGGCGAACCGCGCCCTGGTGAGATCGAGGTCCACCGAGCCCAGGCGGCGCACCAGGGCCAGCCGGGTCGGCACGATCCACTCCCCGTGCCGCTTGAGCGAGCCGGCCCAGCCACGCAGTTCGACCCGGTCGGCCGCCGAGCTGACTATCGCCCGCGGTCCCGGCAGGTCTCCGATCAGCGTGTCGAGTTCTGAGCGCATCCGCGCCTGCGACACCTGGGCGGCACGCTCCTCGAATTCGCCGATGTCGATCAGCCCGAGCGAGACGGCGTTGTGCAGGCGACGCAGCGTGCCGTTGCGGTCCGCATCGGAAATACGCAGGGCCACGTCATCGAGACCGGTCATGGCTTCTCAATTTACCGCCGCCGGCCGGCGCGTGCCCCAGAGTGCGGTCAGAGCAGGAAGTTGTCCGGCAGCGAGTCGAACATCACCTTGGTCATCCGCACCGCGTACTCCGAGCTCCCACCGCCGACGATCAGCGCCGCGAAAGCCATGTCGCCGCGGTAGCCGGCGAACCAGGAATGCGACCCGCCGGCGAACTCGGCCTCGCCGGTCTTACCGAATACCGGTCCGCATCCGGCCAGTGCCCGGGCGGTGCCGTCGGTGACCACCAGCCGCATCATCTGACGCAGGCCGTCGAGCATCTCGTCGCTCACCGGCGGGCCCACCGGGCCGTTGACGGTGGTCGGCCGGCCCTCGATCAGCCGGGGCACCGGCGTCTTGCCGGCGGCCACCGTCGCGGCGGCCAGCGCGACGCCGAACGGGCTGGCCAGCACCTTGCCTTGGCCGAATCCGTCCTCGGTCAGTTCGGCCAGATCCACCGTCGGCGGCACCGAACCGGTGACGGTGGTGATGCCGTCCACCAGGTAGTCGACCCCGATCCCGTACCGGCTGGCCGCCTGGGAGAGCGCCCGCGGCGGCATCCGGCTGGCCAGCTCGGCGAACGTGGTGTTGCACGAGTTGGCGAAGGCCCGCGACATAGACACCATGCCCAGGTCGAACCCGCCGTAGTTGGGGATGGTGCGCTGGCCGATGTCAAGGCTGCCGGGACAGCCCACCATCGAATTCGGCGAGACCATGTCCCGTTCGATCGCCGCGCCGGCGGTGACCATCTTGAACGTCGAGCCGGGCGGGTACAGACCGGTGGTCGCGACCAGGCCGTCGGCGTCGGCGGCGGCGTTCTGCGCGACCGCCAGCAGCTCGCCGGTCGACGGTTTGATCACCACCATCATCGCCTGGTTGCCGCGGGTGTTGACCGCGTTCTGGGCGGCACGCTGAACCGATCGGTCCAGGCTGATCGTCAGCGACGGTGCCGGTAACGGGTCGACTTCGTGCAGCACCGCCACGTCGACACCGTTCTGGTTGACGCTCACGACGCGCCAGCCCGCCTCGCCGTCGAGTCGGTTCGCAACGGCTTTCTTCACCTCACCGACGAGCACCGGCGCGAACCGGTCGTCGGTGGGCAGCAGCTCCGGACGCGGGGTGATCACCACCCCGGGCAGCGCGCCGATCGCCGCCTCGACGCGATCGTGGTCGTTCTTGCGCAGCGTGATCAGGCCCAGCGGAGTGACCGACGAACTGGCCTGCTCGGCGAGCCGTTGCGGGTCGCCCAGGGTGTCGTCGAACGGCCGCAGCGCCTCGATCACCGCACCCGCGGTGCGCATCAGGTTCCGCCCGGCCCGGCCGGCGTCGAGTTCGTAGTGGTAGACGTAGCCGGGCACCAACACGTCGGTACCGCCGGCCTCGTTGACCGAGGCGCGGCGCGGCGGATCGGCCCGCAGCGCGAAGGTCTGGTGTTCCCCGAGCTTGGGATGCAGGCCGGTCGCCGTCCAGCGGACCGCCCAGTGCCCTTCGTTGCGCACCATCTTGAGCTGGCCGTCATAGGACCAGGCGCGGTTCTTCGGCAGCTGCCAGGTGTAGCGGTAGGACACCGTGCCGGTGTCGTCGTTGTAGCGCGTACCGATGACCTGGGCGTCGAGGTGCTCGGCCTGCAATCCTGCCCAGGCCGCGTTGAGGGCGCTGCGGGCGGTGGCCGGGTCGTCGCTGAGCTCGGCGGCGGTCGCGGTGTCACCGGTGGCCAGCGCGGCGAAGAACCGCTCGGCGGTGGGCCCCGGGCCGTCCGGGCGGGGCGTGCACGCCGACAGGCCGGCCACGGTGAGCAGCACCGCGAACAGGCCTGTGACTCGTGTGGCTAGTGAGTTTGCAGTTGTCATTGAGGCAGATGTTACGAAATGGAAACGGTTGAGGCGCGGAGGCGCACCGAGGCTGTAGCTAGCGTGTCCGCTACTCGAACTTGTCCGCGCCAACTACAGCTTCGGCGAGAAGGTCGCGAGCTTCGGCGAGAAGTTCGCGGCAGCGCGCATCCGCTCAGTCCAGCAACACGGTCGCAAAGGTGCCGGCCTGGGTGAATCCGACCCGCTCGTAGGTGGCCCGAGCCACCTCGTTGAAATCGTTGACGTACAAGCTGGCGACGCGGCCGGTGCCGACGATCACCGCGGCCAGCATCGCGGTGCCCCCGGAGCCCAGCCCTTGGCCCCGTCGTTCGGGGTGCACCCAGACGCCCTGGATCTGCCCCACTGCCGGTGACTGCGAGCCCACCTCGGCCTTGAACACCACCTCGCCACGTTCGAACCGAGCCCACGCCCGGCCGGCCGCGATCAGGTTGGCCACCCGGCGGCGGTAGGCGCGGCCACCGTCACCGAGCCGCGGATCCACCCCGACCTCGCCGATGAACATGTCGACGGCCGCCACCAGGTAGGCGTCGAGTTCGTCCGGGCGCACCTGACGAACCTCCGGGTCCATCGGGCACTCGGGCATGGTGCGCAATGCCATCAGTGGCTGGCTCTCGCGCACGTCGCGGGCCGGACCCCAGACATCTACCAGGCGCTGCCACATCGGCAACACCAACTCGGCACGGCCGACCAGCGATGAACAGCGCCGGATGGCGCTCACCGCCTTGTCGGCGAAGGCGGTCAGGTCGGCCGGCGTCCCGCGCAGCGGTATCAGGTTCGCCCCGGCGTAGCACAGCGATTCGTCCACGCCGCCGCGCGTCCACAGTTCCCCGCCGATGGACCGGGGATCGACACCGTGGTCGGCGACGCGGGCCGCAACCATGCAGGAGCCGACCGGATCCGCGTCGAGCACTCGCCACACCGCGGCGACGTCGCGCGCGACGGACACCCGTCGCTGATCGAGGCGGAAATCCGGCGGAGCCGACATAGTGACTCTTTCTTGCGAACTGACGTGCCGCGCGCGGTCGGCGGATCGGCTCAGTTCAGCTTACGGTGACGGTGGGCGCGCCGCCGGGAGTTCCGTCCCCGGCGTCGGCTCCCATAGCGCCCATCTCCGAAGCCAGGCGCAACGCCTCCTCGATCAGGGTCTCGACGATCTGCGCCTCGGGGACGGTCTTGATCACCTGGCCCTTGACGAAGATCTGGCCCTTGCCGTTGCCGGAGGCCACGCCCAGATCCGCCTCGCGCGCCTCACCGGGTCCGTTGACCACGCATCCCATCACCGCGACCCGCAGCGGGATGTCGAGCCCCTCCAGCCCGGCGGTGACCTCGTTGGCCAGCTTGTAGACGTCGACCTGCGCGCGACCGCAGGACGGGCACGAGACGATCTCCAGGCCCCGCGGACGCAGGTTGAGCGATTCCAGGATCTGGTTGCCGACCTTGACCTCTTCGACCGGCGGCGCGGACAGCGACACCCGGATGGTGTCGCCGATGCCGCGGGACAGCAGCGCGCCGAACGCCACGGCCGACTTGATGGTGCCCTGGAACGCCGGTCCGGCCTCGGTGACGCCCAGGTGCAGCGGGTAGTCGCACTGCTCGGCCAGTTGCTCGTAGGCGGCCACCATCACGACCGGGTCATTGTGCTTGACGCTGATTTTGAGGTCGCCGAAGCCGTGCTCCTCGAACAGCGACGCCTCCCACAGCGCCGACTCGACCAGCGCCTCGGGGGTGGCCTTGCCGTACTTGGTCAAAAACCGCTTGTCCAGCGAGCCGGCGTTGACACCGATCCGGATCGGCACACCGGCCGCGCCGGCGGCCTTGGCGACGTCGGCCACCCGACCGTCGAACTCCTTGATGTTGCCAGGGTTCACCCGCACCGCGGCACAGCCGGCGTCGATCGCGGCGAAGATGTACTTCGGTTGGAAGTGGATGTCGGCGATCACCGGGATCTTGCTCTTCTTCGCGATGGTCGCCAGCGCGTCGGCGTCCTCCTGGCGCGGGCAGGCCACCCGCACGATGTTGCAGCCGGCCGTGGTCAGCGCGGCGATCTGCTGCAGCGTCGCGTCGACGTCGTGGGTCTTGGTGGTGCACATCGACTGCACCGAAATCGGGTGGTCGCTGCCCACCCCGACGCCGCCGACCATCAACTGGCGGGTCTTACGGCGTGGCGCCAGTGTCGGCGCCGGCAGCGCCGGCATACCTAGGCCGACGGACATGCGGGGTCTCCTGTCAAAACAGCCTGATCGGGTTGACCAAGTCGGCGGTCACGGTGAGCAGCATGTAACCGACCACCACCATCAACACTACGTACGTGGCCGGCATCAGCTTGAGATAGTTCACCGGCGCGGCCGCGACCTTCCCGCGTGCCGAGCGAACCATGTTGCGGAGCTTTTCGTACAACGCGATCGCGATGTGCCCGCCGTCGAACGGCAGCAGCGGCACCAGGTTGAGCACGCCCAGGATGAAGTTCAGCTGCGCCAGGAAGAACCAGAACGCCACCCACAGCCCGTGGTCGACGGTGTCGCCGCCGATGATCGAGGCACCCACCACGCTGATCGGGGTCTCCGGGTCACGCTCCCCGTTCGGGTTGCCGATGGCGTGCATCAGCGCGCCGACTTTCGACGGGATGTTGGCCAGCGACTTGCCCAGCAGCACCGCCAGGTCACCGCTGAAGGTGAACGTGGCCGGCACCGCGGTGATCGGGTTGTACTGGGTGGGCCCGAACTGGGCGGCCCCCACCCCGATGGCGCCCACGGTGCTGGGAACCGCCTCGCTGTCACGCCCGTCGGCGATCCAACGCTGCGTGGGCGTCACATCGACGTACTTGGTCAACTCGTGGCCGTCACGTTCGACGACGATGCCGACGGTGCCGTGCTGTTTGCGCACGGCGGCGGCCATCTCCTCGAAGGTCGCCACGGGCGTGTCACCGACTTTGACCACCACGTCGCCGGGCTGGATGCCGGCGCGTGCGGCCGGGCCGGGACCCGAGCAGCTCCCCAGTTCCCCCTTGACGACTTCCGGTGCCACGCAAGCTGTTTCGCCGATGACCGCGGTTGTGGGCGCGTGCAGGTTCGGCAGGCCCCAGATGGTGGCGATGGCATACACCAGCACCAGGCCGATGACGAAGTTCATGCCGGGGCCGGCGAACAGCACCGCCACCCGCTTCCAGGTCTGCTGCTTGTACATGGCGCGGTCGACCTCATCGGGCGCCAGTTCCTCCACCGCCGTCATGCCGGCGATGTCGCAGAAACCGCCGGCCGGGATCGCCTTGAGGCCGTATTCGGTGTCGCCACGGCGCGTCGACCACAACGTGGTGCCGAAGCCGACGAAGTAGCGGCGCACCTTCATCCCGGTGGCCCGGGCCACCCACATGTGGCCGCATTCGTGCAGGGCCACCGATACCAGGATGGCCAGCGCGAACAGCGCTATGCCGACCGCGAACATCATCGGGTGCTTCCGACCTTTCTCATAGCTACCGCCTCGACGGCGCGAGCCGCCCGTTGGCGGGCCCAGCGTTGCGCATCGAGTACCTCATCCACGGTAGCGGGTTGCGCGGCCCACTGGTCGGCGGCGCCCAGCACCTCGGCGATGGTGCCGACGATCGCGGGGAAACCGATCCGGCCCGCCAGGAACGCTTCGGCTGCCTCTTCGTTGGCGGCGTTGTAGACCGCGGTCATGCAGCCACCGGTCTGACCGGCGTGCCGCGCCAGCTGCACCGCCGGGAAAACCGCGTCGTCCAGCGGCTCGAACTCCCAGCTGGAGGCGCTGGTGAAGTCGCATGCCGCGGCCGCGCCGGGCACCCGGGCGGGCCAGCCCAGCGCCAACGCGATCGGCAGGCGCATGTCCGGCGGGCTGGCCTGGGCGATCGTCGAGCCGTCGGTGAAGGTGACCATGGAGTGCACGATCGACTGCGGGTGCACCACCACGTCGATGTGCTCGTAGGCGATGCCGAACAGCAGGTGGGTCTCGATCAGCTCGAGCCCCTTGTTCACCAGCGATGCCGAGTTCAGCGTGTTCATCGGGCCCATCGACCAGGTCGGATGCGCGCCCGCCTGCTCGGGTGTGACGTGCGCCAGCTCGGCGGCGCTGTAGCCGCGGAACGGCCCGCCCGAGGCGGTGAGCACGATCCTGGCGACCTCGTCGGCGGTGCCGGAGCGCAGACACTGAGCGATCGCCGAATGCTCGGAATCCACCGGCACGATCTGGCCGGGCGCGGCGGCTTGCAGCACCAGCGGCCCGCCGGCGATCAGTGATTCCTTGTTGGCCAGTGCCAGCCGGGCCCCGGTTTGCAGCGCGGCCAGCGTGGGTCGCAGCCCCAATGCGCCGACCAGGGCGTTGAGCACCACATCGGCCTCGGTTTCCTCGACCAGCCGGGTGACGCCGTCGGGCCCGCGGTAGGGGGCGTCCAGCGCCTCACCGACCTGCGCGTCGGCCACGGCGATATTGCTGACGCCGGTCTGGGCGCGCTGAGCGGCCAGCAGCTTCGGGTTGCCGCCGCCGGCCGCCAGCCCGACCACCTCGAAGCGGTCCGGGTTGGCGGCGATAACCTGCAGCGCCTGGGTCCCGATCGAGCCGGTCGAGCCCAGCAGCAGAACTCTGGTCCGGCTCGCCGCAGACACACTCACCTGCTCATTGTGCCCGAGATCAGTCGCGTGGTTCCCCGGTGTAGTCGCCGAAGCTCCACAGGTTGCCCTCCGGGTCGCGGACGACGAACTCGCGGGCGCCGTAGTCGGTGCCGGCCAGCGGACGCACCACATCGGCATTGCGGCTCACGACGCGCTGGTAGAGACCGTCGGGATCGGCGGTGACGACGTAGGCACCGGCCGTGCCGGGCTCGCGGCACCATTCGTTGCCGGGCTTGTGGCTGCCCAGCATGATGCCGCCGCAGCCTTCCGGCCAGATCAGTTCGGCGTGGGCGACGGTGTCGCCGTCCACGCCGTGGCGGGCTGTCTCGACGAAGCCGAAGGTGTCGACGTAATAGTCGATGAGTTTGATCGGGTCATGCGCTTGCAGGGTCACCCAGACGGTCGGATTGGAAGTGGTCTTGGAAGTGGTCATAGCACCACTGTGACCTGATGCCGTGGCCGCCGTCTTGAATGTTTTGGAACTCTTCGGCCAGCCAGACTCCCGGCGGGACACCGGCGAACCGGACGAAGTCGCGGGTCAGGTGCGCCTGATCGGCGTATCCGGCTGCGGCGGCGATGGCGGCCAGATCGACGCGGTGGTACCGGCGCGCAGCGTCGGCGATCAAGGCGGTCGCGTACTCGAACCGCATCAGCATGGCCACCGTTTTGGGTGTTCGGCCCACTTCGCGGCGAAAAAGCGTGATCAGGTGCCGCGTGCTCACCCCGACCTGCTCGGCGAGCGCGCCAACCGGCGCTGTACCGCGGCTGCGCTCCAGCTGGTGCCAGGCGTACGCCACTTCAGGGCGCACGGTGACGCCGTCACGGCGACGGTGCGCATCCAGCAGGTGATGCGCCACCAGCGCGAAGGCGTCGGGCCACCCGCGCGCTTCGGCGGCCCGTTCGTGAAGTTCGGCCGCTGCACGCCCCAGCACCGGTGCCGCATCGAAGTCGGTCACGCTGAGTTCAGCGGCGGGCACCCCGAACAGGGCGCGGGACGCCAGCGGGTGCACGGCCAACTGCACTCCGGCCTGCCCGCGACGCTGCCGTACCTGGCTGGCCTGCGTGTGCAGTCCGCCCAAGATGATCGGACTCGGTCTTGCGGCCGGCAACGCCTCGGCGGTGGCGGCTGCCTGCACCCCGTCGTCGAGGCTGACGATGAATACCAACGCCGACGACGGCATCCCCCGATGAACGGTGCCGGGGTCCTCCCGCACGCGGTAGCCCACCATCGACGTCACACCGGGCGCGCTGTGTGGCGGCGCCACGGCGAACTCTGAGAGCGGCTGGTCAGCCATGACGTCCACGGTAATGCCGGTAGCCGGCCCGTGACCGCGCATCGCCGGGGTCCGACGATCGAGATCGGCGGCTAAATCCCGGTATGCCAGAATGTTGCGCAGGTGACCGAACTGAAGGAGTCGAAGTGGCCAGTACCGAGGTGGAGCGCCGAAGTGTCGACACCGCCGAGGTGCCGTCGGCGGAGTGGGGTTGGAGCGCGATCAACTACCGCACCTGGCACATCTTCGGCCTGGTAATCGTCGGGTTCCTGCTGCTGATGCTGCACGGCAACCACATCGGTCACGTCGAGGACTACTTCCTGCTGGGGTTCGCGGCGCTGGCATTGTTCGTCGTGCTGCGCGACATCATCGGCCGTAAGCGCGGCTCGCTGCGCTAACTACTCGCTGTCCGCGGCCAGTTGCCCGCACGCGGCGGCGATCTCACGACCGCGGGTGTCCCGCACCGTGCATTCCACGCCCTGGGCCCGGACCCGGCGGACGAACTCCCGCTCCACCGGCTTCGGGCTGGCATCCCAGTCGCTGCCCGGCGTCGGGTTGAGCGGAATCACGTTGACGTGCACCAATTGTCCCAACGCCCGGTGCAGCTTGCGGCCCAGCAGATCGGCCCGCCACGGCTGGTCATTGACGTCGCGGATCAACGCGTACTCGATCGACACCCGGCGGCCGGTCACGTCGGCGTAGTAGCGCGCGGCATCGAGCGCCTCGTCGACCTTCCAGCGGTTGTTGACCGGGACCAGCGTGTCGCGTAGTTCGTCGTCGGGGGTGTGCAGCGATAGCGCCAGCGTCACTCCCAGCCCCTCATCGGCGAGCTTGCGGATCGCCGGCGCAAGTCCGACCGTCGACACCGTCACCGACCGCGCCGAGATGCCGAACCCGTTGGGTGGCGGCTCGGTGATCCGCCGCACGGCGGCCACCACCCGGGCGTAGTTGGCCAGCGGCTCCCCCATGCCCATGAACACGATGTTGGACAGCCGGTCCCCAGCAGATCGAACACTGCCTCGATCTCGTAATGTCACCGCCGCCGCACGCACCTGCTCGAGGATCTCGGCGGTGGACAGGTTGCGGGTGAGTCCGGCCTGGCCGGTCGCACAGAACGGGCAGGCCATACCGCAACCGGCCTGCGAGGAGATGCATACCGTGTTGCGCCGGGGGTAGCGCATCAGCACCGACTCGAACTTGGTGTGGTCGTGGGCCCGCCACAGCGTTTTGCGGGTCTCGCCGGCGTCGCATTCGATCTCGCCGGCGGCGGTCAGCAGGGCGGGGAACAGTGCCTCGGCCACCGAGGCGCGCACCGTGGCCGGCAGGTCGGTCATCTGCTGAGGATCGGCGACCAGCCTGCCGTAGTACTGGTGGGCCAGCTGGTTGGCCCGGAACGCGGGCAGCCCCAGTTCAGCAACGGCGGCGGCACGACCGGCGGCGTCGAGATCGGCCAAGTGCCGCGGCGGCAGGGCCCGTCGCGGTGCGCTGAACACCAACTGTTGCATCATGATCGGTACCAGTATGCCCGTGGCTCACGGCAAGACGGTCAACACGACCCAGGTCATCACGGCCGCCGGCAGCAGCGCGTCGAGCCGGTCCATGATCCCGCCGTGTCCGGGCAGCAGCCGACCCATGTCCTTGATGCCCAGGTCGCGTTTGACCTGCGACTCGATCAGGTCGCCGAAGACCCCGGTGAATACCAGCAGCAGCCCCAGCGGCAGGCCCACCCACCACGGCCGGTCGAGGAACATTGTCACCGCGAACACCGCCGCGGCGATACCGAGCACCAGCGATCCGGCAAAACCCTCCCAGGACTTCTTCGGGCTGATCGCCGGCGCCATCGGGCGCTTGCCGAACAGCACCCCGACGGCGTACCCGCCGATGTCGGAGAAGACCACCGGGAACAGCAGACACAGCACCCGGCCGGGGCCGTCGTCGCGAAAGACCAGCAGCGCCGCGAAGCTCATGCACAGCGGAACCCAGACCGCGATCAGCACCATCGCGGACATGTCCCGCAGGTAGTTGACCGGGGCGATGTGCAGCCCGCGGTGTACCAGCCGCCACATCATCGAGATGACCACGGTGGCGCCGAACGCGCCGAGCACCCCCCTGGCGCCGAACGGCAGCGACAGCCAGAGCATCGCCTGGCCGCCCAGGGCCAGTGGGATGAACGGGACGTCGTAGCCGACCTCCCGCAGCCTCCTGGTGATCTCGTGGGTCGCGACCGGGGTGGCCACCGCCAGGATCAGCACCCAGAACCGCGGGGCAAACAGCAACGTGTAGACCAGCATCCCGGCGAGGATCGCCCCCACCACGATCGCGGCGGGGAGATTGCGTCCCGCCCGCGACTGCCTCTTACCGGTGTCTGCACCGGTGTCGTTGTCTGCCACGGGGATTGGTTGCCGAAGTCGCTAGACCTCCAGCAACTCACCTTCTTTGTGTTTGACCAGCTCGTCGATCTGGCTCACATACTGCTGGGTGGAGCGGTCCAGGTCTTTCTCGGCACGGCCAACCTCGTCCTCACCGGCGTCACCGTCCTTGCGGATACGGTGCAGTTCCTCCATCGCCTTGCGACGAATGTTGCGCACCGCGACCTTGGCGTCCTCACCCTTGGACTTGGCCTGCTTGACCAGTTCCTTACGTCGCTCCTCGGTGAGCTGCGGCACCGCCACCCGAATCAGCGACCCGTCATTGCTGGGGTTCAGACCCAGATCCGAATTGCGGATCGCCGTCTCGATGGCGCCGAGCTGGGAGGCCTCGTAGGGCTTGATGACCACCAGCCGTGCCTCGGGCACGTTGATGCTGCACAGCTGGGTGATCGGGGTGGGCGACCCGTAGTAGTCGATGACGATCCGGGAGAACATGCCCGGGTTGGCCCGGCCGGTGCGAACGGTCGCCAGATCCTCGCGGGCCACCGCCACGGCCTTCTCCATTTTCTCTTCGGCATCGAAGAGAGCCTCGTCGATCATCTTTGCCGTTCCTCTCCCCCGCCAGGGGCGGGTGGTGCCCCACCGAACTCTCAGGTGGTGACCAGTGTTCCGATCTTCTCACCTGCGACCGCCCGCGCGATGTTTCCGTCCACCAGCAGGTTGAACACCAGGATCGGCATGCCATTGTCCATGCACAGGCTGAACGCGGTGGCGTCGGCCACCCGCAGCCCGCGGTCGATGACTTCGCGGTGAGTTATCGCGGTGAGCAGTTCGGCGTCGGGGTTGACCCGCGGGTCCTCGGTGAACACCCCGTCGACGGCCTTGGCCAGCAGCACCACCTCGGCACCGATCTCCAGCGCGCGCTGCGCGGCGGTGGTGTCGGTGGAGAAATACGGCAGCCCCATACCGGCGCCGAAGATCACCACCCGGCCCTTCTCCAGGTGCCGCTGGGCGCGCAGTGGGATATACGGCTCGGCGACCTGACCCATGGTGATCGCGGTCTGCACTCGGGTGTCGATACCTTCCTTTTCCAGGAAGTCTTGTAGCGCAAGGCTGTTCATCACGGTGCCGAGCATGCCCATGTAGTCCGAACGCATCCGCTCCATGCCGCGCTGCTGCAGCTGCGCACCGCGGAAGAAGTTGCCACCGCCGATCACGACCGCGACCTGCACACCGTCACGGACCACTTCGGCGATCTGGCGGGCGACCTGAGCGACGACGTCGGGGTCGAGCCCGACCTGCCCGCCGCCGAACATCTCTCCGCCGAGTTTGAGTAACACCCGGGAGTAATGGGGGCGGCCGGTCGGTGAGACGCGATCGGTACTCGTCGGCTCCGTCATCAGGCTCCTCGGGGGCTGGCGCGCATGACAGCGCCATCGCGGAGATACGTCCGCGACGGCAGTTGCCATCCTGCCCTACCGGGCCGGTCAGACGGTGCCCGGGGGTGCGGACGCAGACAATCGAACATCACAACAGGTGAAAATATTTTCAATTGATGATTTCGCTGCTAGGGTCGGGGCCGTGCCGAACTCGTTGCACCAACTGAAGGCCGAGTTCTTCAAGACGCTCGGTCACCCGGCGCGGATCCGGATACTGGAACTGTTGGCCGAACGCGACCGAAGCGTCGGCGAACTGCTGCCCGGGATCGGGCTGGAGGCGTCGAACCTCTCCCAGCAGCTGGGGGTGCTTCGGCGCGCCGGAGTCGTGACGGCGACCAAGGAGGGCAACACGGTGGTCTACTCGATCGCCTCACCGGTGATCACTGAACTGCTCGCGGTGGCCCGCAAGGCATTGACCGGGCTGCTCAGCGATCAGGTCGCGATCCTCGACGATCTACGAGCCCGTCGATGAGCTGGCTCAGCAGGATCCTTGCGCTCGGCCGCATCGCCGAACCGGCCGGCGACCGCCCGCCGCCGGCCTCCGATCGACCCAGCGGGCTGGCCGGCTCGGTGCAGGTCCGCCATGTCGACGCCGGATCCTGCAACGGTTGCGAGGTCGAGATCGCCAGCGCGTTCGGTCCGGTGTACGACGCCGAACGGTTCGGCGCGCGGCTCGTCGCCTCACCTCGGCACGCCGATGCCCTGCTGGTCACCGGGGTGGTCACCCGCAACATGGCCGAGCCGCTGCGCAATACCGTCGAGGCCACCCCGCAGCCTCGCCGGGTCATCGCTTGCGGCGACTGCGCGCTCAATCGCGGCGTCTTCGCGCAGGCCTACGGAACAGTGGGCGCGGTGGGCGACGTCGTGCCGGTCGACATCGCAATCCCCGGCTGCCCGCCCACCCCCGACCAGATCGTCACCGCGCTACGGTCGGTGACCGAACGGTGAGCACCGCTGCTCCGCAGTTGTCGCCCCGCGCTGCCTTCGGGCCGCTGATCAGCGGTGCGGCGACGGCCGGTCTGGGCGCCGCGGGACTCGGCGCCGGAGTGGCCGGGCTGTTCGGCGCCCTGCCCGCGGTTCGGATCGGCTGGCTGCTGCCGCTGCTGGGCGTACAGCTGCGGGTCGAGCCGCTCGGCGGCTTCTTCATGGTGCTGACCGGCGCGGTGGCGGTGGCTGCCGGCCTGTATTGGATCGGCTACAGCCGACACGAGGGCTTCGGCGCCGTCCCGCTGACGGCGCTGCCGGTGTTCGTCGTGACGCTGCTGGCCGTTCCGGCGGCGGGGTCGGTAACGACCTTCCTGTTCGCCTGGGAGCTGATGGCGCTGACCTCCCTGGTGCTGGTGCTCACCGATCAGCGACGCAGCGAAGTGCGTTCGGCCGCCCTGATCTACGCGGTGATGACGCAGCTGGGCTTCCTGACGCTGTTGCTGGGGATGGTGATACTGGCCGCGACCGCCGATGACGACTTCGCCCGGATCGGCGCGGTACCCGACGGCGTGCGCAACACGGTCTTCGTGTTGACCCTCATCGGTTTCGGATCCAAAGCCGGTCTGCTGCCGTTACACGCGTGGCTGCCCCGGGCCCATCCCGAAGCACCGAGTCCGGTGTCGGCACTGCTCAGTGCCGCCATGGTCAATCTCGGCGTCTACGGCATCATCCGCATCGACATGCAACTGTTGGGCCCCGGCCCACGATGGTGGGCGCTGACGCTGTTGGCCGTCGGCGGCGTGTCCGCGGTGTACGGGGTGTTGCAGGCCTCGGTCGCGACCGATCTCAAACGGCTGCTTGCCTATTCGACGACGGAGCACATCGGCCTGATCACCCTGGGGCTGGGCGCCGCGACGTTGTTGGCGGGCGCCGGATCGCAGCCGGCCGCCGCGGTGGCCCTCACCGCGGCGCTGCTGCACCTGATCGCCCACAGCGCGTTCAAGAGCCTCGGGTTCTTCGCCGCCGGATCGGTGCTGGCCGCGACCGGCCTGCGCGATCTGGATCGGCTCGGCGGCCTGGTTCGCAGAATGCCGCTCACCACAGCGCTGTTCGGGGTGGCCGCGCTCGGCGCCGCCGGGTTGCCGCTGGGGGCGGGCTTCGTCAGTGAGTGGCTGCTGATCCAGTCGCTGATCAACGCCCGTCCCGGGGACGACGTCACGATCGCGCTGGTGACACCTTTGGCGGTGGGCGCGGTGGCGTTGACGGCTGGGCTGGGGGTGGCCGCGATGGTCAAGGCGTTCGGGGTCGGCTTCCTGGCCCGCCCGCGCTCGGATGCCGCTGCGGCGGCACGGGAATCGCCCGACACGATGATCGCCGCGATGGCGTTGCCCGCTGCGGCGTGCGTGGTGCTGGCCGTCGCCCCCGGCGCAGTGGCCCCGATGCTCAACCGCGTGATCGCCACCGTGCCGGTCTTCGGGGACTCCCCGACGCTCGGGGCCTTCGTGCGCCTGCCCGGCCTGGATGCGTCCATGGCCCCGGGGCTGCTGGCCGTCGCGCTGGCCGCCGCCGTCCTGCTGGTGCTGATCGGCTCCCGGTGGCGTTCGCGGCGGCGGCCCGCGCCGGCCACGGTGCCGCTGTGGGCCTGCGGCGCCGACGAGCTGACCCCGCGCATGCAGTACACCGCGACGTCGTTCGCCCAACCGCTGCAGCAGGTGTTCGACGACGTGCTGCGGTTCGACACCGGTGTCGAGGTGAGCGGGCAGGCGCCGTCGACCTATGTGGTCGACCGGATCGCTTACCGGGCCCGCATCGCCGACGTCATCGAAGACCGGTGGTACACACCGGTGACGCGGGCTGTCGGCGCGGCCGCACAGCTGGTGCGGCGCGCCCACACCGGCAGCGTGCACCTGTATCTGGCCTACGGCGCCATCGGCGTGCTGATCGCCCTGCTGGTGGCGCGATGAACACCATGACCTATCTGGCCGGTTTCCTCCAGGTCGCCGGTGTCATCGCCGGGGCTCCGCTGGTGATCGGCCTGATGCGCCAGGTCCGGGCGCGCGCGGAAGGCCGCACCGGCGCGGGGATCCGGCAGCCGTGGCGGGATATGCGCAAGCTGCTGGGTAAGCAGCTGCTCAATCCGCGGGGAACCACCTGGGCGTTCGCCGCCGCCCCGGCTGCGCTGGCCGCCACCACGCTGGTCATCGTGGCCGCCGCACCCCTGGTGGCGACGGATTCGCCGCTGGACCCGGTCGCCGACCTGATCACCGTTGTCGGCCTGTTGTTCCTCGGTACCGTGGCGCTCGCGCTCGCCGGCATCGACACCGCGACGGCGTTCGGCGGTATGGGCGCCAGCCGGGAAATGACCATCGCCGCGCTGGTCGAACCGACCATCCTGGTGGCGGTGTTCGCGCTGTCGATTCCGGCGGGGTCGGCCAATCTGAGCGCCATCGTCGGTAACACCGTCGAGCACCCGGGTCACGTGGTCTCGTTGGCCAGCGCGCTGGCATTCGTCGCGCTGGTGATCGTCATCGTGGCCGAGACCGGCCGGCTGCCGGTGGACAACCCGGCCACCCATCTGGAGCTGACGATGGTGCACGAGGCCATGGTCCTGGAGTACGCCGGACCCAAGTTGGCGCTGGTCGAGTGGGCGAGCGGGATGCGGCTGACGGTGCTGCTGGCACTGTTGGCGAACCTGTTCTTCCCCTGGGGTATCGCCGGGGCGCACCCGAGCCTGCTCGACGTGGCGGTGGGCGCCGGCGCGATCGTGATCAAGGTGGCGCTACTCGCGACCGCCCTGGCCGCCGTGGAGGTGTTCATCGCCAGGTTGCGGCTGTTCCGGGTGCCCGAACTGCTGGCCGGGTCGTTTCTGCTGGCGTTGCTTGCGGTGACCGCGGCGAACTTCTTCAGCGGAGCCGGCGGATGACCTACAACAACATGCTGGACCTGGCCGCCGGCGGGGTGCTGTTGGCCGCGGTGCTGGCGGTCTGGCGCCGGGACCTGTCGGTGACCGTGCAGCGGTTGCTGGTCGCCCAGGGCGCCGCGCTGGCCGCCATCCCGCTGATTCGCGGGGTGCACGACCATGACCGGGCGCTGATCGCGGTGGCGATCGCGGTGTTGGCGATGCGCGCCGTCGCGCTGCCGTGGCTGCTGGCCCGCGCGCTCGGGGCCGAACGACGGGAACGCCGCGAGGCCACTCCCCTGGTCGGCACCGCCGCGTCACTGCTGGTGGTCACCGTCCTGGTGGCAGTCGCGTTCATGATCGCCCAGCCCGTCATCGACCTGCAGCGCAATTCGGCGACCACCGCCGCCGCGGCGGCCATCGCCACCGTGCTGATCGCGCTGTTCATGATGGCGACTCGCCGCCATGCCATCTCCCAGGCGGTCGGACTGCTGATGCTGGACAACGGGATCGCCGCCACCGCCTTCCTGCTGACGGCCGGTGTCCCGCTGATCGTCGAACTCGGCGCGTCACTGGACGTGTTGTTCGTGCTGATCGTGCTCGGCGTGCTGACCGGACGGCTGCGCAGCACCTTCGGCGGGGTGGATCTGGACCTGTTACGGGAGCTGCGCGACTGATGACACCGCTGATGCTGCTTCCGCTGCTGGCTCCCGTCGTGGCGTCACTGTTCTCGCTCGCCGTGGGTTGGCGCCGGCTCAGCGCTGTAGCGACCCTGGCGTCGGCACTGACAATTCTGGGATGTGGTGTGGCGCTGGGGTTCCGGGTGGGCGATCGGGCCCACCTGGCGCTCAACGGCCTGCTGCGCGCCGACGCGCTGTCGGCGACCATGCTGATCGTGATCGGCGTCGTCGGCAGCCTGGCCACCTGGGCGAGCATCGGCTACGTCGACGCCGAGTTGGCCCGCGGGGTGACCGATCGGCGTGGGGCACGCATGTACGGCGTCCTCACCCCGGCGTTTCTCGCGGCAATGGTTCTGGCGGTGTCGGCCAACAACATCGGCGTGGTGTGGGTCGCCGTGGAGGCCACCACGGTGGTGACCGCGTTTCTGGTCGGGCATCATCGCAGCCGTGCCGCGCTCGAGGCCACCTGGAAATACGTCATGGTGTGTTCGGTGGGGATCACCATCGCGTTCCTGGGCACCGTGTTACTGCACTTCGCCGCCCGCCACGCCGGCGCCGGCGGCGACGACGCGCTGCACCTCGATGTGCTGGCGGCCCACGCGGCGGCACTGGACCCGGCGGTGACCCGGCTGGCCGGTGCGCTGCTGCTGATCGGCTACGGGGCCAAGATGGGCCTGGCACCGTTTCACACCTGGCTGGCCGACGCCCACAGCCAGGCCCCGGCACCGGTCTCGGCGTTGATGAGCGGGGTGCTGCTGTCGGTCGCGTTCTCGGTGCTGATCCGCCTCAAGCCGATCATCGACGCCGCGACCGGCCCCGCTTTCCTGCGGGCCGCGCTGCTGGCCACCGGCCTGGCGACGTTGCTCATCGCCGCACTGCTGCTGACCGTCACCACCGATCTCAAACGGCTGCTCGCCTATTCGTCGATGGAGACGATGGGCCTGATGGCGGTAGCCGCAGCCGCGGGCACCCGGCTGGCGGTCGCGGCGCTGTTGTTGCACGTGCTGGCGCACGGTGTCGGCAAGACGGTGCTGTTCTTGGCCGGCGGTCAGTTGCAGGCCGCCCACGGCACCACCGCGATCGGCGAGATCACCGGGGTACTCGGCAGGTCACGGCTGGTCGGCGGCGCATTCGCGGTGGGGATGTTGGTGCTGCTCGGCCTGCCCCCGTTCGCGATGTTCGCCAGCGAGCTGGCGATCGCGACCGCACTGGCCGACGCCCGGCTGGCGTGGGCGTTGGGGCTGGCGCTGGTGGCGCTGCTGGTGGCCTTCGCCGCGCTGATGGCCAAGTCCGGCCGCATCCTGCTGGGCACGCCCAGTGCCGACGGCCCGACGATCCTGGTGCCGGCCACCGTCGCTGCCGCACTGGTGACAGGCGTGCTGGTCTCCCTTGCGCTGGGCGTGACAGCCGGTCCGCTGACCGGATTGTTCACCGCCGCGGCAACCCAACTGGGGGCGCTGTGATGGCTCCGATCAAGCACTGCCAACCGGTCTCCGCTGCCGAGCTGCCCGATGCGGCCGCGGCCCTGCTGGCCGACGGTTTCCGGCTCGCGCTGGTGGCCGCCCACGACGACGACGACAGCTTGCGGGTGGTGTATCTGTTCCTGGCGGGCCGACCCGACCGTCGTACCGAGCTGACCCTGACCATTCCGGCGCAGCGGCCGTCGATTCCCTCGCTGGCCCGGTTGTCGTTTCAGGCCGGCCGCTTCGAACGCGAGATGCAGGACCTGTACGGGATCACCCCGCTCGGCCATCCGCAACCCCGCCGGCTGGTCCGGCACGCGCACTGGCCACAGGATTGGCACCCGATGCGTAACGACGCCGGGCCGGCGCCGGACTTCGTTGCGGCGGGCGGTTTTCCGTTCCTCAACGTCGAAGGGGCCGGTGTCTATGAGATTCCGGTCGGCCCGGTGCACGCCGGCCTGATCGAACCGGGCCATTTCCGGTTCTCGGTGGTCGGCGAATCGGTGTTGCGCCTCAAAGCGAGGCTGTGGTTCGTGCACCGCGGAATCGAGCGACTTTTTGCCGGCCGGTCCGCGCTCGGCGCGGTCGAGCTGGCCGAGCGGATCAGCGGTGACACCTCCGCCGGTCACGCGCTGGCGCACAGCCTCGCCGTCGAGGAGGCCCTCGGCGTCGAACTGCCCGATCCGGCACACCGGCTGCGCGCCTTGCTCGTCGAGCTTGAGCGGCTTTACAACCATGTCGCCGACCTGGGCGCCCTGGCCAACGACGTCGGTTTCGGGCTGGCCAACGCTCACGCCCAACGCGCCCGTGAACAGCTGCTGCGCATCAACGCGCAAACGACCGGAGATCGGCTGCTGCGTAAGGCGATCCGGCCGGGAGGCGTGGTGCTGCAAGCACTGCCTGATCCGGATCGACTGCAGGCGCTCGCCGACGACGTCGCTGAGATCGCCGAGCTGACGCTCGGCCACTCGGTGATCTACGACCGGTTCGCCGGTACCTCGGTGTTGAGCCGCGCAGATGCGGAGGCGCTCGGAACGCTGGGGTATGTGGCGCGGGCCAGCGGGCTGGTCACCGATGCCCGCCTCGACCATCCGATCACCGATCTGCCGGTGACGGAGGTGACGGCGACAGCCGGCGATGTGCTGGCGCGTTACACCGTCCGCCGCGACGAATTCGCCGCCTCGGTGGCGTTGTGCCGCACTCTGATCGACGGTCACCACGGGCCGATCGATGTTCGGGCGGAGGTCCCCGGGCCGGCTGGGGCCGGCTACGGGGTCGGGATCGTCGAGGGGTGGCGCGGCAGCATCGTGCACCGGGTGGAGACCGGCGCCGACGGAGCCATCACCCGCGCCAAGATCGTCGACCCGTCCTGGTTCAACTGGCCCGCGCTGCCGCTCACCATGACCGACACCATCGTCCCGGACTTCCCGCTGACGAATAAAAGCTTCAACCTGTCTTACGCGGGAAACGACTTATAGCGGCTCGGCGCAGACCCGATATATGTCAATATGTTTGATATGGGTGACGTGAACGAGGCTCCGCTGGGTTATCTGCTCTACCGGGTCAGCTCGGCGCTGCGCCCACAGGTGTCCGCGGTGCTCGGACCGTTGGGGCTGACTCTGCCCGAATTCGTCTGCATGCGAGTGCTTTCCGTGCGCCCGGGACTCTCCAGCGCCGAATTGGCTCGTCACACCAGCGTCACACCGCAAGCCATGAACACCGTGCTGCACCGGCTGCAGAACCGGGGCGCGGTGAGCCGGCCGCAATCGGTGCCGTCTGGGCGGGCGCTGCCCGCGACACTGACTGCCGCCGGCCGGGAGTTGCTGACCCGAGCCGAGGACGCGGTGCGGGTCGCCGACGGCCGGGTGCTGGCCGCGCTGAGTCCGGGCGAACAACAGCGGTTCAGGCAGATGCTGGAGCGCATCGGCGACCAGTGACGCCAGGTTGATGGCGGCGGCCCGCTTCGCCGCGCTCGCGATCGCCGCTAGCCCCGGCCGGTGATGGTGGGCCAGGGCTTCGCCGCCTCCAGTTCGTAGGCCAATTCCAGCAACCGGGCGTCCTGGCCGAGGTGGGCGCTGAACATCATGCCCACCGGCAGTCCGGCCGCGGATTGGGCCAGCGGCAACGAGATTGCCGGATCACCGGTGACGTTCTGCAGTGGGGTGAAAGCCACCCAGTCCATCAGCCGGTCGATGACCTGCTCGTAGCCGGCGGTGGGATCCAGGTGGCCGACGCGCGGCGTCTCGTGGGCCAGTGTCGGGGTGAGCGCGACGTCATAGTCGCGGAACATCCGGGCGGTGTGCCGGCGCACGCTCGCCAACCGGGCGATCGCCAACGGCAGCTTGTGCAGGCGCCGGGTGGCGTGGCGATCCAGCCCCAGCGTCAGGCTGTCCAGCCGGCTGCGATCGAAGCTCGGCCCGAACATCCGCCGCCCGCCGCGCACCAGCGCCGTCGCCAAGAACGCCCAGTAGAGCAGGAAGTCGTCGGCGAAGTACGCCGGCACCGGCGGCCGGTCGAGGTAGTCGACGTGATGGCCGAGTTCCTCAAGCAATGCGGCGGTTTTCAGGGTCAACTCACGCATCTCGGTGGAGGTCTCTCGCGCGATCGACTGAGTGATGACCGCGATCCTGAGCCGCTCGGCGACCGGCGCCTTGACGTCACCGACCGGTGGGAGCTTGCTGTTGCGCCAGATCCGTTCGGCTTCGGCGTAGAAGGCCGCCGTATCACGCACCGAGCGGGTGACCACCCCGTTGTAGACGATGCGCAGCGGCATGGCGCGCATATCCCGGTCCAGCGGCAACCGGCCCCGCGATGGTTTGAGGCCGATCAGCCCGTTGCACGCTGCCGGGATCCGGATGGAGCCGCCGCCGTCGTTGGCGTGGGCGATCGGCACGACCCCGGCGGCGACGAATGCCGCCGACCCCGACGACGACGCCGCTGCGGTGTGATCGGTGTTCCACGGGTTGCGTACCGCACCCAGCCGCGGATGCTCGGCGGCCGCGCTGAACCCGAACTCGGACAGCTGGGTCTTACCCAGCGGAATGAGGCCGGTGGCCAGGTACAGCCGGGCGAAATCGCCGTCGGCGGTGGCGGCCCGCGGCTGCCATGCGTCGGTGCCCTGCATCGTCGGCATCCCGGCGACGTCGACGTTGTCCTTGACGAACGTCGGGACACCCGCGAAGTAGCCGCTGGCGCCGACGCGCGCCGTCTCGCGAGCCCGGTCGAACGCCTGGTAGGCCAGCCCGTTCAGCTGTGGGTTGACCGCCTCGGTCCGCGCGATCGCGGCGTCGACGAGCTCGGCGGGCGACACGTCGCCCGATCGGATCCGCTCAACCAGACCGACCGCGTCACAGTCGCCGAGCGCGTCGTCACCGAAAGCATGGACGTGTTGCATGCACAGACGCTAGCAAGAGCGCCGCAACCGCCCTAGGCTTGGCCGACCTCGAACCGCGCGAACCGGGTCACGGTCACGCCCGCCTCGTCGAGCAGCGCCTTCACGGTCTTCTTCGAATCCGACACCGACGCCTGCTCCAACAGCACGACGTCCTTGAAGAAACCGGTGACCCGGCCCTCGACGATCTTGGGCAGGGCGGCCTCCGGCTTGCCCTCCTCCTTGGCGGTCTCCTCGGCGATGCGCCGCTCGTTGGCCACCAGGTCGGCCGGCACGTCGTCGCGGGTCAGGTACTTGGCCTTGAGCGCTGCGATCTGCAGCGCCACCGCGTGGGCCGCCTCGGTGTTGTCGCCGCTGTACTCGACCAGGACACCTACGGCCGGCGGCAGGTCGGAGGCCCGCTTGTGCAGGTAGGTCTCCACGGCGCCATCGAAGTAGGCGACCCGGCGAAGCTCCAGCTTCTCGCCGATCTTGGCCGACAGCGCCTCGACGGCCTCCCCGACGGTGCGGTCCCCGATCTTGGCGGCCTTGAGCTCCTCGACGTCGGAGGTCTTGGCCGCCGCGGCGGCGCTGACGACCTCGTCGGCGAGCGCCTTGAACTCGTCGTTCTTGGCGACGAAGTCCGTCTCGGAGTTCAGCTCGATCAGCGCGCCGCCCTTGGCGGCGACCAGCCCTTCGGCGGTGGCGCGCTCGGCGCGCTTGCCGACGTCCTTGGCGCCCTTGATCCGCAGCAGTTCGACGGACTTGTCGAAGTCGCCGTCACTCTCGGCCAGCGCGTTCTTGCAGTCCATCATGCCTGCGCCGGTGAGTTCCCGAAGCCGCTTGACGTCGGCAGCGGTGTAGTTCGCCACTGTTGTGTGCCTTTCCTACGATGCGTCGGTGGTGGTGGTGCCGGTAGCGGCGGGCGCCTCGGGGGCCGCGGTGGTGGCTGTCGTCGTCGCCGAAGCCAGCAACTCCTGCTCCCACTCGGCCAGCGGCTCGACCGCTTCGGGCGCCTTGCCCTCGCCGTTGCCCTGACCGGCGCGGGCCTGCAGGCCCTCGGCAACCGCGGAGGCGATCACCTTGGTCAGCAGCGCCGCCGAGCGGATCGCGTCGTCATTGCCCGGGATCGGGTAGTCGACCAGGTCGGGGTCGCAGTTGGTGTCCAGGATCGCGATGACCGGGATGCCCAGCTTGCGGGCCTCGCCGACGGCGATGTGCTCCTTGTTGGTGTCGACGACCCAGATGGCCGACGGCACCTTGGCCATGTCGCGGATACCGCCGAGGCTGCGCTCCAGCTTGTTCTTCTCGCGGGTCAGCATCAAGATTTCCTTTTTGGTGCGTCCCTCGAAGCCGCCGGTCTGCTCCATGGCCTCGAGTTCCTTGAGGCGCTGCAGGCGCTTGTGCACGGTGGAGAAGTTGGTCAGCATGCCGCCCAGCCAGCGCTGGTTGACATACGGCATTCCGACCCGGGTGGCCTCGGCCGCGATCGACTCCTGCGCCTGCTTCTTGGTGCCGACGAACATGATCGACCCGCCGTGCGCGACGGTCTCCTTGACGAACTCGTACGCCTTGTCGATGAAGGTCAGCGTCTGCTGCAGGTCGATGATGTAGATGCCGTTGCGGTCGGTGAAGATGAACCGCTTCATCTTGGGATTCCAGCGACGGGTCTGATGCCCGAAGTGGGTGCCGCTGTCAAGCAGCTGCTTCATGGTTACAACAGCCATGGTTGGCCATATCCTTTTTTGTCGGTTGCCGCCCGGCGTCGGGTGAGGCCGGGCCCTGGTGCCTGCTGAGATGCCGAACCCCTCTCGGGGACCGTCGACATCCGGTTGTGACGCAGACACGCGAAGTCAGCTCGCCTACGCGAACTGCGTCAATGAGTTTACACGCTCCGAGCAGGTGCTTTGTCCACAGCGGTGACTGGTCGGTTTCGGCTCCGCCGGGGTGAACTGGCCCAGTGCGGTTCACGGCGTTGTTCCTGGTCGCAAGCGTGCTGGCGGCGGCTCCGGCGCACGCCGAGGGGTTCCGGCTGGACTGGCCGCTGCGCCCGCGCCCGGCGGTGGTGCGCGGATTCGACGCGCCGCGCCCCGATTGGCAGCGCGGGCATCGGGGGGTGGATCTGGCCGGCGCCGCGGGCCAGCCGGTGTATGCGGCGGGAGTGGCGACGGTGGTGTTCGCCGCGCCGGCCGGCGGCGCGCCGGTGGTCTCGCTGGCGCATCCGGGCGGGTTGCGCACCAGTTATCAGCCGGTGCGCGCCGCGGTACGGCCCGGTCAGCGGGTCACGGCCACGACGGTGATCGGCGTGCTGGAGCCCGGGCATCCGGGCTGCGGCGCCGCGGCATGCCTGCACTGGGGGGCGATGTGGGGGCCGGCTTCGCGCGCTGATTACGTCGACCCGCTGGGGCTGTTGGCTTCGACGCCGATCCGGCTCAAACCGATCGGCTAGGCCCGCGGATGGGCCAGATCGTGCACCGCGCGCAGCCGGGCGACCGTGACGTGGGTGTAAAGCTGCGTGGTGGCCAGGCTGGAGTGGCCGAGCAGTTCCTGCACGATGCGCAGATCCGCGCCGCCCTCCAACAGATGGGTGGCCGCGGTGTGGCGCAGCCCGTGCGGCCCCATGTCGGGGGTGCCCCCGACCGCGGCGACGGTCTGGTGCACCACGGTGCGGGCCTGCCGCGGGTCCAGCCGACCACCCCGGGCGCCGAGCAGCAGTGCCGGGCCGGACTCCGCCGTCGCCAGCAGTGGGCGGCCCTGGGTCAGCCAGGCCTGCAACGCCTCGGCGGCCGGGTCGCCGAACGGCACCGTCCGCTGCTTGTTGCCCTTGCCGAGCACCCGCAGCAGCCGGCGTGAGGCGTCCACGTCGTCGACGTCGAGCCCACACAGTTCGCTGACCCGCACCGCGGTGGCGTAGAGCATCTCGGCGATCAGCCGGTCGCGCAATGCAATCGGATCGTTCTGCTCTGCACCGGATTTCGCGGCGAGCATGACGTCGTGCGCCTGGTCTTCGCGCAGCACCGCGGGCAGGGCCCGGCGGGACTTGGGCAGGGCGAGACGCGCCCCGGGGTCCGATGCCAGCAGGCCACGGCGGGCCGCCCAGGCGGTGAACGTCTTGACCGTCGAGGTGCGCCGTGCCAACGTGCTGCGGGCTGCGCCGGCGCCGGCCTGTTCGGCCAGCCAGCTGCGCAACAGCGGCAGGCTCAGCCCGTCGATACCGCTGTGCCCGCGCTCGGCCAGAAACGCGAACAGCGACCGCAGGTCGCCCAGGTACGCCCGCCGGGTGTGTTCGGACCGCCCTCGTTCCAGCGCCAGATGCTCGTCGAACTCCTCGAGAATCGCGTCCACCGGCTTACGGTCGCAGAGGCCGGTCATCGGCTCAGGTGACGCGCCGCAGCGTATCCGGGGTGAGATCAAGCCGTGATGGATAGCCGTCGACCGCCATGATCAGGTCGGCTTCGGCCAGCAGCGAACGCAGGACGTGCACGATCCCGTCGACCCCGCCCAGCGCCAGCCCGTAGGCGTAGGGCCGGCCGATTCCCACCGCGGTCGCGCCCAGCGCCAGGGCCTTGATGATGTCGGCGCCGGTACGGACGCCCGAGTCGAACAGCACCGGCAGCCCGTCGGCGGCCGCCACCACATCGGGCAGGCAGTCCAGCGCCGGCAGCCCGCCGTTCGCCTGGCGCCCGCCGTGGGTGGAGCAATAGATGCCGTCGACCCCGCCGTCTTTGGCGCGCCGGACGTCATCGGGATGACAGATCCCCTTGACGATCAGGGGCAGGTCGGTCAACGACCGCAGCCAGGGCAGGTCGTCCCAGGTCAGCGGATTACCGAAGGTTTGCACCCAGGACAGCACGGCGGCCTGCGGGTTCTCCTCGGGCGGCTGGGCCAGCCCCGCTCGGAACACCGGGTCGGAGAAGTAGTTGGACAGGCAGTGCCCGCGCAGCTGGGGGAAGTTCGAGGTCGCCAGGTCCCGGGGCCGCCAGCCGGGAACCCAGGTGTCCAGCGTGACGACGATCCCCCGGTAGCCGGCCGCCTCGGCACGGCACACCAAGCTGGCGGCCAGTTCCCGGTTCTTGGGCGTGTAGAGCTGGAAGAACCCCGGCGTGTCACCGAACTCGGCGGCGACGTCCTCCAGCGGGTCGGCGGTGAGGGTGGAGACCATCAGCGGGACGCCGGTGGCCGCCGCGGCCCGGGCGCTCGCCAGGTCGCCGTGGCCGTCTTGGGCGCAGATCCCGATGACGCCGATCGGGGCCATGAAGACCGGTGAGGGCAGCCGCAACCCGAACAGCTCGATCGACAGGTCGCGGTCGGTGGCGCCGACGAACATCCGCGGGATCAGCCCCCAACCGTCGAAGGCCGTGACATTGGCCCGCTGGGTGCGTTCGTCGCCGGCTCCGCCGGCCACATAGGACCACACCGACGGGGAAAGCGCGGCAGCGGCTTTGGCCTCCAACTCGCTGTAGGTCATCGGCAGCGCGGGCACCACCCCGGCCAGACCCTGCAGGTAGATCTCGAACTGGTAGTCGCCGAATGCCATGCCGCTAGTCTGCCGCAGTCTCGGCTGCCTCGTTACGGGCGAGCTCTTTCTTCCACTGCCGGAACGTCTCTTCGGTGCGGCCACGCCGCCAGTAGCCCGAGATCGACGCCCACTTGGCCGCCACCCCGCGCTCTTTTCTGATGTAGGGCCGCAGGTTGTGCATGACGGCCTGGGCCTCGCCGTGGATGAACACCTGAACCTGGCCCGGCAGCCATAGCGTGGTGGTGACAGCCTCGACCAGCGGGGCGTTGTCGCCCGCCCGGTCCTCTCCGACCAGATCGGCGCGGCCACCGCGGTACAGCCAGTTCAGTTGCACCCCCGACGGCGCGGCGAGTGCGATTTCGTCCTCCGGGCCGGCGACCTCGATGAAGGCCTTGCCGACCGCGTCGGCCGGCAGCGCCTCCAGGGCCGCCGCGATCGCCGGCAGCGCGCTCTCGTCACCGGCCAACAGATGCCAGTCGGCCGAAGGGTCGGGCGCGTAGGCACCGTTGGGCCCCATCAGATAGACCGGCTGACCGGGCTGCGCTGCAGTGGCCCACGGCCCGACGACGCCGTGGTCGCCGTGCACCGAGACATCGATGGAGATCTCTCGGGCGACCGGATCGGCGCGGCGCACCGTCAGGGTGCGGATCACCGGGCGATCCTCGTCCGGCAGCGCGTCGAAGCTGTCCAGTGTCAACGGCTGTGGTAGCGCGGCGACGTCGAGGTCGTAGCGCACGAAGACGACTTTGACGTAGGAGTCGGTGAATTCGCTCGGGCGGAAGGTGTCGTATCCGGGACCACCCAAGACCACCCGCGTCATGTGCTCCGAGAGCTGCTCGGTGCGGACCACCGCGAAGGTGTGAACCGGTCGTCCTGCCACGTTGCCCTCCCGTCTTGGCCTGTCTTGGCCGACTATACGAGCTACCGCTTCGGCCGGACGATCGCCCAGCTGCCGTCGCGCCGCTCCACCAGGCCCGCCACCTCCAACATCGCCAGCGGCCCGAACACCTGGGCCGGCGCCAGCCCGGAGGCGACCGCGACTTGATCGACGGTGACCACACCGCGGCCCGGTAAGGCTTCGTAGACCTGACGTTCGGCGACGCTGAGCCCGTCCAGCGGCGAGCCGGGCCGTGGCGGGTCGGCCGCCAGCTCACCGACCCGGCCGACCAGCTCGATCACCTCCTCGGCGCGGGTGACCACTTCGGCGCCACCGCGCAGTAACTGATGACAGCCGGCCGAGGCCGCGCTGGTGACCGGCCCGGGAACCGCGGCCACCGGCCGACCCAGCAGCCGCGCCCACGCGGCGGTGTTCGCCGCGCCGCTGCGCAGTCCTGCCTCCACCACCACCGTCGCCCCGGCCAGCGCTGCCACCAGCCGGTTGCGGGTCAGAAACCGGTGGCGGGCCGGTCGAACACCCGGCGGGTATTCGGTGATCAGCAGCCCGTTCCCGCCGATGCGATGCAACAGCGCGGAATGCCCTGCCGGATAGCAGATGTCGATCCCACCGGCCAGCACCGCCACCGTGGTGCCTTCGGCGGCGAGAGTGGCGCGGTGGGCGGCGCCATCGATGCCGTAGGCGCCGCCGGACACCACGGCCACCTCGCGTTCGACCAGTCCCGCGGCCAGGTCCGCGGCCACCAACTCGCCATAGCCAGTCGCGGCCCGGGTCCCGACGATCGCGGCGGCGCGTTCGGCGGTCTCGTCCAGACGTGCCGGGCCCACCGCCCACAACACCAGCGGTGCGCGGCAGTCCGGTTTCCTGCCGGCCTCGGCGCCGTCGAAGGCGGCGAACGCCAGCAGCGGCCATTCCTCGTCATCGGCGGTGATCAGCCGACCGCCGCGGCGGGCCAGCAACTCCAGATCCCCGGCGGCGGAGTCGATCTCGCGTCTGGCCTCGGTGCAGTCGGCCAGTTCCGGATCGACGGCACCGCGCCGGATCCGCTCGGCCGCCTCCACCGGACCGACCCGCGCGACCAATGCGGCCAGCTCCGGGCGCGGCGGTTCGGCGACACGGGACAGGTAGGCCCAGGCCCGCAGCTGCTCGTGGCCGCTCATCGGGCCGTTCCCGGCTGACGAAAACTCAGCGCAGCGGCGACCTCGTCCGGCCCGGGTGAGCACCGTCCCGCCAGGTCGCTCAACGTCCAGGCCACCCGCAGCGTGCGGTTGGCGCCGCGGATCGACAACAGGCCGCGGTCCAGTGCGGCTCGCAGCGGCGCCATCGCGGCGGTGCCGAGCCGGAACCTGCGGCGTAGCAACGCGCCGCTCACCTCGGCGTTGGTGTGGAAGCCATGTGGGCCCCAGCGCTGTGTCGCTGCGGCGCGGGCGTCGGCGACCCGGGCGCGCACCGCGGCCGTCGATTCGCCGTCGGCAGCGGAGAACGCGCCGGCCCGCACCGGATGCATCTGCACCCGCAGGTCCACCCGGTCCAGCAGCGGCCCGGACAACCGGCCGAGGTAACGGCGCTTGTCGATGGCCTTACAGGTGCAGTCGCGCGGGTCGGCCGGTGCGCACGGACAGGGGTTGGCCGCCATCACGAGTTGGAAGCGCGCCGGATAGCGGGCCACGCCGTCGCGTCGGGCCAACCGGATCTCACCGTCTTCCAACGGTGTTCGCAACGCTTCCAGGGCGCTGACCCGGATCTCGGCACACTCGTCGAGGAAGAGCACACCGCGGTGGGCCCGGCTTACCGCCCCGGGCCGGGCCATTCCGGAGCCGCCTCCGACCAGTGCCGCGACACTTGAGCTGTGGTGCGGTGCGATGAACGGCGGCCGGGTGATCAGCGGTGCGCTGCCCGACAACAGTCCGGCGACCGAATGGATCGCGGTGACCTCCAGCGACTCGCTTTCGGTCAGTGGCGGCAGCAGTCCCGGAAGCCGTTGGGCCAGCATGGTTTTGCCGATTCCTGGCGGCCCGGTGAGCAGCAGGTGGTGCGAGCCGGCGGCAGCCACCTCCACGGCGAATCGGGCTTGGGCCTGACCCACCACCTCGGCGAGGTCGGCAGCCGGGAGCAACTCCGGCTCGGCCGCAGCGATCCGCTCCCGCAGCCGTGCCGAACCGTCCAGCCAGTCGTGCAGCTGCCGCAGGGTTGCCACACCGTAGACGTCGATGCCCTCCACCAGGCTGGCTTCGGCGAGATTGTCCACCGGGACCACCGCGCGCGCCCAGCCCTCGTTCCTGGCGGCCAGCACCGCCGGCAACACCCCGTGCACCGGCCGGACCCGGCCATCCAACGCAAGCTCCCCGAGCAGCACCGTCTTCTCCAGCCGCGGCCAGGGCGTGCCACGATCCGCTGAGAGCACCGCGGCGGCCAGTGCGATGTCGTACACCGACCCCATCTTGGGCAGCGTCGCCGGCGAAAGAGCCAGCGTCAGACGGGATTGCGGCCAATTCTGTTCGCTGTTGGTGATCGCCGCCCGCACCCGGTCCCGCGACTCCTGCAAGGCGGCATCGGGAAGGCCAACCAGATGCACCCCGGGCAGCCCGGAACTGATGTCGGCCTCGATCTCCACGATCAGGCCGTCCAGGCCGCGCACTGCGACCGAGAACGCCCGCCCGAGCGCCATCAGCACGCCCCCTTCAGGTGGGTGATCTCCGGGGTGCGGCACCGCCCGATCCGCACCCCGATCACGTCCAGGCGGACGTCGTCCCAGTGGGATTGCTGGCCGGCCAGCCACACTCCGGCCAGCCTGCGCAATCTGCGCATCTTCTGAGGCGGGACCGCGTAGGCCAGCCCGCCGAAACCGTCACCGGTGCGGGTTTTCACCTCGACGAACACCACGCAGCGTCCGGCCGGGTCCGCAGCGATCACGTCCAGTTCGCCGTAGCGACAGCGCCAGTTGCGTGCCAGGATCGACCACCCCTGCCCAACCAGGTGGTCGACGGCCAGCTGTTCCCCGAGCGCCCCCAACTCGGCGCGCGTCATGGATGTCATGCCGATCAGGCTCGGTTATTGCGCCGACAGCGTCGAGCCGCGCCGCAGCGAAACCGGCTGCATCACGGTCGGTTATGCACAGTCGCGGCTGCATCCACAGCGCGAGCCGGGCCCAAGACGTACCGGCCCCGTCGGAGCTCACGCGGCGCGGAAGGCGCTGCAGATGATTCGTCCGTAGAACTCGCGAGGTCATCAGCGGTCCAGTCGTTCTCCGGGTCAAGCAGTGACCGCGATGCGGCTTCGCTGGACGACATCAACAACTCGATGAGGACCGGAGGTTTGCGGCCCAATTTCGCTGTGCCCCACCAATTGTCCAGGGCGGGGTCGATCTAGCGCGTCGCACTGGCAGCCATTTCCTGACGCGCGGTGGCGATCACGCCGGCCACCGACGGATCGGGGTAACTCGGAAACGCATTCTCCGCGCTGGTCGGACTTGCAGCGATCAACGCGCTCAACTTTGTGGAGTTGTTCGACCCGAACGCACCGCAAGATCTGGCAGCCCTACTGGTCGACGTCCCCTGACGGCCCGGGCCGGCGCCGTACTGAACCGGTTAGCTAGCCGGAGTGTGCGCCAGGCGCCCGCACTACCAGCGGTACCCCGGGGAAGTAGGCCGCCATCTCGGTACGCGCACGGCGCAGCGCGGCGGTGCCGTAGCCCTTCTTGCGGTGCTCGGGTTGGATCCAGATCCGGACGTTCACCTCGCCGCGGTTGAGGTCGCCGAAGACCATGCCGACCTTCTGGGCACCGTCGATGGCGACGAACAACGCGGCATCCTCGTCGTCCACCCGGGACAGCGCAGAGCGGATCTCATCGTCGAGACCGCCGGCCGGAGCGCCGGATCCGTCACCGCTGGCGCCGACGTCGGCGGTACGCAGCTCGAAGATGTCACGATCCGGTTCGCCGGCGAACGGCCGGAGCAGCAGCGTCTCCCCGGAGCTGGCCGGCCGGTCACCGAGGGTGAAGGTCAGCTCGTTGTTGAGGTCGTCGAGTTCGGCGGCGATCCGGCTCCGGGACTCCTTGGTCAGCTGATCCAACGACATCCCGATCACCGCTTCGCAGCCTGCCGGTGAGGTGCCGAGCAGGTTCGCGATCGCCTGCACCGCGGCCGCGCGGTCATCCGAGTCGACGATCACGTCGAGCACCTCGTGGCGCCGTTCCATGGCTTTGAGCAGGGCATCGGTGATCTCCCGGCGGGAGACGGCACGATCGACAGCGGTCATGACGTCAGCCTAGACCCAACACATCGGTGACGCTGCGATGTTATTCGGGCAGCCGCAGCTCGGGTTTCTCAACCTCTTCGATGTTGACGTCTTTGAAGGTGACCACGCGTACCTGCTTGACGAACCGCGCCGGCCGGTACATGTCCCACACCCAGGCGTCGGCCAGCCGCAGCTCGAAATACACCTCGCCGTCGGCGTTGCGCGGCACCATCTCGACGCTGTTGGCCAGGTAGAACCGCCGCTCGGTCTCCACGACGTAACTGAACTGGCCCACGATGTCCTTGTATTCGCGGTACAGCGAGAGTTCCATCTCGGTTTCGTACTTCTCGAGATCTTCCGCACTCATCGGGCACTCATCTGCTCAGTCGTCCTTCTGCTCGGTTCGTCCCCCATTGTCCCTGTCGCGACGGCGGCCGGCGCCGCCACGTTGCGCACGTTGCTGAACGAGTAACGGTGGTGGCCGCAGGGCCCCAGCGCCGCCAGTGCCGCAGTGTGCGCAGCGGTGGAGTACCCCTTGTGGTCGGCGAAGCCGTAGCCGGGATCGTCCAGTGTCGCCATGTACCGGTCTCGGCTGACCTTTGCCAGCACGCTCGCCGCGGCGATGCAGGCGGCCGCGCCGTCACCGCCGATCACCGGCAGCGACGGCATCGGCAGCCCCGGCACCCGGAACCCGTCGCAGAGCACGTAACCGGGCCGCAGGGCCAGGCCGGCCACCGCGCGCCGCATGCCCTCGATATTGGCCACGTGCACGCCGCGCGCGTCCACGTCGGCCGGCGGGATGAACACCACGTGGTAGGCCAGTGCATGCCGGCGGATCAGCGGGAACAACTGCTCGCGGGCGTTGGCGGTGAGCCTCTTGGAATCGTCGAGCGCCGCCAGCGCGGCGGGCCGGCCCGGCCCGAGCACACAGGCGGCCACCACCAGTGGTCCGGCGCAGGCACCGCGGCCCACTTCGTCGACGCCGGCCACCGGCCCCAGGCCACTGCGGTACAGCGCCGACTCCAGGGTGCGCAATCCCGGTGAGCGGCGGATCACTGTGCGTGGCGGCCAGGCCGGGGCCATCGCTATGGGCCCTGCTGCGGGTTGATCGCTTTCACCGGCCCCCACCGCGACGGCGGCCAGGCGATGAACCGGGTCTTGCCGATCACGTTGCTCACCGGCACGGTGCCCGCGTCGAGGTCCTCGCCGGTGCACAGCACCCGGCGCCGCAGATCGGGCTGGACCGCCACGGTGTCGCAGTGCGACCGCGAGTCCGACGAGTGGGTGCGGTTGTCGCCCATCACCCACAGTCGGCCGTCCGGCACGGTCACCGGACCGAACTCATTGCCGAGGCAGGGGTAGACCATCGGGTCGACCATGAGGGTGGCCGGATTCAGGTAGGGCTCGTCGAGCGCTTTGCCGTCGACGGTCAGGCCGGTGTCGTTGCGGCACTGCACCGTCTGACCACCCACCGCGATGACCCGCTTGACCAGATCGTTCTCGTCCGGCGGGACGAATCCGATGAAGGACAGCGCGTTCTGCACCCAGCGGATCGCGGTGTTGTCCGATCGGATCGACTTGTATCCCACATTCCACGACGGCGGGCCCTTGAAGACGACGACGTCGCCCGGGCGCGGCGCGCTGAACCGGTAGGTGACCTTGTCGACCATGATCCGATCGCCGACGCAGCCGTGGCAGCCGTGCAGCGTCGGCTCCATCGACTCCGACGGGATGAGGTAGGGACGCGCCACGAACGTCAGCACGAGGTAGTACAACACCAGCGCGGTCGCCACCAGGAGGGCGGATTCGCGCAGCGTGGTGCGCTTGCGATCGTCGGGTGCCGCTGCCGCTGCCGCGTCGGCCTCGACGTGGTCGGCCTCGGGCTGGTCGGCCTCAGGAGTGTTCTCGGGTGACGAGCCCGCGGTTTCGGTCACGAGATCAGGGTAGTGACCGCGTCAGCGGTGCCGGAGACCGACCGCGGGCGGTAGCCCGACCGGAGGCACCGGCACGCACCCGCGGGTCAGCGCTTCTCCTTGATCTTGGCCTTCTTGCCGCGCAGTTCACGCAGGTAGTACAGCTTGGCCCGCCGAACGTCGCCGCGGACCACGACGTCGATGTGGTCGACGTTGGGCGAGTGCACCGGGAAGGTGCGCTCGACGCCGACGCCGTAGCTCTCCTTGCGGACGGTGAACGTCTCGCGGACGCCGCCACCCTGCCGCCGCAGCACCACGCCCTTGAACACCTGGATGCGCTCCTTGGTGCCCTCGATCACCTTCACATGCACGTTGACCGTGTCGCCGGGGCCGAAGGCCGGGATGTCGTCGCGCAGCGACGCCTTGTCGACGATGTCCAGCGTGTTCATTGCGGAAACACTTCCTCGCGGGTCGCGGCTGCCGACCGGCTGCGCGCACGGTGCGCGTGCAGACGGTAGCCGAGCCGATGGGTTCGGGCCTGTTGTCGCATCGTGCGGTGACCGGGACGCCGGGCCCCACTGCAGTATCAACTGCCGGGCGACAACTGCTCAATTGTGCCAGACGCGGCGCAACCAGCGAAATCGCGCAAATCGCCGCTGGTAGTTACCGCGCGGGCCATCGGAGGCGTGATAAGTCTGGTGAGAGGCGGACTGCACGATCCCGTTGCGCACGCGGTAATCTATCCGGCGGGCCGATGGCTGCAGTGTGGCGAGCCCGGAGATGTCGATTACCCGACTGATGCCTGTTGAGGAGGCCTACCCGCCGTGCGGCCATCGATGCTTCTGCTGACTGTCGTCATGGTGATCTCAACGGTGGTATTCGGCTGCGACGAGAAGGTCTACGGTGCCGCCGCGACACGCCCCCCGCAGTCCCGGGCGCCTGAGGTGGCACCGGTGGCCACCGCGATCGAAGCACCCCGAGCGCCCGCGATCCCGCCGGTCGCCGTGGTCGACGGCCTGGCGGCCCGCATGCAGGATGCGACGGAGGAAGCGGCCAAGGCCGGTGCCAACATCTCGGTGGCCGTGCTGGACCGGATCTCACATCAATTGGTCACCAACGGCAACACCCACTCCATCGCCACCGCGTCGGTGGCCAAGCTGTTCATCGCCGACGATCTGCTCCACGACGCCGACGGCGCGTTGTCGGCGGACGACCAGGCGGCCCTGGACATCATGCTGCGGTCATCCGACGACGGCGCCGCCGAGACGTTCTGGAACGGGCGCGGCGGCAACGCGATCATCACCCGGGTGGCCGGCCGCTACGGCCTGGCCGGAACCGGACCGCCGTCCAACGGCGCCTGGTGGAACACCATCAGCACCGCACCGGACCTGGCCCGCTACTACGACATGCTGCTCAACGGCTCTGGCGGCCTGCCCGCCGACCGGGCCAACATGATCATCAGTGAGCTGGCACAGTCCACCCCGACCGGCATCGACGGCTATCCGCAGCGGTTCGGGATCCCCGAGGGCCTGTACAACGAACCGGTGGCGGTCAAACAGGGCTGGATGTGCTGCATCGGCAATAACTGGATGCACCTGTCAACCGGCGTGGTCGGTGCGGACCGGCGCTACGTGGTGGTGATCGAGTCGCTGCAGCCCAGCGACGATGCCACGGCGCGGGACACCATCACTCAGGCCATCAAGACCATCTTCCCCGGCGGCCGGATCTAGTCGAGCAGGTCGGGCCGGCGTTCCCTGGTGCGCTGTAGCGCGGCCTCACGGCGCCAGGCCTCGATCCGCGCGTGATCGCCCGAGAGCAGCACCTCGGGCACCTGCAGGCCACGCCATTCCGGCGGCCGGGTGTAGCTGGGCCCCTCCAGGAGTCCATCGCGATCCGGCGAATGCGAATCATCGTGCTGCGAAGCAGGATTCCCCAATACGCCAGGCATCAGCCGAAGCACCGCCTCGAGCATCACCAGCACCGCCGACTCGCCGCCGGCCAGCACGTAGTCGCCGATCGAGACCTCTTCGACCCGCATCCGACGAGCGGCGTCGTCGACGACCCGCTGGTCGATGCCCTCGTAGCGCCCGCAGGCGAACACCAGATGCTGTTCCCGGCTCCACCGCTGCGCGGTGGCCTGGTCGAACAGTGTCCCGGCCGGCGTCGGTATTACGAGAACCGTTTGCTCCGAACAGATCTCGTCGAGCGCATCTCCCCAGACCGGGGCCTTCATCACCATCCCCGGCCCGCCGCCATACGGCGTGTCGTCGACCGAGCGGTGCACATCGTGGGTCCAGCGCCGCAGATCGTGAACGGCCAACTCGACCATTCCGGACTCGATCGCCTTGCCCGGCAACGATTGCCGGATCGGGTCCAGATAAGCCGGGAAGATCGTGACGACGTCGACCCTCACGACGACAGCTCCAACAGCCCGTCGGGCGGATCGATGTACACCAGCTGCTCGGTCAGCGACACCGAGGTGACGATCGCCGAGACGAACGGCACCAACAGCTCTGCGCCATCGGGGCGGCGGACCGCCAGCAGCTCGCCGGCCCCGGTGTGCAGCACCTCGCTCACCGTGCCGATCTCCTCCCCCGCCTCGGTACGTACCCGCAGACCCTCAAGCTGGTGGTCGTAATAGGTGTCGTCCTCATCGATCGGCGGCAGATCCGCCGAGTCGATCACCAGCAGGCTGCCCCGCAGCGCGTCGGCCGCATCGCGGTCCGACACCCCGGCCAGCCGCACCAGCAGCCGCGAGCCGTGCGGGCGCACCGCGTCGATCACCACATCGCGCGGCTGCTCACCACGCTTCTTGGCGCACAGCACAGCGCCGGGAGTGAATCGCTCGTCCGGGTCGTCGGTACGGACATCGACCACGACCTCGCCGGTGATGCCGTGGGCCTTGACGACGCGGCCGACCGTCAGCTCCATGAGCCGGTCGGCTATCGGTCGGTGTCGACCACGTCCACGCGGATGCCGCGTCCACCGATACCGGCGACGAGGGTGCGCAACGCAGTGGCGGTGCGACCGCCGCGACCGATCACCTTGCCCAGGTCGTCGGGGTGAACGTGAACCTCGACGGTTCGGCCGCGCCGGTTGGTCACCATGTCCACCCGGACGTCGTCGGGGTTGTCGACGATGCCGCGCACCAAGTGCTCGACGGCATCAGCCACCACTGCACTCATCGTCGCGCTCAGCTCTCGGTGGCCGGCTCGGCGGCCTCGGCAGCGGCGGCCTCAGCAGTGGTGTCCTCCGCTGGGGTCTCGGCCTTGGCGTCGTCCTTGGCCTCGCCGGCGTCATCCTTGGCCTTCTTGCCCTCTGCCGCCTTGGGAGCCTTCTTCTTCTTGGCGGTCGTCGCCTCGGTGGTCGGGCCGCCCTCGGCCTCGGCCAGCGCGGCGTTGAACAGCTCCAGCTTGGACGGCTTGGCCGGCTTGACCTTCAGCTTGCCCTCGGCGCCGGGCAGCCCCTTGAACTTCTGCCAGTCACCGGTGATCTTCAGCAGCTTGAGCACCGGCTCGGTGGGCTGAGCGCCGACCGACAGCCAGTACTGGGCACGCTCCGAGTCGATCTCGATCAGGCTCGGCTCTTCCTTGGGGTGGTAACGGCCGATGACCTCGATGGAACGGCCGTCCCGGCGGGTGCGCGCGTCGGCGACCGAGATGCGGTACTGCGGATTGCGGATCTTGCCGAGCCGGGTGAGCTTGATCTTGACAGCCATGAGTTAACTCCTTGGTAGCACGCTGCAATTCAGCGACGGGGGCGGACTTGCCCTCATCCGGTTTTGCCTCGCGTGTGCGCCGCGTGACCGCACGCCCCTCTCGGGGCACAGCCGCGCGGCGGACAGCCGCCCATTGTGCCAGAACGGGCCCGGTCAGCAGAAATCGGCTCAGGGCAGCTTCTCGAAGCACTTGGTCTCGACCCGGCGGGTCATCCGCCAACCCTCGGGGCTGCGGACGAACTCGTCGTCGTACCACAGCCCCAGCAGCATGGTGGCCGGTGTTTCGCCGCCGAAGACCATCGGGTTGAAGCAGAAGGTGCGCGCGGTGGCCGTGTCGCCGTCGACCCGGATCGACGGCAGCCCCAACATGTGGGCGTAACCGGCGAAATTCGGCAACACCTCCGCCAGCCACGCCTTGACCTGCGGGTAGTTCCCGTCGATCCCGCCCATCGCGCGGTAGTCGATGTAGGCGTCGGCGGTGAACACCGCGTCGAGGTCATCGAAGCTGCGGGTGTCGATGGCGGTGGAGTAGTCGACCAGCAGCTGCTGGATCTGCCACCGGTCCGACATTTCGGCCTGGCTCAGCATTCCTCGATTCAACACTGCTGCGATGGCGGGCGGTAAGGTAACCGGCCATGCGGAAAATACTGGCCGCAATCGCGGCTGTGCTGGCCGTACTCGCCACCACCGCGGCGCCCGCCTCCGCCGATATCGCCCAGCCGCTGGGCTCCGCACCGATTCCGGCGGGGCCGGCGCCGAACTGGCTGATCGCCGACCTGGATTCCGGTCAGGTGCTCGCCGAGCAGAACGGCTACGCCGTCACCCCGCCGGCCAGCACGATCAAGGTGCTGCTCGCGCTGGTGGCCCTCGACGAGCTGAACCTCGACGACACCGTGATGGCCAGCCCGGCCGACACCGCGGTGGAGTGCAACTGCGCCGGGATCAAACCCGGCCGCAGCTACACCACACGCCAGTTGCTCGACGGCCTGCTGCTGGTATCGGGCAATGACGCCGCCAATGCACTGGCGGACATGCTCGGCGGGCCGGAAGCGGCGGTGGCGAAAATGAACGCCAAGGCCGCCGCGGTCGGAGCCACCGCCACCCACGCCAGCACGCCGTCCGGGCTGGACGGCCCCGGCGGTTCCGGCGCGAGCACGCCGCACGACCTGGCGGCCATCTTCCGGGCGGCGATGGCCAACCCGGTGTTCGCCGAGATCACCGCGCAGCACGCGGCGATGTTCCCCACCGAGTCCGGCGAGCGCCCGATCGTCAACATGAACGAGTTGCTGACCCGCTATCCCGGGGCATTCGGCGGCAAGACCGGATTCACCGACGCGGCCCGCAAGACCTACGTCGGCGCGGCCGCCCGCGACGGCCGACGGCTGGTGGTGGCGATGATGTACGGGCTGATCCGCGAGGGCGGCCCGACCTACTGGGATCAGGCCGCCGCGCTGCTGGATTGGGGCTTCGCGCAGGGCCCGATGTCGGGCGTCGGGAGCCTGTAGCTCTCGTTCACCCCGCCGCCGCGGTCGAACGTGTAATCAGTGCGAAAAATCTCGACGGAATTCGCAGCCAGTGCACGTTCGGCGCAGGTATCCCGGCGCGGTCAGTACACCCGGCCGCGCAGCATCACCAGATCGGGCTGTCCCAGCACCTCCGGACCGGTGCGCGGGTCGGCGGCGAAGCACAGCAGGTCGGCCGGGGCGCCATGCTCCAGCAGCGGCGCACCCAGCCAGCGCCGGGCGTCCCAGCAGGCCGACCCCAGCGCCTCGGTGGGGCTCAACCCGATCCCGGTCAGGGCGTTCACCTCGTCGCTGATGCGGCCGTGGGCGACCATGCCGCCGGCATCGCTGCCGGCGTAGATCGGGATTCCCGCTTCCCGGGCGGCACCGAGCCGCTCGCGGGAGGAGGCATGCAGCGCGCGCATGTGCGCCGCATATTTCGGGTACTTGGCCGCCGAATCGGCGATGCCGGGGAAATTGTCGACGTTGATCAGCGTCGGCACCAAGGCGGTGCCGTGGGCCAGCATCAAGGTGATGATGTCAGCGGTGATGCCGGTGCCGTGCTCGATGCAGTCGATGCCGGCGTTGATGAGACCGGGCAGGGCGTCCTCACCGAACACGTGGGCAGTGACCCGGGCGCCGTTCGCGTGCGCGGCCGCGATCGCCTCGACGAGCACATCGTCGGACCACAGCGGCGCCAGATCCCCCACCGACCGGTCGATCCAGTCCCCGACCAGTTTCACCCAGCCATCGCCGGCGCGGGCCTGCTCGGCCACCGCCTCGGGCAGCCCGGCCTCGTCGTCCACATCGATTGCCAGGCCGGGGATGTAGCGCTTGGATTTCGCCAGGTGCCGGCCGGCACGGATGATGCGCGGCAGGTCGTCGCGGTCGTCGAGGCTACGGGTGTCGATCGGAACCCCGGGATCACGCAGCAGCAGCACTCCGGCGCGGCGTTCGGTCTCGGCGTAGCCGACCGCCTCGTCGATTCCGACCGGCCCGCTCGTGCCGATGCCCAGGTGGCAGTGCGCGTCGACCAGGCCGGGGATGATCCAGCCCTGGAAACCGGACGAGCCGAAGACGGTTTCGGCGCCGTCGACCGGCTCGACGCTGAGGCGGCCATCGACGATCCAGTACTCGACCGGTTGTTCATCGGGCAGCCCGCGGCCGCGAACGTGGAGGACCAATTACTTCTGCCCCGGGAAGTTCAGCTTGGACAGGTCGAAATCGGCCAGCCCCGGCGGTAACTCGTTGAGCCCCTCGGGCATTTGCGACAGGTCTGGGAACCCGGCCGGCATACCCGGCCCGAACGGCCCGCGCACCTTCGGCGGCGTCGGACCCCGCTTCTTGCCCTTCTTGCCTTTGCCCTTCGCTTTACGGGTGGCGCTCTTGCGGCCCATCCCGGGCAGGCCCATGCCGCCCATCATCGACGACATCATCTTGCGGGCCTCGAAGAACCGGTCAACGAGCTGGTTGACCTCCGAGACGCTCACACCGGAGCCGTTGGCGATGCGCAGCCGCCGCGAGGCGTTGATGATCTTGGGGTCGGCGCGCTCGGCCGGGGTCATGCCGCGGATGATGGCCTGCAGCCGGTCCAGCTGGCTGTCGTCGACGGCGGCCAGCGCGTCCTTCATCTGGCCGGCGCCGGGCAGCATGCCCAGCAGGTTGCCGATCGGGCCCATCTTGCGGATGGCCAGCATCTGCTCGAGGAAGTCCTCCAGGGTGAGCTCACCGCTGCCGATCTTGGCGGCGGCCTCCTCCGCCTTCTGCGCGTCGAAGACCTGCTCGGCCTGCTCGATCAGGCTCAGCACGTCGCCCATGCCCAGGATGCGGCTGGCCATCCGGTCCGGGTGGAAGACGTCGAAGTCCTCCAGCTTCTCGCCGGTGGAGGCGAACAGGATCGGGACACCGGTGACTTCCCGCACCGACAGCGCCGCACCGCCGCGCGCGTCGCCGTCGAGCTTGGTCAGCACGACACCGGTGAAACCCACCCCTTCACGGAAGGCGTCCGCGGTGGTCACCGCGTCCTGGCCGATCATCGCGTCCAGCACGAAGAGCACTTCGTCGGGCTGCACGGCGGCACGGATGGCAGCGGCCTGGGCCATCATCTCCTCGTCGATGCCCAGCCGGCCGGCGGTGTCGACGACGACGACGTCGAAGTGCTTGGCCTTGGCTTCGGCCAGACCGGCGGCGGCGACGGCGACCGGGTTCCCCGGTCCGGCGCCCGCGTCACCGGCGGCCGAGGTCCCCGGATGGGGCGCGAACACCGCGACACCGGCCCGTTCGCCGACGACCTGCAACTGGCTGACCGCCCCGGGACGTTGCAGGTCGCAGGCCACCAGCAACGGCGTGTGGCCTTGAGCCCGCAGCCAGCTGGCCAGCTTGCCGGCCAGCGTGGTCTTGCCGGCGCCCTGCAAGCCGGCCAGCATGATGACCGTCGGCGGGGTCTTGGCGAACGTGAGCGTGCGGGTCTGCCCGCCGAGGATGCCGATGAGCTCCTCGTTGACGATCTTGACGACCTGCTGGGCGGGGTTGAGCGCACCGGAGACCTCGGCGCCCTTGGCGCGGTCCTTGATCCGGCCGATGAACTCCCGCACCACCGGCAGCGATACGTCGGCCTCCAGCAGCGCCAGCCGGATCTCACGCGCGGTGGCGTCGATGTCGGCGTCGGTGAGACGGCCCTTGCTGCGCAGCCCTTGCAGCGCCCCGGTCAACCGGTCGGAGAGCGATTCGAACACGTCGCCAGCCTAGCCGCGGCTCGGTGTCAATACCGGCGAGGGCTGCTACCGCGCCAACTCCAGGTGACGCAGCGCCAGGCGCGCGGCATTGGCTCCGCACATGCCGTGCGCCCCCGGCCCCGGCGGGGTGGCCGCCGAGCAGATGTAGGTCCCGCGGATTCCGGTGTGGTAGGGCGAGAGCGTGACGCGCGGACCGAACGTCAACTGGCGGAGGTCTTTTGCGCCGGTCATGATGTCGCCGCCGACGAAGTTGGCGTTGTGCAGCGCAAGGTCGGTGGTGTTGCGCACGGTATGGCCGACGACACGATCGCGAAACCCCGGTGCGAACCGCTCGATCTGGGCGATGATCGCGGCGGTGGCGTCGCCGGTGTAGCCGTTGGGCACATGGGCATAGCTCCACACCGGGTGCACGTTGCCGACGGACCGTTGCGGGTCGGCCAGATACTGCTGACCCACCAGGACGAACGGCCGCTCGGGCATCCGCCCGGCGTGGACGTCGCGTTCGGTGGCGGCCAGCTCGCGGTGCGTGCCGGCCACGTGCACGGTGCCGGCCAGCCGGGCATCGGCGTTGGTCCACGGCACCCCGCCCTCGACGGCGAAATCGACCTTGAAGGCACCGGGACCCCGCCGGAACCGCCGGTAGGCCCGCGCCACCCGGCGGGGCAACCGGTCGCCGAGGATGCGTGCCACCGCCTCGGGGGCCAGATCGAACAGCGTCACATCAGCGGGCGGCAGTTGCGATGCCGACTCGACCGCAACCCCGGTCTCGACGGTGCCGCCCAGATCGGTCAGGGCCGCCACCATGGCGTCGGCGATGGCCTGGGATCCACCGGCGGCAATCGCCCAACCATGCCGGTGTCCGGCGGTGAGAATCCCCAGTCCGATGGCCGAGGTCATCGGGTAGTGCAGCGGCCGGAAGGCATGGGCGGCAACGCCGATGAACAACGCCCGCGCCTGCGGTGTGCGAAACCAGTGCGCCAATGCCGAGGCGGGCAGCACGGTGGGTGCGCCGAACCGGGCCAGCGTCAGGGGATGGTGCGGCAGCCGTAACAGCGGCCCCATGATGTCGTCGTTGAGCGCATCGAACCGGGCGACCGGGCGGGCGAACAGCGTTCGCCAGCGGCCGCCGTCGCTGCCCAGGCCGGCTGCGGTCTGCTCGACCGAGCGGTACAGCACTCCGGCGCTGCCGTCGTCGAGCGGGTGCGCGCAATCGATCTGCGGCCAGCGCCACTCCAAGCCGTATCGGGCCGCGTCCAGGCCGGTCAGAAACGGCGATCCGACCGCCATCGGGTGGATCGCCGAACAATGGTCGTGCAGCAGGCCCGGCAGGATCGCGTCGCCGCTGCGGGTACCGCCGCCGATCTCATCGGCGGCTTCGAGGACGGTGACCGCTACGCCGTGCTGCGCCAGGGTGACGGCGGCGGCCAGTCCGTTGGGCCCGCCGCCCACCACGACTGCCGTGCTCACGCCGAGGCCGCCGACTTCATCACGGTGGCCAACCAGGGTGCGGACATGGTTCTCGGAGCGTACCCAGCGGCGTGCGCCGGAGACCAGAAACGACGGCCCGCCGAGAGCTACCGAGTATTCCTCGGTTTGACTAGAGTGTTTCTCGTGACAGCGTCGGATGCGCGGGGCAAGCTGCTGGCGGCGGCGCGGCGGCGGTTCGCCGCAACCGGGACACTGGCCGCCACGCTGGAGGAAATCCGGCGGGAGGCCGGCGTCAGCGTCGGCGCGCTGTATCACCACTTCGCCGATAAGCCCGCGCTGGCGGCTGCGGTGTACGCCCAGGTGATGGCCGAGTACCAGGACGGTTTCGTCACCATGCTGCGCGGGCACGCGACCGCCGAGGGCGGCATTCGCGGGGGCGTCGACCACCACCTGCGATGGGTGGCGGCGCATCGCGGCGAAGCCGCGCTGTTGTTGGGCGATCGACTCGACAGCCCGTCGCTGCGGCAGTCCAATGCGCTGTTCATCACCGCTGTTCACGATTGGTGGCGCCCACATCAGGGCTACGGCGCACTACGGCCCATCCAGACACCGATCACGGCCGCATTGTGGTTCGGGCCCGCGCAGGAGTTCAGCCGGTACTGGCTCGCCGGCGGAGCCGCGAAGCTGCCGCGGGGTGCCATCAAGACCTTCGCCGATGCGGCGTGGGCAGCGTTGCGCGCCAGCGGCACTGAGCATGAGGAGGAGGGATGACCGAATCGCTGTACCAACGCTTGGTTGCTGAAGGAGATGATCCGGACGCACCCGAACGGGTCCGCGTCGAACACCGCGGCGACCGGGCGGTGGTCACGCTGCACGAGCCCGACCGGCTCAACGTGCTGTCCGCGCCGCTGGTGCGACAGTTGCGGCGCGCACTGACCACACTCGACGACGACTCACAGGTACGCGCCGTGGTGGTGACAGGAGCGGATCCCGGCTTCAGCGCCGGCGGCGACCTGAAGATGATGTCCGCCATCACCGAACGGCGAGCTGATCCGGCCCCGGAGGGAGTCGCCGACGTATGGCGCTGGATTCGCCGCGAATTCGGTGGTGTCGCCCGGCTCATCGCCACCTCGGACACGATCTTCATCGCCGCGCTCAACGGCGCCGCCGCGGGTGTCGGCCTGGCGTGGGCGCTGACCTGCGATCTGGTCATCGCCGGCGACCGAGCGGTGATCGTGCCCGCTTTCGGTCGACTTGGGTTGCTGCCGGAGGTGGGGACCAGTTGGGCGCTGACGCGCCGGCTCGGCTACCAGGGCGCGTTGGCCTATTACCTGCGGGGCGAGCCCATTGACGCGCACACCGCGCAACGGTTGGGTTTGGTGCACGAGGTCGTCGCTCACGATCAGCTGCTGACCGTGGCCGACGACTGGTGCTCACGGGTGGCGGCGATGCCCGCACACGCCACAGCGATGGCCAAGCCGCTGCTGCGCGCGGCGGCCGATGCCAGCTGGCACGAGGCGATAGCGCTCGAGGAGTTCGCCGAACCGGTCTGTTTCAGCACCGCCGCGTTCGCCGACAACGTGCACACCATGTTGGCCGGCCACCGAGACCATCCGCGTCGACCCGACTAGTTCAGCGTGCCGGGCGCCCCGCCGGCACCGCCGGCGCCGCCGGTCCCGCCGTCGTTGCGCTCACCGGGGAGGCCCGGGGCGCCGGGCGCGCCGCCGGTGGAGCCGCCGTTGCCGCCGTGGCCGCCGTCACCGCCGCCACCGATCGAACCGTTGCCGCCGGCCCCGCCGGCACCACCCCGCCCACCGGAGCTGTCCACCTGGTCGGCCGCTGCCCCACCGTTTCCACCGTTTCCACCATCGGCGCCGATCCGCCCGCTGCCGCCGGCCCCGCCGACTCCGCCGGCGCCACCGTTCCCGCCGGTCGAGCCGACGCCACCGGCCCCGCCCGAGCCACCGTTGCCGCCGAGGCCCCCGATGCCCATCGGATTGTTCAGGCCGGCACCGCCCGCGCCGCCTGCGCCACCGTCGCCGTCGTCCCCGGACTGGCCGGCCACACCGATCCAGGCGTTGCTGACACCCGCCCGCCCGGCCTGCCCGCCCTCACCGCCGTCGCCACCGTGGCCGCCGTTGGGCTGGGACGCGGTCCCGGTGGCACCTGCCGCACCGGTGCCGCCCGAACCGCCGGAACCGCCGTCGCCGCTGTTGCCCAGGAACCACCCGGCGCTCCCACCGACTCCGCCGTTACCGCCGTTGCCGCCGTTCAACGCCGTTATCACGGTGTTGTTGACCCCGGCCCAACCGGACCCGCCGACACCGCCGGCCCCGCCGAAGCCCCAGGCGGCCAGCGCGTCACCGCCCTCACCGCCGTTGCCACCGTCGTGCGTCACCAGCTTGTTGCCGTCGAAGGTGTCGTAGAAGCCGGTGCCGCCCCGGCCGCCGACGCCGCCGTCGCCGAGCCACCAGCCACCGGAGCCGCCCTGACCACCGTCGCCGGCCTCGATGACAGTGCCGTTGACGCCGAGGAAGGCGGCCGCACCCTGGCCGCCCGCGCCGCCGTTACCGAACATTCCGGCGTCGCCACCGACACCGCCCATACCGTCGTTGATCCCGGCCACCCCCGCCACACCGGTGCCGCCGTCACCGAACAGGAATCCGCCGTCGCCGAGGTCGCCCAGTCCGAGCCAGCCGAACAGCGAGGTGTTGGTGCCGGTGAACCCATCGATCCCGTCACCGATCAGGTCCCGGCCGAACATCAGGACCCACGGGGTGTTGATCAGATCGATGGTGAGTTGGTTGCCCGCGTCGTGCATCCAGACCTGAATCGCACTGTGCAGCGGCAGGTAGAAGCTGTCGTGGTAGAGCTCGGACCAGTCGCCCGGCGAGAATATGTCGAAGTCGGCCGGCCCGATGTCGATCGGATCGGCGCTGGCCATGCCCACGTCGACCGGATCGAACACCGACGGGTCGAACCAGCTGCTGGGGTCCAGGAGGTCGAAATCCGCCTGCGCCGAGGGCGCGGTCGCCACCGGTGTCAACGCAACGGCGAGGGCCGCTGCGGCGCCACCCACCGCCCGACACCACCGACCGGTTGCGGTGACCCCACGCTTGCCGATTCCGCGGCGATGACGACGGTTCATTTTCCCAAGACCTTTCTGCGACAAATCCGTGGTGACGAATGCGTGGTAACGGGCCGGATCGACCTCAGGCGGGGCCGATCATGTCCAGCCCGAAGAGGTCGGCGATCCAGGACAGGTCGGGATTGCCGTCCACCAGCGAACCGAGGAAGTCGGTGAAGTCCGACGTGCCCGCCGGATCGGTGGCCATCGCCGAACCGCCGAACAGCGACGTGGGGTCCTGGATGTCGAAGTAGACGCGCTGCGCGGCGTTCCACACCGTCGAGAAGGGCTCCTCCGCCATGAATCCGCCCAGGAAGTAGGTCTTCGGGTCCTGCAGTTCCTTGATCGCGTCCTGAACTCCCTCGGTCCAGGCGTTGGCCAGTGCGGCGTTGATGTCCGTCCAGCTGATGTTGCTCGGCAGCAGGTCCCAGCTGATGGTGGTCGGCACGTTGGCCGGCCCCTGATTCCAGCCTTCGGTGAGACTGCCGTAACCCAGGTTCACCAGGACACGCATGCTGGGCTCCAACAGGGCCGCCAGCGGGCTGCCCCAGACCGGGTTCAGCCGCAACAGATCCAGGAGCGGCAGCGTCTCGGAAGGGATCATGTAGTAGTTGGTCAGGCTGTCGGGGTCGGTGGTTTCCAACGTGATCGCGTTTGCGATGTCGTCTTCGCTCAGCCCGAAATATCCGATATGGGTCACGAACATGCCGGCGATGGCATTGAGCGTTGACAGCAGGTTCAGCGGGTACCGGGGAAAATCGGCGTAGCCGTCGTATTCCATCGTGTAGACGTCGGTGGTGAAGTAGTCCGGAGTCGGATGACCAAGGGTCATTCCGTTCCAAAAGCTGAGGTTCCCGCCCCAGAAGTTGAGCATTTCGACAATACCGCCGTTGGGGTTGGCGGCGTTTCCGACCAGCACGAAGTGGACGTCCTCGGCCGGCACACCCTGGTGGTAGAGCTGCTCCATCGTCATCGACGACATCGCCGAGCTCTGCGAGTAGCCGAACACGTACACCGGGTTGTCGGGGCCGGCTTGGCCGGTGGCGATTTGCTCGTTGATCGCTGCGGCGAGGATCTGCGCCCCTTGGACTTCCGAGACATTGCCCGGGAAGTAGAGCTGGGGGGTGAACAGTGACTCCGCGGTCCCGGTGAAGCCGTGCGGCCGCAGGTACATGATGTCGGCGGCGTTGACGTATCCCTCCGACGGCAACGGAATACCGCTGCCGCCCATGACGAATGCAGTTCCTCCGCCGGCTGCCGCGGCGACATCATCGGAGGCGGCGAGCTGGACCTGGGGTGACACGGCAACCGCCGCTGACGCCGCCGACGACGGCGACGTCGCACCGCTGACGCCGACCACAACGCCGAGCACGACGAAAACGCTTATGGCGGCGAGGACCGCACGCAGGTGACGAGATGACCCTGTGCCCCGCAAGCCCGACATCGCCGTGATATCAGCCATGGAAACTCCCTGAAAGCGCTCGAACATGTCACCAACACGATGCGGAACTGCAACCGAAATTACATCACGCGCAACAGTTTTAGTCAGGGGAACCGCAGAAAGCCAGCCAACTGACATAACTTGCGTTATTGGGACGTGATGATAATTTTTTCTATTTCGCCGTGCCCGAAACATCGGAGGACTATCGTCCGCGTAAAGTGTCCAGCGTGGATATAACTGGAGCAAGCGCGATCGTCACCGGTGGCGCATCAGGAATCGGCGCGGCTACGGCCCGCCAGTTGGCCGACAAGGGTGCCCGGGTCGTCGTCGCCGACCTGCAGGCCGACAAGGGGGAGGCGCTCGCCCACGAGATCGGCGGCGTGTTCGTGTCCGTCGACGTGACCAACACCGACCAGATCATCGATGCGGTCAACACCGCCGCCGACCTCGGCCCGCTGCGGGCGCTGGTGAACTCCGCCGGCATCGGCTGGGCCCAGCGCACCATCGGCAAGGACGGCGAGTTCGAGTCGGCGCACAGCCTGGACGCCTACCGGAAGGTACTGGCGATCAACTTGATCGGCACCTTCGACTGTATCCGGATCGCGGCGACCGCGATGAGCCGCAACGAGCTCACCGACACCGGCGAGCGGGGCGCGATCGTCAACATGACTAGCGTCGCGGCCTTCGACGGTCAGATCGGGCAGGCCGCCTACTCGTCCTCCAAGGGCGGCGTGGTCGGGATGACTCTCCCGGTCGCTCGCGACCTGTCGGCCGTCGGGATCCGCGTCAACACCGTCGCGCCCGGCCTGATCGACACCCCGATCTACGGGGAGGGCGAAGCCTCGGAGGCATTCAAGGCCAAGCTCGGCGAGTCGGTGCTGTTCCCGCACCGGCTCGGCAAACCCGAGGAGCTGGCGTCGATGGTGATCGAGCTGCTCACCAACTCCTACATGAACGCCGAGGTCGTCCGGGTGGACGGTGGCATCCGGATGCCACCGAAGTAATCGCACCGCTGAGCAAGAGGGCCCCCGTTGCGTTTCTTTTTCGAAGGGGGCCTTCTTCGTCGGTCATCGGTCACCTCAGCCCGCGGCCCATAGGGTCGATGATCTCCACGATCCTGACATCGCCGTGCTGCAGCAGCCGGTTCTCCTTCCACCGACATCGCCACTGTAATCCGCCGACGCGGCCCCGTTCGTTACCGTGGGACGCGGCTATGACGACCTGCGGTCTGCGGCCGCAGTGAATTCGAGGAGCACGGTGACGACACCAGCGGCCGGGCACCAACCGGCGGAATCCACCGAGGACGCCGGCGCCTTCGCCGATCGGATCACCGATGCGCTCGATGCTGCCAGCCTCGCGTTGCTGCTGAGCCTCGGGCATCAAAGCGGCCTGTTCGATGCCATGGCCGGGCTGTCGGCACCGGCGACCAGTGCCCAGATCGCCGATGCCGCCGGCCTCAACGAACGCTACGTCCGGGAATGGCTGGGCGGCGTGACCGTTGCCGGCGTCATCGACTACCACGCTGCGACGGCAACCTATCGACTGCCCGAGCACCGCGCGGCGGTGCTGACCCGTGCCGCCGGTCCCGCCAACCTGGCGCGCGTCGCGCAGTACATCGCGCTGCTGGGCGAGGTCGAGCAGCGGGTGTTGGCCTGTTTCCGTGACGGCGGCGGGCTGGCGTACAGCGAATATCCCCGCTTTCACACCGTGATGGCCGAACGGAGCGGCGAAGTGTTCGACGCCGCACTTGTCGAGGTGGTGTTGCCGCTCGTCGACGGATTGCCCCAACGCCTGCGCGCCGGCGCGGACGTCGCAGATTTCGGCTGCGGCAGCGGCCACGCCGTCAACGTCATGGCGGCCGAGTTCGGCAACAGCCGCTTCACCGGCATCGACTTCTCGGCCGAGGGTATTGCGCGAGCGAGCCGGGAAGCCGGCCAACGGGGCCTGACGAATGCGACGTTCGAGCGCCATGACCTGAGCACGTTCGACCGGTCCGGCGCCTATGACCTCGTCACCGCGTTCGACGCCATCCACGATCAAGCGCAGCCGGCGCGGGTGCTGCAGAACATCCATCGGTCGCTGCGTCCCGGCGGCATCCTGCTGATGGCGGACGCCAAGGCGTCGAGTCACTTGGCGGACAATGTCGGTGTCGCCAGGAACACCTACCGGTACACGGTGTCCTTGATGCACTGCATGCCGGTGTCGTTGGGGTTGGACGGCGCGGGTCTGGGCACCATGTGGGGCCGTCAGCTGGCCATGTCGATGCTGGCCGATGCCGGCTTCGCCGATGTCGAATTCACCGAGATCGCCGAGGACCCGTCGAACTACTACTACATCGCGACCAAGAGCTGACGGTTGCTGGACTCCCCTACCGTCAACCGGCCGAGCTGATCGCCGCCGGTATCGCGCCCGATCGCCCCGGCCGTCGCGCGGCACCCCAGAGGCCGACGCCGATGCCGACTATCGCACCGCCGAGGCCGATGAGCTGCTGGCCGCGTTTGAGGTCAGCGTGCACGCTCATCCCGCCCAGCAGGTCGGCCGCATCAGCACCACCGGAGGCCAGAAACCAGCCGCGGGTGTCTCGGCCACGCACCCCGGCGTACAGCAGCAGGCCCCCGATCAGGGCGTCGCGGTAACCCATCGACCGCAGCAGCAGTCGCGCCGAAGGCCCCGGGTCGTCCGGCTCCCCCCAGATCCGGTTCGCCCGAAGGGGATCGACCAGGAATGAGACTCCCGAGGCCAGCCGAATGCTGCCGGCGACGAGCGCGGCGCGGTCCATCACCATGGACCGCAGCCTAGGGCGGGTTACGCGCGCCCGCAGCTATTTCCAGGCGAAGACGGGTTGCTCCAGCTCATCGACCGGGTCTGCGCGGCCCTCCAGGCATAACCACCGCAGTTGCAACAGCACCGCACCCGTCGGCGCGTGGATGAGGTCGTTGCCCAACGGGATCTGCACCACCGGACGCGGACTCTCCGGGATGGAGATGAAGCGCGGGGAATCGTCACGCTGCAACTGGTGCAGCCCGACCCGATAGACCGCCACCACCTCGTCGGGCGCGGGCCGCGGATCGAGCCGCCCCCCGCCCCAGATCACTACCGGGCTGATGACGTACCCCGAGCGGGTGGGGTAATCGTCGAGGAGACCCAGCACCGCCGAGTCGGGCAGCCGGACGCCGACCTCCTCGTCCAACTCCCGCAGCGCAGCGTCGACCGCGGTCTCGCCGGGATCCAGTCGACCGCCCGGCAGCGCCCACTGCGCGGCGTGCGAACTTAGGCGAGAGGCCCTGCGGCACAACAGGAAAGCAGCACCCCCGGAGACGTCGACCATGCGGCCGTCGAGGCCCGCCTCCGGCATGGGCCGCCCGCCGATCCAGTCGTCCACGGGTGCGGGGTCGACCCGGTCCTCGCCGATCTCGGAGTCCACGAGCACCACCGCGACGGCCGCATGCCGCTTCGACGGATCCGTCACGACGCGGCGGTCGTGCGCCACCAGGTGTGCCCGGATCCGGTCCCGCAGCGCGTCGTCGTAGCCGATGCTCACGGCGTGATCGGTCAGCCGGCGTTGCGGGCCAGGTTGATGGCGTACTCGCTGACGAAGTGCCCGGCGGCCGGTTCGCCGTGGCCGCAACTGCCGTCGGACTCCCCGACCCGCTTGACCCACAGGTAGGCGTCGGCGTGCGCGCCGGCGGTGTCGGTGGTCGGCGCCGTACCGAGGGCCCGTCCACTCGGGTTGCACCAGCCGTACGGATCGCCTTCGGCGGGACCGGCCCCGTTGCGGGAGGTGTCGATCACGTAGTGCTTGCCGCCCGTCATGCCGGAGATCTCTTCGCCGTAGCCGATCTGCTCTTCGGTGGTGAAGTAGTTCGTGGAGTTGAGCGCGAAGCCCCGCGCGCGTGCCACGCCGGCCTGGTTGAGCCGGTTGGCCATTTCACCGGCGCTGACCCAGCGCGAGTGCCCGGCATCGACGTAGACGGCGGTGGCCGGGTTGCGTCCCAGCGTGTCGACGGCGTAGCTGATCAGGTCGAAGCGCTCCTGGCGCTGGGCTCCGGAGAGGCAGTCGGCCATGGCCAGCGCGTCCGGTTCCAGGACGATCGCGGCCGGCGAACCACCGATGCCGTCGGCGATGCCGTCGATCCAGGCGCGGTAGGACGCACCGGAGGAGAAGCCGCCGGCGGCGTAGCTGCCGCAGTCACGGTGCGGGATGGCGTAGAGCACCAGCACCGGCATGGCACCGGCCGCGGCGGCCGCGCCGGTGTGGCGGGCCACCGTGGCACCGACGGATCCGACCCCGAATGCCTGGTCGAGCCAGTAGGCCTGCGGGGTGTTGGCCACCCGGGCCAGTTCGGCGCTCTCCGGCTGGGCGTTGGAGGCATGCATCGCCTTCGAGATCGGGTCGACGTAGAACGGCATTCCGGCCAGCGGGTTATCGCCGTCGGCCAGGGCCGGGCCGGCACCGGCGAGGGCCATGACGGCCAGGAACGGGACGAGGCAGCGCGCTACTGCGCCAAATGCTGAGGGGAGCACACCGAAAAATTACCCCACGGGCCGATCGGTGGTAACAGGACGGTCACGATCGCTGCCCGGGCGCTCAGCCCAGCAGCGCGTCGACGAAGGCCGCGGGCTCGAACGGCGCCAGGTCATCCGGCCCCTCGCCTAGCCCCACCAGTTTGACCGGCACACCGAGCTCCTGCTGCACCCGAAAAACGATGCCGCCTTTGGCGGTGCCGTCCAGCTTGGTCAGCACCACCCCGGTGATGTCGACGACGTCGGCGAACACCCGGGCTTGCGCCAGGCCGTTCTGCCCGATGGTGGCGTCGAGCACCAGCAGCACCTCGTCAACGGACGCACGGCGTTCCACCACCCGTTTGACCTTGCCGAGTTCGTCCATCAGGCCGGTCTTGGTGTGCAGCCGGCCGGCGGTGTCGACGACCACGACGTCGGCACCGGACGAAACGCCCTTGTCGACGGCGTCGAACGCGACCGAGGCCGGGTCCGCACCCTCGGCGCCGCGCACCACCTCGGCACCCACTCGCGCCGCCCACGTCTGCAGCTGGTCGGCCGCGGCGGCCCGGAAGGTGTCGGCGGCGCCCAGCACCACCCGCCGGCCGTCGGCCACCAGCACCCGGGCCAGCTTGCCGACGGTGGTGGTCTTGCCGGTTCCGTTGACGCCGACCACCAACAGCACCGACGGGTGCTCGTCGTGCGGCAAGGCCTTCACGGAGCGGTCCAGGCCGGGCTGCAACTCACCGATCAGCACCTCCCGCAGCACGGTGCGCGCCTGGCCTTCGGTGCGCACCTGACCGCCGGCCAGCTTTTCGCGCAGCTGGGTGACCACCGCTTCGGTGACCACCGGCCCCAGGTCGGCCACCAGCAGGGTGTCCTCGACGTCCTGCCAGGAGTCCTCATCGAGGTCACCCCCGCCGAGCAGCCCGAGCATGCTGCGCCCCAGCGCGTTCTGCGACTTGGCCAACCGGCCGCGCAGCCGTTGCATCCTGCCTTCCACCGGCTCGATCTCCGGTTCGACGGACGGCTCGACGGCTTCGGCGGGCGCTGAGGGGGGCTCAGGGGGAGCTTCGGGCAGTTCGATGTCGGTGATGGTGCGCCGGGGCGCGTCCCGGGGAACGGTCGCGTCGTCGCCGATGACTGGGGCAGACGGCTCAGTCGTTTCGGTCCGGCTGAACGTGATGCCGGAGGAGGCGGCGTAGCCACCCGAGCGGTCCAGGCTCTCGCGATGCGGCGCGGACAGGCTGATGCGCCGCCGGCGGTGGCGTACCAGACCGAAGATCAATGCGGCGATGACGACAAGTGCGGCGGCGACCGCTAGGGCAATCCAGAGACCTTCAGACACCCCGCCATTGTTTCAGGGCCGTAGTGGAGTTGGGTTGTCGGTGGTGCCCGGCAGACTGCGGACAACACGCCTTCGGGCGTAACCTGCCACTATTCGAACTGCCATCGAGCGGGGGCACCGTGTCCGCGCTGCTGGATGGGCCGTTTGACTTGATGACCCTGGAGCAGTGGGACGCACTTGAGGTCGCCCACACGTGGACATGGAGTTCACCCTGGGCGAGTTGACCGGCTAACTCGGGCTGGAGACCAACTCTTCGCCGCGGATGCGCTGGGAGATCACCGCGGTGATCCCGTCACCTTGCATGGTCACCCCGTACAGCGCGTCGGCGACCTCCATGGTCGGCTTCTGGTGGGTGATCACGATCAGCTGCGAACGGGCCCGCAGCATCTCGAACAGCGCCAGCAGCCGACGCAGGTTGGTGTCGTCCAGGGCGGCCTCGACCTCGTCCATGATGTAGAACGGCGACGGGCGGGCCCGGAAGATCGCGACCAGCATGGCGATCGCGGTCAGCGACTTCTCCCCGCCGGACAGCAGCGACAGCCGCTTGACCTTCTTGCCGGGCGGGCGGGCTTCGACATCGACTCCGGTGGTCAGCATGTCGCTCGGGTCGGTCAGCAGCAACCGGCCCTCCCCGCCGGGGAACAGCGCCGCGAACACCTCGCGGAATTCGCGCTCGACGTCGGCGTAGGCGTCGGTGAACACCTGCAGGATGCGGGCGTCGACGTCGGAGACCACGTCGAGCAGGTCCTTGCGGGCCGCCTTGACGTCTTCGAGCTGGGTCGACAGGAAGTTGTAGCGCTCTTCGAGTGCCGCGAACTCCTCCAGCGCAAGCGGGTTGACCCGGCCCAGTTCGGCCAGTTCACGCTCCGCGCGCTTGGCCCGGCGCTCCTGGGTGGGCCGGTCGAACGGCATGGGGGCCGGGGCGGTGACCTGCTCGCCGCGTTCGCGGGCCTGCTCGAACTCGGCCATCTCGAGTTCGGTCGGCGGCAGCGGGACATCGGGACCGTACTCGGCGATCAGATCCTGCGAGCTCATCCCGAACTGTTCGAGCACCATCTGCTCGAGTTGCTCGATGCGCAGCGCGGCTTGCGCCTTGGCGACCTCGTCACGGTGCAGCGACTCGGTGAGCGCGGTGATGCGAGTGCTCAGCGAGTTGACCTCGTCGCGGACGGCGGCCATCGCGGCGGCCCGCTGCTGGCGTTCGCCGGCCAGCCCGTCCCGGATACGTGACGCCGCTGCCACCACCAGTTGCAGGCGCCGGGCCAACGCAGACCCGGCGTCGGCCACCGCGGCCGCCGTGGTGGCCGCGAGCGCGCGGGCGGCCCTGGCCTGCTCGGCGCGCACCCGCGCCTCCCGTTCGGCGGCGGCTGCTCGGCGCAGCGAATCCGCCTTGCCCCGGACGGCGTTGGCGCGTTCCTCGGCGGTGCGCACCGCCAGCCGCGCCTCCACCTCGACACCGCGCGCCGCCTCGGCGGCGGCCGCGATCTGCTCCCGGTCCACCGGTTGCACGTCGGCGGTCGGCTGGTCCTGCTCGGCGTTGCGCAGCCGGGCCTCCAACTCGCCCAGTTCGGTGACCGTCTGCGCCCGGCCGGCCTCCAGTTCGTCGCGCTCACGTAACCGGCGACGCCATTCGGTCTCAGCGGCGCGGGCCTCCTGGCCGAGCCGGCCCAGCTGCTCGTGAGTCGCGGCGATGGCGGCGTCGGATTCGTTGAGCGCGGCCAGCGCCTGCTCGGTGGCATCCTGGCGAGCGGCCTGCTCGGTCAGCGCGCCGGACAGCGCCGCACCGAGCTGCCCGACCTGCGTTTCGGCGGCCGCAAGCTCGGTGCGGGCTCGGTCGATCTCGCTGTTGATCTCCAGGGTGGACGGCTTGCGGTCCGAGCCGCCGCTCACCCAGCCCGCGCCCACCAGATCACCGTCGCGGGTCACCGCACGCACACCCGGACGGGTGGTCACCAACTCCAGCGCCGCGGACAGGTCGGCGACCACCGCCACCGACGACAACATCGCCGTCATCGCGCCGCGCAGCCGGTCGGGGGCGTCGACCAGGTCCAGCGCCCACTGCGCGCCGTCGGGCAGGGCGGCGCGCTGCTCGGGGGCCGGCGGCAGCGGCCAGTCGCCCAACACGATCGCGGCCCGTCCGCCGTCGGCGCTCTTCAGCGCGTGCAGCGCCGCGCGGGCGGCGCCGGCATTCTCCGCGGCCAGCGCGTCGGCGGCCGACCCCAGCACCGCGGCCAGTGCCGCCTCGTACCCCGAGCGCACTTTGACCAGCTTGGCGATCGACCCGAAAAGTCCCGAACCGCTGTGGTTTTCGGCCAACCAAGCCGCGCCGTCGCGGCGTTCCAGCCCCATGGACAAGGCGTCGATGCGGGCGCGCAGCGAGGCCACCTGCCGTTCGGCGGCACGCTCGGCGGCCTGCAGTTCGGCGACCCGCTCGTCGGCCAACCGCAGGGCGGCCACTGTCCGCTCGTGCTGCTCGTCGAGGCCGACCTCACCCTGGTCGAGCTCACCGACCCGGCCCTGCACCGTCTCGAACTCCGCCTGCGCGGCCTCGGCGCGCGCGGCGGCCTCCTCGATGCGCCCCGACAACTGCGCCACATGGGCGTCGATCGACTCGACGCGCGCCCGGACGGTTTCCACCTGACCGGTCAGCCGGGCCAGGCCCTCGCGGCGGTCGGCTTCGGCACGCACCGCGGCCAGATGCGCCTTCTCGGCCTCAGCGCTGCGGCGTTCGCGGTCGGCCAACTCGGCGCGGGCGGCCTCCAGCCGGGTGCCGGCGTCGGCCAGTTCGGCCAGCAGCTGCTGTTCGGCGGCGGCCACCTGCTCGGCCTCGGCCTCCAGCGCGTCGGGGTCGACGCCGCCGGTGGTGATCGGCTCCTCGTCGAGGTGCTGAGCGCGCTCGCTGGCGATTCGCACCGTGGCGCTGACCCGCTCGGCCAGCGCCGACAACGAGAACCAGGTCTGCTGGGCGGCCTCGGCGCGCTGCGTCAAGGTGGCGACCGCGGACTCGTGGGTGGTCAACTCGTCGGCGGCTGCCGTCAGGCGCTCGGTGATCTGGTCGTGTTCGCGGCGCAACGTCGCCTCGGCGTCGCCTGCGCCGGCGAACTCGGTCTGTCGCGTGACCAGGTCGTCGGCGGTCAGCCGCAACCGGGCGTCGCGCAGGTCGGCCTGGATGGTGGCGGCACGGCGCGCCACCTCGGCCTGGCGGCCCAGTGGTTTGAGCTGGCGGCGCAGTTCGGTGGTCAGGTCGGTCAGCCGGGCCAGGTTGGCCGACATCGCGTCGAGTTTGCGGACCGCCTTTTCCTTGCGTTTGCGGTGTTTGAGGACACCGGCGGCCTCTTCGATGAACGCCCGGCGGTCTTCGGGCCGCGACTCGAGGATCTGCGCGAGCCGGCCCTGGCCGACGATGACGTGCATCTCGCGCCCGATCCCGGAGTCGCTGAGCAACTCCTGGATGTCCATCAGCCGGCAACTCGAACCGTTGATCTCGTATTCGCTGGCGCCGTCGCGGAACATCCGCCGGGTGATCGACACCTCGGCGTACTCGATCGGCAGCGCGTTATCGGAGTTGTCGATGGTGACGGTGACCTCGGCGCGGCCCAGCGGTGCCCGGGAGGACGTGCCGGCGAAGATGACGTCTTCCATCTTGCCGCCGCGCAGCGTCTTGGCGCCCTGCTCCCCCATCACCCAGGCCAGCGCGTCGACCACATTGGATTTGCCCGAACCGTTGGGCCCGACCACAGCGGTGATCCCCGGCTCGAAGCGCAGAGTCGTCGGCGAGGCGAAGGACTTGAAGCCCTTCAGCGTCAAACTCTTGAGGTGCACGGGGTGTGAGACTACCGGTCTAGCGTTCGCTGAATCCGTCGATCGGCGCCCCGGCGGCGCCCCAATCGGTGACGACGGTGTCCACCCGCCCCGGAGTGGCCCCGCTCTGCAACAGGTCCAGCAGCCGCTGACAGTCCTGCCGGGGCCCCTGCGCGACGACCTGTACCCGGCCGTCGGGGCGGTTGGCCGCATAGCCGGTCAGGCCCAACTCCAGCGCCCGCGAGCGGGTCCACCACCGGAAGCCGACACCCTGGACGTGCCCGTGCACCCAGGCGGTGAGCCGAACGGTCGCGGTCATCGGCCGTCGTGGCCAGTGATCTCGAAGCGCACCTCGGTGCCGGCCTGCAGTGTGCGACCGACCGTGCAGACCTCGTCGACGGCGCGGTGGACCACGGTCAGCAACCGCTGCTTCTCACTGTCGTCGAGGGCCGACAGGTCGACCTCCAGGGTTTCCTCCAGCAGCGGATAGCGTTCCTGCTCGCGATCGGCCGGACCGCTGACCTGGATCGTGGCCGGGTAGTCGTCGCCGAGCCGACGGGCCAGCGCAGCGTCGCCGGACATCCCGCTGCAGGCCGCCAGCGCGATCTTCAGCAGTTCGCCGGGGGTAAAAACACCGTCGACCTCTTCACCGCCGATCAGCACCTGCGCGCCGCGGGAACTGCGGCCGGTGTATCGCCGGGTCCCGGTTCGTTCCACCCACAGTTTGGTCATGGGCATATTTTTACCGCCAACCCGGCGTATCGCCACGCCGGCGGCGCGATCAGCCCGTGGCGGCGACCGGCTTCCTGCCGTATTGGCGTTCCATCATAGCGGTGTCCCCGTACACCTGGACCCGCACCGTCTTGCCGTTGCGGATGGTGTAAACCTCGGCGCTGTGGCCCGTTTCGCCACCGATGGACGCCTCGCTGAGCACGATGACCGTCTCGCCGTCGGCCAGGAACCGGCGCGGGGAGATCTTCGGCGCCTTCGCGGCCAGTGCCGCCAGGAACTCACCGAGTTCCGCCTTGCCCCGATAGGTTCCCTTACCGCGCTCTCCCCCGGCTGCACCCATTCGATGTCCTCGTCGAAGAGCGCCATCAACGATTGTGTGTCGCCGGTGGCGAAGGACTGATAGCCGGCCCGGACCAGCTCGATGTTCTGCTGAGACATCGTTTGCCTTCTTTTCGTAGGTGTTCTGTTGTCCCCGGCCGTATTTCGCCATCACAGCCGGTGCATCTCACGGGTCATCCGCGCGTTCTGGAAATAGCCCGACTCCAGGTGCGGAAAGGGCTCCCCGGGTGCTGTCCGGGCCGGCGGTGTCGCTGCTGCAGCGCCTGTACGGTCTGACGAAAAGCGAGGCGCAGGTTGCCCTGTTGGCGATGCGCGGCGAAGGCCTGAGCCCGATCGCCGAAAAGCTGTCCGTCTCGCTGACGACGGTGAGGACCCACCTGCGGCATGTCTTCGAAAAGACCGGCATTCATCGGCAGGCCGAACTCGTTCGCCTCCTGGCCACGATCGATCCCGCTGCACCGGTACGGTGACGGCACCGACGGATTCACCTCATCGGTCTATCATCGGTTTTTGTCGCAACTCGATTCGCTGGACAGCCGAGAGGACACCCGGTGCAGGTCGCGATTCCGCTCTTCGCCCGATTCACCGCACTGGATGCGGTCGGCCCCTACGAAGTGCTGCAGCGGGTTCCCGACGTCGAGACGGTCTTCATCGGTCACCGGCACGGCGAGGTCCGCAGTGACAATGGGATGCTCGGGATCACCTGTGACGCACGGTTCGACGAGGTGCTTCACCCGGATGTCGTCGTCGTTCCCGGCGGGGTCGGAACGCGGGTGTTGCTCGATGACGCCGAACTGCTCGATTGGTTACGCAGCGTCCACCCGCACACCAGGTTCACCACGTCGGTATGCACCGGATCGCTGCTGCTGGCCGCTGCCGGGTTGTTGGACGGCCTGACCGCGGCCACGCACTGGGGCGCCGTCGAACTGCTGGAGCACCTGGGCGCCCGTTATGTGGAGCAGCGCGTGGTCGAGCACCTTCCGCAACGGATCCTCACCGCGGCGGGGGTCTCCAGCGGTATCGACATGGCGCTGCGGCTGGTCGAGCTGCTGGTCGACACCGAGACGGCCCAGGCCGCGCAGCTGATGATCGAGTACGACCCGCAGCCGCCGTTCGACTGCGGCTCGCTGCCCAAAGCCGACGAGGCGGTTCGCAACCGCGCGGCGCAGCTGCGGCGCTGACGGCATACTGATCTTTCATGGCCACCGTCATCGCGTTTCACGCCCACCCCGACGACGAGGCGATCCTGACCGGCGGCACTTTGGCGCGGGCGGCCGCCGACGGACACCGGGTGGTTCTGGTGGTGGCGACCGACGGCCGCGTCAGCGACGACGATGTCGATCGGCTCGGCGAATTGCGTTCGAGTGCACGGATTCTCGGTGTCAATCGGGTGGAGTGGCTCGGTTACGCCGACAGCGGCTTCGGACCGGAGTTCTATCCCGACCCACCTGGCCGGGTCAGGTTCGGGCGCGCCGACACCGAGCGGGCGGCGCAGCAACTGGCCGCCATCCTCCGCGGCGAAGGCGCGGACCTGCTGCTGAGCTACCAGCCCAACGGCGGCTACGGCCATCGTGATCACGTCCAGGTCCATCACGTCGGCAAACGAGCCGCCGAGCTCGCGGGCACCGCGCGTGTGCTGGAGGCCACGATGCCCCGGGAGTCGCTGGTGCGGATCGCGCGCCTCACTCGGCTGTTGCGGCTGCCGGCCCCCTACCCGCTCGACGTGGCCCGTAGTGCATACGCGCCGCGGTCGGCGATCACGCACCGGATCAACGTATTTCGGTTCGCGCGACAGAAGCGTGATGCGTTGGCCGCCCATCGTTCCCAGATCAGCGGCAATGCCGCGGCAGCACGGCTGCTCACGGTGTTGCTGCGACTTCCCCCGCAGGTGGCCGGTCTGATGTTCGGCCGGGAGTGGTTCATCGACCCGACATTGCCGCCGGGGCGGGTCTACCGCGACATCTTCGAGTAGTGATCCTGTGCTGCGCGAACGTGCGCAAACCCGGGATTTCTCCCGGCGTGCCGGCGGCAGACACGCACCGTCGCGCGGTGGTGGGTGGTGGTGACGCGGGACGCCACCACGATCAGCGCTGGCACTTCGGGCAGTAGTACGACGAGCGGTTGGTGAATTTCTGCCGCCGGATGAGCGTCCCGCAGCGCCGGCAGGGTTCATCTTCGCGGCCGTAGGCGTCCAGCGACCGGCTGAAGTAGCCGGACTCGCCGTTGACGTTGACGTAGAGCGAATCGAACGAGGTGCCACCGGCGGCCAGCGCATCGCTCATCACCGCCTCCGCGGCCGCCAACAGCGCCCGCAACCGCGGCCGGGACAGCGCGTCGGCCATCCGGGTGCCGCGAATCCCGGCGCGCCACAGCGCCTCGTCGGCGTAGATGTTGCCAATCCCGGACACCACGGTCTGGTCGAGGAGTTGGCGTTTGATCTCGGAGTGCTTGCGCCGCAACACGTTCACCACCGATTCGGTGTCGAAGCGCGGATCCAGCGGGTCACGGGCCAGATGCGCCACCGGCAACGGCACCACGCTGCCATCCACCGCGACCAGGTCGGTGAGCTGCCAGCCGCCGAAGGTCCGCTGATCGACGAAGCTGACCTTGGTGCCGTCGTCGAGCACCGCGGCGATCCGCAGGTGCCTGGTGTCGGGCAACTCACCCAGCAGCATCTGCCCACTCATCCCCAGGTGCACCACCAGCGCCTCATCCGTGCTCAGCAGCAGCCACAGATACTTGCCGCGCCGGTCGGTGCCGACGATCCGGGCATCGAGCAGTCGGCCCGTCAGGTCGGCCGGACCGGCCTCGTGGCGGCGCACCGCACGCGGGTGGTGGACCCGGACTCCGGCGATGGTGCGGCCCACCAGGTGGGCGTCCAGGCCGCGGCGCACCACCTCGACCTCGGGAAGCTCCGGCATTTACCCGGCGCCCAGCGCGTCCAGCGCAGCCCAGGCCGCCGCCGCCGCTTTCTGCTCGGCTTCCTTCTTGGACCGGCCCACGCCGGATCCGTATTCGGTGTCGGACACCACAACGACCGCGGTGAACTCGCGGTCGTGATCCGGCCCGGTCGAGCTGACCTGGTAGCAGGGCACCCCGATGCCGCGGGCAGCGGTCAGTTCCTGCAGGCTGGTCTTCCAGTCCAGGCCGGCACCCAGGGTCGCCGCGGTGTCGAGCAACGGCCCGAACAGCCGCAGGATCACCTCGCGCGCGGTGTCGATGCCGTGCTGCAGGTACACCGCGCCCAGCAATGACTCCATGCCGTCGGCCAGGATGCTGGACTTGTCGGCGCCGCCGGTGTTGATCTCGCCTCGGCCCAGCCTCAGGTGGGCGCCCAGGCCATCCTCGGTCAGCCCGCGCGCCACATCGGCCAACGCGGCGGTGTTGACCACGCTGGAGCGCAGTTTGGCAAGGTCGCCCTCGGGCCGGTCGGGGTGGCGGTGGAACAGTTCGTCGGTGATGGTCAGCCCGAGCACGGCGTCGCCGAGGAACTCCAGGCGCTCATTGGTGGGCAGCCCGCCGTTCTCGTAGGCGTAGCTGCGGTGGGTGACGGCCAGCGTGAGCAGGTCGTCGGGCAGGTCCACGCCGAGCGCATCGAGCACGGCTTGCCGGGGACGGCTCACCGCTCACCGTCATCGCTCGACGGCGCCCCCTGGGACCGGCCCACCATCTCGGCGAGTTTGGCCCAGCGCGGATCGATCTTTTCGTGGTGGTGGCCCGGTTCGGCGTCGGCCAGTACCACTCCGCAGTCCGGGCACAGTCCCGGGCAGTCGGGATCACACAGCGGAGACAACGGCAGCATCAGCCCTACCGCGTCGACGATCGCCTGCTCGAGGTCCACCGCGTCATCGACCACCCGACCGATCTCGTCATCGTCGGTGGTCGCGTCGGTGGCGCTGTCCGGGTAGGCGAACAGCTCGGTCAGCTCGACCTCGACCTCGCCGGTCAGCGGCTGCAGGCACCGCGCACACTCACCGGTGGTGGTCCCGGAGACGACGCCGCTGACCAGCACCCCTTCGGAGACCGACTCCACCCGCAGATCCAGATCGACCGCCGTCTCCGGCGGTATCGCCACCAGATCCAGCCCGATGCGGACCGAGCTGGACCGCTGTTCCTGCAGCGACATCATCGCGCCGGGACGCCGACCCAGCCGGGCGACGTTGACCACGAACGGTGACGACGATGTCGCCTTGGTGCGTGCGTCCGGGTGCCTGGTCATGCCGCGATTCTACGCAGCGTTCGGCCGGGGCCGGCCGCGTCAGCGAGTTGCGTAGTCGTGGGTTCCCGCGGCGGTGCGAAGCTGGTGACGACCGCGGTTGATCGAGCGCAGGGTGCCGTTGAGGAAGTCCTCGAACTCGGCCAGCTTGGCATCGACGTAGATGTCGCATTCGCCCCGCATCCGGTCGGCTTCGGCGTGTGCCGAGTCGATCAGCCGGGTGGCCTCGGCGCGCGCGGAGGTCACCACCTCGTTCTGCGAGACCAGCCGCTGCTGTTCCTTGATGCCTTCCTGCACCGCCTTCTCGTAGGCGGCGTTGCCGTTCTCGACCAGCCGGTCGCATTCGGCCTGGGCGCGGCTGGTGGCGGTCTCGAATTCGCGCTTGGCGGTCGCGGTCAGCCGGGCGGCCTCCTCGCGGGCCTCGCCGAGCATCCGGTCGCTGTGGGCGCGTGCCTCGGCCACCATCCGGTCGGCCTGTCCCTTGGCGTCGGCCAGCAGCCGGTCGGCCTCGGCACGGGCGTGGCTGACCAGCGAGTCGGATTCGGTGGTGGCGGAGCTGACCATCGAGTCCGCGTGCTCCTTGGCCTCGTTGAGCACCGAATCGCGGGCGTCCAGCACATCCTGGGCGTCGTCGAGCTCGCCGGGTATCGCGTCGCGGATGTCGTCGATCAGTTCCAGGACGTCGCCGCGGGGCACCACGCAGCCGGCCGTCATCGGCACGCCACGCGCTTCTTCGACAATGGAGCCCAGTTCGTCAAGGGCTTCGAACACTCGGTACACGGCAGCACCCTCCAGGCATAGTTGTTGTTACTAGTGTGCCCTCTGTTACGCGTGTGACTGCGTTATCCGCCCGGTGTGTCGGATTCTCTTCCACTTCAGCGGTAGCCTGACCCGTTGAAATCCAGATCGGCGAAGGGCGGTCATGACTCAGGCCTATCCATCGCGTCCACCGCGAACCGACGGCCAGCCGCCCGGGGACATCGGGCGACTGCTGCTGCGCTGCCCCGACAGCCACGGCATCATCGCCTCGGTCAGCGCCTTCCTGGCCGACGCCGGCGCCAACATCATCTCGCTGGATCAGCACTCGACCGCCCCCGAGGGCGGCACCTTCGTGCAGCGGGCGATCTTTCACCTGCCGGGCCTGCCCGCTGCCATCGACGACCTGCAGCAGCGGTTCGGCGCCACGGTGGCCGAACGGTTCGCGATGGACTACCGCTTCGCCGAGGCCGCCAAGCCCAAGCGGGTGGCGATCATGGCGTCCAAGGCCGACCACTGTCTGCTGGACCTGCTGTGGCGCAACCGTCGCGGCGAACTGGAGATGACCGTGGTGATGGTGATCTCCAATCACCCTGAATTGGCCGAGCAGGTTCGCCCGTTCGGGGTGCCGTTCTTCCATATCCCGGCCACCCGTGAGATCCGCGCCGAGGCCGAACAGCGTCAGCTGCAACTGTTGTGTGGCAATGTCGATCTGGTGGTGCTGGCGCGCTACATGCAGATCATCACCGGGGAGTTCATCGACACGGTGGGCTGCCCGCTGATCAACATCCACCATTCCTTCCTGCCGGCGTTCATCGGTGCGGCGCCGTATCAGCGGGCGCGGGAGCGCGGCGTGAAGCTGATCGGCGCCACCGCGCATTACGTCACCGAGGTGCTCGACGAGGGGCCGATCATCGAACAGGACGTGGTGCGTGTGGACCACACCCACACCGTGACCGACCTGGTGCGACTGGGCGCCGACGTGGAGCGGGCGGTGTTGTCGCGGGCGGTGCAGTGGCACTGTCAGGACCGGGTGATCCGGGTGGCCAACGAAACGGTGGTGCTCTGAGGCCCCCGTTGACATCTGTCAAGTACGGTGATTCGCATGCTGGTGCAGGACTTGTTTGCGCGTGTTCCGACGACCGCCGCCGAGGCCACCGAGGTCTTCGATGCCTCCGAGGCCGTGGACCCCGACTTCATGCTCGGCACCTGGCGGGGCGCGGAGTTGCCGACCGGGCACCCATTGGACGGGCTGTTGGCCGCCACCGGCTGGTGGGGCAAGCAGTTCGTCGACGCCGAGACCGTCCATCCGCTGTTGTTCCCCACCCGGGACGGTTCCGCGCTCTGGGCGTTCAACCCGGTGCTGGCGTTCAGTGTCCTGGGCCCTGCGACGAAGCTGCCCGGGCTCAAGAAGCGCTCGTTCGCCGGCCCGATCACCAGGTTGCAGCCGCTGTTGCGGACCCGTTCGGCCAAGGCCCGGTTGCGCACCACGCGTTACCGGGGCGTCGACAGCGCGACGATGGTCTACGACCAGGCCCCGGTCAACGACGTCTTCCGTCGGCTCTCCGACGAAGCGGTAATCGGCGCAATGGATCTGCGCGGTTCGCCCCGACCGTACTTCTTCGTGCTGTACCGCGATGAATCACTGAAACTGGTTTAAGCGCGGGCGATCTCACCGGCCGCATGCCAGGCAGTGCGTTCGGTGGCGAAGGCGGCCGTCTGTCGCCGACGGAATTCGGCGATGGCCTCGGCGTTGCCGGCGAGAAACTGCTGGTGGTCTGCCAGCGAGAACTCGCCGTCGGTGATGGCGACCCGGCCGCGTCCGGCGGCGGTGTCGGCGCGTAGCTGCAACAGTTCGTCGGGGCCGACCGGATAGAAGCTGATGCGGTCGAAGTAGCGCAACAGCCATGGTGTTTCGGGATCGAAAAGGCCCGCGGTGGCGTGGCGGTGGTTCCACACCTGGGTGGTACGGCCGACGAACTGGTAGCCGCCGGGCCCCTCGATGCCGTAGATGCACAGGTAGGCGCCGCCGATCCCGACGGCGTTCTCCGGCGTCCAGGTGCGCGCCGGGTTGTACTTGGTCGTCACCAGTCGCTGCCTGGGGTCCAGCGGGGTGGCCACCGGCGCGCCGAGGTAGATGTCACCCAAGCCGAGTACCAGGTACTGTGCGCCGAAGACGATGTCGTAGACGGCCGCGATGTCGTCGAGGCCGTTGATGCGCCTGATGAATTCGATGTTCGACGGGCACCACGGTGCGTCAGGTCGCACACCGTAGGTGTAGCGGCGGATGGCCTCGTGGGTGGCCGGGTCATCCCAGCTCAACGGCAGCCGCACCGAGCGACTGGGCACCACGAGCTCGTCGCAGGGCGGCAGCGCCTCGTCGACGGCGGTCAGCTGGTCGATCACCTCGGCGCAGGAGATCTGCTCGGTGTCGAACTGGACCTGCAGGGACCGCACCCCGGGTGTCAGTTCCGCCAGCCCGGGCAGCCCCTGCCGGCGCAGGTTGTCGTAGGCCACCTGCACCCGTGCCCGTAACGCCAGATCCAGTGTCATGGACCCGTATTCGAGCAATACCCCGCCGTCGCCGGCGCGCCGCATGGTGACGGCCGTCCCGTCGCGACCGGTGTAACGCCGCAGCACCCCGTCGTCGCCGTCCCCGGAGCGGGACAACACCACTGGTGATGCCGCCCGCCGCCGCGCACCTAACGAGATCGGCGGCGGGGCGTGCTCGGCGCGCACCGGCACCAGGCGCACGGTGTCACCGGGGCTGAGTTGACCGAGCTTCCAGCGGTCGCCTCGCGCCACCGTCACCGGACAGACGAAACCGCCTAGGCTGGGCCCGTCCGGCCCCAGCAGGATCGGGGTGTCGCCGGTGAAGTCCAGCGCGCCAACGCAGTACGCGGTGTCGTGGATGTTCGATGGGTGCAGGCCGGCGTCTCCCCCGTCGGGGCGGGCCCACCTGGGCTTCGGCCCGATCAGCCGTACTCCGGTGCGGTCGGAGTTGAAGTGCACGGTGTAATCGGTGGTGGCCAAAGTGGTCATGTCGGTGCGGGTCAAGAACTCCGGCGCGGCGTGCGGGCCCTCGGTCACCGCCAGCTCCCAATGCGAGCCGATGCTGGGCTGGGTCTCGCCGGGAGCGCGGCCCAGCGCCGGTGCAGCGCCGCCCCGGCCGGAGGCGGTGAGCCGGTCTCCGCCGTGCAACGCCCTGCCGCGGTGGCCTCCGAACCCGCCGTGGGTGAAAGTCGCCACGCTGCCCAGGAATTCCGGTTCGGATAGTCCACCTTCGATGAGCAGATAGCAGCGCAACCCCGGGCCTGGGGCGGCGCCGATCTCGAGTAGGCCCCCGGCGGGCACCCGCACCGACTGCCACTGTGGCGCCGGGATGCCGTCCACGGTCACCGGCGCCGGCGCCCCGGTGACGCAGATCCATGCCGGGTCGGCGAACCGCAGGGCGGGCCCGGTTCGGGTGCACTCCAGACCGGCCGCGCCCTCCGGATTCCCCAGCACCCGGTTGCCGATGCGGAATGACAGGTCGTCCATCGGCCCCGACGGCGGCACCCCGACATGCCAGTAGCCGATGCGACCGGGCCAGTCCTGCACGGTGGTGAACATGCCCGGCCGCATCACCTCGATGCCGATCATTCGCGAGTGATCACCATGCGCACCGGGGTCGGGTCGAAGCCGTTGCAGGGGTTGTTGATCTGCGGGCAGTTCGACACCAGCACCAGCGTGTCGATCTCGGCCCGCAGGGTCAGGCTTTTGCCCGGCGCCGAGATCCCGTCGACGATGCCCAATGTGCCGTCGGGTTCGACCGGGACGTTCATGAACCAGTTGATGTTGGAGACCAGGTCGCGCTTGCCCAGGCCGTATCTGGCGCCCTCGGCGAGGAAGTTCTCCACGCAGGCGTGCTGGTGGGCGGTGTGATGGCCGTAGCGCAGTGTGTTGGACTCCTGCGAGCAGGCCCCGGCGATGGTGTCGTGGTTGCCGACGTCGTCGGCGACGACGGTCATCAGCGCGGAGCCGTCGGCGGTGCGCAGCACCGAACCGATGCCCACGAAGATGTTGCGCTGGGCGGCGACGGTGGCCTGGGCGCTGTAGCGCCGGGTGTGATCGGTTGCGTCGTAGAGCAGGCAGTCCACCGCCTGGTTGCCGTGCAGGTCGATGATCTGCAGTCGCTGCCCGGCGCGCACCACCTTCGACCAGGGCTCGCGGGCCGGCACCACCTCGTCGCTGACGGTCACCATGCCCGCACCACCGCGTCGGTGTTCTCCCAGGCGCGCAGATACTCCGGGTCCTGGTTGGTCAGCGCGGCCAGCTGCTCCTCGGCTTTCCAGCCCAGCACATCCATCGCGGTCGACGGCGGGTCGGGATCCAGCGGGTGCGCAGCGTTGGCCACCACCAGCACCGCCGGCAGGTGGACCAACAGGTCGACTGCGAGGCCCGGACCGCTTGAGCCGGTGAATTCCAGTGCGCCACTGGTCGAGTCGACTTTGACGCCCCGGAACAGCGCCACCGACGGCGCCACATCCCGGACGTCCATGCCATGCTTGAGCGCACCCAGCAGCAGCAGTCGCCGGCCGGTGGCGTCGGGTCCGCACAGCAGGTCGTGGCGACCCGAGGAGTCGGCGACGACGGTGGCCAGCAACCGGCCCTGATCGGACAGTAGCGGATGACCGACGCCCAGATATGCCTGCCACGGCACCTTCATGGTGTCGGCGACGTTGAGCCGCTCCCAGGGCGCTTCGGCGCGGTAGAGCAGCAGATGGGCGCAGGCGCCGCCGCCGGTGTCGATCAGCCGGATCCGGCTGCCGCGGGCCAGCACCTTGGTGGCGTAGCCATTCGCCGGGATGGACTCGGCCCAGAACAGCGTCGTCGGGTCGACGTCCGGCGGGGTCGCGGGTGTCCGCATCTCGGCGTGCTGCGCCTGGGCGCGGGCGTGTGCACGGGCCCCGCCGGTCGAGGCGGTGCTCATCGTGTGTCTCCTCTCGACATCCGGCACCCTAACATGGTTTCCTATCAGTCGACAGAAAGGCAGGGCGGAGGAGCGTGCAGACCGATCGACGCGGCCGTCCCCGGCTGGTGGCCTCTCGCCGGCCGGGCCACAGCGCGCGCGACGAGATCCTCGATGCGGCAGCGGAGTTGTTCACCACCATCGGCTATGCCGCCACCTCCACCCGACGCATCGCCGAGAGCGTCGGCATCCAGCAGGCCTCGCTGTATCACCACTTCGCCGCCAAGGACGACATCCTCGACGCGCTGCTGGCCGGCACCGTCGACACCTCGCTGCAGCTGGCCGCCGAGCTGCTGTCCGAAGGCGGCCCCGCGGCGCCCCGGCTGCACACGCTCGTCGTCGCCGACGCCACCCAACTGTGCGGCGGCCGCTGGAATCTGGGCACCTTGTATCTGCTTCCGGAGATTCGCGTCGAGCGTTTCGCCGAGTTCCGCCGGCGTCGGGCTCAGTTGCGGGATTACTACCGGGAGCTGTCCCGCGCGGTGATCGCCGAGCACGACGGGCCTGGCGAGGCCGACGACCTGCCGTTCCGCTTGGTGGAGTCGGTCATCAACCGCCGCTCCGATGACGGCGCATGCCCGAGTGCCCATCCGGGGACGGTGGCCGAGGCCGCTTTGCGGGCGCTGGGCTGCGGTAGTGGTTTCGCCCGGATGTCGAAGGCGACCACGCAGCGTTTGGGGCTTTGGCCGGACGAACCAAACACTCGTGTCGGCGACTCCGGATAGGTCCGGTGCGGCCACCAGGCGGTCGACTTCCGCGGTGCCCTTGATCCCCGCCGGCTGGTTATCCCCAGTGTGGGTCTTATCCACACTGCGACGGCTGATGTGTGCGGGCGGCCATCGACGTCGGCGAATCTCAGTATGATCGAAAATATGTTCGATGCCACGGACCTGCCCGACCTCGACACGCTGCGCGAGGTCGACGACGCGGCCTTGGTGGCGGCGATCGGTGGATGGGCGCAGGCAGAGGCCGCCGCCGCGGCGCGCCGGCTGGCGGCGATCGCCGAATTGACCGGGCGGTGCTGTTATGACGACCCTGGACGGTCGCGGTGGGCCGCCGACGGCTGGGATGGGGTGGCCGCGCAGGTCGGTGCCGCGATGGACGTCAGCCACGGCAAAGCCTCGTCGCAGATGTATCTGGCCCAAGCACTCGATGAACGGCTGCCCAAGATTGCCGCCCTGTTCGCCGCCGGGCAGCTCAACACCGCGCTGGTGGCCGGCATCGTCTGGCGCACCACCTTGATCCAAGACCCGCGCGCCCTGGCCGCCGTCGATACCGCGCTGGCGTTCGATGCCCTGCACTACGGGCCGCTGTCAGCGGACAAAACCGCCCAGGCCATCGACGCGGTCATCGAGGCCCACGACCCAGCCGCGCTGCGCCGCTACCGCCAATATGCGCGCTCCCGCGACGTGGTCATCGAGCAGCGCAGCACCGACCATGCCACCACCCCGATGTGGGGCCGGCTGTATGCCCACGACGCCGAAGTACTCGATCGGCGCCTGTTGGCCATGGCTCACAGCGTGTGTGATGACGACCCGCGCACCATCGCCCAGCGCCGCGCCGATGCACTGGGAGCGTTGGCCGCCGGTGCCGAGGCGCTGGCTTGTGCGTGCGGCAACGACGACTGCCCGCTGCGCACCGGGCACAAACGCCCCACCGGAGCTCCGGTGGTCCACGTGGTTGCCCACGCCGAGAGCATCGAGACGCCCGCCGACAACCATCGCAACGGCGAGGAGCCACCACCGCCACCGGTTGACCCAAAGAATCTGTTGGCCCCAACGCAGCCCGTGCCCGAGCCCGATCCGCCGGTCAACGCCCCACCGGCGCTGCTGCTTGGCGGGCCCCTGATTCCGGCTCCGTTACTGGCGGAGTTGATCGCCGCCGGGGCCATCGTCAAGCCGGTTCGCCATCCTGGTCCGGACAGCCTCCCCGAGTCGGGGTATCGGCCGTCGACGGCCCTGGATGAGTTCGTGCGCTGCCGGGATATGACGTGCCGCTGGCCCGGTTGTGATCGCCCGGCCCAGTCCTGCGATATCGATCATGCCGTCGCCTATGACGCCGGCGGGCTCACGCATCCGTCGAATCTGCGGACGTTGTGCCGAAAGCATCACTTGCTCAAGACATTTCACGGCTGGCGCGATCGCCAGCACCCGGACGGCACCATCGAGTGGACCAGCCCCACCGGGGCCAGCTACACCACCTACCCGGGTAGCCGCCTACTCTTCCCGGCGCTGTGCCTACCCACCGGCCGGCTCCCCGAACCGGCCGCCCGGAAACCCGATTGCCCCGGCCGGACATTGATGATGCCCACCCGCCGACGAACCCGGGCCCAAAACCGTGCCCAAGCCATCGCCGCCGAACGGGCCCTCAACACCAAACCCCCACCCTGACCTCGGCGGTAAACGGCTAGCGCCCCAGCTTCTCCGCCAGTCGCCGGTTCACCGGCTCGGGCAGCAGATCGGAGACGTTGCCGCCCATCGACGCCACCTCCTTGGCCAGCGACGACGACACGAACGAATACCGCGGCGTGGTCGCCACGAAAAACGTGTCCACCCCGGCGATGTGCTTGTTCATCTGGGCCATCTGCAGCTCGTACTCGAAGTCGGTACCGGTGCGCAGGCCCTTGACGATCGCGGTCAGCCCTCGCTCGCGGACGAAGTCGACCACCAGCCCCCGGCCCGACTCCGCGCGCACATTGGGCAGGTGCGCGGTGGCTTCGGTGATCATCTCGAGGCGCTCCTCCAGGCTGAACATGCCCTTTTTGGCCGGGTTGATCAGCACCGCGGCCACCACCTCATCGAACTGCGCGGCCGCCCGCTCCAGAATGTCGACGTGTCCCAGCGTCACCGGGTCGAACGAACCAGGGCACAACGCACCGCTCATGACTCAAGACGCTAGCAGTCCCAGCCGGACCATTCGGCCAGCTCCAACCGGGTGTCGCCGTAGCGACGAGCCGGCCACACCTCCCACCCGCCGACAGCAGCGAGGGCCATCACACCAGCCGATCTGACCCCCGTCCCTCGACGTACCAATTTGCTTCTCACGCCGCCCGCTACGTAAACCCGAGCGTGAACGAATCGCTAATATTTCGTCTATGCCCGCCGACACACCCGGCCGTCGCGTGAAAGTGCTGGCCGCCGGCCTGCGGCAACTGGGTCTTCGCTGCGAAGCCGTGAGCGGCGAGTTGTCCGCTGCTGCCGCGGTGCCGCCAGCCTCCGCGTCGTCCTGGCAGACGAACGCAGCAGTGGTGAACGCGTCACAAGCCGAGGCGTGTGCGGACTTGGCCATCGCCGCCAGTCGCCTGGGGGCTCGCGCGGAGATGTACACCAAAGCCGCGAGCGACTACACCACAAACGAACAGCACGCCGCCGTACAGTTCACCGTTCTCGTACGACGCTGATGGCCGCTCTCGGTGCGCTGCCTGCGGGGTTTCCGACGCTACCGGAGGTGCGCTCAGCGACATTCGACCACCTGAGCTCATTCGCCGACTGGTGCGAAAAGGTTTCGGCGAAAGCACAGTCGGGGTTCGCTGAGATAGCCCAGCAAGTGCGCACGCCGGGCGGTATCGAATGGGAGGGTGCCGGCGCCGACGGGGCGATCCACCAGGCTGACGCCGATGTGATGAAGCTACGCAGTTGGGGGTGGGCACACGGAGATGCCGCAGCCGTCACCCGGCGAGGCAAGCAGACTTTGGAAGCAAGCAAGCAGCTGGTGCTCGACGCGGTCGACGATGCCGAGCGTGACGGCTTTGTGGTGAGCGGGCATTACCGGGTCGTCGACACCCGACCGGTGTACACGGAAGAACAACTTGCCGAACGCCAGACCCAAGCGGAAGGGCATGCCAGCTTCATCCGCCACCGCGTCGCCAACCTCGTCGCCGAGGACAGCGCGCTCACCTCCCGACTCGAAACGGCGACCGCCGATTTCGGCAACCTGCGATTCAACGAATCCCCTAAGGCTTCCGACCAACGCAACCGCGGGGTGCAGCTGGTGGACAACAAGTTCCGAAAAGATGCCCCTCCGCCACATCTACCGCCGTCGGAGCCTGATCCGGTAGGCAAGCTCGGGCTTCCCGACTACAACCCTGGGTCGTTGTCTGGGGAGGAGGCCCGTGCTGTTTACGCACAGGGAGAGTTGCGGATGCGCGACCTCAACGAGCAGCTCATCAGACAAGGGTTGAGTCCCGAAGAGCGGGCGAGGATTATGTTCGACCAACGTAATTCGCTGCGAAGCTGGGTTCGCGACCTGATGAGTAACCGTGAGAAGGCCACCGAAATCACGGAGAAAAATCCCAACTACACGTGGGACGACATCGTGGCGCAGCGGAAGGCAAGAGGCCTCTCTGGCAACGATCTTTACGACTCGATCATCGAAAGCTCGACCCGCAGCCGGGCCAGCGTCAACGAGGCGGCCGGGGTTGATCCGGAGCATCCGCCGCCGTTACCGCCCATACGCCCGCCCGCGACGGGCGGTTCCGGGCCGGGCGGTGCGCCGGTGATTAACTCGCCGCCCGTTCTGCCGCCCATCGGCGACCATCCTCCGATTGCCGTTCCACCGCCTGTTGCTGATCATCCGCCGGTTGCAGTGTCACCGCCGGTGCTTGACCATCCTCCGCTCCCGCCTTGGCTGCAGGATCCTTCACCTCCGGGATTTCAAACCGCGCCTCCAGGACCCGCACCGATTTTTGGTTCAGATTTGCCGGAACCCCCGGCGATGCCGCAGCCGCCGGCCCCGCCGATGACGATCCCGCCACCGCATCCTCCAGCCTCCGGTGACCTTGCAAAGGGAGGCGTGCTCGCCGGGGCCGGGGCGGTCGGAGCGTGGATCTTGACCCAGTTACCCAAGCTTGCACACCCATTCGCCCGATGACCACTGAAACACCGGATTCTTCCGACGAATGGGCGCGGTTAGTGGCGGTGTCGTCGCTGGCGGATGTGGTGGCCCGCGACGTGAACGATTTCAGCCCAGTTCCCGGTAAGGAGTCGCCGGAGTGGTTGGCGAAATTGGGACTGCCGGCCGGTTGGCTTCTTGCGCGCCTGGATGGCGAAAGTGTGCAGCCTGCACGAATCGCAGTGTGCAATCTGCCGCGAGACAGCGGCGGAGGTGTAGGTTGCGAAACGATCAGCGCCTGTGCCTTCACCGGTGTTCCCCCGCTCGATGCAGTCCGCGATAACGCTGACTGCGCTCTACGCGATCTCCATGCCCATGGCATCAACACTCGAGACTTACCTCTCCCGGTGCCGGGCAGCATCGCGCTACGCAGCAGCGGATATTTCGACACCGGCGGGCTGCAGGTTTGGGCACAACAGAGCACCTACCTCGCAGGCAGGGAAAGTGCGCGAGGTCTTTTGATCCTGCATAGCTTGTTCATCGAGGCGAGATGTCTTACAAAACTCCGTGGCGACATCGTCGATCTCAGTGACGCCGTTTACCATGCGTTCCTCACCACCCTCTCCGAGCATCGATGAGGGATAATCAGGGGATGAGCCGATCAGATCAGGTTTCAGGCCCTAAGGGACAGTTCCGACAGTTTCGCTACGATACAACCGGCTTGCGAGGTAAGAAACTGCGCTTACTGGCGGCCTACCCTACAGATGATGCTGGCATAGACGCCGATCTGCCAGCGGGCGTCACGGATGTGATTGCGGTTGATGACACCCCTAACGTCACGCTCAGCGTCCAAGTCCACCCCGTGGACGATCCGACGAGGACCGCATTCGTGGCCTTCGACCAACTCGCTCTCTATACCGACGAGTGATTCCACCGGAAGAGTTTGCGGATCTGCTGGCCACTTGGCAAACACTCATCCAGAAGCACAGCGCTGCAACCGAAACGGCGGAGATCGGGCAGGCGCTGTTGACGTCTTGGGGCGAGCCACATCGGCGATACCACAACACTGCCCACCTTCGTGAGGTACTGCTCCGCGTCGACGAACTCGCCGCACACGCGGATGACCCCGATGCGGTACGACTTGCAGCCTGGTACCACGACGTCGTTTACCGCGGCCGGCCCGATGACGAGGAAAACAGCGCGCGCCGCGCCGAATCCGACCTCGATGCCCTCGGGCTAGCGCCTGTCTTGGTCCGCGAAGTTTCTCGCTTGGTGCGGCTCACCGCTTCTCATGCCCCTGCGCCCGGCGATCGCAACGGTGAAGTCCTCTCCGATGCCGACTTGGCGATCCTCGCCGCACCACCGGACCGATACGCGGCCTACACCGCCGCGGTCCGCGCCGAGTACGCCCACGTTCTGGATGAGACCTTTCGGGCCGGGCGCGCAAATGTCTTGCGCGCATTGCTCAACGGACCCGCTATATACCGGACGCCGTACGCCCACGCGCAGTGGGAAACACGGGCACGCGTGAACCTGAGCAACGAACGTGACGGCCTTACGTCCAGCGCCTGAAGTCGTCAGGTCAGCCCAGCTCGGCCAGCTCCAACCGGGTGTCGCCGTACCGGCGATCCGGCCACACCTCCCATCCGTCCGGCCATGCCACGGCCGGGCTCGTGGCGGCGCGCTCGATCACCACGACGGTGCCCGGACCGGCCCACCCGCCGGCGACCAAGAGACCCGGAAGCGCATCGATGTCGGCGGCGGAAACCTCATAGGGCGGATCGGCCAGCACCAGATCCATCGGCCGATCAGTGCCGGCGGTCAGCACCGCGGCCACCGTGCCGCGCCGCAGCGTCGCACCGGACAAACCCAGTGCGGCGATGTTGGCGGCCAGCACCTCGGCGGCGCGACGGTCCGATTCGACGAACAGCGCCGTGGCCGCGCCCCGCGACAGTGCCTCCAAGCCCAGCGCCCCCGACCCGGCATACAAATCCAGCACTGCCATCTCGGTCAGGTCCAACCGGGCGGCCAGCACGTTGAACAGTGCCTCGCGTACCCGGTCGGTGGTCGGCCGGGTGCCGCGCGGCGGCACGGTGATGCGTCGTCCGCCTGCGGTGCCGCCGATGATGCGGGTCAGCTCAGCACCACCAGCAGGTCACCGCCTTCGACTTGGGCGGTCTGGGCGACTGCTACCCGCTGCACGGTGCCATCGGCCGGCGCGGTGATGGCGGCTTCCATCTTCATCGCTTCGATGGTGGCCACGGTCTGCCCGGCGCTGACCTGTTCACCGTCGGTCACCCCGATGGTGACGACGCCGGCGAACGGTGCGGCGATGTGGCCGGGTTTGGTGCGGTCGGCCTTTTCGGCGACCGGTGCCTGGCTGGCCACACTGCGGTCGCGTACCTCGACCGGCCGCAGCTGGCCGTTGATGATGCACATCACGGTGCGCATGCCGCGTTCGTCGGGCTCGGAGATGGCTTCTAGGCCGATCAGCAGTTCCACGCCGCGCTCGAGGCGGACCCGGTGCTCTTCGCCTTGCCGCAGCCCGTAGAAGAACTGGTTGGCCGACAGTTGTGAGGTGTCGCCGTAGAGGTCGCGGTGTTCCTCGAATTCCTTGGTGGGTCCGGGGAACAGCAGCCGGTTGAGGGTGGCTTGGCGCTTGGGTCCGGTCAGCGCCAGGGCGGCCTCGTCGTCGGTGGATAGTGTCTGCACCTCGCGTGCTGGCCCTCGTCCGGCTAAGGCCGTGGTGCGCAACGGTTCGGGCCAGCCGCCGGCCGGCTCGCCGAGTTCCCCGCGCAGGAAACCGATCACCGAGTCGGGGATGTCCACGCGTGCGGGGTCGGCGGCGAAGTCTTGCGCGGTGATGCCGGCGCCGACTAGGGCCAGGGCCAGATCCCCGACCACCTTGGAGCTCGGGGTGACCTTGATCAGCCGGCCCAGCACCGCATCGGCTCCGGCGTAGTTGGCTTCGATCTCTTCGAACCGGTCGGCCAGTCCCAGCGCCTTGGCCTGCTGGTGCAGGTTGGACAGCTGACCGCCCGGGATCTCGTGGCGGTAGACCCGACCGGTCGGTCCTGCCAGACCGGATTCAAACGGCGCATAAACCTTTCGCACCCCTTCCCAATAGGGCTCCAGGTCGCACACCGCCGACAGGGACAGGCCGGTGTCGTAGTCGGTGTTGGCCGCCGCAGCCACGATCGAGCTCAGCGCGGGCTGGCTGGTGGTGCCGGCCAGCGGTGCGGCCGCCCCGTCGACGGCGTCGGCGCCGGCATGCCAGGCCGCTTCGTAGGTGGCCAACTGCCCACCCGGGGTGTCGTGGGTGTGCACGTGGATCGGCAGGTCGAAGCGGGTGCGCAGCGCAGCGACCAGCGTGGTGGCCGCCGCGGGCCGCAGCAGCCCGGCCATGTCCTTGATGGCCAGCACGTGTGCGCCGGCCTCGACGATCTGCTCGGCGAGCCTGAGGTAGTAGTCCAGGGTGTAGAGATTCTCGGCCGGGTTGGTCAGGTCACCGGTGTAGCACATGGCGACTTCGGCGACCGCGCTGCCGGTTTCGCGCACCGCCTCGATCGCCGGGCGCATCGAATCGACATTGTTGAGCGCATCGAAGATCCGGAAGATGTCAATGCCGGTTGCGGTGGCCTCTGCCACGAACGCCGAGCACACCAGTTCCGGGTAGGGGGTGTAGCCGACGGTGTTGCGGCCCCGCAGCAGCATCTGCAGGCAGATGTTGGGCAGTGCTTCGCGCAGCACGGCCAGCCGCTCCCACGGGTCCTCTTTCAAAAAGCGCAGCGCCACATCGTAGGTCGCCCCACCCCAGCACTCCATTGACAGCAGTTGCGGGGTGGTCCGGGCGATATAGGGCGCCACATTGAGCAGGCCTTTGGTGCGCAACCGGGTGGCCAACAGCGACTGGTGCGCGTCGCGAAACGTCGTCTCGGTGACCGCGACGGCCGGCGACTCCCGCAACCAGCGGGCAAACCCCTCGGGCCCCAGCGTCATCAGCCGCTGTTTGGATCCCGGCGGCGGGGTGCTCGACAAGTCGATCTCGGGCAGCTTGTCGCGCGGGTAGACCGCCGAGGGCCGCGCACCGTGGGGCTGGTTGACGGTGACATCAGCCAGGTAGGTCAAGATCTTGGTGCCGCGGTCAGCCGAGGCGTGTGAGGTCAACAGTTGCGGGCGCTCATCGATGAACGACGTGGTGATCTTGCCGGCCCGGAAGTCCGCATCGTCGAGCACCGCCTGCAAAAACGGGATGTTCGTCGAGACCCCCCGGATCCGGAACTCGGCGATCGCCCGGCGTGCCCGGTTCACCGCAGTCGCAAAATCCCGGCCCCGGCAGGTCAATTTGACCAGCATCGAGTCGAAATGCGGGCTGATCTCCGCGCCCAGGTGGGTACCACCGTCGAGCCGGATACCCGCACCACCCGGGCTGCGGTAGGCGGTGACCCTCCCGGTGTCGGGCCGAAACCCGTTCGCCGGGTCCTCGGTCGTGATCCGGCACTGCAGCGCCGCGCCGTGCGGGACGATGTCGTCTTGGCGCAGGCCCAGGTCGTCAAGGGTCTCCCCGGCGGCGACCCGCAGCTGAGCCGAGACCAGATCCACATCAGTGATCTCCTCGGTGACCGTGTGCTCCACCTGGATCCGCGGATTCATCTCGATGAACACATAATGGCCACGCTCATCAAGCAAAAACTCCACCGTGCCCGCGCAGCTGTAGCCGATGTGACGGGCGAAGGCGACCGCATCAGCACAAATCTTGTCCCGCAATCCCGGATCCAGGTTCGGCGCCGGCGCCAACTCGACAACCTTCTGATGCCGGCGCTGCACACTGCAGTCCCGCTCAAACAGGTGCACCACATTGCCGTGAGTATCAGCCAAGATCTGCACCTCGATGTGACGCGGGTTGATCACCGCCTGCTCCAGATACACCGTGGCATCCCCAAACGCCGACTCGGCCTCCCGACTGGCCGCCTCGACCGCCTCGGCCAGCCCATCACCGTCGGCGACCCGGCGCATCCCGCGACCGCCCCCGCCGGCAACCGCCTTGACGAACACCGGAAACGACATATCGGCTGCCGCCGCGACCAACTCCTCGACCGAACATGACGGCTCCGAGGACGCCAGCACCGGCAACCCCGCCTCACGCGCCGCGGCCACCGCATGGGACTTGTTGCCGGCCAGCTCCAGCACCGCCGCACTCGGCCCGACAAAGGCGATCCCGGCATCTGCACAGGCCTGCGCCAGCCGCGGGTTCTCCGCTAAAAAGCCATACCCGGGATAAACCGCATCAGCCCCACACCGCTTCGCGGTGGCAACGATCTCCTCCACCGACAGGTAGGCGCGCACCGGATGGCCCGGCTCACCGATCTGATACGACTCATCAGCTTTGAGGCGATGCACCGAATTACGGTCCTCGTAGGCATAGACCGCGACCGTCTCGATCCCCAGCTCATAAGCGGCACGAAACGCGCGGATCGCGATCTCTCCACGGTTGGCGACCAGCACTTTGGAGATCACACCGCACCCCTTAAACCAACGTCAACCAGTAACCCTGAAATCTGATGAATACCAACAGGAATAACCCGATAAACCATAATGCAATCAACGTCCACCGCCACCGGAGCAAAAGCTGCAAACTTTTGTGTATGCGACCGGACTGCAATGCCAAGGCTGCGAAGGTCACCAGCAGCAGCATGGTGACAGCCCAGACCACCATGCAGTAGGGGCACAGCGCGCCGATTCGATACAGACTCTGGAAGATCAGCCAGTGCACGAAGCCGGCACCGCCCAGCGTCCCGATCGCCAGACCGACCCAATACCAGTGCGGTAGCGGCACTTTCGTCACCGCCAGCACACCGGTGACCACCACGACGGTGAACGCCACGATGCCCAACAGCGGGTTCGGAAAGCCCACCACCGATGCCTGCGGAGTGGCCATCACCGGTCCGCACGACAACACCGGGTTGAGATTGCACGAGGGCACATAGGCGGCATCGGTGAGCAGCCGGATTTTCTCCACGGTCAGCGTGACCGAGGCGGCCAACCCGATGACCCCGGCGATCAGCGTCAGCCAGGCCGTGGACAGCGCCGACTGCGTCCCCGGTGCCGGCGGCGCGGGTGATTCCGTCGGAGCGGCGATGCTCACGACTCCTGGGCCGGCACGTCCATACCCGGCAGGTCGCCGACGATCTCGCGGATCTTCGAGACCAGGGCTTCCGGGGTCGACGGGCGGTAATCCTCGCCGTTGATGCGTAGCGTCGGGGTGGCGTGAATGCCGGCGGACTGGGCCATGCCGCCCACCATCTTGAGGTACTTGCCGCTGTTGATGCAGGCCGGAACGCTGCCGGCGGCGCCGGCTTGGCGGGCCAGCTCGATCAGCCGTTTGTCGTCGGGAAATTCCGTGCCGATCTCGGAGGGCTGCAGTTCGGCGGTGAAGAGCGCGGTGTGGAACCGGCGGAACGCGTCGATGTTCTCGTCGGCGACGCAGTAGGCCGCGGCCCCCGCCCGCGAGGAGTAATTGTCGTTCTGCGGCCGGTCCAGGATCGCGACCATGTGGTAGTCGGCTGCGATCGCCCCGCTGTCGATCAGCCGGGACACTGTCGGGCCGAGCACCCGTTCGAGGTTGCCGCAGGCCGGACAGAGGAAGTCCTCGTAGAACGTCAGCACCGCTTTGGGCTCGTCGGTGCCGTCCTTGGTGACCAGCTTGCTCGAGGTCACCCGGACCGCTTCACCGGCCCCGGCGCCCTTCTTGTGGCTGTTGGACACCACGATGTAGCCGATCAGCCCCACCGCGAACACCACCACGATGGCGATGAGCCCGATCTGCATGGCAAGGTTGCGTTTGTGATCGCCGGCCTTCAAGCCGGAGGCGCCGGGGCGTTTGGGTTTGCTGGCCACAGTCGGTTGATCCTCGTGTTCGGTGGTCGGTTTTGCGGTTCAGCGTACCGGCGCGGGCCCGGCGGCTCAGCTGCGGCTGAGGTGGGCGCGCAGCGCCGAGATCAACGCGGCCGTCGCGGTGGCGCTGCCGCCGCCCAGGCCGAACAGATTGATGAATCCGTGCGTCAACGACCGCATCCGTCGCAGATCGACCACGACCCCGGCGTCGCGCAGGGCCGCGGCGAACAGTTCACCCTCGTCGCGCAGCGGGTCGAAGCCGGCGACCGTGATCAGCGCGGGCGGTAACCCGGACAGGTCGCCGGCCAGCAGCGGTGACACCCGCGGGTCGGTCGGCTCCAGCTGCGACCGGCCCACGTACTGGGCAGTGAACCAGTCGATGTCGTGCTTGGTGAGCAGGTAACCATCGCCGTAGAGCGTGCGCGAGCGGGTCACCGCCGCGGAGTCCGTCACCGGGTAGATCAGCCACTGCAGGATCGGCGCCGGACCGGAGTCGTCGCGGGCCAGCAACGCCACCCCGGCAGCCAGGTTGCCACCGGCACTGTCGCCGCCGACGGCGATTCGCCCCGGGATCGCGCCCAGTTCCGCGGCATGCTCGCAGGCCCACCGGAACGCCGCATAGGCGTCGTCGAGGGCGGCCGGCGCCGGATGTTCCGGGGCCAGCCGATAATCGATCGACAGCACCGCGACATCGGCGTCGCGGCAGGTCAGTCGGCATACCGCGTCGTGGGTATCCAAGTCCCCCACCACGAATCCGCCGCCGTGATAGAAGACCAGCAGCGGGTGGGCGGTGGCCTCGGGGCCGTCCGGCCCACCGATCGGCCGGTAGTGCCGGGCGGCGATGTCGCCGGCCGGGCCGGGCAGCGCGATGTCACGAACCTCGCAGCCGTGGATGTCGCCCCCGCCGAGCCCCTGGGTCAGCTCGCGCATCTGGGCCCGGGAGGCGGCCGCGTCGTCGTCGACGATGATGCCGTTGATGCCCAGCGCGCGCTGCCCGGCCAACGCCAGTCGCAACGTCGGGTCCAGCGTGTTGCCGTCGATGGTCACCGACCGCCCACCGGTCATCAGCCGCTGCAACCCGATCGGCAGCATCGGCGTCACCTTCATGCCGACGTTGAACACGGTGCTCTGCAGCTGTTCGGCCCATCGCGTGGCCGCCCCGGGGCCGGTCCCGGCTGGCAGACTGCGTGGCATGGCTGTTCGAAGTAACTTGCGCTCGGTCACGCTCAACGACGGTAATTCGATCCCTCGCGTCGGTTTCGGGGTTTACAAGATTTCGCCCGCCGATACCGAACGGGCAGTGAGCACCGCACTTGCGGCCGGATACCGTCACATCGACACCGCGGCGCTGTACGGCAACGAGCGTGAGGTCGGTCGTGCGGTCGCGGCGTCGGGGCTGCCACGCGACGAGGTGTACCTCGTCACCAAACTGTGGAACGCCGATCAGGGATACGATTCGACGCTGACGGCGTTCGAGAAAAGCATGGACCGGCTCGGCCTGGACGTCCTGGACCTCTACCTGATCCATTGGCCGCTTCCAGCACGTGGCAAATTCGTCGATACCTTCCGGGCGCTGGCCCACCTGCGCGATCAGGGCCGGATCCGCTCGATCGGGGTGAGCAACTTCGAGCGCGAACACCTCGAGTTGCTCATCGACGGAACCGGCATCGTGCCGGTGGTGAACCAGGTCGAACTCCACCCGCGATTCAGCCAGCCCGAGCTGCGTGAAGTGCACGCCCGCCTGGGTATCGCCACCGAGGCGTGGGCGCCGCTGGGACGCGGCTCGCTGCTGGCGCATCCGGCGGTCACCGAGGTCGCGCAGCGTTGCGGTAGGACCCCGGCGCAGGTGCTCATCCGGTGGCATCTTCAGCTCGGTAATATCGTGATTCCGAAATCGGTGAACCCTGAGCGCATCATCAGCAACCTCGAAGTCTTCGACTTCGAACTCGGCGCGGCCGAGATGGCCGCGATATCCTCGCTCGACGACCGCGCCCGACTGGGACCCGATCCACGCACATTCGATTACACAGGTAGGTGAGATGACGCCGGGAACTGCGATCCCCACCGTTGCGCTCAACGACGGCCATTCCATGCCGACGCTGGGCCTCGGGGTGGCCGAATTGTCGGACGCCGAGACCGAGCGCGCGGTCGGGGCCGCGCTCGAGTCGGGCTGCCGGTTGATCGACACCGCCAAGGTGTACGGCAACGAGGCCGCGGTGGGCCGGGCGATCGCCGCGTCGGGCGTCCCGCGCGAGGAACTGTTCGTCACCACCAAGCTGGCCAACGCCGACCAGGGGCTGACCGCCGCCATGCAGGCCTGCCAAGCCAGCCTGGAGCGGCTCGGACTGGACTATGTGGACCTGTACCTGATCCACTGGCCGGCCCCCGCCCTGGGCATGTACGTCGACAGCTTCGGCGGCCTGATCCAGGCCCGGGAGCAGGGCCTGACCCGTTCGATCGGGGTGTGCAACTTCACCCCCGCGCACCTCGACGACGTCATCGATTTGGCGTTCGAGACGCCGGCGGTCAACCAGATCGAGCTGCACCCGCTGCTCAACCAGGCCCAACTGCGGGCCGTCCACGCCGAGCGCGGCATCGTCACGGAGGCCTACAGCCCGCTGGGCGTGGCCCGATTGCTCGACCATCCGGCGGTGACCGCGATCGCCGGCGAGTACGCCAAGACCCCGGCGCAGGTGCTGATCCGCTGGAGCCTGCAGCTGGGCAACGTGGTCATCCCGCGGTCGTCCCAGCCCGAACGCATCGCGGCCAACCTCGACGTCTTCGGCTTTGAGCTGGCCGACGAACACATGGCCAGCCTCAACGGGCTCGACGACGGCACCCGCTTCCGCGAAGACCCGCTCACCTACACCGGAGTCTGATCCCGCCCGTCCCGGCTTGTCTCGGCATCGCAGCTCTATCCGGCCGGACAGCTGGCCGCCGCTTCGCGCAGCGCGTCGGCCGACGGCTGGTCAAGGCGCAACGCGTAGCCACGCAGCACGGCGATGTAAGCGACGGCGTACTGGCAGGCGAACGATTTGTTCGGCGGCATCCACTGCCCCGGCCCGGCATCGCCCTTGTCCTGGTTGGCCTGCCCGGCGACCGCCAGCAGGTTGGCAGGGTCGTTGGCGAAACGCAGCCGCTGCCGGTACGGCCATGCCGCAGCACCCATGTCCCAGGCATAGGCCAGCGGCACGATGTGGTCGATCTGCACCGCCTCACCGATCTTGGCGCCGCGGGTGAAGGCGATCGTGGCGTTGGTGTAGGGATCGTGCAGGGTCCCGGTCGCCACCGCGGCCGCGCAGCGTTTCGTCGAGACGTGGGTGATGTCGACCAGGTCGCGGTTGAGGATGTCGTTGCGGGTGTCGCAGCCGTTGCGCCCACCGGGGGCGTCGTTGTCGTCGTCCCAGGCGTCGCCGAACAACGGCCGGCGGTAGTCGTAGCGGTGGGTGCGCGCCGGCACCACCGTGATCCCGGCCAACACGTCGGCGCCGGGCGCCACGGTGGGCATGCCGGCCTGCGCGGCGATGGCACGACCGCGATGATTCGCCGCGGACACGGTCTGCAAGGCGACGACGACGGCTAGCAGCGCCGCCACGGCCAGCCACAGCAGGGTCTTGCGGCTGGGATTCATGCCTTGTCCAGATAGTCGATGTCCACGAAAGGCTCGGCCAGCAGTGCCAACCCGGGATCGGACGGGTCGGCAGCCCAGGCCCGCACGCAGAAGTCGCGGGCGGCTTCGATCAGCTCACCGTGATCAGCCAGCGATAGCAGTTTCAGGCCGCCGCGCCAACCAGACTGGTTGCGGCCCAACACATCTCCCTCGCCGCGCTCGCGTAGGTCCAGGTCGGCGAGTGCGAACCCGTCCAGCGTTGCCGCGACGGCCGACAACCGTCTGCCGGCTTTGGATGTCGGGTTGGCGGAGGTCACCAACAGGCAGAGGCCGGCGTGCTCACCACGGCCGATCCGGCCGCGCAGCTGGTGCAACTGGCTGATGCCGAACCAGTCGGCATCGGCGATCAGCATGACGGTGGCGTTGGGCACATCGACGCCGACCTCGATCACAGTGGTGCACACCAGCACGTCCACCGCCCCAGAGCGGAACGCGGCCATCACCGCGTCCTTCTCGTCGCCGCTGAGCCGTCCGTGCATCAAGCCCAATCGCAACCCCGACAGCGGCCCGGCCCGCAGCTGATCGAACAGGCCCACCGCGGTGGCCGAGGTTCGGCCGTTCTGCTCGGCCGCGCCGGACTTGGCGCCGTCGTCGGACTCGTCGATGCGGGGCGCCACCACGTAAGCCTGCCGGCCGGCGGCGACCTCCTCGCGGATCCGCGCAAAGGCCCGCTCCAGCCAGGCCGGCTTCTCCTTCTCGAAGATCACCGAGCTGACGATCGGCTGGCGGCCGCGCGGGAGCTCACGCAACGTGGAGGTCTCCAGGTCACCGTAGACGGTGAGCGCGACGGTGCGCGGAATCGGTGTCGCGGTCATCACCAGCAGGTGCGGGGTGATGCCGTCAGGGGCTTTGGCGCGCAACCGGTCTCGCTGCTCGACGCCGAACCGGTGCTGTTCGTCGACGACCACCATGCCCAGCTTGGCGAACTCGACCGCGTCGACCAGCAGGGCATGGGTGCCGACGACGATGCCGGCCCGACCGTCCGCGATCTCGGCGCGAGCCTGCTTCTTGGCAGCAGCCGCCATCGAACCGGTGAGCAGCGTCACCGCGGTGGCATTGTCCGACCCGCCCAGCTGACCGGCGAGTGCCAGCGGTCCGAGCATGTCGCGAATCGATCGGACATGTTGGGCGGCAAGCACTTCGGTGGGCGCCAGCAATGCGCACTGATAGCCGGCATCAACCAGCTGCAGCATCGCCAGCAGCGCCACGATCGTCTTCCCCGATCCGACTTCGCCCTGCAGCAGCCGGTTCATCGGGCGGGTCTGACCCAGCTCGGCCTGCAATACGTCGAGCACATCACGCTGTCCGGCCGTCAGCTCGAACGGCAGCCGCCGCAGTAGTTCTGCAACCAACCCGTCCGCACGGCGTGGCGCAGGCAAGCCGGATTCGGATAGTTCACTGTGCCGGCGCATCGCCAGCGCCCATTGCAAACCAAAGGCTTCGTCGACGGCCAGCCGCTCGCGGGCACGGTCCCGTTCGGCTGCCTTCTCCGACAGGTGGATCGCCCGCAGCGCATCGTCTTCGCTGAGCAGACCACGTTCGGTACGCACCGCGGCCGGCAGCGGGTCGGGGACCGGATCGAGCACCGCGAGAACCTGCCGGACACAGGCGAAGATGTCCCAGCTCTGCAGTTTCGCGGTGGCCGGATAGATCGGATAGCAGCTGCGCTCGAAGTCCGCCTGGGTGATCTGCCCGCTGACCCTTTGCGATGCGTCGGCGATGTTGCGCAGCGAACTGCTGCCGAAGTTGCGATCGTGGGCTGCGCCGTCGGCTTCCTTGAGTACCAGGAAGTCCGGATGAGTGAGCTGGATCGCGCCCCGGTACAGCTTGACCTCGCCGGACAGCATCACCCGGGTGCCGGGCGTCAGCCGCCAACGCAGACCTTTGGGGTTGAAGAACGTCGCACTGACCTTGTTGCGTCCACTACCGACGGTGACGGCGAGGTATTTGCCCTTGCGGCGCTGCATGTCTCTGACCACCGCGGAACCGATGGTGTCGACGATGGTGATGTGGTCGCCTTCTTCGGGGCGGCTGTCGGCCGCGCTGCGGACCCCGGTGCCTTCGACGTAGCTGCGCGGATAGTGCCGCAGCAGGTCGCCGACGGTACGGATGCCGAATGCATCTTCGAGCTTTTCTGCGGCATCGGCGCCGATGGTGAAATCCAGCCGGTCAGCCAGCGTGACCATCGCTACTCGACCCCGATCAGCAACACGTCGCCCCGGTGCCCGGTGACATAGGCCGCCAATTCGATGCCCGGATGTCGGTCGTGCACATGCTTGGCCAGTACGTCGACGACATCGCCCGCCACGCCGTCGCGCTCGGCCCCGATCAGCACCGTGACGAGTTCACCACCGGCCGCCAGCAGCAGGTCGATCAGGCCGATCGCGGCGCCACCGACGTCACCGGCCACGATCAACACCTCGTCGCCGGCGATGCCGAGCCCATCGCCGGGACTGCAGGTCCCGGCCCAGGTCAGCGCCTGCTCGGTGGCGACACGCACCGAGCCGTGCCGGGTGGTACCGGCCACCCGGGCCATGGTGTAGCCGTCGTCGACGACCGGCCGGCCCGGATCGTGGACCGCCAGTGCGGACAACCCCTGCACCATCGACCCGGTCGGAACCGGGACCACATCGATGCCCCAGCCGATGGCCGCCGTGCACCCGGCCACCAACTCCTCGGCGGCGACGTAGCCGTTGGGCAGCAGCATCACCTGGGCCGCACCGGTGTCGACCACCGCCCGCAGCAACTGCTGGGCGGTGACCATCATGGTCGGGTCGGCGCTGTGCGCGTCGGGCCGCAGCACGCAGGCGCCCTCGCCGTCGAACAACTCCTGGGCGCCCTCGCCGTCGACCACCGCCAGTACCGCGCGCTCGCGCGCCCAGCTGCCCGGCGCCAGGCCGGTGGCCCCGGCCAGCGCCGAGATCTGGATGCGCCGGGGCCGACCGAACGCCAGGCCGGCTTCGACGGCGGCACCGGCGTCGTCGGTGTGAACGTGCACCGAATAGCCGCCGACCACCCCCGAAGTCGCGATCGCCACCGATTCGCCGAGCTGCGTCAGCCGTTCGCGCAGCGCTTCGGTGTCTTCGGGCGCGCATTCGCCGAGCAGGTACATCACCTCGAACTGCGGTGCGGGTTGCTCGCTGACGACTTCCGCCGAACGCGGCCGCGGCGACGGCTGGTAAACCGGCCGCACGGGTGCCTGGCCGGTGATCGTCGAGCGCAGCGCGTCGAGCAACACCAGCAGGCCGCGGCCACCGGCGTCGACGACGCCGGCCTGGGCCAGCACGTCGAGTTGCTCGGTGGTCTTCTCCAGCGCGGCGGCGGCAGCATCGGTGGCGTCGGTCACCGCCGCGGCCAACCCCGCCCCCCGGGCGGCGCACTGTTCGACGGCGGCCGCCGCGGCCTGCAGCACCGAGACGATGGTTCCGGGCACCTCGCGACCGCCCATCGAGGTGATCACCAACTCGACCCCGTGCCGCAGGCCGGCGCCGAGCAGCGCGGCGTCGACGTCGCCGGCCGCTCCGGTGCCGTCGGCGGCGGTCACATCGGCCAGGCCGCGCAGGATCTGCGACAGGATCACCCCGGAGTTACCGCGGGCCCCGTGCAGCGCCCCGGACGACAGCGCGGCGGCGACCCGGGCCACCTCGCCGGACGCGGCCTCGGTGTTGGCCTCGGCCAACGCCGAACGCATGGTGAACAGCATGTTGGTGCCGGTGTCGGAATCGGCGACCGGGAAGACGTTGAGCTGGTTGATCTCGTCGGTGTGGGTGATCAGATCGCCGACCGCGGTGTGCGCCCAGTCCCGCAGGGTGGCCGCATCCAGCCGACGATCCGGGTTGCCCACCTGCACGCACCTTCCTGCCGCCATCTCCGGTGGCTGCAAGCCTAATCATTCCGGGCGACACCACAGCTCACACCGCGTCGAGAGCCGGGGCGGGGCGTTTTGGTGTTGCCCGGCCCGGCGGGTATCCTGATCAGGTTGTCGGGCCACCCGCTCTGAGGTTGTTGGCCCTCAAGCAGACGTTTTGAGGAGTGTCACATATGGCTGCGGTGTGCGATATCTGCGGAAAGGGACCGGGCTTCGGCAAGTCGGTGTCCCACTCGCATCGTCGGACCAGCCGTCGCTGGGACCCGAACATCCAGGTGGTCCACGCTGCCCGTCCCGGCGGCAACAAGCAGCGCCTCAACGCCTGCACCTCCTGCATCAAAGCCGGCAAGGTCCTCCGCGGCTAAGTCGCCCCCTTTGCGCGAGCGTGCGTGTCCCCGGCCGCCACGCCGTGGTCGGCACCGTTTCCGCGCACCCTCGCTGACGACTGATCGGCGCTAGGGCAGCCGCCAGTCGATCGGCTCGGCTCCCAGCTGTGCCAACAGTTCGTTGGCGCGACTGAACGGCCGGGATCCGAAGAACCCCCGCGACGCCGACAACGGCGACGGGTGCGGTGACTCGATCGCGACACAGTTGTCGGCCAGCATCGGTTTCAGCGTCCCCGCATCGCGGCCCCACAAGATCGCCACCATCGGCTGACTGCGGGCCACCAACGCGCGGATCGCGCATTCGGTGACCGCCTCCCACCCCTTGCCCCGGTGCGACGCGGGATTGCCCGGCCGCACGGTGAGCACCCTGTTGAGCAGCAGTACCCCGCGTTGCGCCCACGCCGACAGGTCACCGTTGGCCGGCCGGGGATAACCCAGGTCGGCGGTGTATTCGGTGAAGATGTTCTCCAGGCTGCGCGGCAGCGGCCGCACATCGGGGGCGACCGAGAAGCTGAGTCCCACCGCGTGACCGGGAGTCGGATACGGATCCTGCCCGACGATCAGCACCCGCACCGCGTCGAACGGAAAGGTGAACGCCCGCAAGATGTTCTGCCCGGCAGGCAGGTAGTGATGTCCGGCTGCCGTCTCCTCCCGCAGGAACTGGCCCATCGCGGCGACGTGCTCGGTCACCGGCGCCAGCGCGGCGGCCCAACCGGTCTCGACGAGTTCAGCAAGTGGGCGCGGAGTCACGCCAGCCCTTTGGCCAGCACCACAACCGCGTCGGCGCCGGCCTGCCGATCCTTGGAAATACGCCGGTATTCCGGCGATTCGGCCCACCGCCGGAAGGCATCCTCGTCGGGAAACGACATCAGCACCACTTTCTCCCGGTCCCAGTGACCCTCGACGACCTGTGGCGACTCATCGGCGGCCAGCAAGGTTCCCGAGTAGCGGCGAAAGACACCGGCGAACTCCGCCTGGTACCGGTCGTAAGCGGCGCGGTCGGTGAACCTGAGCTGGGCGATCACGTAGACGCTCACCGCGCCACCCTAGCTCTGGTAGGACTGCCAGCCCGCATCCCCATCCCATGGCGTCCCGTCGACCAGCACCCGGGCCGGCCCGTCGGCGACCCGACCGATCGCGCGCCAGCCGGCCGGAACCGTTCCGGGAAACGTGGCGACCAGCGCATGGTCCTCTCCCCCGCCCAACACCCACGCCCAGGCGTCCGCGCCGAGTGCCGTGGCGGCCGCGGCCAGCACCTGCTGATCGGCCGCCAATGCGGCGGTGGACACCTCGACCGTCACCTTCGACGCGGCGGCCAGGTGGCCCAGATCGGCGACCAAGCCGTCGGAGACGTCGGTCATCGCCTGTGCCCCGGCGTCCGCGGCCGCCGCTCCCTGCCCGTAGGGCGGCTCCGGGACGAGGTGGCGACGACGCAGCTCATCGAAGTTCTGCCGGCCGGCCACACCGCGCTCCCAGAGCCGATAACCGGCCGCTGAGCGGCCCAGCCCGCCGGCCACCGCCACCACCGCGCCAGGTCGCGCCCCCGAGCGCAGCACCGGCGCCCGGCCGGCCAGCTCACCGAGCACCGTCACCGAGACCACCCAGGAGTCGGCCTGCACCAGATCACCGCCGACCACGCCGGCACCCAATCGCCCGGCTTCGTCCCACATCCCGTCGGCCAGCGCCGCGGCATCGGCGGCCGCGGTATCCGCCGGCGCGCCGAAGCCGACGACGAACGCGGTGGGCCGCGCGCCCATCGCCTCGATGTCGGCGGCGTTCTGCGCGATCGCTTTGCGGCCGACGTCGTGCGGGCTCGACCAATCGAGCCGGAAATGCCGGCCTTGCACCAGCATGTCGGTGGAGATGACGGTGCGACCGTCGGGGCAGCGCACCACCGCCGCGTCGTCGCCGGGCCCCAGCTCGGTGCTGGCGGGCTGACGCCGACCGGCCACCAGCCGGTCGATCATGGGAAACTCTCCAAGCTGACCCAGCGTGGGCTCGTTACCGCGCACAGCCTGGAGTGTAAGTGCGAACAGATAGGTGGGCGGGTTTGATCGATCCCGGGGAGGACGCCGACGGGCCGCCGCGTGTCGCGCTGATCGCTGCGTTGGTGGTCGCCGTCGCCGCGGTGGCGGCCGCATTGGCCGTCGCGGCCGCGCACCGGCCGGAAAGTCAACCGGACGAGCCGCTGCGCGTCGCCACGGTGCCGGCCCCGCATGCCGGCGGCGCGGCCTGCCGTGCCGTGCTCGACGGGCTGCCCCAGCAGCTGGGCGATTATCACCGAGCCGAGATCGCGGACCCGGCGCCGACGGGGGTGGCGGCGTGGACGGCCGGCGCCGACGGGTCGGTGGTGCTGCGATGCGGGCTGGACCGACCGACCGACTTCGTGGTGGGTTCGCCCATCCAAGTGGTCGATCAGGTGCAGTGGTTCGAAGTGCGCGAAGGCGATCGCGCCACCTGGTACGCCGTGGACCGGCCGGTCTATCTGGCGCTGACACTGCCCCGGGGCTCGGGGCCCACCCCGATCCAGGAGCTGTCGGATCTGATCGCCGAGCACCTGGAGGCGGTGCGGATCAGGCCGGGACCGGCGACCTAGCGAACGTGCGCAAAAACGGTTGTGCCCGCGGCGCGTCGGCCGGGGACACGCCCGCTCGCGCGCGGATTCCTAGCGCAGGCCGACGCCGCGGGCCAGTGCGGTGTCGACCATCGTCGCCAGCAGCGTCGGGTAGTCGACACCGCTGGCCTCCCACATCCGCGGGTACATCGAGATCGTGGTGAACCCGGGCATGGTGTTGATCTCGTTGATCACCGGACCGGCGTCGGTGTGAAAGAAGTCCACCCGCGCCAGCCCCTGGCAGTCCAGCGCGGCGAACGCACGAATCGCCAACTGCCGCACCGTGTCCGCGACCTCGTCGTCGATCTTTGCGGGCACGTCGAGTTCGGCGGCGTCATCGAGGTACTTGGTGGCGAAGTCATAGAAGGAGTCGTCACGCTCGGCGCAGCCGCGCACCACCCGGATCTCCCCCACCGTGCTGGCCGCCACGGTGCCATCGGGGAATTCGAGCACGCCGCACTCGAGCTCGCGGCCGACGATGGCCGCCTCGACGATGACCTTCGGGTCGTGTCGGCGGGCCTCGGCGATGGCGGCGGGAAGCTCGTCATGTGAGCTCACCCGGCTGACCCCGATCGACGATCCGCCGCGCGCGGGTTTGACGAATAACGGCAGCCCCAGGCGCTCGCGGTCCTCGATCGACAGCGTCGCCTGGTGGGCCCGCAACACCGCGTACGGACCGATCGGCAGCCCATCGGCCGCCAGCAGCTTCTTGGTGAACTCCTTGTCCATCCCGGCGGCGCTGGCCAGCACCCCGGCACCGACATAGGGCACCCCGGCCAGCTCCAGCAGCCCCTGCACGGTGCCGTCCTCGCCGTAGGGGCCATGCAGCACCGGGAACACCACGTCCACCGACGCCAGCAGTTCGGTGGGCGCCCCGCCGGACAACGCGACCAGCTGGCCGCTTCGCTGCGGATCAGCGGGCAGCGTCAGTTCGGCGCCGGACGCCTTGCTCACCGCGGGCAGTTGCCGGCCGCTGATCGCCCAGGCGTCCGGGTCGCCGCTGGTGAGCACCCACGACCCTTCCGGCGTGATCCCCACGGCGATGACCTCGAAACGCTGCGGATCCAGGTTGCGCAGGATGCTGCCCGCCGACACGCAGGAGATCGCGTGCTCGCTGCTGCGGCCGCCGAACACGACGGCCACTCGGGTGCGTGCGTGGGAATTCACACGCCAGAGGGTACGGCAACGCCGGACTCACTCCGGTTTGGTGCGTCGCCCCAGCAGCAGCGCCACCGCCTCGTTCACCGACAGACCGGTGTGGCAAACGCGGTGAACGGCCTCGGTCAGCGGCATCTCCACGTCGTAGCTCGACGCCAGCGCCAGCACCGACTGGCACGACGTCACACCTTCGACGACGTGACCATCGGTGGTACCCGCCAGACCCGCCGGCCCCGGGAGCGGCGGCATGGCCTCGCCCTGGCCGAGCCGCTCACCGAACGACCGGTTGCGTGACCGCGGCGATGTGCAGGTGGCCACCAGGTCGCCGACTCCGGCCAGGCCGGCCAGCGTGGCACCTTTGGCGCCCAGCGCCACACCCAGCCGGATGATCTCGGCCAGCCCGCGGGTGATGATCGCCGCGGCGGTGTTCTCGCCCAGCCCCACCCCGGCGGCCATCCCGCAGGCCAGGGCGATGACGTTCTTGCAGGCGCCGCCGATCTCGGTGCCGATCACATCGGCGTTGGTGTACGGGCGAAAGTAGCCGGTGTTGAGCATTCGCTGCAGCGCCACGGCGCGCCCCGAGTCGGTGCAGGCGACCACCGTCGCGGCCGGCTGCTCGGCGGCGATCTCGGCGGCCAGGTTGGGGCCGGACACCACCGCGACCTGCCCGGGGTCTACCCCGGTCACCGCGGCGACCACCTGGCTCATCCGCATCAGGGTGCCCAGTTCGATGCCCTTGGCGACGCTGACCAGGGTCGCACCGTCGGTCAGCTGCGGCGTCCACGCCTCGAGGTTGGCCCGCATGGTCTGCGCCGGCACGGCGAGCACCACCGTGGTCAGGCCGTCCAGCGCCTCGGCGGCGTCGGTCGTGGCGCGGACCGCCTCCGGGACGGTGAAACCCGGCAGATAGTCCGGGTTGCGGCGGGTCTCGTTGATCTGGGCGGCGATGTCGGAGCGGCGCGCCCACAGCCTGACCTGGCTGCCCGCGTCGGCGAGCACCTTGGCCAGTGCCGTGCCCCACGCCCCGGCTCCCATCACTGCCACAGTGCCCTCGGTCCCGACCACCTTCACACCACCTCCCTGTAGGGGGTTCACCCTAGCGGGGCGCAGCCGGGAAACCGGTCCACCGCCGGCTGTCGCGACCACGATGCGTCGGTCGGCGAACCCGGCGCTGGCAGGATGTCGGTTGTGAACGCCATGGCCGAGGAATCCGGGATCGGCCTGATCATCGCCGTCAAGCGGCTCAGCGTGGCCAAGACCAGGCTGGCGCCGGCGTTTCCGGCACCGCTGCGAGAGACCGTCGTGCTGGCGATGCTGGTCGACACCATCACCGCGGCGTCGGCGGTCCAAGGCGTGCAGCACATCACCGTGGTCACCCCCGACGCGGCCGCTGCGGCGGCCGCGGCCGAGCTGGGCGCAGCGGTGCTGGCGGATCCGACGCCGGACGGACACGGGGACCCGCTGAACAACGCGCTGGCCGCTGCCGAACGCGCGGTGGCCGACTCGGTGCGCAATATCGTTGCGTTGCAGGGCGATCTGCCGGCATTGCAGTCCTACGAGCTCGACGAGGCGATCGCCGCAGCCCGCGCCCATCCGCGCAGCTTCGTCGCCGACCGGCACGGCATGGGCACCGCTGCACTGTTCGCGTTCGGCACCGCCCTGGAGCCGCGGTTCGGCCGGGATTCGTCGACGCGGCATCGACAATCCGGCGCATTGGAGCTGACCGGAGTCTGGCCGGGCTTGCGCTGCGACATCGACACCCCCGAAGACCTGGCGGTGGCACGGCGGCTGGGGGTCGGTCCGGCGACGGCGCGCGCACTCGCGCAGGCCAAGACCGGTGGCAGTGCCACCCGCGATGAGTAATGATCTCGTAGTGGATGAAACCGAGGTCGGCCAACGCACCGAGCCGCGCACCGACGAAACGGACTGGCGCCCCAATGACGCCACGCCGAGCGCCCCGCCGGCCGCCACCGCGGTCCCGCCGACCGAACCCGGCGACGAGCTGCCCGCGCACCGCTACCTGAACCGGGAGCTGAGCTGGCTGGACTTCAACGCGCGGGTGCTGGCACTGGCCGCCGACACCTCGCTGCCGTTGCTGGAGCGGGCCAAGTTTTTGGCGATCTTCGCCTCCAACCTCGACGAGTTCTACATGGTCCGGGTCGCCGGGCTCAAACGCCGCGACGAGATGGGGCTGTCGGTGCGTTCGGCTGACGGGCTGACACCACGCGAGCAACTGCGCCGGATCGGCGAGCAGACCCAGCAGATCGCCACCCGTCACGCCCGGGTGTTCCTCGAGTCGGTGCGACCGGCGCTCGCCGACGAAGGCATCCACATCGTGACCTGGGCCGACCTGCAACCGGACGAACGCGAGCAGTTGTCGGAGTACTTCCAAGAGCAGGTGTTCCCGGTGCTGACGCCGTTGGCGGTCGACCCGGCGCACCCGTTCCCGTTCGTCAGTGGCCTCAGTCTGAACCTGGCGGTCACGGTCAAGCGCCCCGAGGACGGCGGGAGCCATTTCGCCCGGGTGAAGGTTCCCGACAACGTCGACCGGTTCGTCGAACTCGACACCGGCGCCAAGGGCGGCGAGGGCCGCGGTGAGATCCGTTTCCTGCCGATGGAAGAGTTGATCGCGGCGTTCCTGCCGGTGCTGTTCCCCGGCATGGAGATCGTCGAGCATCACGCCTTCCGCATCACCCGCAACGCCGATTTCGAAGTCGAAGAGGACCGCGACGAGGATCTGCTGCAGGCGTTGGAACGCGAGTTGGCGCGACGCCGATTCGGATCACCGGTGCGCCTCGAGGTCGCCGACGACATGACCGAGAACATGCTCGAGCTGCTGCTGCGGGAGCTCGACGTGAATCCCGGCGATGTCATCGAGGTGCCCGGGCTGCTGGATTTGTCATCGTTGTGGCAGGTGTACCGGCAGGACCGTCCGGACCTCAAGGACCGTACCTTCGTCCCGGCCACCCACCCGGCATTCGCCGAACGTGAAACTCCCAAAAGCATTTTCGCCACCCTGCGTGAGGGTGATGTCTTGGTGCACCACCCCTACGACTCATTCGCCACCAGCGTCCAGCGGTTCGTCGAACAAGCCGCCGCCGACCCGGGTGTGCTGGCGATCAAACAGACGCTGTACCGCACCTCGGGTGATTCGCCGATCGTCACCGCCTTGATCGACGCCGCCGAGGCCGGAAAACAGGTGGTGGCGCTGGTCGAGATCAAAGCCCGGTTCGACGAGCAGGCCAACATCAAATGGGCCCGCAAGCTGGAACAGGCCGGCGTCCACGTGGTGTACGGCCTGATCGGACTGAAGACGCACTGCAAGGTCTCCTTGGTGGTGCGCCGTGAGGGTTCGGCGATCCGGCGGTACTGCCATATCGGCACCGGCAACTACAACAGCAAGACCGCACGGCTTTACGAGGACATCGGGCTGTTGACCGCCGACCCGGACATCGGGGCCGACCTCACCGACCTGTTCAACTCGCTGACCGGTTATTCGCGCAAGGACACCTACCGCAACCTATTGGTGGCCCCGCACGGCGTGCGGGCCGGCATCATCGAACGCATCGAACGCGAGGTCGCCGCGCACCGTGAAGGCGGCCAGGGCAGGATCCGGCTGAAGCTCAACTCCTTGGTCGACGAGCAGGTGATCGATGCGCTCTACCGCGCCTCGCGCGCCGGTGTGCAGGTCCAGTTGGTGGTGCGCGGGATCTGCGCACTGCGTCCGGGTGTCGAAGGCTTCTCCGAAAACATCGTCGTTCGGTCGATTCTGGGCCGTTTCCTGGAGCACTCGCGCGTCATCGAATGCAGTGCCATCAACGAATTCTGGATCGGCAGCGCCGACATGATGCACCGCAACCTGGACCGGCGGGTCGAAGTGATGGTGCAGGTGAAAGATCCGCGATTATGCGCGCAATTGAGCGACATGTTCGATTCGGCGATGGACCCGGCCACCCGCTGCTGGGAACTCGGGCCCGACGGCCAGTGGACCGCGGCACCGCAGGACGGTGCGACGGTGCGCGACCACCAGGTGTCCCTGATGGAACGACACCGCAATCCCTGAACCGAGACCGCCGGCAACCGCCATCGACCTTCGTCGATGACGCCCGAATCCAGCTGCAGGAGTGAACGTGCCCCCAAAGTCCTCGTCGAACGGCTCGGTGCCGCCGGACAGAACCGTCCACGCCGCAGGCGGGGTGCTGTGGCGCACTCGGCGTAAGACCGTCGAGGTGGCGCTCATTCACCGGCCCCGCTATGACGACTGGTCACTGCCCAAAGGCAAAGTCGATCCCGGGGAGACCGAACCGGTGACAGCGGTGCGGGAGATCCTCGAGGAGACTGGCCAGCGTGCCGAACTCGGGCGTCGACTGGGCTCGGTGAGCTACCCGGTCAGCCAGGGCGTCAAGAAGGTGCGCTATTGGAGTGCGCGGGCGCTGGGCGGTGATTTCGTGCCCAACCACGAGGTCGACGACCTGGTCTGGCTACCGGTCGGCGCGGCACTCAAGGAACTGCACTATCCCTACGATCGGAAGATATTGCGGCGGTTCGCCAAGGCTCCCGCCGACACCCGCACGGTGTTGATCGTGCGGCACGGCACGGCCGGGCGCCGGTCCCGGTTCTCCGGCGATGACACCCTGCGGCCGTTGGACAAGAACGGCCGCGCGCAGGCCGAGGCGCTGACTGAGCTGTTGCTGGCCTTCGGCGCTACCGACGTATACGCGGCCGACCGGGTCCGCTGTCATCAGACCGTCGAACCGCTGGCAGCCGAACTGGGCGTGGTCGTGCACAACGAGCCGACGCTGACCGAAGAGGCTTACTCCACTGCGCCCAAGAAAGCCCGCCGCAGGGTGCTGGAGATCGCCCGACTGGGCGGCACACCGGTTATCTGTACGCAGGGCAAGGTGATTCCGGACCTGATCGCCTGGTGGTGTGCCCGCAACGGCGTGAGCCCCGACAAGTCGCGCAACCGCAAGGGCAGTACCTGGGTGCTGTCGCTGGCGGACGGGCGACTGATCGCCGCGGACCACATGGGCAGTCCGCTGGCGACCCAAGTGCTGGTGTGAACAACCGAGCGCCGCGGGACTGACCCGCGGCGCTCGGCTTATTCGTGGTTACTTACGGCCTTTTCGTGCTGTGGCCTTGGTCGCCTTGCGGGCCGGGGCCTTCTTGGCCGCGGTCTTCTTGGCGGTCACCTTCTTGGCCGGAGCCTTCTTGGCTGCGGTCTTCTTGGCGGTCGCCTTCTTGGCCGGCGCCTTGGTTGCCGCCTTCTTGGCCGGAGCCTTCTTGGCTGCGGTCTTCTTCGCGGTCGCCTTCTTGGCCGGAGCCTTCTTGGCTGCGGTCTTCTTGGCCGGAGCCTTCTTGGCCGCGGTCTTCTTCGCGGCCGCCGGGGTGGCCTTCTTCGCCGCGGTCTTCTTGGCCGCGGCCTTGGTGGCCTTCTTGGCCGGCGACTTCTTCGCAGCCTTCTTCGCCGCCGTGGTGCCGGCGCCGGCGCCACGCTTGACCGCGAGCCCCTCGGCCGGGACACGCTGCGCACCAGAAACAATCGCCTTGAACTGCGCGCCCGGGCGGAATGCGGGGACCGAAGTCGGCTTTACCTTGACCGTCTCACCCGTGCGGGGATTGCGGGCCACGCGCGCGGCGCGCCGACGGCGCTCGAACACGCCGAACCCGGTGATGGTGACGCTCTCGCCCTTGTGGACGGCGCGCACAATGGCATTGACGAAGTGCTCGACGGCGTCGGTCGCCGACCGGCGGTCGGTGTCCAATTCCTTTGTGAGCACCTCGATGAGCTCTGCTTTGTTCATCCAATCCCTCCGAGACCAGTGGCCCTACTTGAGCCGACTAGAGCACACGGTAAACCCTGATACCACTGATATCCAAGAGCCACGCGCAATTTCAGATGAGATTATCGGCGAATTCCGCAATCCGGTTACTGCCCTTGGGTGCTGACCAGACCGCGCGATCGACCGGAATTAGGCGCCGGTACCTGCCGTCAGGAAGCCGGAACGGTGCGCGGTTTCCAACTCGGGCGGTCCGCCTCGAAGGCGGCGATCTCGTCCAGTTTCCGCAGCGTAAGGCCTATATCGTCAAGCCCTTCGGACAGTCGCCAAGCGGTGTAGTCGTCAATAGTGAACGCCACCACCGCCGTTCCGGCGGTGATATTCCGATCTTGAAGATTGACAGTGATTTCCAGCCCCGGGCTGGCCTCGATGAGTTTCCAGAGCAGTTCCACGTCGCCTTGGGCCACCTGGGCCGCCAGCAACCCCGCCTTGCCGGCATTGCCACGGAAGATGTCGGCGAAGCGTGAAGAGATCACCACCCGGAACCCGTAGTCGAGTAGGGCCCACACCGCGTGTTCCCGCGACGATCCAGTGCCGAAATCCGGCCCCGCCACCAGCACCGAACCCTGGTCGAACGGCTTGAGATTCAAGATGAACGACGGATCGGTGCGCCAGGTGGCGAACAGGCCGTCCTCGAATCCCGTCCGGGTGATGCGCTTCAAATAGACCGCGGGAATGATCTGGTCGGTGTCGACATTGGACCGCCGCAGCGGGACGCCGATTCCAGTGTGGGTGCGAAAGGCTTCCATGAGTAAACTCCTTTAAATACCGTGGCGGTCAGTTCAAGTCGGCGGGCGCCGACAACGTCCCGCGCACGGCGGTGGCGGCGGCGACGGCCGGAGAGACCAGGTGGGTCCGTCCGCCCTTGCCCTGTCGGCCCTCGAAATTGCGGTTGGAGGTCGACGCGCACCGCTGGCCCGGTGAAAGCTGGTCGGGGTTCATTCCCAGACACATCGAGCACCCGGGTTGGCGCCATTCCGCACCCGCGGCGGTGAAAACCTCGGCGAGGCCTTCGGCTTCGGCCTGGTTTCGCACCCGCATCGATCCCGGCACGACGAGCATCCGCACGCCGTCGGCGACCCGCCGGCCGCGCAGCACGTCGGCCACCGCGCGCAGATCCTCGATGCGGCCGTTGGTGCACGACCCGACGAATACCGTGTCGACCGCGATGTCCCGCATCGGCGTCCCCGGGCGAAGGTCCATGTAGGCCAACGCCTTCTCCGCGGCCCGCCGCTGGGCCTCGTCGCTGATCGTCTCCGGGTCGGGCACCGCCGCGCCCAGCGGCACGCCCTGGCCGGGGTTGGTCCCCCAGGTGACGAACGGGGTCAGCGCGGCCGCATCCAGGAACACCTCGGCGTCGAATTTCGCGCCCGGATCGGTGCGCAGGCTGTCCCAGTGGGCGACGGCGGCATCCCAGTCCGCACCGGCCGGTGCGTGCGGCCGGCCCCGCAGATAGTCATACGTGGTGTCATCGGGAGCGACCATGCCAGCTCGGGCACCGGCCTCAATGCTCATATTGCAGATCGTCATCCGAGCCTCCATCGACAACGCCTCGATGGCGCTGCCCCGGTATTCGATGACATAGCCCTGGCCACCGCCGGTGCCGATCTGGGCGATCACCGCCAGGATGATGTCCTTGGCCGTCACCCCTTCGGCCAGCACACCCTCGACGTTGACGGCCATCGTCTTGAAGGGCCGCAGCGGCAACGTCTGGGTGGCCAGCACGTGCTCGACCTCCGAGGTGCCGATACCCATCGCCAGCGCACCGAATGCGCCGTGGGTGGAGGTGTGACTGTCGCCGCAGACCACGGTCGTGCCCGGCTGGGTGAGACCCAATTGCGGTCCGATGATGTGCACGATTCCCTGTTCGATGTCGCCCATCGGGTGCAACCGGATGCCGAACTCGGCGCAGTTGTGCCGCAGCGTCTCAACCTGGGTGCGCGATACGGGATCGGCGATCGGCTTGTCGATGTCGATCGTCGGCACGTTGTGGTCCTCGGTGGCGATGGTCAGATCCGGGCGCCGGACACCACGGCCGGCCAGGCGCAGGCCTTCGAACGCCTGCGGACTGGTGACCTCGTGCACGAGGTGCAGGTCGATGTAGATCAAGTCGGGTTCGGTCCCGCCTCCGGAGACCACGACATGGTCGGCCCAGACCTTTTCGGCCAGGGTGCGAGGCTGCTGCGTCTTGGACATCACTGCCATTCCCCAAATCTGCGGTGTCTCACAATATGAGACGCTAGTATCTGTATATGGGACAGCATAGCGGCATCGGCGTTCTTGACAAAGCCCTGGTCGTGCTCCACACAGTCGCCGAATCACCCTGTGGCCTGGCCGAACTGTGTGAGCGCACTGGGTTGCCCCGCGCGACGGCACACCGGCTGGCCGCCGGGCTGGAGGCCCACCGGCTGCTCGGCCGCGACGACGACGGGCGCTGGCAGATCGGTCCGGCGGTCAGCGAACTGGCGGCCCGCGCCGACGATCCGCTGCGGGCGGCCGGTGCGGCGGTGCTGCCACGCCTGCGGGAGATCACCGGCGAGAGTGCGCAGCTATATCGTCGCGAGGGGTCCTCGCGGGTCTGCGTGGCGGCACTGGAACCCCCTGCGGGGCTGCGTGACACGGTTCCGGTCGGCGCCCGGCTGCCGATGACGGCCGGTTCGGGCGCCAAGGTGCTGCTGGCCTTCGCCGATCCGGCGCTGCAGCAGGAAGTGCTGGCGCAGGCGAAGTTCACCAGCCGCACCCTGTCGGAGGTGCGCCGGCGAGGCTGGGCGCAGAGCATCGCCGAGCGCGAACCGGGTGTGGCCAGTGTCTCGGCGGCGGTGCGCGACCGGCGCGGCGCGGTGGTGGCGGCCATCTCGGTGTCCGGCCCCATCGACCGGATGGGACGACGTCCCGGGGCGCGCTGGGCCACTGACCTGCTGGCAGCCGCCGACGCGCTCACCGCCCTGCTCTGATGCCGGACAGTCCCCGCAAGCGGGAGGCGCCCCCCCAGTGAACGCCCCCGTCTCATGCCGAGATCAGGTGCTTTCGCGTCTGCTCGCCGGGTCTTGGTGACCACCTGCCAGACTGCTGACATGGGAACCAAGCAACGCGCACAGATCGTTATGACCGACGCCGAGATCGCCGACTTCGTCACCACCCACCGCACCGGGACGCTGGCCACGATCGGCCCCGACGGACAACCGCATCTGACGGCGATGTGGTACGCGGTACTCGACGGCGAGATCTGGCTGGAGACCAAGGCCAAGTCGCAGAAGGCGGTCAACCTGCGGCGCGACCCGCGCGTCAGCTTCCTGCTCGAGGCCGGCCAGACCTACGACACGCTGCGCGGGGTGTCCTTCGAGGGTGTCGCGGAGATCGTCGACGACCCCGACACGCTCTTCCGGGTGGGCGTCAGCGTCTGGGAGCGCTACACCGGCCCCTACACCGACGAGATGAAACCGGGCGTCGACGCCATGATGAACAACCGGGTGGCTGTGCGGATCGTCACACGCCGCGCCCGGTCCTGGGACCACCGCAAGCTGGGCCTACCGGCGATGCCACTGGCCGGGTCGACCGCACCGGCGGGTGACTGAGTCCACACCGAAAGCACGACGGCCCGCGTCTTGGCAAAGACGCAGGCCTTGTGTGACGAGTACCCCCGATGGTGTGTGGTTCCAGGACATAGGAATGGCGTGTCTCAGGACATCGGAATAGGTTCAGGCCGCACCGTCAGCGGGTGTCG
>NZ_JBGGKU010000012.1:0-170769 GCF_041287085.1 Mycobacterium sp. pW045 | reverse complement strand
GCCACGCCGGCGTCGCCGCCGCTGCCCGCAGCGCCGCCGTTGCCGCCGGTCCCAGCGGCCGCCACGCCACCGGATCCGCCGTTGCCGCCCGCGCCGCCGGCTCCCGCGGCGCCGCCGTTACCGCCCCGGTAGTCGAGGAGAGGTGCGTCGTCCGCCGCGCCACCGTTACCGCCGGCGCCGCCTTGACCGCCGGCACCACCGTCGCCACCGTTACCGGAGTTCGCGCCGCCGGCGCCACCGGTACCGCCGTGACCGCCGGCCGCACCGGACCCACCGGCGGTGCCGTCGATCAGGACGGTCTCGCCGTCGATACCGGAAGCGCCGGTACCGCCGTCACCACCGACGCCGCCGTCGCCGTCGTTACCGGCCGCGCCACCGTTACCACCGGCGCCACCGGCCTGGGCGACGAGGCCTCCGATCAGCTCCCCATCGCCGCCCTTACCGCCCGCGCCACCGTTGCCGCCAGTGGCCGCCGCGCCGGTGTCGCCGTGGTCTGCCTGGCTGGTGTGGTCTGCGTTCCAGCCGCCGGCACCACCGGTACCGGCCGTGCCGCGGTTACCGCCGTGGCCGCCCTGGCCACCCGATCCGGCGGTGGCGTTGTTGCCGCCGCCGGCGCCGTCGCCGCCGTTACCGCCGTTACCACCGTTGCCGGCCGCACCGCCGAGACCGCCCGCGCCGCCGTCGCCCTGCTCACCGGCGATGCCCGCCGCCGCGGTGCCACCGGCACCACCCTGGCCACCGACACCACCGGCACCGCCGTTACCGCCGTTACCGGCGTTGACACCGGCCGTGCCGTTGTCGCCGCTGCCGGCCGTCGCGTCGATCCCATCGTCGCCGTCGAGGCCGTGTCCACCGGCACCGCCGGTGCCGCCTACGCCGCCGACACCACCGGCGCCACCGTTGCCCGAGTTGGTGCCGCCGGCACCACCGGTGCCGCCGGCGCCACCGGCGCCACCGGTGCCACCCGCGGTGCCGTTACCACTGACATCGACCGTGCCGGCGATGCCGGTTGCACCCTGGCCGCCGGCACCACCGTTACCGCCGTCGCCATCGGTGCCGGCGTCGCCACCGTCACCACCGGCGCCGCCGGCCTGCACGGTGCCGTCACCGAGCACCAGGCCCTGACCGCCGGCACCACCGTTACCGCCGTTACCTCCGGTGCCGTCGACACCGTCCGCGCCCGAAGCGGCCTGCGACCCACCACTGGAGCCACCGGCGCCACCGGCGCCACCCGCCCCGGACGAGCCCGCCGCACTACCGCCCTTGCCGCCGGCGCCGGCCGCCGCGCCGGTACCACCACCAGCGCCAGCACCACCAGCACCACCATTGCCGGCCGCGCCACCAGCACCACCATCACCACCAAGACCACCAACACCGTGCGCACCGGCGGTGCCGTGCAGCGACGCACCACCGGCACCACCATCGCCACCGACACCACCATCGCCACCAGCACCACCATTGCTGGTCGCATCCCCACCATCGCCACCGTCATCACCACTACCGGCGACCGCATCAGCACCGGCAGCACCATCAGCACCGGCACCACCAACACCACCAGCACCGGCGTTACCACCAGCGCCGCCAGCGCCACCATTGCCCGACACCGCAGCACCACCAGCACCACCGGCACCACCGTGACCACCGGCCAGACCCGACGTGCCCTCACCATCGACATCGGTCGAACCAGCCACGCCATCAGCACCATCACCACCAGCGCCACCAGCACCGCCGTCGCCGATGTTTCCAGCCGCACCACCAGCACCACCATTGCCGCCGGACTCACCCGCGGTCACCGCACTGAAGCCATCACCACCGGCACCACCATTGCCGCCACTGGTGGCCGCCGCACCACCAGCACCGGCCACACCCGCATCACCACCGCGCCCACCGGCGCCACCGTCAATATGGGTGGCGTCACCATCAGCACCGGCACCACCATTGCCACCGGCACCGGCATCACCACCGACACCGGCAGCACCACCGGTGCCCGTAGCACCCGAGGCGCCGATCAAGCCACCGGCACCACCGACACCCGCCTTGCCGGCCGCACCGGCAGCACCACCATCGCCACCATTACCAGCGTCACCGCCGTCCTCACCAGCATTGCTGGCGTCCACGCCGTCGCCACCATCACCACCGGCACCACCATGGCCACCAGCGCCACCATTGCCACCAGCACCACCGGAACCGATGAACCACGAACCCCGACCGCCGGCACCACCGTTGCCACCAGCACCACCATTGCCACCAGCAACACCATCGAGACCAGCCGCCCCGGCCGCCCCGGCCAGGCCCGCCAAGCCATCGCCACCATCACCGCCGGCACCACCAACGCCGTACAAGAACCCGATGCCCGCACCACCAGCACCGCCGTCACCACCGTCAGCGCCACCAGCGCCACCAGCACCACCGACGCCCATCCACCAGCCGCCAGCACCACCGGCACCACCATCGCCGCCGCCCAGGCCCGCACCACCGGCGCCGCCATCACCGAACATGCCCGCAGCGCCACCGGCACCACCAGTGCCATCCAACGCCGTACCACCGGCACCACCATCACCGAACCACAAACCACCAGCACCACCAGCAGCCTCAGCCACCGTGCCGCCATCAACACCATCCGCCCCGTTACCGATCAGCATCTGACCGAAACCGAACAAGTTGATAAACGAATTAACCTGCTCGCCAAAGGGACTCAGAATCCACTGCTGCCCCAACTCATGCAACGGCTGATAGAACAACGAGCCGAACCAATCATCAGCAGCCGCCGACCCCGGCACATCCGCCACCGACGCATCAAAACTCAACCCCACATTGGCCAACAACGGCTCCCACGCCGCCCCATCAAACAACGTCTCCCACGACGACGCCGACCCCAAATCCGCAAACGCCCCAGCCAGATCATCACCGAAAAGATCAGCAACCCAATCCAACTCATCAGCCTGCGCCACCGGAGCCACCGACACCGGCGCCACGCCAAACGCCAAGAACGCCCCAACCGCACTACCCGCGGCCGCTACCCGGCTATGCCGGCGCCCGCGCGCGCCTGCCGAGCCACGACGGCCTGTGCGGTGCTGCTTGTCAGTCATTTGGGACTCCCTATGTTGCGACGAACCCATGTCGGTGATGTCTTGTCGGATCAAGTTGTTGAGTGTTGGTTCGGCGCTGAGGTCTCAGCACCGCGGGGGATAGCTGCGGAGCGGTCGCTCGGCTGCGAGCGAACCCCCGGGAACATCCCGGAGGTTCGCCGCACGCCTGACGCCGGCCGGCGGGAGCGGATCATCATCCGACCCCGCCCTTGCCACCGGCGCCACCGCTGCCACCGGTGCCTCCGGTTCGGCTGCCGCTGCCGGAGGGGTTGTTGCCGCCGTTGCCGGGGTTGCCCGGGTCACCGGTCACACCGCCGCCGCTGGTGCCGCCGATGCCACCGGTACCGCCGGTGCCACCTACGCCGCCCGGCAAGTTGCCGCTGCCGGTGTTCTGCGCGGTACCGCCCTGGCCACCCTTGCCACCGGCACCGCCAGTACCGCCGTTGCCGTTGGTGCCGTCGCTGCCGGCCGTACCTTCCTGTCCGGAACCGTTACGGAGGTCGCCTGCCGCACCGCCTTGACCGGCGGTGCCGCCGGTGCCGCCGGTACCGCCGGTACCGCCGTCACCACCTTCACCACCGGCAATGTTGGTGCGGTGACCCGCGGCGCCCTTACCGCCCGTGCCGCCAGCACCACCATTGGAACCGTTGCCACCGTTGCCGGCGGTACCGCCGGAGCCGGCGTTGCCCGAATTGGTCCCGCTAGCGCCGCCGGCACCACCCGCACCGCCGGCTCCACCGGCCTTGCCGTCGCCGCCGGTGCCGCCGGTGCCGCCCTTCTCGCCGGACTGGGCTGCGGGGGTGGTTCCGGTGCTGCCAGTGCTGCCGTTGGCGCCGCCAGTGCCGCCGTTGCCGCCCTTGCCACCGTTGCCGCCGTTACCGTTGAGCGCCGCGCTGCCGCCCTTGCCACCCGCGCCGCCGGCCTGGCCGTCATTGTCGGCGTTGCCGTTGGCGCCGTTGGCGCCGTTGCCGCCGTTGCCACCGTTGCCGGCGGCGCCGTTGGCCCCGGTCGCGCCGCTGCCGGCTTGCGCGGAGTTGTCACCGTTCCAGCCACCGGTCCCGCCGACACCACCCGTGCCTGCGGTGCTGGAGCTGTTGCCGCCGTCACCGCCGGCGCCCGCGACCGGCCCGCCGGTAATGGCCAGCGTGCCGCCGTTGCCGCCGTTGCCGCCGTTACCGGCGTTACCGCCGTTACCGCCCTTGGCACCCACACCGCCGGCGCCGTTGGCGCCCGCGGTGCCGTTGAAGGCGTTGCCGCCGGCTCCACCGCTGCCACCGCTACCGCCGGCACCGCCGTCACCGGCCGTCCCGGTGGCGTCGCCACCGTTTCCGCCCGCGAGGCCGCTGTTCGCGGCCGCGTTGGTCCCGACCGTGCCATGAGCCGCGTTGCCGCCGTTGCCGCCGATGCCGCCCGCACCGCCGGCACCGCCCGCACCGCCGTTACCGGAGGTGAAGCCACCGGCACCGCCGGACCCGCCGGCACCGCCGTTACCGCCGCTGACGCCGTCGGTGCCGTCTTCGCCCACGGTCGTCCCGTTGGTGCCCGCCGCGCCGGCGCCGCCGTTACCGCCGTTGCCGCCGTTACCGACCGCGCCGGCCGCGCCACCGGACCCGCCGGCACCGCCGGACTGCGCGATTCCGGAGCCGAGCATCACGCCGGCACCACCGTTACCGCCGTTGCCGCCGTTACCGACGGCGTTGCCGGCCGCACCGTCCGCGCCGTCGGCGGCGATCAGTCCGTTGGCCCCGGCACCGCCATGGCCACCGGCACCGCCGGTTCCGGCGAACCCGCCGGTACCACCATCGCCGCCCTTGCCCGCGATGAGCCCGGTGCCGCCGCTGGCGCCGTTGCCACCATTGCCGCCGCGTCCAGCGTCACCGCCGGCGCCGCCGTCACCGCCCTGGCCGCCGATACCCGCTGCACCCTGGCTGCCGTTGGTGGCGGTGCCGCCCAGTGCGCCCGCGCCACCGTGACCACCCGCGCCACCGTTACCACTCAGACCCGCATTGGTGCCGTGCTGACCGAAGCCGCCGCTGTTGGCGACGGCATGCTGCCCGTCGACACCGTTCGCGACGCCACCGACGCCGCCCGCACCACCGATGCCACCGCGTCCACCGGCACCACCGTTACCCGCGATGCTGCCACCGGCGCCACCGACGCCACCGTTGCCGGCGTTGCCGCCCGCGGCGCCGTCGGTGCCGTTGCCGCTGCCATCGATGACACCGTTCGCGCCCAGCGCGCCGTTACCACCGTTACCGCCGGCGCCACCGTTGCCGACGATTCCGGCCGCACCGCCCAGGCCGCCGTTACCGCCGTGCTGCGATGAGCCGTCAGCGAGCGTCTGTCCGGTGCCGCCGTGGCCGCCGGCCCCGCCGTTACCGCCGTCACCGACGGCACCGTCCTGGCCGTTCGCGGCCTGGCCATCCTGACCGGTGCCCCCGGCGCCGCCGAGGCCGCCGACACCGAGCCGGTCACCACCCTGGCCACCGTTGCCGCCGTCGCCGGCGACGCCGTCCGCGCCGCCGCCCGCGCCCTGGCCGCCGTTGCCGCCGTTGCCCGCGTTGCCGGCGTTACCGCCATTGCCGCCGACGCCTGCGGTGCCGTTGGCGGCATCGCCGCCCCGGCCGCCGGCCGCGCCGTCGGCTGAGTCGCCGCCGGCACCACCGTGGCCGCCGTCACCACCGGCGACGCCGACCGCGCCGTGGCCGCCGTTGCCGCCACTGCCGCCGTTACCGCCGTGACCGCCCGCGCCGCCGTCACCGGAGACGGAGCCGCCGGCACCACCGTTGCCGCCCATGCCGGCCGCGGCGGCGTTGCCGCCGGCAGTGCCGTTGCCGTCACCACCGGTGACCCCGGCCGCGCCGTCAGCGCCGTTACCGCCGTTACCGCCCGCGCCGCCGTTGCCGACGTCACCACCGGCACCGCCGTTGCCGCCCCGGCCGCCGACCTGGCCGCTGCCGACCTGCCCGTGGCCACCGTTACCACCGACGCCGCCGTTGCCGCCACGAGCCGCCTCGGCGCCGTCGGCACCGTCCGCGCGCTGGGTGACGCCGTCACCGTTCAGACCGCCGGTACCGCCGGTCCCGGCCTGGCCGATGTCGCCACCGGCACCGCCGTTGCCACCGGTTCCGGCCACCGGGTTGACCCCGCCGCCGGCGCCGTGACCACCTCGACCGCCGTCGGCGCCGGTTCCGGCGTTACCACCGCGGCCACCGACCGTACCCAGGCCGTTGCTGCCGGCGGTGCCGTTGGTCGCGGTTCCACCGGCACCGCCGTTACCACCGTTACCGCCGTTGCCGCCGTTGCCGCCGCTGCCGCCGGCAAGCCCGTCACTGCCGACGCCACCGGTGCCGGCCACCGCGTCGAAGCCCGCCTTACCGACGGCGCCGTTGCCGCCGTTGCCGCCGGTACCCGCCGTGCCGGCGCCACCGCCGGCACCGCCGTTACCGGAGATCGAGCCGCCCTTGCCGCCGGCACCACCGTCACCGCCGTCGCCGCCGGACTGACCGTCCCGGCCATCAACCTGACCGGCGGTAGTTCCGTTCGCGCCGTTACCGCCGATGCTGCCGGCACCACCGGCGCCACCCGCGCCACCGTTGCCGTAGGTGCCGGCGTCGCCGCCGGCGCCGCCCGCGCCACCGGCCTGCGGGTTGCCGCCGGCCAGCGTCATGCCGTTGCCGCCGCGGCCGGCGGCGCCACCGTTACCGCCGGTGGCCGCACCGCCGTTGCCGCCGTTGACGGCCTGCTGTCCATCGCCGCTCAGGCCGCCCTTGCCGCCGTATCCGATCCCGCCGCGGTCGCCGCCGTCGCCACCGTTACCGCCGGCACCGGCAACCGCGTTCGCGCCGCCACCGGCGCCGTTGGCACCGGTACCGCCGTTACCCGCGTTGCCCGCGGCACCACCCTGGCCGCCGGCGCCACCCGCGCCGACCGCACCGTCGTTGCCGAGTGTGGCGGTACCACCGAGACCACCGTTACCGCCGTCACCGCCCAGGCCGCCGGTGCCACCGCTACCACCATTGCCGCCGTCGGCGCCGGCGAGGCCGCTGCCAAACGCCGCGTTGGTCGCGTTGGCGCCATCTGCGCCGTGTCCACCGCGGCCGCCCGCGCCACCGGCGCCACCCTGACCGCCGGCGCCGGCGTCACCGGACTCGTAGCCGCCGTCGCCGCCCTGGCCGCCGTTGCCGCCCAGGCCGCCCACGCCGCCGTTGGTGCCGTCGGTGCCATCGCCGTTGCCATCGACAACACCGTCGACGCCCGCCAGGCCGGTGGACCCGACGCCACCGTTGCCGCCCGCGCCACCGGTACCGATCGCGCCGGCGGCACCACCGTTACCACCGTCGCCACCGGCCTGCGGCGTGCCGTCGGCCTGCACCAAACCGGTACCACCGTTGCCGCCCGCACCGCCGTTACCGCCGGTGCCCTCGGCACCGGCCTCGCCGCTGTCGGCCTGCTCGGTGTGGCTGGCGTTCCAGCCGCCCTCGCCCGCGTCGGCGCCGGCCTCGCCGCGGAGGCCGCCCTTGCCGCCGTCACCACCGTGACCTGCCTTGACGCCGGCACCGCCACCGGCACCGTGGCCGCCCTGGCCGCCGTTGCCGGCATTGCCGGCATTACCGGCATCACCGCCGACGCCGCCGAGCCCTTCGGCCCCGACCAGCCCGTGCGCTGACGTGCCGCCCGCGCCGCCGTTGCCACCCTGGCCACCACTGCCGCCGTTACCGCCGTTACCGGCGTCGCCGCCGTTGGTCCCGTCGCCGCCGCTGCCCGGAGCCGCATCGAATCCGGCGTCGCCGTCCGCGCCCGCGCCACCGTTACCACCGGCACCGCCGGCGCCACCGTTACCACCGGCGCCACCGTCACCGGAGTTGCTGCCACCGGCACCGCCGACACCACCGGTACCGCCGGCACCGCCGAGCGCACCGTGGGTGCCGTGGCCGTCACCACCTGTTACGCCGTCAACGGTGGCGCCCACGCCACCGTTACCGCCAGCGCCGCCGTTGCCGTCCAACGCCGCGTCGCCACCGGCGCCGCCGTTACCACCGGCCTGGCCGGTCACGCCGTCGGCGGCCAACCCTTCGCCGTCGCCGCCGTCGCCGCCGGCGCCACCATTGCTGCCGGCACCGACTGCGCCCGCGCTGCCGTCAGCGCCGCCGTCAGTCCCGGTGCCTGCCGCACCGGCCGCACCGCCGAGACCGCCCGCGCCACCCTGGCCGCCGTCACCGGCCGCGTCGAAGCCGCCACCGCCGAGGCCCTTGCCGCCGGCCGCGGCCTGACCGGCGTCACCGCCGTTACCCGCGGCGCCACCGGCACCACCGAGGCCGTCACCGCCGCTGAGCCCGCCGGCGCCACCGTCGCCGCCGATACCACCGGTCCCGGCGCCACCGCCGGTGCCACCGGTGCCACCGGCCACCGTCGCGTCAGCCGCCGCACCGCCGTTGCCGCCGGTTCCGCCCTGGCCGCCGGCCCCGCCTACGCCGCCAGTGCCGGTGTTGGTGCCGCCGGCACCACCGGTGCCGCCGGCGCCACCGTTACCACCGGTGCCACCGGTGGTGCCGTCACCACTGACATCAGTCTCGCCGTCGATGCCGGTCGCACCCTGGCCGCCGGCACCACCGTTACCGCCGTCGCCATCGGTGCCGGCGTCGCCACCGTCACCACCGCGACCACCGTCTTGCACCGTGCCATCGCCAAGGACCTCACCCTGGCCACCGGCACCACCATTGCCACCATTGCCAGCCGCGCCAGCAGCACCGGTAGCGCCCGAATCCGCCTGCGCGCCATCACCGCTGGAGCCACCGGCGCCACCGGCACCACCGGCACCGCCCACGCCGTCAGAGGTACCGCCCTTGCCGCCGGCGCCGGCCGCCGCACCGGTGCCACCACCAGCGCCAGCACCACCAGCACCACCATTGCCGGCCGCGCCACCAGCACCACCATCACCACCGAGGCCACCAACACCGTGCGCACCGGCGGTGCCGTGCACCGACGCACCACCGACACCACCATCGCCACCGACGCCACCAGCACCACCAGCACCACCATTGCTGGTCGCATCCCCACCATCGCCACCGTCATCACCACTACCGGCAACCGCATCAGCACCGGCAGCACCATCGGCACCGGCACCACCAACACCACCAGCACCGGCGTTACCACCAGCGCCGCCAGCGCCACCATTGCCCGACACCGCAGCACCACCAGCACCACCGGCACCACCGTGACCACCGGCCAGACCCGACGTGCCCTCACCATCGACATCGGTCGAACCAGCCACGCCATCAGCACCATCACCACCAGCGCCACCAGCACCGCCGTCGCCGATGTTTCCAGCCGCACCACCAGCACCACCATTGCCGCCGGACTCACCCGCGGTCACCGCACTGAAGCCATCACCACCGGCACCACCATTGCCGCCACTGGTGGCCGCCGCACCACCAGCACCGGCCACACCCGCATCACCACCGCGCCCACCGGCGCCACCGTCAATATGGGTGGCGTCACCATCAGCACCGGCACCACCATTGCCACCGGCACCGGCATCACCACCGACACCGGCAGCACCACCGGTGCCCGTAGCACCCGAGGCGCCGATCAAGCCACCGGCACCACCGACACCCGCCTTGCCGGCCGCACCGGCAGCACCACCATCGCCACCATTACCAGCGTCACCGCCGTCCTCACCAGCATTGCTGGCGTCCACGCCGTCGCCACCATCACCACCGGCACCACCATGGCCACCAGCGCCACCATTGCCACCAGCACCACCGGAACCGATGAACCACGAACCCCGACCGCCGGCACCACCGTTGCCACCAGCACCACCATTGCCACCAGCAACACCATCGAGACCAGCCGCCCCGGCCGCCCCGGCCAGGCCCGCCAAGCCATCGCCACCATCACCGCCGGCACCACCAACGCCGTACAAGAACCCGATGCCCGCACCACCAGCACCGCCGTCACCACCGTCAGCGCCACCAGCGCCACCAGCACCACCGACGCCCATCCACCAGCCGCCAGCACCACCGGCACCACCATCGCCGCCGCCCAGGCCCGCACCACCGGCGCCGCCATCACCGAACATGCCCGCAGCGCCACCGGCACCACCAGTGCCATCCAACGCCGTACCACCGGCACCACCATCACCGAACCACAAACCACCAGCACCACCAGCAGCCTCAGCCACCGTGCCGCCATCAACACCATCCGCCCCGTTACCGATCAGCATCTGACCGAAACCGAACAAGTTGATAAACGAATTAACCTGCTCGCCAAAGGGACTCAGAATCCACTGCTGCCCCAACTCATGCAACGGCTGATAGAACAACGAGCCGAACCAATCATCAGCAGCCGCCGACCCCGGCACATCCGCCACCGACGCATCAAAACTCAACCCCACATTGGCCAACAACGGCTCCCACGCCGCCCCATCAAACAACGTCTCCCACGACGACGCCGACCCCAAATCCGCAAACGCCCCAGCCAGATCATCACCGAAAAGATCAGCAACCCAATCCAACTCATCAGCCTGCGCCACCGGAGCAGCACTCAACGGCGACAACCCCAGCGCCAGGAACGCCCCAACCGCACTACCGGCGCCGAGCAAACGCCGGCCACGCCGACCCTGCCGACGGTTGTCCGAAGAGTTACGCCCTACAGCCATTTGGGATTTCCTATCTGTGTGACTCACAGCCGTGCTAGCTCTGTTTGGGAATTGGTTCTGGAACATCAAGTCGGTCCGGTCAGCAGGTTCAGCCGTAGAAGCCCAACGCTTCGGCTATCTGGTGCGGAATATCGTTCATCCACAGCGGAAGCATCCCGAAGAAGTCGCTGTCGAAGTCGAGGATGCCCAGGTCGGAAAGACCCATGCCCTCGATCAGACCGTTGATGTCGAGGCTGCCGAAGCCGAGGTCGGTGAGCAGCGAGTTGATCGTCACACCACCGAGGCCCAGGTTGGCCACGATGGTGTCCAGGTCATAGTTGTCCAGGCCCATCCAGCCCAGGAACGTGCCCAGTGTCGGGTCGCCGAGCAGGCTGGTCATCACGTCGGTGATGAAGCTGTCGAGATAGACCTCGTCGAGACCGAGGCCGCCCAGCATGCTGCCGATCGACGTGGTGCCCAGCAGCTCGTTGATGAAGTCGTCGAGGTGCTGGTCGCCCATGCCCAGGCCGTTGAGGATGTCGGCAATATAGATGCCGCTCAACCCGATTCGGTCGATGAACATATCCAGGTCGACGTTGTTCAGGCCGAGGTTGTTGAGCATCGCCTGGATGTAGAGATCGTTCAGGCCGAGGCTGTCGATGAGGCCGCCCAGACTGACGCTGTCCATCCCCCAGTCCGAGAACAGCGACAGCAGTGTGGTGTCGGTCAAGCCGAGCCCGTCGAAGACGTTCGTCATGAGTTCGGTCAACGTCGGGTTGAAGCCCCAGTCGAGCAAGAACTCCTCGATGGTGACATTGCCGGTCAGGTCGCCCAGACCGTTGAACAGGTCCTCCAGCGAGTAGTCGTCGAGGTTCATGGCGCCAAGCAGTTGGAACACGTTGACGTCGTAGAGGTTCATGTTCTGCACGGTCTCGCCGAGGGTGTTGGGACCCAACACCGCGCCGAGCGTCGGGTTGCCGGCCTTCTCGAGCAGGGATGCCATGTCAGGGGCGAGGATGCCCAGCGGCGTGTCGGCCAGGTTCGGGTAACCGCCCAGGCCAGGCAGGGTCTTCAACAAGTCGACCAACACCACATCGGTCGACGGGGTGTCGGGCGGGTAACCCATGGTGTTCTCGCCGATCGGCATCGCCTCCAGCAGTTCGCCGAGGGTCTGGTTGCCGAAATCGCCCATCAAGTCACCCAACGTGGCACCGGGCGGGAACATGGAGAGCAGCATCTCCATCAGCCCAGTGTCGCCGGTCATGCCCGGCATGAAGCCCTCGTTGAGCAGGTCGATCAGCGTCTGCTCGCCGTATTCGCCGAACATGCCGGCGAGCGAGCCGACGGTGATGCCACCGAGGCCCAGCTGCTCGAAGAACTCGGTCAGCGGGGGGTCGCCCATGGAGTCGCTCAACAAGCCGCCGACGGTCCACGACGGGTCGACCAGGCTGGCGAGAGATTCGGTGCCCTGGGCGCCGAGCAGGTCCTTGATCAGGCCACCCACGGTTGCGTTGTCGCCGCCGACGAGGTCCAGGATCAACTCGGAGAGGGTGGGGTTGCCGATCCCGATCTCCGGGGAGTTGAGCAGCGCGATCAGCAGGCTAGCGATCGAGTCGTCCGGGCTGATGCCGCCGAGGTCGGTCAGCAGTTCGGCGATGGAGGGGTTGCCGATGCCGGCCTCGTTGAACAGGCCGATCAGCAGGTTGGACAGCGTCTCGGTGCCGACCCCGAACTCGTCGAGCAGATCCACCGGCGTCATGTGGCCGTAACCGACCTGGTCGAGCAGATCGATGATCAGGGTGTCCAGCGGCGTATCCCCGATGCCGGCCTGGCTCAGCAGGTCGGTGATGGTGGTGTCGCCGAGGCCGGTCATGTCGACGACACCGCCGACATCGAGGCTCAGTCCGGGCTGAGCCGGCGTGAGGATGCCGTTGAACAGCGGGAGGCTGAAGCCCGCGATGTCCAGGCTCGCGTGGCCGTTCAAGAAGGCGTCAAGCAGCGTCGCCGGCGCGCCGACCAGCGCCGAGAGCGCCCCCATCGGGTCGGTGAAGTCGAAGATCTGCTGCATCAACTGCTGCATCGCAGCGAAGACGGCCATCATCGGGCCCATGCTGGTGAGGATCGAATTCAGCCACAGCGGCAGCTGCAGGTCGACCTCGACCGGGAACGGGAATGCCTGCACGTCAACGGTGGGCAGCGGGTTGGTGAAGATGTTGATGACATCCGGGATGCCGGCCAGCGCCTGCTGCGGGTTGGTGAAGACGTGGACCAGCAGCCCCCACATGTCGACCGAGTTCTGGTTCAACGCCTGCAGGTTGGCGGTGGTGTTGTTGAACAGGTCTGTCCACGGCGAGAAGAAGTCGCCGTCCGCGGTCAGGGCGACGGCCCGCTGCTCCACGGCGGCGATCTCACGCTGCAGTTGCGGCAGGTGTGACGTCACCGGCGGTGCAGCGACGAGGCCCACCCCGACAATCGCCAGGCCGGTGGTGACGTAGGGACGAAGTGTTTGCTGCATGATGCCCTCCCGGACGAAAGTTCCAGAGTGTTGTTGTCGCTTAAGCACCGAGAATCTCCGCAATCTGGTCCCCTAGGCCGTCGAGCCAGTAGGACACCGAGCCGAAGAACTCCCCGATCTGCGCATTGATGAGGGTGAGGTCGCCCAGGCCCATCGAGGCGAGCAGTTCGTCGACGGTCTGAGTGCCGAAGTCGCCGAGCAGCGAGCTCACCGTCGAATCGCCGAACATCGAGTCGATCAGCTCGTTGAGGGTCTGCGATCCCAGCCCGGCGTCGATGAGCGCGTCACCGATGGTCATGCTGCCCAGGAACTGGTCGAACAGGTCGCCGAGCGATTGGCCGCCGAGGCCGAATTCGTTGAGCATCTCGTTGAGGCTCTGCGTGCCCAGCGCCTGGCTGATGATGTCGTCGAGGTGCATGCTGCCCAGGCCGCCGTCGTCGAGCGCGTTGGCCACGGTCTGGTCGCCGAAGAACTGGTTGAGAAGTTCGCTGAGGTGCTGGTTGCCGATGCCCGCCTCTTCGAGCATGTCGGCGATGGTCTGGTCGGCCGGGATCAGCTGGTTGATCAGGTCGGAGAGGGTGGTGGTGCCCAGCGGACCGAGCAGCTCCGCCAGCGGCTGGTCGGGCATGCCCGCCAGCACCAGCTCGAGCAGGGTCTGGTCGCCCATGCCGGAGTCGGCGAGCATCTGACCCAGGGTCATCGAGAAGTTCTCTTGGATCATGTCGGCCAGCGTGGCGTCGCCCATTTCGCCGAGCATCGAGATGAGTGGATCGTTCAACTGGTCGCCCAGGATGCTGGCGATGGTCGTGCTCGTCATGGCGTCGGCCAGCAGATCGTCACCACCCTTGTCCAGCGGGGTCATGCCGGTAGCGACGAGCATGTCGTTGATCGTGAGGTTGCCGGTGATGGGCGCCAGGTTGCCGAAGATGGTGCCCAACGACATGTTGGTGATGCCCATCAGGTCGGTGATGTCGCCGACCGTGACGGTGCTGAAGCCCGCGTACTCCATGACGTCGGCCACCGAGACGTTGCCGTATTCGCCGAGCACGGTGACGGCCAACTGGGCCAGGTCGGCGTCGGCAAGGCCGGCCTGACCCAGCAGGTCCATGATGGTCTGGTTGCCCAGGCCGAGTCCCTCGAGCAGCGAGCCGAAGAACTCGTGGGTGGTCTGGGTACCGATGCCGATTGCGTCGAGCAGGCCTTCTGTCGTAGTGCCGCCCAGGCCCAGCGCGTCGACCGCGGTGTGCAACAGCCCGTTCAACGTCAGGTCGTCGGCGCCGAGGTCGCCGAGCAACTCATTGACGGTCGGGTCACCGATGCCCAGCGCGTTGAGCATGCTCACGCCCAGGTCGGCCAGTTTGAGGTCGGCCACACCGACGCTGTCGGCGATGTCGACGACCGTCGGGTTGTCGAATCCCAGCGCGTGGGTGAAGTCGATCACGATGTCAGCGACCTGCACGTCCCCGATACCCAGCTGGTCCATGAGCTCAGCGATGGTCGGGTTGCCGATGCCCACCGCGTCCAGCAGGGTCGTCAACACGTTGGCGACCTCGAGGTCGGCCAGACCAAGCGAGTCGAGCACGTCGACGGGGGTCTGGTCACCCATGCCCAGGCTGTCCAACAGGCCGGTCAGCATGCCGGCCACCGGCAGGGTGCCGATCCCCATCTGGTCGAGCAGGCCGGCGATGGTCTCATCACCGATCTTCAGCTCGTCGACCAGATCACCCGCGGTCATGTCGATGATCAGGTTCTGACCGGGGACCAGGATCCCGTTGAAGGCGGGGGCGTCGATGCCGAGCGCACCAATAGTGCTGGTGCCGTTGAGGAATGCGTCGAGCAACCGCGCCGGCGCGGTGAAGATGGCCGCGAACGGGTCGAGCGGGTCGCTCGGGTTGAAGATCTGGTTGAGGATGTCCTGCCAGGCGTCGTTGACCGTGATCATCGGGCCGATGATGCCCATCCCGATGGTCAGGATCGGCGAGAGCAGCACCATGAGCGGGTCTTCGCCGCTGATCGACGGCATGATGCTGGTCAGGAAGTCGAACACCTCGGGCAGCCGCGACAGCGAGCTGGGGTCGCTGAAGATCTGCTCGAGCAGGTTGCCCCAGCCGTTGTCGGTGCCCATCGCCACCAGGTTGGTGGCGGTGTTGTTGAAGAGGTCGGTCCACGGCCCGATGAAGTCAGCCGTGAGCTGCACGGGGTGGTGTTCGACGTGCTGAACCTGCGGGAGGTCCGCCTGGGGCCGCAGCACGGCAGCGGGAACGGCCCCGTTTACCGCAATCAGCGTGGCACCCGCAATGGCTACACCGGGTGTGACGTACGGGCGAAGCGCCAGCTGCATCATGGTCTCCTACAGGAACTGATCATGGACGTTGCTGAACTTTACATGAGTTTTTACGTTTGTCGACGCGAATGTTTTCTAATGAAAATCGTCCGAAAAACGCCCTATATCGCACGTATGACGATATGTCGTCCGTCTGCGAGGACGTCTGTACGGCTGAGGCGACGCTACATCCGACCAGCCGAAAACGCAGCTCTTAGGTTTTGTTAATGCTCATTCGGAGATGCGCCGGTTCGATTCGGAGAAGGGGTCGGCTCGCTGAGGCGGAGCGCAAGATTGAGCACAGCAAACCTGAGGCCGACGCAGCCGGCGCACCGTGCGAAGTCGGTTTCCGCTTGCCACGCGGCCGGTGAGCACCGTCACTGCAGCCGCCCGGCCACGATTAGGTCACGGCTCGCGGGCTATCCGAATGGCTTGGGCCGGATATCAACCCGGGTGACACGTCGTCGGATACCCGCCAGGGTCGACCAAAGTCCACCTAGGTGTCATGGCCTGCCACCGAATCCGCTGGCACGACAGGGCGCTGTTGCGCAGCCGCCCGGAGATCCGCCTCGCGTGCGGGCCGATCAGGCGGTGCGATCCAGCATCGGATTCCAGTGTCGCGCAGCCCTATTGGAGGCGACCGCAGCAGACCGAGCGCACCGTCAAAGCGGTGACGGCCAACATCGGTCAAGGTCCACTTTGCTGCGCGCCGGCGATCTCGGGTTCCGCTGCGCCGGACAACTTTTCGTGGCAAACAGCTGCAGCAGCTGGGAGCGATCCGCGGCACCGATTCTTACGCAACGGTATCGAGGACACCGTCGGGAACATCGACGTTCTCGCGTCAGCATCCCCGGTGACGTCGTCGTGCCGCGCAGGACCGCCCGTCAGGACCCGCCCGACTGGTCCTGACCCGCCACCCGCAGCCCCAGATTCGCCGCGACGAGCCGCCCCAGGCCGGCCGTCAGCGCACCCTTGACCCCCTGGGGCTTGTTCTCCGGCCTGGGCTCGGCCCACTGGGCCAGCGCCACCAGCTCACCGGCGACGTACTGATCGCGGCAGGCGCTGCGCTGGATCTTGCCGCTGGTGGTGGTCGGGATCCGCATCGGCTTGAGCAGCACCACGGCCTGCGCGTCGATCCCGTGGTGGGCGCGGATCGCGGCGCGGATCGATTCGATCAGGCCGTCCAGATCGACCCCGGCGGCCTCGTGGTGGTGGATCTCCTGCACCACCACCAGGTACTCGGGGGCGTAGCGCTGCGTCGGTAGCTGGAACGCCGCGCCGCGGCCGGGCATCAGTGCCGGGTGGCAGGCCTGCACGGTCAGCTCGATGTCGTTGGGGTAGTGGCTGTAGCCGCCGATCGTCATCAGGTCCTTGCACCGCCCGGTGACATAGAGCTCCCCGTCCCGGAAGAATCCCAGGTCACCGCTGCGCAGGTAAGGTCCCTCGCCGGTGTCGGCCAGGTGCGCGTCGAACGCGTACTCGGTCTCCTCGGGACGTCCCCAGTAACCCACCCCGACGCTGGGCCCGGCGACCCAGATCTCGCCCACTTCGTCGGCGCCGCGGCGCAAGCGCGTCTCGGGGTCGACGATCAGCACTTCCTGGGTCTCGGCTTTGGCGCCGCAGGCCACCAGCGGCAGCGCCCCGGCGGCGTCGTCCGGCACCTCCACGACCCGGTCCTCACCGAGCGAGCTCCGGTCGAAGTTCCGGACCACCGGCACGGGCGAGTCGGACATTCCCGTCACACCGAGTGTCGCCTCGGCCAGCCCGTAGGCCGGAATGAAGGCCTCGGACCGGAAACCTGCCGGGGCGAATGTCTCGGTGAAGGACCGCAACGTCTCGGAGCTGATCGGCCCGGCACCGACCACCGCGATCGACAGGCTCGACAGATCCAGCGCGGCGCGCTGTTGCGGGGTGCTGCGTTTGACGCACGCCTCGTAGGCGAAGTTGGGCGCCGCCGTGATCGTGGCCTGGAAGCGCGAGATCGCCTGCAGCCAACGGATGGGGCGCATCAGGAACGCACTCGGCGACATCAACACCGTGGTGCGGCCGCCGTAGATGGTGCCGAGGATGCCCCCGACGAATCCCATGTCGTGATACTGCGGCAGCCAGGACACCCCGCTGATCGGACTATTGAGCACCGGAGCATCGTCGGGCGGGTTCAGCGCCCAGCGCATGATCTCGAGGTTGCTCACGTAGTTGCGATGGGTCAGCACGCAGCCCTTCGGTACCCCGGTGGAGCCCGACGTGTACTGGATCATGGCGAGACTGTCGGCGCCGATGCCCTGCAGTTGCCAGTCGGGGCCGTCGTCCTCCACCTCGTCCATGGCCAGCCAGCTCAGCTTCGGCCCGGCGCTGAGGCCATCGACGGCGGCCTTCATCTTGGCCTGGGTCTTGGCCGTGGCCAGCGCGAAACGCGCATCCGCCTCGGGGACGACGGTCTCGATCCGGCGGATCGGCCAGTGCTCATCGACCGGGACCGCGACGGCGCCGGCGTAGAAACAGCCGAACAATCCGGCGACGCTGTCCACTCCGGGCCGGCAGAGCACCAGCACCCGCTCGCCGGCGGCACCCTGGCGCTGCAGGTCCACCGCGATGGAACGGGCCCGGCTGTCCAGTTCCCGGTAGGTGATGCGGGCTTCTTCGGTGTCGCCTTCCGGGCAGAAGATGAACGCGGGCGTGTCCTGCAACCGCGCAGCCTGCTGCTGCAACAGGTCAACCAGGGTGGCCACCGTCAAGGGGGCCAGGGACGTCGTCGGTTCTGCCATCGTCTGATCTGCCTTAGGAAGTGCTGGGGGGTATCGGCCACAGCGTAGCGGGACGAAGCGGAACCGGACCCCCAGTCAGCCCAACGATGCCAGCGCGCGCACCAACTGGTCGACTTCCGACGCCGTCGAATAGTGGCTCAGCCCCACGGTGACCGCTCCCCCGACGTCGTTGACCCCGATCACGTCCAGCACCCGCGCCCCGGCGTTGGCGATCGCCAGCACGCCGTTGTCGGCCAACCGCTGCACCACCCGCTCGGCGGTCACGTTGCGCACCGCGAAGCTGACCACCGGAATCCGGACCTCGGGCTGGCCGATCATCATCACCAGCGGCAGCGACCGCAGCGAGCCGACCAGGTAGTCGAACAGCCGGTGCAGATACGCCCCGGCGGACTGCATCGAGACCGCCAGCCGCTCGGGCCGGCTGCCCCGGGCGGACTCGTCGAGCGAGGCCAGGTATTCGACACTGGCCACCAAGCCCGCCAGCAGCCCGAACTGATGCAGCCCGACCTCCAGCCGCGCCGCGCCGACGGCGTGCGGGTTCAGCGACACCGACCCGAACGTGTCGATCAGCGCCGGGTCGCGGAAGACCAGCGCCCCCACCGGTGGGCCGCCCCAGCGGGCCGCGTTGAGGGCCACCACGTCGGCCTCGACGTCGTTGATGTCGAGCAAGTAGTACGGTGCCGCCGCGCAATGGTCGACCACCGCCACCCCGCCGACGTCGTGGATCAGCTTGGTGACCGGCCGTAGATCGGTGACGGTGCCCAGCACCCCCGACGCCGAGGTGACCGCCACCAGCCGCGTCGACGGGGTGATCAGGTTCTCCCACTGCCAGCTCGGCAGGTCCCCGGTCTCGATGTCCACCTCGGCCCATTTGAGTTTGGCGCCGTAGCGGTTGGCGGCGCGCGCCCACGGGGCGATGTTGGCCTCGTCATCGAGCCGGGTGACCACGGTCTCGTAACCCAGGCTCACCCGCGACGACGCCGCATCGGCCAGTGCGCTCAGCAGCACCGCGCGATCCGGTCCCAGCACCACCCCGGCCGGATCGGCGCCCACCAGGTCGGCGACGGCCTGACGGGCGGCGCCCAGCACCGCGGCACTGCGTCGGGCAGCCGGGTGCGGACCCGTCGACGTGGCCAGCGATCCCCGGAAGGCGGTCGACACCGTGGTCGCCACCGAGTCCGGGATCAACATGCCCGTCGGCGCGTCGAAATGCACCCATCCGTCACCGAGCGTCGGGTGCAGACCACGCACCCGGGCGACGTCATAGGCCATGTCAGCCCCTTAGAACTTCTCAAGATCGGGTGATCGGTGAAAATATCGGATAACGGGATAGCTCCCCCGCAGCGCTGAGCCGTGTCACCTTGGCAGACATACTAGTGCAGTGCTTCTGGGGTTCGGAATGGTTGCCGCGCTACTGCTGCTGGTCGCCCCGGGAGCACTCATCGCCGCCGGGTCGCGGCTGACGTGGCCGCTGGCGGTGACGGTCGGCCCGGCGCTGACCTACGGGGTGGTCGGGCTGGCCATCGTGCCGTTCGGAGCTCTCGGGATCCCCTGGAACGCGGGCACCGCGCTGGCCGCACTGGTGGTGGTCGGGGCGTTGGCGGCCGGCCTGGCCCGCGGTGTCCGGGGGTTGCTGGAGCGCCGGCCCGGCATTCAGGTGGCGGCGCCGGGGACCGCCGTGGGGCCGATGCTCACCGTGGCCGCCGGGGTGTTGCTGGGCATGCTGCTGATCGGCTGGGCGGCGGTACGCGGCCTGCCGGATTGGCAGAGCATCCCCAGCACCTGGGATGCGGTCTGGCACGCCAACACCGTCCGTTTCATCCTCGACACCGGGCAGGCCTCGCCCACCCACATGGGCGAACTGCGCAACGTCGAGACCCACACTCAGCTCTATTACCCGTCGGCGTTCCACGCGCTGACCGCGGTGCTGTGCCAACTGACCGGTGCGGCACCCACCACCGGCTACACGCTGGCCGGCCTGGCCGCCTCGGTGTGGCTGTTCCCGATCAGCGCCGCGCTGCTCACCTGGAATCTGCTGCAGCGGGTGTTGAGCACCCGCCGGCTTGCGCTTTCGGCGGCTACCGCCGGCGCATTGTCGGCGTCGTTCACCGCGCTGCCCTATGTCGAGTTCGGCACCGCGGCCATGCCCAACCTGGTGGCCTACGGGCTGGTGGTACCGGCTTTTGCGCTGGTCACGGCGGTCCGGACCCACCGCGATCGCATCGGCGTGGCGGTGCTGGCGCTGGTCGGGGTGTTCTCGGTGCACCTGACCGGGGGCATGGTGACGGTGTTGCTGCTGGCGGCCTGGTGGCTCGGTCCCTTCGACGGGGCGCTGTGGAATCCGTTGCGGGGCAAGCGGCGCGACACCCTGGCGCTGGCCGCTGTCGTGGTGCCGACCGGACTGCTGTTGTTGCCGCAACTGCTGAGCGTGCGTGAGCAGGCCGACATCATCGCGGGGCACTCCTTCCTCACCCACGAGGGCCGCAAGTCGGGGCTGCGTGACGCCCTGTTGCTGCACACCCGCCACCTCAATGACTTCCCGATCCAGTACGCGCTGGTGGGCCTGACCGCGGTCGGGGCGGGGCTGCTGCTCTATAAGAAGGTGTGGTGGCCGCTGGCGCTGTGGGCGGTGCTGGTGGTGGGGGTGGTGCAGTCCTCGGCTCCGCTGGGCGGCCCGGCCGGCGCCGTGATCGGCCGTTTCACCGACCTGTTCTACAGCGACCCGCGCCGGATCATGGCAGCGATGACGCTGCTGCTGATCCCGATGGCCGGCGTCGGGCTGGCATGGCTGGCCCTTTTCCTCGGCGAGCAGACACGAAGGCCCCTAAAAATGCGCCGATTTGGGGGCTTTCACGTCTGCTCGGCACTGATTGCGCTGGTGGTTACCGTCGGGCTGGCCTGGCACTATCTGCCGCGGCACGCGTTTCTGTTCGGCGACAAGTACGACTCGGTGATGGTCGATGCCCGCGACCTGGCGGCGTTCGCCCACCTGGCGGAGCTGCCCGGGGCCCGCGACAGCGTGATCGGCAACGCCAACGTCGACGGCAGCGCCTGGATGTACGCGGTCGCCGGCCTGCACCCGCTGTGGACGCACTACGACTATCCGCAGCAGCAGGGTCCCGGCCCGCAGCGGTTCGTGTTCTGGGCCTACGCCGACGACGCCGACACCGACCCGCGGGTGGCGGCCGCCGTGCGCGCGCTGAACATCCGCTACGTGCTGATCAGCAGCCCGACGGTGCGCGGGTTCTCGCTGCCCGACGGACTAGTGTCACTGGAGAAATCGCGGTCGTGGGCCAAGATCTACGACAATGGCGGGGCCAGCATCTATGAATGGCAGGGAGGCGAGGGGCGTTGAGCACCGGTAGTAGCAGCGCAGACGGCTCAGACGACATCGAGATCATCAGCGGCGCCGACCCGCGGCTGCTGGCCGCCGGCGGTGCACCCGCCGCCGACGCCGATGACGACGACGAGCCGTCGCTGACCGACCTGATCGAGCAGCCCGCCAAGGTGATGCGGATCGGCACGATGATCAAGCAGTTGCTCGAGGAAGTGCGGGCCGCCCCGCTCGACGACGCGAGCCGCGCCCGGCTGCGCGAGATCCACGCGGCCAGCATCCGCGAGCTGGAGGACGGTCTGGCCCCGGAGTTGCGGGAGGAGCTGGACCGGCTGACGCTGCCGCTGCGCGAGGACGCCACACCGTCCGACGCCGAGCTGCGCATCGCCCAGGCCCAGCTGGTGGGCTGGCTGGAAGGGCTGTTCCACGGTATCCAGACCGCGCTGTTCGCCCAGCAGATGGCCGCCCGGGCGCAGCTGGAGCAGATGCGCCACGGCGCGCTGCCGGCCGGGCCCACCTCGGGCGGTGCCGGTCACGGTCACGGTCATTCCGGCACCGGCCAGTACCTGTAGCTCGCCTTGTCTGCCAGCGATCCTTTTATCGAGACCCGCGACGCCTGGGTGGAATTCCCCATCTTCGACGCCAAGTCGCGGTCGTTGAAGAAGGCGTTCCTCGGTAAGGCCGGCGGGGCGATCGGGCGCAACAACTCCAATGTGGTGGTGGTCGAGGCGTTGCGCGACATCACCATGTCGCTGTCGCTCGGCGACCGGGTGGGCCTGGTCGGTCATAACGGCGCCGGCAAATCCACACTGCTGCGGCTACTTTCGGGGATCTATGAGCCCACCCGAGGGTCGGCGACCGTGGTCGGCCGGGTGGCTCCGGTGTTCGATCTGGGCGTGGGCATGGACCCGGAGATCTCCGGTTACGAGAACATCATCATCCGCGGCCTGTTCTTGGGCCAGACCCGCAAGCAGATGGCCGCCAAGGTCGACGAGATCGCCGAGTTCACCGAGCTGGGCGACTATCTGGCGATGCCGCTGCGCACCTACTCCACCGGCATGCGGGTACGGCTGGCGATGGGGGTGGTCACCAGCATCGACCCGGAGATCCTGCTGCTCGACGAAGGCATCGGCGCGGTGGACGCCGAGTTCTTGAAGAAGGCCCAGACCCGGCTGCAGAAGCTGGTGGAACGCTCCGGAATCCTGGTGTTCGCCAGCCACTCCAACGAGTTCCTGGCCCGGCTGTGCAAGACCGCGATGTGGATCGACCACGGCACCGTCAAGATGACCGGCGGCATCGAGGAAGTGGTCGGCGCCTACGAGGGCCCCGACGCCGCCCGCCACGTGCGCGAGGTGCTCGCCGAGACGCGGGAACAGGCGTGACCGAAACCGTCTACGCCGTCGTCGTCACCCACCGGCGGGTCGAGCAGCTGACCGAATCGCTGAAGGCGCTGGTGACCCAGACCCGGGTACCGGACCACGTGATCGTCGTCGACAACGACTTCGCCTCCGGTGACACCGCGGTGCGCGACCTCGTGGCCGGGCAGCCGGTGCCGTGCACCTATCTCGGGTCACGGCGAAACCTCGGGGGCGCAGGCGGTTTCGCGCTCGGGATATTGCACGCCCTGGCGGCCGGCGCGGATTGGGTGTGGCTGGCCGACGACGACGGCCGGCCGGCCGATTCGGGCGTGCTCGCCGCGCTGCTCGGCTGTGCGGCCAGGCACGGGCTGGCGGAGGTGTCGCCGATGGTGTGCAACATCGATGACCCGTCCCGGTTGGCGTTCCCGCTGCGGCGGGGGCTGGTGTGGCGACGCGAGGTCAGCGAATTGCGCAGTGGCGGAGGCGATCTGCTGCCGGGGATCGCCTCGTTGTTCAATGGGGCGCTGTTCACCGCCGACGCGCTGGACGCCGTCGGCGTGCCCGACCTGCGGTTGTTCATGCGTGGCGACGAGGTGGAGGTGCACCGCCGACTGGTCCGCTCGGGCCTGGCGTTCGGCACCTGCCTGACCGCGGTCTACCTGCACCCGTGCGGGTCGGACGAGTTCAAGCCGATCCTGGCCGGCCGGATGCACACCCAGTACCCCGACGACGCGGCGAAACGCTATTTCACCTACCGCAACCGCGGCTACCTGATGTCGCAGCCGGGCATGCGCCGGCTGCTGCTGCAGGAGTGGCTGCGGTTCGGCTGGTTCTTCCTGGTGTCGCGCCGCGATCCGGCCGGGCTGGTCGAGTGGATCCGGCTGCGCCGGCTGGGACGCCGGGAGCAGTTCGCCAAACCCGAGGGGCAGCAATGAGCTTCACCGACGTCGCCGCGCAGTCCAAGACCTTCGCGCGGGCGCGGGCCGATCTGGTGGACGGCTTCCGTCGCCACGAATTGTGGCTGCACCTGGGATGGCAGGACATCAAGCAGCGCTACCGGCGCAGCGTGCTGGGCCCGTTCTGGATCACCATCGGCACCGCCACCACCGCGGTGGCGATGGGCGGGTTGTACTCCAAGCTGTTCCACCTCGACCTGGCGGTGCACCTGCCGTACGTGACGCTGGGGCTGATCGTGTGGAACCTGCTCAACGCCGCCATCCTGGAGGGCGCCGACGTGTTCGTGGCCAACGAGGGGTTGATCAAACAGCTGCCGACGCCGTTGAGCGTGCACGTCTACCGGCTGGTGTGGCGGCAGATGATCTTGTTCGCCCACAACATCGTCATCTACATCCCGATCGCACTGATCTTCCCCAAACCCTGGTCGTGGGCGGATCTTTCGGTGATCCCGGCGCTACTGGTGATCGCACTGAACTGCGTGTGGGTGTCGCTGTGCTTCGGGATTCTGGCCACCCGCTACCGCGACATCTCCCCGCTGCTGTTCTCGGTGGTGCAGCTGCTGTTCCTGATGACGCCGATCATCTGGAACTACGACACGCTGCGCGCCCAGGGGGCGTCGCGCTGGATGACGGTGATCGAGTTCAACCCGCTGATGCACTACCTGGAGATTGTGCGCGCCCCGCTGCTGGGGGCGGCCCAGCCGCTGCGGCACTGGGGGGTGGTGCTGGTGCTGACCCTGGTCGGCTGGTCGGTGGCCGCGCTGGTGCTGCGCCAGTTCCGGGCGCGGGTGGCCTACTGGGTGTAGGACCCGTTCGTCACACCGCGCGTGCCAAGGGCCGATCCCGCTACATTGATAGCAGCGATATACGGTATTGGCCCCGGACAAGGATTTTGAGTTGATCGCCGGGATAACACGACAGCCCATCGAGCGGCTTCGAGTCAGGTGAGAAGGGTGGCCAGCCGCGCGATGACATCAGCGACAATCCGGGGCGGTACGGCTTCGAGTCTTCGGCCGTTGCGTGCCACAAGGTCGAGCGCACGCGGCTGGTCGCAGCGGACGACCCCGGTGGTGCGGGTACCCGCCTCATCCAGCGAAACCGCAAACCCGGCGGTGCGGGCGAAGTTGCCGCCACGGGTGATGGGCAGCACGATCGGAGTGTTGGTCAGGTCGTTGAACGCCTGTGGCGACACAATCAGCACCGGCCGGGTGCCTTGCTGTTCACGGCCAGAGGTCGGATCGAGCGAGACCAGGTAGATATCGCCGCGCCGGATCACAGGATTTCGGTGCCCACCGGATCGGCCGCAAGCCACTCGTCGTCTACGGTCGATGCGGCGGTTGGATCACACTGCGCAAGAAGCTGCTCCAACACATAGTGTGGCCGCGGCTCCGGCTCGACAACGAGACGACCATGGTCGACCGTCAGGCCAACCGTGGCGCCGGCCTGCAATTGCAGAAGGTCCAGCAGGGCCGGCGGAACGGCGAGCATCACTGAACCGCCGACCTTCCGTAGGTTCGTCGTGTGCACGGCAACCCCCTTCCAACCCCTTCCGAAGTTATATAAAAGTATAACTAGATAGTGCTGAAGTTCGATGCTGCCGCAAGACAGCCTTGCCTGCGACGCCCCGGGCCGGCAAGTCACCTTCGGCGCCGTTTATCCATGCGGTCGCCGGACGGTGCGCAGGTCAGCACCGGGCTCTCCTCGCCCCAGCGGCGGCCAGGCTCTCCGCGATGCGTACGACCGCGTCGCCATCACCAAGGATTCCCAGGGTCATCGCCATCCCCTCCAGGTCGTCCACGGCCAGCAGGACTGCCTCGGCTCCTCCATCGCGGGTCAGCGTGATGCGCTCCTGTTGTCCACAGGGTTCGTTGATCTGTTTTTCGACCATTGGCCTCGCCGGCTCATTTGTAAGATGCTCGCCGATAGGCGCTGATGACGTCGGGGTCGGGGTCGATGCCCAAGCCCGGCCCCGGCGGCACTGTGATCCGCCCGTCCGTCGGCGCCCATGACTCTGGATAGATCGAGGCCTTCAGATCGAACCAGCGCCACTCGACCATCGCGCCGGCGCCGCCCAGCGCGGCGGCCGCCTGGATCGCGGCGAGCAGGCCCGGCCCGTCATAGAAGGAGTGCGTCATCACCGCCACATCGCGGGCCGCGGCGAGCGCAAAGACCTTGCGCAACTCGGTGATTCCGCCCACCTTGGCCGGGCTGGGCTGCACGAAGTCCACCGCACCGGCGTCCAGGAGTCGCTCGAATTCCATTGTGGTGCCCACGTTCTCGCCGGAGGCAATCGACAGAGCGGTGCTGCGGCGCAGTTCAGCCAGCCCGGCGAAGTTCTCCGGCGGCCACAGCGGCTCCTCCAGAAACAGCAGCCCGACATCACGCAGCTCGGCGGCCAGCCCCTGGGCGTGGGCCAGCGTCCAAGCGCAGCCGGCATCGACGATCAGCGCTATGGCTGGCCCGGCCTCATCACGGGCCGCCTGTATCGCCGGCAGCTGGGATTCGTGCAGCTTGATCGCGGTGAACCCGTCATCGACGACGCGGCGCACCGCGGCGCGGACCCGCTGCGGCTCGGTGTAGCAGGCCAGGCTGGCGTAGCAGGGCATGGTCCGGCCGTCGCCGCCGCCGAGCAGCGTCGCGACCGGTAGCCCGGCGCGCTTGCCGGCGATGTCCCACAGCGCGATGTCGACCGCGGACACCGCATAGGTGATCGCCCCGCCGCGGCCGAACACGTGCAGCTTGCGCTGCACATGATCCATCAGCGCCGCGATGTCGGCGGCGTCGCGGCCCAGGCACAGCGGGGTGACGAGTTCGTCGAGCGCGTGGGCCGCCAGCGCGGTGCCGTAGAGTCCGAACGCCTCACCCCAGCCCACGATGCCGTCGTCGGTGGTGACCTTCACCAGCAACGAGTCCGCGGCCATCAGCTCCTCGCCCCACAGCGCGGCGCCGGGCAGGTCCGGTTTGAGTGGGATGCGCAGCGGGATGGCCTCGATGGCGGCGATCGGCGAGCCGGGCATCTGTTCAGCCTAGGACGGGCGTTTAAGCTTCCCGGGTGGCCGAGACGACGCAGCCCACTCATCTGGACCTGTCCACCCAGGTGTGGCGCTTCCTGATCACCGGGGCGCTGTCGGCGGTGGTGGACTTCGGACTGTATCTGCTGCTGTATCTGGGCGCCGGGCTCGGCGTCGACCTGGCCAAGGCGTGCAGCTTCGTGGCCGGCACCATCACCGCGTATCTGATCAACCGGCGCTGGACATTCCAGTCCTCGGCGCACACCGGGCGTTTCATCGCGGTGATGGTGTTGTACGCGTTGACGTTTGCGGTGCAGGTGGGGATCAACCATCTGGTGCTGGAGCTGCTGGACTATCAGCGGTGGGCGCTGCCGGTGGCGTTCGTGATCGCGCAGGGCACCGCAACCGTCATCAACTTCATCGTGCAGCGCACGGTGATCTTCCGGGTGCGCTGAACTCAGCCGAGCGCGAACGGCGGTTCCAGGCCGGGGAACATCGGAAAGTGCCGCGTGTTCAGGGTCACCAGCTGCAGGCCGTTGACATCGGCGGTCGCCGCAATCAGGTAGTCCCCCAGCCCGATACCGCCGTGGCTGCGGCGGTAGCGGCGCATCAACTCGCCGGCGCGACGTCCCACCAGCTCGGTTGCGCTTTCGATGCGAAACGCCGACAGCAACCGCCACACGGCCTGCCGCTCCGCAGACCGCATACCGCCCACCACCTCGGCGACGGTGACCACGCTGATCGCCATCGGGCCGTCGTGTCGCGACCGGATCAACCAGTCGCGGGCCGTCGGATGCCCGCGCAGATGCGCGATCAGCACATCGGAGTCGACGAGGATCACTGCATGTGATCCCAGATCTCCGCGAGATGCTCTTCGCGTTCGCCGGGGTCGCGGGAGGGGGCTTCAACGTCGCGCAGGGCCCCGAAGGAACTCTCGATCGCGGACACATCCGCGCTGACGGTGCGGTCAACCCCGGCGAGGGCGCGGTCGACGAACCGCCGGATCAATTCTGCACGCGAGACGCCTTCTTGTTTGGCCAGCAGATCAAGGCTCGCGGTCTGATCCTCATCAAGGTAGATGTTGGTTCTCCGCATACACCACAATATACATCGGGTCGTTGAGGACTTGGCCGACTCGGTGAATTCGCTGCAGGATTCGGCCGCACCGACGATCCGATCGTTGTCAGCATGCGTGAACGCCACACCCTCGTCCCGGTCGATGCTGAGATCGCCTTGACGTACGCGAGGGTCACCCGGGAGTTACGCCGCCGCGGAGAACGGATCGGCAGCAACGACCTGTGGATCGGCTGCACCAGCCTGCAACTCGGAATCCCGGTCCTGACAGCCAATTCCGCGGATTTCCGCCGCATCGACGGACTCGGCGTCGTCTCCTATCGCTAGGACTGGCTGCAGTCGTTGCACCGTCGGTCAGGGCCACGACAGCGCCGATGTTGACGCTCGACACTGATCCTTCCGGGTGCACTGAAACGCCAATGGTCCCCTGCACCCCTCGTGCAGGGGACCATCGGCGTCAGGGTCGCGAGGCCCGTCGGTGAACCGGGACTAGGGGCTGGTCGCGCCGCCGGTGGTACCCGGTTCGCCATTGGGGCCGGCGGCGCCGGGATCACCGGACGCGCCCTTGGGCCCGTTGGGCGTTCCGGTGCCCCCCTGGCCGCCGGAGACGCTGCCGGCACGCGATCCACCGGTCCCTGCCGCACCACCGGTACCGTCCGCGCCACCGCCCGCACCGGTTCCGCCGTCGCCGCCGTCGCCGCCGTCGCCGCCGATACCGCTCGGGCCGCCGGCTCCGCCCTTGGCGCCGGGACCGGCGGCGTTGGAGCCGCCCTCACCGCCGACACCGCCGGCGCCGGCCTTGCCGCCGGTACCGCCGCCCCCACCGGCACCGCCCTTGCCGCTGCCCAGTGCCGAGCCGCCCTGGCCGCCATCACCGCCGCTTCCGCCGTTGGCCCCGGCACCACCGGTTTCGCCCGCGGTCGGCGGGGTGGTGGCGTCGCCGTCGTCGCCCGGCACGCCCGTGCCGCCGGCACCGCCGACACCGCCGTTGCCGCCCCGACCTCCGAGGCCACCGTTGCCGGAGACGGTGCCGCCGCTGCCGCCGCTGCCACCGTTACCGCCGGCGCCGCCGGGCGTGCCGGGGTCGCCGGTGTTGGGGTCACCTGCGGTTCCGGGCGCGCCGTTGCCGCCGGCACCGCCCGAACCGCCGTTGCTGTTGTACGTACCGCCGTTGCCGCCGTTGCCGCCGTTGCCGCCGTTGGCACCCGGGGTGGTGGCGTCGAAGCCGCGCCCGCCGGAACCGCCGCCGCCGTTGTTGGCGGTGCGAGGTGCGCCATCGGCACCGGTAGCGCCCTGGTGGGCGCCGCTGCCGCCCGCACCGCCCTGGCCCACCTCGCCGGCATTGCCGGCGTCGCCGCCGTTGCCGCCGTCGGGGTGAGCGGCCGTGCCGGCTGCACCCGTGCCACCGGCGCCGGCACCACCGTTGGTTCCGCCGTAACCGCCGCGGCCACCATCACCGGCGATGCCGGCGTTACCGGTGCCCAGCACCTGGCCGGCCGCACCGCCGTCGCCACCTGTACCGCCGTCACCACCGTTGCCGCCGTTGCCGCCGTGGGCGCCGTTCCCGTCGCCGGTGGCGAAGTCGCCGTTCGCGGCGCTACCCAGCGAGGTGCCGCCCGCACCGCCGCCGCCGGCGTTGCCTCCATCGCCACCGTTGCCGGCGTTTCCGGAGATCGACCCGCCGTTGCCGCCGGCGCCCCCGGCACCGCCGTCGCCGCCGTTCCCGCCGTTCCCGCCGTTGTCACCGCTGTCGGCTTTGAGGCCGGAGCCGCCGTAGCCGCCGTAGCCGCCCTGGCCACCGTCACCACCGTTGCCGACGTTCCCGCCGTCGCCGCCGTCACCGCCCTTGCTGCCGGTCACGCCGCCCACGGTGGAATCGGCCGCGTTGCCGGTCGAGCCACCGCCGTTGCCGCCCTGACCGCCGTTGCCGCTGGCGCCCGGCAACTGGCCATCAGCACCGTTTGCGCCGTGGTTGCCGCCTCCGCTGTCGCCGCCGGCGCCACCCTTGCCGACCGCACCGGCATCCCCGCCGTTCCCGCCGGCGCCGCCGTCACCGCCTTGGCCGACGCTGGCGAACGGCCCGGAGGTGGGGACCCCGCCCAGGCCGCCGTTGCCGCCTTGGCCGCCGTTGCCGCCGGCCCCGCTGTTGCCGCCATCGCCCCCGGCACCGCCTGCGCCGTGCGCACCGGCGTGGGCTCCAAAGGCCTGCGCGGCGCCACCGACACCGCCCGCGCCACCGATGCCGCCGTCGCCGCCGCTACCGCCGGTGCCACCGTTACCGCCGGCCCCGCCGGCCCCACCGTCGGCCGCACCGTTGGTGACCATCAACCCGGAAGATGCCCCGGTGAGGGCGTGCATTCCGCTGACAGCGTGGCCACCGTCGGCGCCGTTGCCGCCGTCGCCCGCCGCACTGCCGTTGCCGCCGTCGGCGCCCGCGCCACCAGCCCCGCCGGCACCACCGTCACCGGCGAACAGTCCGCCGCGTCCGCCCGCGCCACCGGCACCGCCGTTGCCGCCCTGCTGACCGTCGGCGCCGTCGCCGCCGTCGCCGCCCTTGCCGCCGTTGCCCGCGGTCGCGTCCTGGTCGGCGGTGGCGTCGCCACCGGTCCCGCCGTCGCCACCGTCCTGGCCGCCCACCCCGTTGGCACCGTCACCGCCGTTGCCGCCGGTCGCGTCGGCGCCGGGGTCGGTGTCGGTCTGGCTCGCGCCCGGGTCACCGGCGTCGGCCGGCCCGGTGGTGGAGGGGTTGACGCCGTCGGCGCCGATCTTGCCCGCGCCGCCGGCGCCACCGACACCGCCGGTGCCGAACAGGAATCCGCCGTCACCGCCGGCGCCACCATTGCCGCCGTTGCCACCGGCGTCGGCCGCCGCGCCGCCCGCGCCGCCAGTGCCGCCGTTACCGAACAGCCAACCGCCCGTTCCGCCGGCACCGCCGTTGCCGCCATCGACACCCGCGCCGCCGGTGCCGCCGAAGCCGAAGTACCCGGCGTCGCCGCCGGCCAGGCCGTTGCCGTCGGTGTCGACGCCACCCACGGCGCCGTCGCCGAACAGGAAACCGCCGTCATTCAGGTTGCCCAGGCCCAGCCAGCCCAGCATCGAGTCGTTGGTGCCGTCCCAGTCGGCATCGCCGTTGCCGATCAGGCCGCGGCCGAACAGGTCGATCCACGGGTCGTTGATCTGGGCGATCAGGGTCGCGTTGCTTGCATCGCCCAGCCAGCCCTCGAGGTCGGCGTGCAGGTTGGTGAAGACGTCCATCGCGTCGTCGCCGTTGAGGAAACTGATGTCGCCGGCTGCGGTCCCGAAGAGGTCGGTGTTGAGGATGTCGAACAGGTCGTCCAGGTCAGCGTGTGCGGCCGGTGCGGCGACCACCGGGGACATGCCTAACGCCAGGAACGCTGCCGCGGCACTGGTTGCGCCGAACACCCGGCGGGACTTCTGGTTGCGCGAATGCCGCGATTTGCGAGCTGACATGGTGGGTTCCCCTCAGATAGTTGACGTAGGTGGTGAAGTTCTCGGGATCAGGACCGGCAGCCGCCGTTGCCGCCGGCGCGGGTGCGGAACCCGTCGAGGTCGCGCAGGAAGTCGTCGGTCAGGTCGCCGGGGCGGCGGGAGCCAACGTGGCCATGCCGAACGCGAAGATGCCGGTCATCCGGTTGCTACGACGGGCTATGGATCGGTTTTGCCCACGGTGCGGCACAGTTACCCCCCAACTAAGACGGTATGAACCGTCGCTCACTTCAGCCTTACGTTAATATCTGTTCCCGCTCAGTCAACAGTGGGCGAAAATAACGGGCGATCATCCGGAAAATCTGGAATAACCCGGACTTGCGTTGCCTGAGCCGGAGTAACCGCGACTTTGATGCACTAAATACCGGCCGTCAGCAGGGCTGCTTCGCTCCATCACGCGGGAGCCCGTCCGAGGCCGCGAGAACCTGAGGTAGTCGGATACCCGACCAGCAGGGTAAAAATTATCAGGCTTTACTTATGTCAACGGTCCGGTCCACCGGCTGGTCAGAGCTCCGTAGCAGTTGCCATCGACTCGGAGTTAAACCACCTTCTCCTCCAGAGGACTCACACCTTCTAGCGAATGCCCATGCTGGGCGTACAACACCTCGGCCCGGTCATGAGACCGGGCCGAGGCGTAGTGTTGGTGGAGCGGGATTGGCTACGGCGCGTTCGTGCCGTTGTCCAGCGTGATCTCCTTATTGCTGGTGTGCACCCCGGAGCCGCTGATGATGTCGGCGGATCCACCCCGGCCCGACGGTCCACTGTTGTCGACACCGGTGCCGTCGCCGCCGTTGCCTGCGGTCGCCGAACCGTTGGTCCACGAGCTGCCCGTGGGGTTATTACCGCTGTTGTTCGCACCGACGTGGACGTAGCCGCCATCACCGCCGACGCCACCAGCTCCGATCCCCTTGCCTCCCGTGCCGCCCACAGCAGTCACGTCGGTGGCCTTGGCGTTCTCGCCCAACGCGGTGATCTGGGTCGGCGCGGTGTAGCTGATGTTGCCGCCCTGACCACCGTCGATGCCGGCACCGCCGGTACCGCCGGTGGCGGTTCCGCTGGCCTCGGCATTCAGGCCGGTAGCACCGATACTTCCGATGCTGCCGTTGCCGCCGACCGAGCCGGCGCCCGATGCGGCACCGCCGTCGCCACCGGTCGAGGTGCCGTGAGCCAACCCGCTTTCGCCTGTGACGTAGGGGCGGCCAGCCCAGATGTTGCCGTTGCCGGCCATACCGCCCTGGGCTCCGAGCCCGTCAGCGGCACCTCCGGCTCCGCCGGTTGCGACACCGTAGGCGGTGGCACCGTTTTCGGCTTCGAGCAAGGCGTTGCCGCCGGTCCCGCCGGTGCCGCCGTTGGCACCGGCGCCACCGGCGCCACCGGTCACCGTGCTTGCGGCACCGCCATTGTCGGCGTTAGCGGTGACTTGGCCGCCGTCGAAGACATCGACCTTGCCGGCACCACCAGCCCCGCCAGCGCCGCCATCGGTGCCAGTTCCACCGTTGCCGCCACCGACGTTGACCCCGGTGGCCGTGCCACCACTGGTCGCACTGATGGTGGCCGCGCCACCGGCACCACCGGTGCCGGTGCCGATCGCGTTGCCGCCTGTGCCACCGGTCGCGTCGCTATCAGTGACCTGCCCGGTCGCATCTCCGATGATGGTGCCGGTGCCACCGGCCCCGCCGGTGCCGCCGGCCGCGGTGCCGTCACCGTCACCGCCCTCACCGCCGGCACCACCGGTCGCGGTGCTGCCCTCAGCGTTGGCATGGAACATGTAGCCGGCGCCGCCCTCACCACCGTCACCACCACCGTGGCCGGCTCCGTCACCGCCGTCACCACCGTCGCCGCCTTCGCCGCCAACGGCTGTGCCGCCCTCTTCAGCGCCCTTGACGCTGGCCAGACCACCGATGCCGCCGTTACCGCCGACTGCACCGTTGGTACCACCGGCACCGCCGTCGCCGCCGTTGCCACCGGTCGCGGCGCCGTCGGTCGTGATCGAGCCGTAGCCCTGGACCAGACCCTGACCGCCGTCACCACCGTTACCGCCGACGGTGCCGTCGGTGCCGGCCTCTCCGGTGTTGCCGCCGTTGCCGCCCTGGCCGGTGCCGGTAGCGGACCCACTGCTGCCGGAGCCGCTGGCTTGCACCCAGCCCATGCCGCCGTTACCGGCGGTGCCGCCGTCGGCGTTACCGCCGTTGCCACCGATTCCCGTGCCGGAGGCAACGGAGCCGGGGGCCTCGGTGGACAGGTGGCCTTGACCACCGTTGCCGCCGTGGCCGCCGTTGATGGCGGTACCGCCGGTGCCGCCGGTGGCCGTGCCGGTCACCGTGCCGGTGCCGGTGCCGTAGGTGCCGATGTTCCCGTCACCGCCCTTGCCGCCAACGCTGCCCACACCCGATCCCTCGCCGCCGTTGCCGGCGTGGGCGATGGTGTCGGTGTCACCGGCAGTGCTGCCCGCCGCGAGGGAGTGGGTCAGCAGGATGCCCTGACCGCCGTCACCTCCGGTGCCGCCGTCGACACCCGCACCACCGTTGCCGGCGATCGCGGTGCCCGCCACGTGGCTGTCGGTGGCCAGCGCGCCAAGCCAGGCCTGCCCGCCGTCGCCACCGATGCTGTGCTCGTCGGTGCCGGTACCGCCGTTGCCGCCGACCGCCTTACCGGTCGCGGTGCTGTCGATTCCGGTTGCCTGGACGACGCTCTTGCCGCCCGTACCACCGGCGCCGCCGTCGACACCGTTACCCCCGGTGCCACCGTTCGCGGTGGCGCCGGTGACCTGGCCTCCGTTGGTCGCGAGGATCTCGGCTGCGCCACCGGTACCGCCGGTGCCGCCGTTGGCGTCACCGACCCCGGCGTTGCCGCCGGTGGCGTGGCTGTCGGTGATGAGGCTGCCCGCGCCGGTGGCGGTCAGGCTGGCCGCACCACCGGCAGCGGTGTCGCTGGCATTACCGCCGGTGACCGTGCTGTTGCTGATGGCGCCACCACCGCTGATGTTCGCCGTGGCCGCTCCGCCGGCGAAGTTCGCGGAGTTCTCACCGCTGGTGATGGTGGTGTTGGTGATGCTGCTTCCGGCACCGCTGACGATCAGCGAGTTGTCGGCACCCGCACCGCCGTTGGCGCCGTTGGGCCCACCGTTAATACCGTTGCCGCCGATCACGTGGCCATCATGGATCTCGCCATTGTCGAGGGCGGACATGGTCGCGGTACCGCCCTGGCCGCCGTTGCCGCCGTCGCCGGTGCTCGAGCCTGCACCACCGTTCCCGCCATTGCCGCCGGTCGCGGTGCTGCTGGAGTCAATGGTGCCGCCAGTGCTGGTGGTGATGGTGGCACTGCCGCCGGCGCCACCCTTGCCGCCGTCGTAGCTGTCACCGCCGGCGCCGCCGTCACCGCCGTTGCCGCCGGTCGCCACACCGGTGTTGGGATTGGCGTTGGCGATAGCCCCGTCGCCGCCGGCACCGCCGCGGCCGCCGTTGGTACCGCCTTCACCGCCTTCACCGCCGGCGCCGCCGTTACCCGAGTTGCCCGCAGTGTCGCCGCCGATACCGCCGTCGCCGCCATCGCCGCCATCGCTGCCGATTCCGTCACCGCCCGCGCCGCCGTTGCCGCCGACGCCGCCGGAATTCACGACGCCGGTCGAAGTCTGGCCGCCCGACATCCAGAAGGTGCTGTTTCCACCGTCGCCGCCGTTGCCGCCATTTGCGCCGTTCGTGCCGTCGGCACCGCCGTCGCCGCCGTTGCCGCCGGCCGAGGAAGCGTTGGTGATCTGGGTTCCGGCCGCACCCGTCGGGTCATAGGCCTGAATCCATCCCGCGCCGCCGTTGCCGCCGTCGCCACCGAGTCCCTTGCCGCCGTCACCGGAGCTGGCAACCCCGCCGGTGATGCTCCCGTTGAGAGCAGCGACGTTGGTGAAGCCACCGTTGCCGCCGGTTGCGCCTGCGACGCTGGCGTCGCCACCAGCGCCACCGGTGGCCTGGGCGTCGGCAACACCGGTGGGCCCGGAGGCCAACACCAGCGCAGCGCCGCCGTCACCGCCGTGGCCCCCGTTGGTGCCGGTGCCGCCTGAACCAGCAGTAGCGCTGCCGCTCACAGCTCCGCCCGTGGTGGGGGTACTGCTGGAGAAGCCGCTCTGCAACTCGGCCCAGGCGCCGTTTCCGCCGGTGCTGTTGGCGCCGATGCCATTACCGCCGTTGCCGCCGGTCGCGGTGCCGGTGACGGTGCCGCCGGTGGCGGTGACGCTGGCGTTACCACCAACACCGCCCTTGCCACCATCGGTGCCCGAACCACCGTTGCCACCGGTCGCGTGACCATCATCGACCTTGCCACCCGCCGTAGCAGTCACGGTGGCCGTGCCTCCGGCAGCATCGGTTCCGCCGTTACCACCGGTGGCGCTGCTGTCCTTGACGCTGCTGTCCGCCCCGACGGTCATGGTGGCGCTACCGCCGGCGCCATTGCCTCCGCCGTCACCGCCGTCCACCGTGGAACCGGAGACCGTGCCGCCGGTGACGGTGAGGTTGGCCGCACCACCCTTTCCGGTGCCCGTGCCGGCGTTACCGCCGGTGAGGTGGGTGTCGGTGACGCTGCCACCACCGCTGACCGTCAGGCTGCCCGAACCACCAAGAGTGGTGTCAGTGCTCTGGCCCGCAGTCACGGAGCTATCGACCACAGACCCGCCGTCGGTGGTGATGCGCGCGCCGGGGCCCTGCTGGGTACCGGCACTGTCACCACCGGTGACGTGGCTGTTGGTGATGGTGTCCCCATCGCCCTTGGCCACGATGACGGTATCCGAAGCCACCCGGCCGTTGGCGCCGACAGAACCGGCTCCGCCGTCACCACCGGTGGCAGTGCTGCCCGAGACGGTCGAGCCCTTACCCAGGGCCTGGATGTAGGTGTAGCCGCCTTGACCACCTGTGGCCCCTGCGCCGGTGGCGTCACCGCCGGTACCGGCGGTCGCGGTGCCGTTAGCCGTGGCATCCTCGTTCAGCGCCGCGACCTGGCCGCTGAAGCCGTTACCGCCCGTGCCGCCGTCGTAACCGTTACCGCCGTTACCGCCGTGGCCGGCTCCGCTGGCCTCGGCGCCGGCTCCGCGGGCGACGACACTGCCGCCGCCACCGTTTCCGCCCTTACCGGCCGCGGTCGCATCACCGCCGTTGCCTCCGTGACCGCCGGTCGCAACACCGTGAGCAGTGCCACCGGTACCCGACCAGGCCCCTTCGATGTTGGCGCTGCCACCGTTGCCGCCCGTGCTGCCGACACCGGTGCCCACACCACCGTTACCGGCGGTGGACTGCCCGTACGCGGTCCCGTCCTGACCAGCAGTGACCTGCGCGTAACTGCCGGTGCCGCCAGTGCCACCGCCGACACCCGCACCACCATCACCGCCCTGGGCGATCGTGGCATTGCCGTTGTCGTCGAGCACCGTGCCGCCATTGGTGACAAAGGTGTAGCCCGCGCCACCGGCACCGCCGTGCCCACCGTTCTCACCCGCACCGCCATCACCACCGACGGCCTGCGCCAGACTCGAGTCACCGGCAACACCGATCGTGCCGTCCGACGCCCGCACAATCGCCACACCACCGTCACCGCCGGTGCCACCGGTACCGTCCGCGGCCCCGCCGTCACCACCAGTGGCCGTACCCGAGGTCTGCTCACCGGCACCCACGATCTGCCCGGCATCATTCCTGCCGGCATCGACGAAGGCCGCACCACCGGCACCACCCTTGCCACCGTCGGCACCCGCACCACCATCACCGCCCTGGGCACTGCCCTCGGTAGTGGACAAGGCGCCATACGCCCCAACCGTCGCGGCACCACCAGCACCACCAGTGCCGCCGGTGCTGCCCGCGCCGCCCTCACCACCAAGCGCATGACCATCGGTGACCGCGCCGCCGTCAGCCGCGATCACAGCGGCCGCACCACCGGCACCACCCTTGCCACCATTGGCGTCGCCGGTACCGGCGTTACCGCCGGTTGCCGAACCGGTGTCGATGCTGCTACCTGCGCCATCGGCGGTGACGCTGGCCGCACCACCGGACCCGCCGACGCTACTGTTGCCGCCCAGCGCGGAACTGTCGGCGATCTGGCCACCGTCGGTGGCCGCGACGTTGGCGCTGCCACCCTTGTGCCCGGCCGCGGACTCACCGGCCTTCGCGGTGCTGTCGATAACGGTGCTGTTCTGCCCGTCGGCGCTTACTGTCGCGCCGCTACCGGCGGTGGCACTCACGCCGTCACCGGCGTCGGCCGTGCTGCCGGTGACCTGTCCACCGTTGGTGGCGGTCAGGCTGCCTGCACCACCCGCGCCGGCGGCCAGGTTGGCACCGTCACCGGCGTTGGCTCCACCGCTGGCGATGCTGTTCTGACCATCCGCCGAGATGGAGGCGTTACCACCGAGACCGCCGAGGCCGGCGCTGCTGCTGGCACCGCCATCACCACCGACCGCACCGTCGCCGATGCCGGTGGCCTGGCCACCATTGGTAGCGCTGATCGTGGCCGTGCCGCCGTTGCGGCCGGTGGCGCCGTCACCGGCACCGCCGTCACCACCGCTGGCGGTACCGCCAGCCTGGCTGTCGGCGCCGTCCGCGGTGACGTTGGCCGCCGCACCCGAACCGCCCTTACCACCGTTCTCGCCGGTCCCGCCGTTACCGGCCAGGGCATTCGCGCCGTCGACCTTACCGCCGTTGGTGGCGCCGATACCGGCATTGCCGCCGACACCACCGGTGCCGCCGTTGCTGCTGGCCCCGGCGTCGCCGCCCTGCGCGGTGCTGTCGTTGACACTGCTGCCCGCACCGGCGGTGATCGAGGACCAACCGCCGTGGACGCCGGCCGAGCCCGCCCCACCGATGGCGTGGCTGTCGGTGATCGTGCCACCGTCAGCCGTGACCTGGGTGTAGGCACCCACACTGCCAGCGCCGCCCACCGCGGACGTACCTAAGATTTCACCGCCGTGAACGGCCGAGATCATCGCCTGCCCGCCGCCGAAATTGTCGACTGCGTTACCGCCGGCGGCGGTGGTCTCGGTGATCGTGCCGGCGCTGGTCGCGTCATTGCGGTCACCGGCGGCGATCTGCCCCTGGCCACCGTTGGCACCGTTGACGCCGTTGCTGCCGACCCCGCCGTTACCACCGGTAGCTTCGCTGTCGGTGACACTGTTGCCGTTGCCGGCCGCCTGCAGCGAGCCGCGCCCGCCGGTACCGCCGAGTGCGTCGTTGCCCGCGCCGCCGTTGCCACCGGTCGCGGTGCCATCGGCTTCGCTGTTTACTCCGAGCGCGATGACGTTGCCGCCACCGCCGAGACCACCCTGACCCGCAGCCCCGCTGCCGGCACCGCCGTCGCCTCCGTGACCCGTTCCGGTCGCGGTAGCACCGTCGTTCCAAGCGTTGACCGAGCCGACACTGCCGTCGCCACCGGAGCCGCCATCGGAGCCGGCCCCGCCGTTACCGCCGATGGCGGTGCCGACGGCGCTAGCGCCGTCACCGTGGCTGACGATGCTGCCGATACCACCAGTGCCACCGGTGCCTCCGGTGGTGGCGTCACCGCCGAGACCGCCTTGTGCGGTGCCGCCGGCGTGGCCGCCCGCGGCGCCCTTGGCGAAGTAGCCGTCGTCGAAGGAGCCCTTGATCTCAGCGTCGCCGCCGGTGCCACCGGTACTGCCGGCGCCGTCGCCGGTACCGCCCTTACCTGCGGTGGCATCGCCGGTGGCGGTGCCGTTCTCGCCGGCCGCGATCTCGGCGGCACCACCGGTACCGCCGGTGCCGTCGTTGACACCAGTACCACCCTCACCGCCGAGCGCGTGACCATCAGTGACCACACCGCCGTCGGTGGCGGTGACGCTCGCCGCGCCACCGGCACCACCGGCGCCGCCGTCAACACCGGTTCCGGCGCCACCAGCTTCGGCGGTGCTGTTGACGATGATCCCGCCGTCGGTCGCGATCACCGAACCGCTGCTGCCGTCCGCACCGGCCGCACCGCCTGCCGCCCCATCGCCGGCGGCGCCGCCGGTCGCGTGGCCACCGCTGATAGAGCTTCCGGTGCCGTCGGCGAGCACGAGCGCGCCACCACCGGTGCCGCCGCTACCACCGGCCGCGGTCGTGGTGCCGGCACCGCCGTCGCCGCCTGCACCACCGGCAGCCGTGCCGGTGGCCACCCCGCCGTTAGTGCCCGCAACGCGCGCACCGCCACCGCCGCCGCCACCGGCGCCGCCGTGGCCCGGGCCGCTGCTGTCAGCCATCGCGCCGGCACCACCGTCGCCACCTAGGCCCGCGGTCGCACCCTTACCGACGGCGTAACCCTTGCCGCCGGCGCCACCGTTGCCGCCGTTTCCTGCGGTGCCGGTGGTGCCACCACCGCCGCCGGAGCCGCCGGTACCACCGGTGCCACCGTTCTGCGCGAACTCTCCGCCAATGACGCCGGTGCCGGCTCCGCCCTTACCGCCGACCCCGCCGTTGCCGCCGACGCCGCCGACAGCGTCGGCTCCACCGCCTTCGCCGGCCTCGCCACCATCGCCGCCGTCGCCACCATTACCTGCGGTGGCTCCGGTGCCGCCGCTGAAGCCGACACCGCCGTTGCCGCCGACACCGCCGTTGCCGCCGACACCGCTGCCGGCACGGGTGGTCCCGTCGCCATTCAGGCCGCCGACACCCCCGGTACCACCGGCACCACCGGCGCCGCCGCTGCCACCGTCGGGGTTAGCAGCGGTGCCAGCTCCACCGTTGCCGCCGGCACCGCCGATGCCACCTTCATAGCCGACGCCGCCGTTGCCGTTGGCCCCGCCATCGGTGCCGCGGCCGGCGTCGCCGCCATTACCACCGTTTCCGGCCTTACCGCCGGCGGCACCGTCGGCGCCGCCAGTGCCGTTGCCGCCCCTACCGCCGTTGCCGGCGAAACCACCCCGGCCACCGTCACCGCCGGCGCCGCCGTTCTGCCCGCCGATGCCAGCGCCGCCGTCACCGCCCTCACCGCCGTTACCGCCGTTACCGCCGTCTTGGCCGGCGGTCGGGTTGGCGCCGTTCTGCCCGCCGGCGGCACCGCTTGAGCCGCCGCCGTAGCCGCCATCGCCGCCGCGACCACCCGTGCCGTGGGTGCCGTCCGCACCGCCATCGACGCCCTTGCCGGCTTCGCCCGCTGCACCACCGGTGCCGCCGCGACCACCATCAGCGCCGTCGGCGCCGTTAAGACCGCGGCCGCCGAAGCCACCGTCACCACCACGGCCACCGCCGCCGCCGTTACCACCGGACCCACCGTTTTGACCGTTGACGCCGGCACCACCGGCACCACCGGCACCACCAGCACCACCAGAGAGGCCCTGGCCGCCATCGGTCGGGGCAGACCCGCTGGCCCCTGAATTGGCCCCGTAGACGCCGTGGTCGCCTTCGCCACCGGTGCCGCCATTACCGCCATTACCGCCGTGGCCGTCGACACCTGCCGTGCCACCATCGACCGCAGCACCACCGGCACCGGCCGCGCCGCCGGCGCCACCGTTACCGCCGACTGCCCCTTCGTGACCGTTGGTGCCGTCGCCGCCGGTGCCGCCGTTACCGCCCTGGCCACCGTTGGCGCCCGCACCGCCGGTACCACCGTTCTGGCCACCTTCACCGGCACCACCGGCACCACCCTGACCGGCGGCACCACCGGCACCACCGTTACCGCCGACGCCGGCGGCTCCGTACGCGTCGAGCGCGCCATCAGCGCCCTTGCCGCCGTTGCCACCATTACCGGCGTTGCCGCCGCTCCCGGCGTCACCACCGGCACCACCGACGCTGCCCGAGCCTCCGACACCGCCGGATCCACCGGCGCCGCCGGAGCCACCTGTGCCACCGCCGCCACCGGCGGTGAAGACCGGCGCGGTGCTCACGCGACCCTGCGCGCCCGCGCCGCCATCCGCACCCTGGCCACCGTTACCGCCGTCACCGGCATCACCACCCACACCGGTCGTACCAGCGGTGCCGTTGGTGGCACTACCGCCGACGCCGCCGTTGCCGCCGGCACCGCCATGGCCGCCGGCACCACCGGAGCCGCCGTCCTGGCCGTCGCTGTCCGGGCCGCCACGCACGGTGTCTTCACCGGCGACACCATTACCGCCGTCACCGCCGCGGGCGCCGGCGCCACCGGCACCACCCTGACCGCCGTCACCGGAGATGGCACCGCCCTTACCGCCGGCACCACCGTTACCACCGGCGCCACCGGCCTGGCCCGCCGTCCCCGAGTCACCGGCGCCGACGCCGTCATCACCGCGGGCACCGGCCACACCGTCGCCGCCATCACCACCGGCACCACCGTTGCCGATGCTGCCGCCGTCACCACCGGCACCACCGTTGCCCCCGCGGTCACCGGCATTGACGCCGCTGAAGCCGGTACCACCGGCGCCACCGTTACCGGCCGGGCCGGCGATCTCCGCGCCGTCGGTGCCGGCCTTGCCGTCGCTCGAACCGGTGCCCGCGGTACCGGCCTGACCCGCCGAGCCGACCTCGCCACCGTTGCCGCCGTTGCCGCCGTCGACGTGAGCTGCCGTACCCACCGCGCCGTCGCCGCCGTCACCGGCCGTGCCCGCGTCACCGCCGTTGCCGGCGTCACCACCGATACCGGTGGCGCCGTTCGGGCCGCCGCCGGTCGACGTGCCACCGACACCGCCCTGGCCGCCATTACCACCGGATCCACCGGATCCACCGGAACCGCCGGCCTGGCCGTCGCCGTTGCCGGTGGCGAAATCTCCGTCGGCGCCGGTGACACCGTCACCACCGTCACCGCCGTTGCCGGCGTTGCCCCCCGCACCGCCGGTGCCACCGACGTTGCCGGTACCACCAGCGCCGCCGGCACCACCCGAGCCACCCGCAGTGCCGCTTTCACCGCTGTCACCAGCGTTGACACCGGACTTGCCGGTGTAGCCCTCGCCTCCGGTACCACCGGCTCCACCGTCACCACCATCGCCATCGGCGGCACGGGAGTTGTCGACCTCTAGGCCGCCCTTGCCACCGTCACCGCCGGTGCCACCGTTGCCGCCGGTGCCACCGTCGACACCCAGCGAACCGGCTGCGCCCGTGTATCCGGTGCCACCGGTGCCGCCTTCACCGCCGACGCCGGCGGTGCCATTGCTGCCGTTTCCGGCCGGCCCATTGAAGCCCGCACCGCCGATGCCGCCCTTGCCGGCGTTACCACCGGCGCCACCGGCACCGGCGTCATAACCGTCGACGTGCGTGGCGGTGCCATCGGCACCATCGGCACCCCGGCCGCCGGCGCCACCGGAACCACCGGAACCACCGGCGCCGCCGAGACCCTGCTGGCCCTGCGTCGAGCCCGCGCCACCGGCACCGCCGGAACCGCCGTTGCCACCGTTGGTGCCCGACTCACCGGCACCACCGACAGCACCGACACCTGTCCCCTTGGCAGCGTCCGCACCGTCCTGCCCGTCGTAACCCGCACCACCGGCACCACCGTTACCACCGGCGCCGCCGGCGCCGTCGGCGGCGCGCGTGCCACCGGTGGCGTTCAGGCCGCCCTTGCCACCGTCACCGCCGGTGCCACCGTTACCGCCGTTGCCGCCGGCCACACCCAGCGAGCCGGCCGCGCCGCCGTACCCGTCGCCGCCGACCCCACCGTCACCGCCGACACCCGCCGTGCCGTCGCTGCCGTTTCCGGCCTGGCCACCTGCGCCGAGACCACCGATACCGCCCTTACCTGCGTTACCGCCAGCGCCGCCGGCGCCGGCGTCATACCCGTCGACATGGGTCTGCGTGCCATCAGCGCCATCGGCGCCGTTGCCGCCGCGACCGCCGGAACCGCCGGCGCCACCAACGCCACCGGCACCCTGCTGGCCCTGCGTCGAGCCCGTGCCGCCGACGCCGCCGGAACCGCCGTTGCCACCGTTGGTGCCCGACTCGCCGGCCCCGCCGGCAGCACCGACACCTGTCCCCTCGACCGCGTGGATACCGTCCTGACCGGTGTAGCCCTTACCGCCGGCGCCGCCGGCGCCACCGTTGCCACCCGCACCGTCGGCGACCCGCGTGGTGGCGTCGGCGTTGAGGCCGCCCTGGCCACCGTTGCCGCCGGCGCCGCCCGACCCGCCGTTGCCGCCGGCCACACCCGCGGTGTTGCTGTCGGCGCCCTGGTAGCCGCTGCCGCCCTGGCCACCGGCGCCACCGATGCCGCCCTTGCCGTCGGTGCCATCAGCGGCGCGGACACCGTCGCCACTGAGGCCGCCGCTACCGGCCTTACCGGCGTTACCGCCGGCGCCGCCGTTACCACCGGCGGTGCCATCCACATGGGACACAGAGCCATCAGCACCCTTTGCCCCCGCAGCACCGGCCCCGCCGTCGCCACCGTTACCGCCGACGCCACCGGCACCGGCCGAGCCGTCATTGGTGCCCTGCCCACCGACGCCGCCGACGCCGCCGTTACCACCGGCCCCGCCGTTGGCGCCGCTGGCACCCGCGGCAACACCGGCTGCACCGGTGTGGCCGTGACCACCGCGACCACCGGCGCCGCCGTCGCCGCCATCGCCCTGCGCAGCGCGGTTGCCGTCGGTCTCCAAGCCGCCCAGGCCGCCGTCACCGCCGGCGCCACCGGCGCCACCATTGCCGCCGTCGATCCGTCCCGCGGTGCCGTCGACACCGTCGAATCCCTTACCGCCGGCACCACCCTTGCCGCCGACACCGGCCGAGCCGTCGCTGCCAGCGGCCGCGGTGCTTCCGTCGCCGTTGGCCCCGCCGACGCCACCCTTACCGGCGTTGCCGCCGGCACCACCGGTCTGACCCGCCGTCCCGTCGACACGGCTGGCCGTGCCATCAGCACCGGTGGCGCCCGTGGCGCCGTCGCCACCCGAGCCGCCGTTGCCGCCCGCGCCGCCGGCGCCGTGGCTGCCCGCGTTGGTGCCGGTACCGCCGACACCGCCGGCGCCACCGGCACCACCGTTGCCGCCGTGCTCACCGGCTGCCCCCGCGGCGGCCCCGTCCAAGCCTTCGTAGCCGTCGCCGCCCTTACCGCCGGCGCCGCCGTTACCGCCGTCACCGGTGGCCGCACGGCTGTTGTCGGCGTTCAGGCCGCCCAGCCCACCGTTACCGCCGGCGCCACCGGCCTGCCCCGCACCGCCATCCGGGTTCGCCTGGGTGCCGTGGTCGCCGTCGGCGCCGTCCTTGCCGTCACCACCGTTGCCACCGACACCGGCCGTTCCGGAAGCCGCCCGGCTGCCGTCGGCCTGCACACCGCCCACGCCGGCGTCGCCACCGACGCCGCCGTTGCCGCCGGCCGTGCCCGCAGCCGCGTCCAGGTCGGCCGCGGCGTCATATCCGGTGCCGCCGACGCCGCCGTTGCCGCCCTTGCCCGCGACACCGTGGGCGCCGCTGTTGGCGAAGTTTCCGTTACCCGAGGAACCACCGGCACCGCCGACGCCGGCATTGCCGCCGTTGCCGCCGGCCTGCCCGGCGCCACCGTCGGGGTCATCGGCCGTGCCGTCGCTACCGGCGCCACCGTCGGCACCATCGGTGCCGCTACCGCCCTTGCCGCCGACACCGCCGGCACCGTGATTGCCCGCCGTGGATCCGGTGCCACCAACACCGCCGTCGCCACCGGCACCCCCATTGCCACCCGAGACACCTGCCGCGGCGCCGGCTGCCAGCGCGTCATAGCCGGCACCGCCCTTGCCGCCGGCGCCACCATCGCCACCGACACCCTGCAAGGCACGCGTGGTGCCATCCGCCTCCAGACCACCCAGGCCACCGTTGCCGCCGGCACCGCCAGCGCCACCGGCCTGGCCGTTGATGTCGGCACCCGCCTTGCTGTCACCGGGTGCGACACCCGCCTTGCCGACAGCACCGTCCTTGCCGTCACCACCGGCGCCACCGACGCCGGCCGCGCCATCATCGGCCCGGCTGCCATCAGCCTCCAGCCCGCCGCGGCCCGCGTCGCCGCCGGCGCCGCCATTGCCGCCCGCGGTGCCCGCAGCGGCATCGCTGTCGGAGGCCGCGTCGTAGCCCTTGCCGCCGGCACCTCCGCTGCCGCCCTTACCGGCCGTGCCGGCCGTGCCGTCGGCAGCCTGACCGCCGGCGCCCTGGCCGCCCGCACCGGCCTGACCCGCGTTGCCGCCGTCTCCACCGGCGGTGCCGGCAGTGCCGTCGGGGTCCGCGGCCGTGCCGGCGGCGCCATCGGTGCCGTCGAGGCCGTCGCCACCCGCACCGCCGTTGCCGCCGACCCCGCCGGCGCCCTGGGCGCCGGTCGCACCGGTGGCACCCGCCTTGGCGAACCAACCGCCGGCACCACCGGCGCCGGCCTTGCCGGCCTCGCCACCGTCACCGCCGACACCGCCGTTGCCGCCACCGGTGCCGTCGACATCAGCGGCCGTGCCGTCGGCGCCGTCGGCGCCGTCCCCGCCGACACCACCGGCACCACCGTTACCCGCCGCGCCGCCCTTGCCGCCGGCACCGAACAGGTACGAGCCCTTGCCGCCGGCACCACCGTTACCACCGGCGCCACCGTTCTCACCGGCACCGCCATTGCCGCCGAGCCCGGCGACGTTGCCGGCCAAGCCTGCAGCGCCGGCCAACCCGTCACCACCGGCACCGCCGGCGCCAGCCGTGCTGAACAGGCCCCACAGGGCGGCGTCACCACCGATACCACCGGCACCACCGGCGGTACCCAAGGTGACGGCTTCCCCACCGTCGCCGCCCGCACCGCCGTGGCTGAACCAGGCGAACAGGCCGGCAGCACCACCGGCACCACCGTCGCCGCCGTCGAACCCGTCACCGCCGGCACCACCGTTACCGCCGAACAGGCCACCCTGACCACCAGCGCCACCGTCGAATACGCCACCCGTGCCGTCGGCGTCCCAACCGGCACCACCGGTGCCGAAGATCCACCCACCGGCCGCGCCATCCGGGTTCTCGGCGGTGCCATCGGCGCCGTTGCCGAACGGCATCCACCAGTTGATCTCATTCCAGCTGAATGCCGCCGAACCCGGCAGGTCGAAGCTCGCCGCCCCGACACCGCTCAGACCCAGATCCGACAGGATCACATCCCAGACGGCCTGGTCACCCAGGTTGTCGAAGAACGGCGACCAACTGACCGGGTCCAGCACCAACTGCCACGCATCCTGATCAGCCCAGTCGGCGCTCAGGGTAGTCAGCGCATCACCGAGGCCTTCGCCGAACAACTCGATGAGGACGTCATCGAAGTCCGCGTGGGCGGGCGCGGCCGTGACCGGTGCCATGCCGAACGCCAGGAAGGCGCCGACGGCGCTACCGGCGCCGACCATGCGGCTGCTGCGACGCTTGAAGTCACTCCGACGGTGACGAGACATGGGCGTTCCCCTTAACAGAACATATTCACGACATAGTCAGATCTTTGGGAAGTAGGTTAACAGTCATTCTGCGACCGTCAACCCTCGTTCACCGTCACGGAAGTCTGCACTATAAAAGCCCGGGATGGTCCGAATCGACGGATCTTGTCCCGGCTCCAACAGAACCGGCGATTAACAAACGTTTGTCAGTTTCTCAGTAATGAGGCTTATCTACAGCACCTGTTGACCGGCTAAGTGGTTAGCCGCGGGTCGCCGCCGGGACCGTCTGCGGCTGCGTGCGGGTCCTTGAGCCGTCACCGTGGCACCCTGCGGATTCCCTCCTGCCGCGGTACGCCCCATTGCCGGGCATGCCGGGTTGGGGGCACCGTTGCTGCCGGCGGTATCTGCGGGCGTGCGGGGTTGGGGCATGAGCGCGCCGGCGGACGCTCCCGGTGGAACCGAATGCTGGCGGAACGCGAGTGACGCCGGGCGGAGCGACCGTCAGCCCCAGCAGGGGTTAAAGCGGTCGAGACAGACCAACGCGGTCGCCTCCGGAACGAGGCGACCGCGTTGGTTTCACGGTGGTGGCTGGCACCGCCAGTGCCGGGCCGTCCGACCTTATGGGCTCGGCGGGTTGTTCACACCGTCATGCCCGATGGCCGGGGAATCGTGGTTCTGGCCCGGAACGGTATAGATATCGCCTTCCGTGGGTCCACCCGCATGATTGCCATCCGGTGCCGTTTGACCGTTCGAGCCGTTGCCGCCGTTGCCACCTTGTGCCACAGCGTTGTCCGGGATCGGAGTCCCTCCAGGTCCGGCGCCGATGTTCCCGTCCGCGCCTGGGGCGCCGACGCTGTTGTTACCGGTGCCGGTACCGCCATTTCCTCCCGTTGAGGTTCCGCTGGCGGTTGCGGGCCCGGTGACTCCATTGACATTGCTGAACGCGTTGACCCGCCCGTAGGCGCCCTTGCCGCCGCTACCGCCATCGAGGCCGTCGCCGCCCTTGCCGCCGTGGGAGGTGCCGTTAACCACCGCCTGGTCGCCACCGGTGTTGACCGAGGCTCCGCCACCATTTCCGCCATGACCGCCGCCAGTAGCGGCCCCACCGTTACCGCCGGTTGCGTCACCGGTGGTGTCGCCACCGCCGCCGCCCGCGTTCGGTCCGAAGAAGTAGGTGATCTTCCCCGCGGTGACATCGGCGCCCCCGCCGTTACCGCCGAGGCTGCCGGCGTCGGTGCCGCTGCCGGCGTTACCGCCGGTAGCGCTGCCCGTGACAGTGCCACCCGGGGCGTCCTCGCCGGCGGTCATCTCTGCCCAACCGCCGGTGCCGCCCTGGCCGCCGTCTATACCGGCGCCGCCGATACCACCCTTGACGGTGCCGTCATGCACGTCGCCGCCGTTAGAGTTCGCGGTGGCGGTACCGCCATTGCCGCCGATGCCGCCGTTGGTGCCGCCGGCCCCGCCGAGGCCGCCGGTGGCTTCGGTGTCGGTGATGGTGCCGCCGCTGGCGGTGTTGAGGCTCGCCTCGCCACCGTCGCCACCCTTGCCGCCCGCCGATGTTGCGTCACCGGCACCGCCAGTTCCGCCGGCCCCACCGGTCACCTCGCTGTCCGTGATGGTGTCAGCTGCCCCGTAGCCGTTCACGCCTGACTTGCCGCCCGCACCTCCGGCACCGCCATCGTGGCCACTACCGGCACCGCCGGCGCCGCCAGCGCCACCCGCACCGCCGGTGGAGCTGTTGTCGGTTCCCACCCACAGTTGCGCGTTGCCGCCGTCACCGCCGGCTCCGCCGAGCGCGCCCCCGGTGCCACCGTTGCCGCCCACCCCGCCGGCACCGCCGGTTGAGGTGCCGCCCACGAGGTTGAGGGAGGCATCCGCGTAACCGTAGCCGCCGTTGCCGCCGTGGCCGTTGCCGATACCTGTGCCGCTGTTGCCGCCCGCGCCGCCGATGGCGGTGCTGCCGGTCGTGGTGGTGCCGTACTGGCCGATGACGAAGCCTCGTCCGCCATCACCGCCGGTGCCGCCGTCGTAACCGGCGCCGCCAGCCCCGCCCGTGCCCGTGCCGTTGATGGCGACACCGCCGCTGGGGCTACCGCCCGTGCCGGCGCCGACGATGCCTGCGCCGCCGGCCCCGCCGTGGCCACTAGTGCTGCCTGCGCCGCCTACCCCGCCGGTGGCGACACCGCTAGCAGTGGCGATGTCGTGGCCAGAGCCTGTCGAAGCAACGACGTAGGCGTTGCCGCCGTCGCCTCCGGTACTGAGGTTCCCGGTGCCGCTGCCGCCGGCGCCGCCGGTGGCGCTGCCGTCGGCAGAGCCTTCGGTGTTGCCGCCGTAGCCGCCCCACACGACACCCTTCCCACCGTCCCCACCGGTGCCGCCGGCGATGCCGTTACCGCCGCCGCCCCCGGCAGCCGTACCGGTGGCGGTGCTGGTGGCGCCAGAGGCTTCCAGAAGGCCGTCGCCGCCGGCGCCGCCGTGGCCGCCGTTTCCACCGACACCGCCGTCGCCGCCGGCGCCACCCGTCACCACCCCGGCGTCAACCTTTCCGCCCAGGGTGGCCAGCGCCGATGCGTCACCACCATCGCCGCCGGTCCCGGCGTTGCCCAGGCCGGTTCCCGCTGCACCACCTGTGGCATGGGTGTCGGTGATGGTGCTATCGCTGCCGGTGGCGTTGACCGTCGCCGAGCCGCCCGCTGCGGAGTCGCTACCGGCCACGCCGGTCGCGGAACTGTCGGTGATCGTGCCGCCGTTCTCGGCCTGCAGCAGACCGAACCCGCCGGCCCCGCCGTCGCCGGCGTTGCCACCCGTCGCGGAGCTGCCGGTCACCACGCTGTTGTCATCACCGAGCTTGCCGGCGGCGGTCACCTTGGCCAGGCCACCGGCCTGGTCGCCGACGCTGTTGCCGGCGGTGGCGGTGCTGTCCTTCACGGTGCCACCGACATTGGTGGCCTGCTGGCCCTCGTTGCCGGTTTCGACGCTGGCCCGTCCACCGGTAGCGCCGTTGACTCCGTCGGCGCCGTCGCCGCCGTTACCGCTGTTGGCGGTGCCGTTGACGATCACGCCGCCGGTCGAGTTGGTCTCGACACGGGCCTGGCCGCCAGCCCCGCCAGTGGCGTCGTTACCGGCGCCACCGTTACCGGCGTTCGCCGTACCGTCGGCGCTGCTGTTGACGCCCATGGCCCGGACCCAGCCCAGGCCACCGTTGCCGCCCTGGCCGCCGTCGGAGCCCGCACCGGCATTGCCACCGTTGCCGGCACCCGTGGCGGTCGCGCCGTCGTTGAGCGCCGCGACTGCACCGGTGCCGCCGTTGCCGCCGACACCGCCGTCACCAGCACCACCGACACCACCGGTCGCGGTTCCGAAGGCGTTGGCCCCGGCTCCGCCGGCGAGAATGCCGCCGTAGCCGCCGACGCCGCCGGTGCCGCCGTTGCTGGCGTTACCACCGGTGTTGCCCTGCGCGACACCGTGGGCGGTACCCCCACCGCTGCCGCCGTAGCCGTGCTGGGTGTAGCCGCTGTTGATACCGGCGTCACCGCCGGCGCCTCCGGTACTGGCGCCGGTGTTGCTTGAGCCCGTGCCGGTACCCCCGGCACCACCGGTGGCCTGACCGTATGAGACGCCGCCCGCGCCGGCAGTCAGGCTGCCGGCACCACCGGCGCCGCCCTGGCCGCCGTCGACGCCGGCACCACCGACCCCACCGGTGGCGGTGCTGTTTGTGCCCGTCGGGGTGTCGCCAGTGACTGTGCCGTTGTTCGCGGTAATGACACCGGCGCCACCGTCACCGCCGGTGCCGCCGTTGGTGCCGGCACCGCCGGTGTTGCCCACGGCGTCGGCGTAACTGATTGAACCACCGTTCCCGGCCTGGATAATCGCCGCACCGCCGTCGCCGCCGATGCCGCCCTTGGCATCCCCCGTGCCGGCGTTGCCGCCGGTGGCGCTGCTGTGCGCGATGCTGGTGCCGGCGCCGTCGGCCGCAATGCCGGCGCTACCGCCGGTGGAACCGTTGCTGCCCACCGCGCTGGTGCTACCGGCAGCACCCGCGCTGCCGTCTCCACCGACGGCGATGTTGTCGGTGACGGTGCCGCCGTTGATGCCGATGATCAAGGCACCGCCGCCGCCGCCACCGCCGCCGCCGCCCTGGCCGGCGGTCGTACCGTCAGCGTCTGCGCCGGCCCCGCCGGCTCCGCCGTGCCCGCCGGTCGCACCGTCACCGATGGCGCCACCGTCAGCACCGGCACCACCACTGCCACCATTGCCGGCGGTGCCCTGACCACCGGTGGCCACCGCGCCACCGTTACCACCGGCACCACCGTGACCACCGGTGAAGCTACCGGCGCCACCGTCACCACCGGTGCCACCGTTGCCGGCAGTGCCGTCGGTGGTCGCGCCACCGGTACCACCGGTGCCACCCGAGCCACCGGTGCTCAGAACCACGTGCGTCAGGTCGTCACCGACTGGTGCACCTGCTCCACCGTCGCCGCCATCACCACCGGCACCGGCCTGACCGTCCTCGGAGCTGCCGCCGACCCCACCGTTGCCGCCGTGGCCACCGGCCAACGTGCCGTAAGCACCGATGTTGCCCTTACCGGTGGTGTCACCGCCGACACCACCGTTACCGCCCTGGCCGCCGGTGTCGCTGCCGGTCGCGTTGGCACCGGCACCACCCTGGCCGCCGTAACCGCCGTGACCGGAGCCCTCACCACCGGCACCACCGGTGCCGCCGTTGCCGCCGATGCCGTCGTCGCCGACCGCGCCACCGGTACCACCCTGGCCACCGGTACCGCCGTAGACACCCTTACCACCAACACCACCGTCACCACCGGTGCCGGCGTGGTTGCCCGTGCCGCCGGTACCACCGACGCCACCGGAACCACCCACACCCTCGGCGTCGGGGTGCGCCGGGCTCAGACCGTTGCCGAGGAAGTCACCGTCAGCGTCCTTGGCGGCGTCGCCACCGGTGCCACCGGTGCCACCATTGCCACCGTCACCGCGCGCGGCGTGGGTGGTGCCATCGGCTTCGAGGCCGCCCTGGCCGCCGTCACCACCGTTACCGCCCGCGCCGCCCGCGCCGCCGTTGCCGTTGCCACCGTTTGTGCCGATAACCCCGGCCGTCCCGGCAGCACCGGTCGCGCCGTCACCGCCGTTGCCACCCACACCGGCCGCGCCGGCCGCCGCGTAGGAGCCGTCGACCTCTAGGCCGCCCTTGCCGGCGTTGCCGCCGACACCACCGTTGCCACCGTTGGCGCCGGCCACCGCAGTCGGGTCGGTGGCGGCGTCATAGCCCTGGCCACCGGTACCACCATTGCCGCCCTTACCGGCATGGCCATTGGCGCCGTCGGCGGCGTGGTTGCCGCCCCCGGAGTCACCACCGGCGCCGCCCTTACCGGCGTTACCACCAGTGCCACCGTTGCCACCGGTCCCGCCAGTCGGGTTGGCCGCCGTGCCGGCCTTGCCAACATCCCCATTCGCGCCGTCGGTGCCGCTACCACCGGCGCCACCGACACCACCGACACCGTGCTGGCCGTCGGTGGAACCCTCACCGCCGGCGCCACCGGCACCGCCGGCACCACCATTGCCACCGGAGGTACCCGCCGCAGCGTCCTCATCGGAGGCCGCGTCGTAGCCGGCACCACCAACACCACCTTCGCCACCGTTACCGCCCGCGCCCTGAGCACCGGCCGCACCCGCGGCACCCGAGTTGGCGAACCAACCACCAGCACCACCGGCACCGGCCTTACCCGCAAGACCGCCGGCACCGCCTTCGCCACCGTCACCACCGGCCGTGCCATCCGGGTGGGCCGCATCGCCGGCAGTGCCCGCCGCGCCGTCGCCACCGACACCACCGGTGCCACCGTCACCGGCCGCACCGCCCTTGCCGCCGGCGCCGAAGAACATCGAGCCCTTACCGCCGGCACCACCGTTACCACCGGTGCCACCGGCCTTACCCGCGGTGCCGTTGCCGTCATTGCCGTTGGCGAAGTTGCCCGCGGTCCCGGCCGCACCGACCGCACCAGCGCCACCATCACCACCAGCACCGGCGGTGCTGAACATGCCCCACAGTGCGGCATCGCCACCAGCACCACCATTGCCGCCGGCATCGCCACCGGCACCACCGTCGCCACCGGCGCTGAACCAAGAGAACAACCCAGCAGCACCACCATCGCCACCATCGCCGGCACCGAAGCCATCACCACCGGCACCACCGTCACCACCGAACAGACCGGCCTGACCACCGTTACCACCGTCATTGGGGTCGACGCCGGCGGCGGTGCCACTGCCGTCGGAATCCCAGCCCGCGCCCCCGTTGCCGAAGATCCACCCACCAGCGCCACCGTCGGGGTGGTCGGGCGTGCCGGGCGCTCCATTCCCGAACGGCATCAGCCAGTTGATGTCACCCCAGTTGAACGAAGCTGCCGCAGAACCGGCCAGGGTGGCGTCAGCGGCGCCCCCAACGGCGTTCATATCCAGATCGGCCAGCACCGCATCCCAGGTGGACTGACTGCCCAGCCCGTCAAAGAACGCCGTCCAGCTGGCGGGATCGAACACCGCCTCCCAGGCAGCCTGATCCCCCAGATTGGCACCCAGGCCGACGACGGCATCACCCAGGCCCTGCCCCAACAGGTCGACCAACAGGTCATCGAAGTCGGCCTGCGCCGACGGCGCAGCTACTAACGGGGCCATCCCGAACGCAAGGAACGCGCCCACCGCGCTCCCAGCCCCGATCACCCGGTTACTGCGACGACTTTTGGACACGGTTTGACGGCGACGAGACATGACGGATTCCCCTTAACTTGCTTATAAAGGCGGCGTAACAAGCCCTGTGGAAAGGTAGGTTAATCCTTATTCTTACCGCGTCAACCCCGGTGTAGAAATCCGGAATGAAGCCGGTTACCGGACCGTAAGTGCCTTTGACCTGCGGACATGGTTCCCAGGAAGCTGATCTACGGCTCAGAACTGGTGAGAACCCTCCAAAATTCTCAGGAAAAGACGCCATGTTGCTTCCTCCTGCGCCGGCCACCTCGGCACGTCGCGAGCGCCGAAAAGAGCAGGTCACCGGTCATTTATCCGCCTCTTGCAAGGGGGATCGCCGCGCCCGAAGCAGGTTCACGAGCCGCCGCCCAGGCCTTCGAAGAATGTGCAGACGCGTTAATTAAATAATTGACTGCACAGTCAATTTATAGCACTTAGTCGGGTTAGTAAGTACACCACAGGTGAACCGATTATTCGCGCACTCTGCGCGCGTAACAGCAAGCGATTCCCCGCTGCCAGGACCTCCCGGCCGGTTGTTTTCATAAGCTAACTGTTTCGAATCCATCCCGGCATTTACTTCTGCCAGAACTGCCCCTTACCCGCGATAAGCAACCATATTGACTGCCCTCCACACCCCTGGCTGGTAAAAAACTGCACGTCAAGCCACTGCCGACTCAGGCCGGCCTCGCGAGCCGCACCCAGTGGGGCCGCCTGCCGCGTTGACGGGTTCCCGTCTGACTTCGGAGACCGTCGCAGTCGTCGCTTTGCCGGCTTGTTCCGAAACCCTCATCCTCGTCACCGGACAACGCCCTTGGAGTGGCCCCCGCCACAACTCCGCGGTAGTCGAAACACTCGGACTGCTGTCCACAGAAAATCCGCCACTCTGGGGGCCGGCGCGGACACTCAGCTCTCAGACTTGCAATCCGGCCGCACCTCGCTGATCCGACGGTAGGCGCGGTTGTGAGGCACCACGCCGACACCGTGGTGCAGCAGCGCAGTCCCGGCGATGAACAAGTCGGGCCGCGGCGTCGATGCCACATGCCCTGGTGATGAGCCAGGTCGCGCTGCAGGCGGCGGACCCGATCGAATCGCATCGCTGCGACAGCAGCTCTCAACAAAGTGAGTGGGCCGGGCGACGTCCCAGACGTCGCCCGGCCCACGTGCAGATCGGAAGGAGTTACTCCGGCTGGCAGAGGTTGTCGAGCACGTCGATCTGACCGCGCAGCTGGTCGCGCAGGGGCTGCTGCACCGAGTCGTCCGGCGAGTGCCCGGCCAGGTAGTTGATGCTCAGCGCCTCCAGCGTGTCGGCCATGTCGCCGACGGCCTTGGACAGGTCATCCGGGGTGGCCGGATTGGCCTCCAGGCGCTGGTGCAGGAACGCACCGCCGGCGAACAGCGACAGCCGGGCGTTGGTGCCGACCGCCAGGTCACCGGCCAGGTCGCCGGGCACCGGGTTCTGCAGGTTGGTGTTGAACTGGGTGCCTTGGCGCACCACGGCCTGCGCGGCGCAGATCTTGCCCTTGGCTTCCTGGCGCTGATCGCCGGAGAACTTCTGGCCCGTTGACGGGTAGAACCAGCCGAAGACGGCCAACACGATGGCGAGCACCGACAACGCGAGAGCGGCGATCGTGGGCACCGACAGGCCCTGGGATGAAGTGGAAGATTTCGGAAAACCCGCGGTCTTGGGCTTGGCGGGCTTGGCCGAAGAGGCGGAATCTGTGGGGGGAGTCTCAGGCATTGCGCGATCGTAACGGTAGTCATCCGATTAGTCACGCGGAACCGGTTTGCGGGCGCGTTGGCGGTACCCTCATCTGCGATGTTGAGCACCGAGTTGCAGACGACCACGCGGCGGCTGACGGGTTGGGGCCGCACCGCGCCGAGCGTGGCGCAGGTGCTGTCCACCCCGGACGTCGAGATCATCGCCAAAGCCGTGGCGCGCGCATCCGATCACGGATCCCTCGCAAACCGGCGCGGCGTGATCGCCCGCGGCCTGGGCCGCTCCTACGGCGACAACGCCCAGAACGGCGGCGGCCTGGTCGTCGACATGACCGCGCTGAACCGGATCCACTCGATCTCCGCCGATGACGGCGTCGTCGACGTCGACGGCGGCGTCAGCCTGGACCAGTTGATGAAGGCCGCCTTGCCGTTCGGCCTGTGGGTACCGGTGCTGCCGGGCACCCGCCAGGTCACCATCGGCGGCGCGATCGCCTGCGACATCCACGGCAAGAATCACCACAGTGAGGGCAGTTTCGGCAACCATGTGGTGTCCATGGAGTTGCTGACCGCCGACGGTTCCGTGCGGCATCTGACTCCGGACGGCCCCGAGTCCGAGTTGTTCTGGGCCACCGTCGGCGGCAACGGGCTGACCGGGATCATCGTGCGCGCCGTCATCGCGATGACCCCCACCGAAACCGCGTACTTCATCAACGACGGCGACAACACCACCACTCTTGAAGAGACCATCGCCTTCCACAGCGACGGCAGCGAGGCCGACTACACCTACTCCTCGGCATGGTTCGACGCCGTCAGCGCACCGCCGAAGCTCGGCCGGGCGGCGATCACCCGGGGCCGGTTGGCGCGGCGCGACGAGCTGCCCAAGAAGCTGGCCCGCGACCCACTGAAATTCGACGCGCCGCAGCTGATGACGGTGCCCGACATCTTCCCGAACGGGCTGATGAACAAGCTGTCGGCCAGCGTGATCGGCGAGCTGTACTACCGGCGCGGCGGGCACTACCGGGGCAAGGTGCAGAACCTGACGCAGTTCTACCACCCGCTGGACCTGCTGGGGGAATGGAATCGGGCCTACGGCACGGCGGGTTTCGCCCAGTACCAGTTCCTGGTTCCCACCGAGGCGGTCGAGGAGTTCAAGGCGATCATCCGCGACATCCAGGCCAGCGGGCACTCGTCGGCGCTGAACGTGTTCAAACTGTTCGGACCCGGCAACCAGGCGCCGCTGAGCTTCCCGATGGCCGGCTGGAACGTCGCCATGGACTTCCCGATGCGGCCCGGGGTCGATGAGTTCCTCAACGGGCTGGACCGCCGGGTGATGGAGTTCGGCGGCCGGCTCTACACCGCCAAGGATTCCCGCACCACCGCGGAGAATTTCCACGCCATGTACCCGCGCATCGACGAGTGGATTGCGGTGCGCCGCAAGGTCGATCCCGACGGGGTCTTCGCCTCCGACATGGCCCGACGTTTGGAGCTGCTCTAGATGGTGCTTGACGCCACCGGAAATCCCCAGTCCATCCTGCTGCTCGGCGGTACGTCCGAGATCGGGCTGGCGATCTGCGCGCGCTACCTGCGCCACGCCTCGGCGAAGGTGGTCCTGGCCTGCCTGCCGGGCGATCCCGGCCGCGACGACGCCGTGGCCGCGATGGAGGCCGCCGGCGCCAAGTCGGTGCGGGTGATCGACTTCGACGCCCTCGACACCGCGAGCCACCCGGCGATGATCGAGTCGGCCTTCAGCGACGGAGATATCGACGTCGCCATCGTGGCGTTCGGCATGGACGCCGATGCCGAGGAGCTCTGGCACAACCAGGCCAAGGCCGTGCAGGTCGCCGGGGTCAACTACACCGCAGCGGTTTCGGTCGGGGTATTGCTGGCGAACAAGATGAGCGCCCAGGGCTTCGGGCAGATCATCGCGATGAGCTCGGTGGCCGGCGAGCGGGTGCGCCGCACCAACTTCGTCTACGGCTCCACCAAGGCCGGGCTCGACGGTTTCTACCTCGGCCTGGGCGAGGCGCTGCGCGACGACGGGGTTCGGGTGCTGGTGATCCGGCCCGGCCAGGTGCGCACCCGGTTCTCCGCGCACGTCAAGGAAGCGCCGCTGACGGTCGACAAGGAAGACGTCGCCGAGCTGGCCGTCACCGCGGCCGCCAAGGGCAAGGAAATCGTCTGGGCGCCAGGGGCATTCCGCTACGTCATGATGGTGCTGCGCCACGTCCCGCGGGCGATCTTCCGCCGACTGCCCATCTAGCCGATGAGCCGCGCCGGTCTCGTGCGTCACACACGTCACGCGGGGGAAGGTTTCGGTGAGTTGCCCACCTTCGAGCGACAACGGTTGTCGCTCAGAGGCGGGCAATCGACCTATATCTCTCTCCGGGTGACAGTTGGGACTGGTGGTGGCCGTGCGTAATGCGCTGAACACGGTGGCCCAGATGATCCTGGCCGGCCTCATCGCCGTCGTCGTCGCCGTGGTCGCCCTGGTGGCGATCGCCCGGGTCGAGTGGCCGGCGTACCCGTCGTCGAACCAACTGCACGCGCTGACCACCGTCGGGCAGGTCGGTTGCCTGGCCGGGTTGACCGGCGCCGGCTTGCTATGGCGACGGGGCCGGCGGGCCCTGGCGTGGCTGGCGGCGGTCGTGTTCACCAGCGCCTTCTCGGTGGTGACGCTGGCGATGCCGCTGGGCGCCACCAAGCTGTATCTGTTCGGGATCTCAGTGGACCAGCAGTTCCGCACCGAATACCTGACCCGGATGACCGACAGTCCCGCGCTTGCCGATATGACCTACCTGGGCCTGCCGTCGTTCTATCCGCCGGGCTGGTTCTGGCTGGGCGGCCGGGCCGCGGCGCTGACCGGGATCCCGGGCTGGGAGATGTACAAGCCGTGGGCGATCACCTCGATGGCCGTGGCGGTCGCGGTCGCGCTGGTGCTGTGGAACAAGCTGATCCGCTTCGAGTACGCGCTGATCGCCACCATCGCCGGCGCCGCGGTGACGCTGGCCTACAGCTCCCCGGAGCCCTATGCGGCGATGATCACCGTGTTGCTGCCGCCGGTGCTGATCCTGGCCTGGTCGGGCCTGCGCGCCGGGGCCCGGCCTGGCGCCGGCTCCCCCGACGCCTCACCCGCCGAGGCGCAATCTGACGACCGACACGCCGGCGAATCCGTCGCAGGATTGCGTCTCGCGGCAAACCAGCGCCGGGGCTGGGGCGCCGGCGGGCGGACGGGCTGGGGAGCCATCGTCGGCACCGGCGTCTTCCTCGGTTTCGCCGCCACCTTCTACACCCTGCTGGTGGCCTACAGCGCGTTCACCGTGACGCTGATGGCGCTACTGCTGGCGGCATCGCGCCTCCGCGACGGCCTCAAGGCGGCGCTGAGCCCGCTGGTCCGGCTGCTGGTGATCGGTGTGGTCGCACTGGCCATCGCGGCGATCACCTGGACGCCGTACCTGCTGGCCACGCTGCATCACCCGGTCAGCGACACCGGCAGCGCCCGGCACTACCTGCCCGGTGACGGCGCCGAGTTGAGCTTCCCGATGCTGCAGTTCACCCTGCTCGGCGCACTGTGCCTGCTGGGCACCGGGTGGCTGGTGGTCAAAGCCCGCAGCTCCACTCGGGCGGGTGCGCTGGCGATCGGCGTCGTGGCCGTCTACCTGTGGTCGCTGCTGTCGATGCTGTCGACGCTCGCCCGCACCACACTGCTGAGCTTCCGGCTGCAGCCGACGCTGACGGTGCTGCTGGCCACCGCCGGGGTGTTCGGCTTCGTCGAGGGCGCCCGGGCGCTCGGTCAAGCCGGCACCGGTTGGCACCGGGTGGTGTACCCGGTGGCCACGGCCGTCGGGCTGGCCGGGGCGCTGGCGTTCACCCAGGACATCCCCGAGGTGCTGCGCCCCGACATCACCGTGGCCTACACCGACACCGACGGTCACGGCCAGCGCGGCGACCGGCGCCCGCCCGGTGCGGCGAAGTACTACGAAGCGGTTGACGCTGCCGTCACCAAGGCCACCGGCAAGGCGCGCGATGAGATCGTGGTGCTCACCGCCGACTACAGCTTCCTGTCCTTCTACCCCTACTGGGGCTTCCAGGGTCTGACGAGCCACTACGCCAACCCGCTGGCGCAGTTCTCGGCGCGGGCCGCCGCGATCGAGTCATGGTCGAAGCTGGAGACCTCGGCGCAGTTCACCCGCGCCCTCGACGACCTGCCGTGGCCGGCGCCGACGGTGTTTCTGCTGCGGCCCGGTGCCGGGGACACCTACACGTTGCGGCTGGCCAAGGACGTCTATCCCAACCACCCCAACGTGAAGCGCTACACCGTGGAACTGGATGCGGCGCTGTTCGACGGCCCGGCGTTCCAGGTGGAGAAGATCGGGCCGTTCGTGCTGGCCGTGCGGCGGTGAACCGGCGTCACCGCGGGGCCGCGATGCGCTCGGCCACCTCGGCGGCGACCGCCAACGTGCGGCGGTCGGTGGCGGCCGCATAACGGTCGGCCTCGGGGTCATAACTTGCCCCGGCGATCGACCCGTGATCGGCGGACAACTCGTCGTACTCCACCGGCCACCGGTGGTGCGCCAGGGCAGCGGCGAACTCACGGCTCGCCGTCACCGGAACAACGTCGTCCGCTGTGCCGTGCAGCAACGTGATCGGGCAGCGCCGGCCGCCCGGCAGCGCCGCGACCGGCTCGGTGCCGCTGATCGGATCGGGAACCAGGAACGCGCCGGCCAGACACACCACGTGGGAGAAGCGGACGTCGAACCGGTCGGCGTGAATCGCCAGCCCGGCCGCCGCGAGGCCGCCCATCGACCACCCCACCAGGATCAGGCCGTCAGCGTCGTCGGCCCGTTCCCGCGCGAACTGCACCGAGCGCAGCAGATCTGCGCGCCCGCCGTCGTCGTGGTGGGAATTCCAGTCGGGCACCACCACGTGCACGCCGTGGGCCGCCACCAGGTCGGCGAGCGGCCGCAGCGCCGTGCGGGCGTCGGGCTGTTTGCCGTGCCACAGCAGTGCGGTTGCCCGGGAACGCTCACCGAACAAATCGGCCGACCGGCCGGGGGCGTACTCAACAGTGTCCATAGCCCAAGTCTGCCCGGCTAGACACACCACGCGGGGCCGCAAAGCACCCCGATAGCATCTAGGTCCGTGACCGATACGCGCGCCGACTTCCGGATTGCTCGGGCCGTCGCCGTCGTCGCCGGCGTACTGGGCACCCTGCTGGCGATTCTCACCCCGCTGTTGCCGGTCAACCAGACCACCGCGGAACTCAACTGGCCGCAGAACGGCGTCCTGACCAGCGTGCAAGCCCCGCTGATCAGCTACGTGGCCACCGATCTGGATATCAGCGTGCCGTGCCAGGCCGCGGCGGGCCTGACCAAAACCGACACCGTGCTGTTGTCCACGGTGCCCAAGCAGGCGCCCAAGGCCGTCGACCGCGGGCTGCTCATCGAACGCGTCAACGACGACCTGGTCCTGGTGGTGCGCAACGTACCGGTGGTGGTGGCGCCGCTGTCGCAGGTGCTCGGCCCGGACTGCCAGAAGCTGACGTTCACCGCACACGCCGACCGCGTCACCGCCGAGTTCGTCGGCCTCAAGCACGGCCCCAATGCCGAGCACCCCGGCTCGCCGCTGACCGGCACCCGCAGCGGCTATGACTTCCGGCCGCAGATCGTCGGCGTCTACACCGACCTGTCCGGGCCGGCGCCGGCCGGACTGGAATTCACCGCCACCGTCGACACCCGCTTCTCCAGCGCGCCGACCCCGCTGAAGCTGGCCGCGATGCTCCTCGGGGTGGCGCTGACGGTCATCGCGCTGATCGCCCTGCACGTGCTGGACACCGCCGACGGCACCCGGCACCGCCGGTTCCTGCCGGCCCGCTGGTGGTCGATGTCGCCGCTGGACACGCTGGTCACCCTGGTACTGGTGTGGTGGCACTTCGTCGGAGCCAACACCAGCGACGACGGCTACATCCTGACCATGGCGCGCATCTCCGAGCACGCCGGCTACATGGCCAACTTCTACCGCTGGTTCGGCACCCCGGAGGCGCCGTTCGGCTGGTACTACGACCTGCTCGCGGTGTGGGCGCACGTGTCCACCTCCAGCATCTGGATGCGACTGCCCACCCTGGCCATGGCACTGGCCTGCTGGTGGCTGATCAGCCGTGAGGTGATCCCCCGGCTGGGGCATGCCGTCAAACACAGCACCGCGGCGGCCTGGACCGCGGCCGGCATGTTCCTGGCGTTCTGGCTGCCGCTGAACAACGGATTGCGCCCGGAGCCGATCATCGCGCTGGGCATCCTGGCGACCTGGTGCTCGGTGGAACGGGCGGTGGCCACCAGCCGGCTGCTGCCATTGGCGGTCGCCTGCATCATCGGCGCGCTGACGCTGTTCTCCGGGCCGACCGGGATCGCCTCCATCGGTGCTTTGTTGGTGGCGATCGGGCCGCTGCGCACCATCTTGCACCGGCGCTCGGCGCAGTTCGGGCTGGCGCCGCTGCTGGCGCCCATCGCCGCCGCGATCAGCATCACCGCGATCGTGATCTTCCGCGACCAGACGCTGGCCGGCGAGATCGAGGCCAGCACGCTGAAGTCCGCGGTCGGCCCCAGCCTGGCCTGGTTCGAGGAGCACGTCCGCTACGAGCGGCTGTTCCTGGCGACCCCGGACGGTTCGGTGGCCCGGCGGTTCCCGGTGCTGGCGCTCGGCGTCGCGCTGGCGGTGAGCGTGGCGATGGCGTTGCGCAAGGGCCGGATTCCCGGCACCGCGGCCGGGCCGAGCCGGCGCATCATCGGGATCACCATCATCTCGTTCATCGCGATGATGTTCACCCCCACCAAGTGGACGCATCACTTCGGCGTGTTCGCCGGGCTGGCCGGTTCGCTGGGCGCGCTGGCCGCGGTCGCGGTGGGCGCCGCGGCGATGCACTCGCGGCGCAACCGGACGCTGTTCACCGCGCTGGTGCTCTTCATCACCGCACTGTCGTTCGCCAGCGTCAACGGCTGGTGGTACGTCTCCAACTTCGGGGTGCCGTGGTCGAACGCGTTCCCCAAGTGGCATCTGGCGTTCGCCACCATGGGGGTGGGGCTGACCGTGCTGGCGCTGCTGGTGGCGGCCTGGTTCCACTTCTTCAACGGCGAGGATCGCCCGCCGCGTTTCACGGCGCTGTCCGGCTACCCGCTGGCGATCGCCTGCTGGGTGCTGGTCGTCTTCCAGGTGGTGTCGCTGACGGTGTCGATGCTCGGCCAGTACCCGGCGTGGACGGTGGGCCGGTCCAACCTGGCTGCCATTCCCGTGCTGGGCACCGGCAACACGTGCGGGCTGGCCGATGACGTACTGGTGGAGCAGGACCCCAACGCCGGGATGCTCGAGCCGGTCGACACGCCGGTCGCCGAAGCACTGGGTGCGACGTTCTCGGCCGGGTTCGCGCCCAACGGGATTCCCGCCGACGTCTCCGCCGACCAGGTGATCGGGCCGCCTGGGTTGGGCCGGCTGGCCGACGACGACGCGCAGACCGGCGCCGAGAGCAGCGGTGAAGCCGGTACCGAGGGTGGCACCACCGCCCGCGAGGGCATCAATGGCTCACGGGCCCGGCTGCCCTACAAGCTGGACCCGGCCCGGGTCCCGGTGCTGGGCAGCTGGCGTCCCGGGGTACAGGTGCCCGCCCAACTGCGCTCGGCCTGGTACCGGCTGCCCGCCGACCGGGCCGAGGCCGGACCGCTGCTGGTGGTGGCGGCCGCCGGCCGGTTCGACCGGGACGAGGTGACCGCGCAGTGGGCCACCGAGGCCGGCGCCGCCAGCGACAAGCCGGGCGGCACCGTGCAGTTCGGGGACATCGGTGCGGTCCCGGCGTGGCGCAACCTGCGTGCGCCGATGTCATCGATCCCCGCCGAGGCCACCCGGATCCGGTTGGTGGTCCGCGACGACGACCTGGCGCCCCAGCACTGGATCGCGGTGACGCCGCCGCGCGTCCCGCAGCTGCGCAGCCTGCAGGAGGTGGTCGGGTCGTCGGACCCGGTGCTGCTGGACTGGCTGGTGGGCCTGGCGTTCCCGTGTCAGCGGCCGTTCGGCCACCAGAACGGGGTGACCGAGGTGCCCAAGTGGCGGATCCTGCCGGACCGGTTCGGCGCCGAGGCGAACTCGCCGGTGATGGACAACAACGGCGGTGGCCCGCTGGGCATCACCGAGCTGTTGGTGCGCGCGACCACCGTGCCCAGCTATCTGAACCACGACTGGTTCCGGGACTGGGGTGCGCTGCAGCAGTTGACGCCGTACTACCCGGCGGCGACGCCGGCTGAGCTGGATCTGGGCACGGCGGTCCGCTCCGGGCTGTGGAGCCCGGCGCCGCTGCGGCACTGACGCTGCGGACCCCGAGTCCCAGCTGCCGACCGCGACTCCCAGCTGCCCCAGCCGTAACCGGACATCGGGCAGGTGGTTGTTGCCCACCTCCGAGCGACAACGTGCGTTATGTCAGGCCGTGATGGCGGGTCCAGCTGGGCAGCGGCCTGTCCACACCCAGCCGCGCCGGCTCGTCATGGTGTCAGGCCCGATGGCAAGGGCCGGTCATAGTGTCAGACAGCGATGGCAGGGTCCGGTCATGACGAACGCGATCACACTGCGCGGCATCGAGCTGCGTTACGTACTGACTCACTACCTTCTCCACCACGGCCGGTGCAGCATCGCCGAACTGGCGGCCGAACTGGACTCGCGCGGCTTCGCTGTCCCCGGCCGGCCGTCGAAGGCGATCTCGGATGCGCTGCGCTGGGAGCGCGAGCGTGGTCGGGTGTACCGGCGCGGCCGCGGACTCTACGGCCCGGCGGGCATGCCGCGAAGCACCGAGTACCGGATCCACCAGCGGGTCATGGCGCTGCGCGCCCGGGCTGCCGGCCAGACCGCCGCCCGCAAGCCGACATAACGTGCGTTGTCGCTCGGATGCGGGCAACAACCACATATCTCCCGGCCGCGCGACGGGACGGGGTCCCGGCTCGGAGGCGGGCAACAACCACATATCTCCCGGCCGCGCGACGGGACGGGGTCCCGGCTTCGGGACCCCGGTCGCATAACATCGAGGCTCGTGTCCTCCCCCCACGACCAGCCCCGCTATCGACTCGCCCGGCTGATCGCGGTGGTCGCCGGCATCGCCGGCGTGTTGCTGTGCGGCATCACGCCGCTGCTACCGGCCCGACAGACCACCGCCACCATCGCCTGGCCACAGGGCGTCGACGCGCAAGGCCACGTCACCGACGTCACCGCCCCGCTGGTCTCCGGAGCACCGCGCGGCCTGGACATCACCATTCCCTGCTCGGCCATCGCCACGCTGCCCGCCAACGGCGGCCTGGTGCTGTCCACCGTGCCGGCAGGCGGCGTCGATGCCACCGCGCACGGCCTGTTCGTTCGTGCCAACAAGACCACCGTATTCGCCGCCTACCGCGATCATGTGGCCGCGGCCGCCCCCCGCGACAAGATCGCCGAGTGCAGCCAACTGCGCCTGTGGGCCAACCCCGGTGACGTCGGCGCCGAATTCGTCGGCATACCGGGCGCGTCCGGCAGCCTGCCCCCCGAAAACAAACCGCAGATCGGCGGCATCTTCACCGAGCTCAAAATCGGCCCGGAGCCCGGCTTGAGCGCGCACATCGCCGTCGACACCCGCTTCATCACCAACCCGACGACGCTCAAGGCCGCCGTGATGGCCCTGGGTGTGCTGGCGGTGCTGGCGTCGATCATCGCGCTGGCGGTCTTGGACCGCCGCCACACCCACCGCACCCCGCGCAGCTGGCGGCACTGGTTCAAGGCCAACCCGATAACTTGGCTGGCCGACGTCGGCGTGCTGGGCATTCTGGCGCTGTGGCACGTCATCGGCGCGATTTCCAGCGATGACGGCTACAACCTGACGATGGCGCGCAATGTCGCGCACGCCGGATACGTCGCCAACTACTACCGATTCTTCGGCGCCAGCGAGGCCCCCTTCGACTGGTATCCGGCGCTGCTGGGGCAACTGAGCAGCATCAGCACCGCCGGGGTGTGGATGCGACTGCCCGCCACGCTGGCCGGCATGGCCTGCTGGCTGATCATCAGCCGACGGATTCTGCCGCGGCTGGGCCGACTGTCGGGCAACCGGATCGCGGTGTTCACCGCCGCGATGATGTTCGCCGCGGCCTGGCTGCCGTTCAACAACGGCCTGCGCCCCGAACCGCTGATCGCGCTGGGCACCCTGGTGGTCTGGGTACTGGTGGAACACACCATCGCCACCCGCCGGCTGCTGCCGACCGCATGCGCGATCCTGGTGGCCGTCTTCACCGTCACGCTGGCCCCGCACGGGCTGATCGCGCTGGCTCCGCTGCTGACCGGCTCCCGCAAGATCGAAGCCGTCATCCGAACCCGTCGCCTCACCGACGGCCTCCTAGCCCCGCTGGCGGTGCTGGCCGCGGCCGCCTCCACCATCGCCGTGGTGGTGTGCCGGTCGCAGACGCTGGCCGCGGTCGCCGAGTCCGCCCGCATCAAATACGTGGTCGGGCCGACGATCGCCTGGTATCAGGAGTTCCTGCGCTACTACTTCTTAACCGTCGAGGAGAACGTCGACGCCTCGATGACCCGCCGGTTCGCCGTGCTGGTGCTGCTGTTCTGCATGTTCGCCATGCTGGTGATCCTGCTGCGGCGCGGCCGGATCGCCGGGGTGGCCAGCGGGCCCGCCTGGCGGCTGATCGGGACCACGGCGGTGGGCCTGCTGCTGTTGACGTTCACCCCGACCAAGTGGGCGGTGCAGTTCGGCGGGTTCGCCGGGCTGGCCGGGGCACTGGCCGCGGTCACCGCCTTCACCTTCGCCCGCGTGGGGCTGCACAGCCGACGCAACATGACGCTTTATGTAACCGCGCTGCTGTTCCTGGTCGCCTGGGCGACCTCGGGGGTCAACGGCTGGTTCTACGTCGGCGGCTACGGGGTGCCGTGGTTCGACATCCCGCCGGTGATCGCCAGCCGCCCGGTGACGTCGATGTTCCTGGCGGCCTCGATCGCCACCGGCCTGCTGGCCGGCTGGCAGCACTTCCGGCTGGACTACGCCGGCCACACCCAGGTCACCGCCACCCGGCGCAACCGGATCCTGGCGTCGACGCCGCTGCTGGTCGTCGCGACCCTGATGGTGCTGCTGATGGTCGGCTCGATGGCCAAGGCCGCCGCCGGCCGCTACCCGGCCTACACCACCGCGCGGGCCAACGCCGACGCCCTACTGTCCGGCCTGTCGTCCTGCGGGATGGCCGACGACGTGCTGGCCGAGCCCGATACCAATGCCGGTCTGCTGCAACCGATCCCGGGACAACGCTACGGCGAGCTGGGCCCGCTCGGCGGCGCCGACCCGTATGGTTTCGACCCCAACGCCGTCGACGACGACCTGACCTCGCTGGCGGTGATCGCCAAGCCCGGGGTGCCCAACGCCGACGCCTCCCCCAACAAGCCCAGCGCCAACCAGAGCGACGCCGCGGGCACCGCCGGCGGCAAGATTCCCGACGACGCCCCCGACGGGGTGAACGGTTCCCGGGTGGCGCTGCCGTTCGGGCTGGACCCGGCCGTCACACCGGTGCTCGGGTCGTACAAGGAGCAGGTGGCCGCACACGCCACCTCGGTCTGGTACCGGCTGCCCGAACACGGAAGCGGCACCGATCGGGCTCCCATTGTTGTGGTCAGCGCCGCCGGCGCCATCTGGTCGCACGGCGAGGACGGCAAGCTCGACTACGGCCAGCCGCTGAAACTGGAATGGGGTATCACCGGACCGGACGGCAGCGTCACATCCGCCGGCGAGGTGGAGCCCATCGACATCGGGCCGCAGAACTCCTGGCGAAACCTGCGTTTCCCGCTGGCCTGGGCGCCGCCGGGCACCGATACCGTGCGGATCGTCGCCAATGACCCCAACCTGTCCACCGAGCAGTGGATCGCGTTCACCCCGCCGCGGGTACCGGTGGTGCAGACCATCACTGAGCTGATGGGATCGCAGACCCCGGTGCTGATGGACATCGCGGTCGCGGCGAACTTCCCCTGCCAGCGGCCGTTCACCCAACACCTCGGCATCGCCGAGCTGCCGCAGTACCGGATCATGCCCGATCACAAGCAGACCGCGGCGTCATCGAACCTGTGGCAGTCCGCCGAAGACGGCGGGCCGTTCATGATCACCCAGGCGATGCTGTGGACCACCACCGTGCCGACCTACCTGCGTGACGACTGGTATCGCGACTGGGGTGCGGTGGAGGCCTACCACCGGCTGATCCCGGCCAAGGACGCGCCCGATGCCGTCATCGACCAGGGCACCATGACCGTTACCGGCTGGAGCCGGCCCGGACCGATTCGAGCACTGCCATGAGTATTCGAACCACGCGCCTGGTAGCGATCATCGCCGGCCTGGTCGGCTTCCTGCTGTCGGTGGCCACCCCGCTGCTGCCGGTGGTGCAGACCACCGCGACGCTGAACTGGCCGCAGCACGGCGAGTTGCACAGCGTCACCGCGCCATTGATCTCCCAGACCCCGATCTCGATGTCGGTGAAAGCGCCGTGTGCATTGGTCCGTGAGCTGCCCGCCGAGGGCGGCACGCTGGTGTCGACCGCACCGGCCAAGGGCAAGGACGCCGCCCTCAACGGGCTGTTCATCACCGTCACCGAGAAGCGGGTCGATGTCACCGACCGCAACGTGGTGCTGGCCACCGCGCCGCGAGCCAAAGTGGAAGGCCCCGGCTGCACCGACATCGAGGTCACGTCGTCGCACGACGGCACCTTCGCCACCATCGGCGGGGTCACACAACGCTACGGCTGGCCGGACCCGAACCTGCGCCCGCAGATCGTCGGGGTGTTCTCCGACCTGAGCGGCCCGGCGCCGGAAGGCCTTTCGCTGACCGCTGAGATCGACACCCGGTTCTCCACCCAGCCAACGGCTTTGAAGCGGGCCGCGATCTTCGCGGCGATCCTGGCCACCGTGATCGCGGTGCTGGCGCTGTGGCGGCTCGACCGGCTCGACGGCCGCCGGATGCACCGGTTGATCCCGTCGCGGTGGCGGTTCTTCTCGCTGGCCGACGTCGCGGTGGTGCTCGGCTTCGTGGTCTGGTACGTGATCGGGGCGAACTCGTCCGACGACGGCTACATCCTCGGCATGGCCCGGGTGGCCGATCACGCCGGCTACATGAGCAACTACTTCCGCTGGTTCGGCAGCCCGGAGGACCCGTTCGGCTGGTACTACAACCTGCTGGCAATCATGACGCACGTCTCCGACGCCAGCATCTGGATCCGATTGCCGGATCTGGTGGCCGGGTTGGTGTGCTGGCTGCTGCTCAGCCGCGAGGTGCTGCCCCGGTTCGGTCCGGCGGTGGCCGCCAGCAAGCCCGCGCTGTGGGCGGCCGGGATGGTGCTGCTGGCCGCGTGGATGCCGTTCAACAACGGCCTGCGGCCCGAGGGGATCATCGCGGTCGGCGCGCTGATCACCTGGGTGCTGGTGGAGCGGGCGATCATCTCCGGCCGGCTGACCCCGGCGGCGCTGGCGATCATCTGCGCGGCGTTCACGCTGGGCATCCAGCCGACCGGGCTGATCGCGGTGGCGGCATTGCTGGCCGGTGGGCGGCCGCTGCTGCGCATCCTGGTGCGCCGGGACCGGATTCACGGCACCTGGGCGCTGGTGGCCCCGCTGCTGGCCGCCGGCGCGGTGATTTTGACCGTGGTCTTCGCCGACCAGACGATTCGGGCGGTGTTGGAAGCCACCAGGATTCGCACCGCGATCGGGCCCAGCCAGGCCTGGTACACCGAGAACCTGCGCTACTACTATCTGGTTTTGCCGACCGTCGACGGTTCGCTGTCACGACGGTTCGGGTTCCTGATCTGTGCGCTGTGCCTGTTCACCGCGATGTTCATCATGTTGCGGCGCAAGCGGATCGCCGGGGTGGCCAGCGGGCCGGTGTGGCGGCTGATGGGCGTCATCCTGGCGACGATGTTCTCGCTGATGTTCGCCCCCACCAAGTGGGTGCACCACTTCGGGCTGTTCGCCGCGGTGGCCGGCGCGATGGCCGCGTTGACGACCGTGCTGGTATCCCGGCAGGTGGTGCGCTGGTCGCGTAACCGGATGGCGTTCGCCGCGGCGGTGCTGTTCGTGCTGGCGCTGTGTTTCGCCACCACCAACGGCTGGTGGTACGTCTCGAGCTACGGGGTGCCGTTCAACGCCGACATGCCGCGCATCGGTGGCGTCACCGTCAGCACGATCTTCTTCGCGCTGTTCGCTATCACGGCGGGGTGGGCGGCCTGGCTGCACTTCGCGCCCCGCGACCGCGGCGAGGGCCGCGTGGCTCGGGCCTTGACAGCCGCCCCGGTGCCGGTGGCGGCCGGCTTCATGGTGTGCGTGTTCGTGGCCTCGATGGCGATCGGCATCGTCCGCGAATACCCGAGCTACTCCAACGGTCTGGCCAACGTGCGGGCCTTCGTGGGCGGCTGCGGGCAGGCCGACAACGTGCTGGTCGAGCCCGACCCCAATGACGGTGCGCTGACCCCGCTGCCGGGAATGTACGGCGAACTGGGCCCGCTGGGCGGTGTCGACCCGGTCGGGTTCACCGCCAGCGGGGTGCCGGAGAAGATCGTGGCCGAGTCGCTGCGGATGAGCATCACCCAGCCCGGCACCGACTACGACTGGGACGCCCCGAAGAAGCTGATCACGGCAGGCATCAACGGCTCGACCGTCCCGCTGCCCTACGGTCTGGACCCGGCGCGGATCCCGCTGGCCGGCAGCTACTCGACCGACGGCCAGCAGGAGTCCAAGCTGACGTCGGCGTGGTACGCCCTGCCGCCGGCCGATGACGCGCATCCGCTGCTGGCGGTGACCGCAGCGGGCACCATCGCCGGCAACAGCGTGCTCAAGGGCTACACCACCGGCCAGGACGTGCAACTCGAATACGGGCTGCCCGGGCCGGACGGCACCGTGGTACCCGGCGGGCGGCTGGTGCCCTACGACCTGTTCGGCGAATGGCCGCGGATGTGGCGCAACCTGCGCTACCCGCGCAAGCAGATTCCGGCCGACGCGGTCGCGGTTCGCATTGTGGCCGTGGACAAGTCGCTGAACCCGCGGGACTGGATCGCGTTCACCCCGCCGCGGCTGCCGGAGGTGAAGACCATCCAGGAGTACATCGGCTCCGAGCAGCCGGTGCTGCTGGACTGGGCCGTGGGCCTGGCGTTCCCGTGTCAGCACCCGATGCTGCACGCCAACGGTGTCACCGAGGTACCCAAGTACCGGATCACCCCGGACTACAACGCCAAGAAGCAGGACACCGACACCTGGCAGGACGGGGTCAACGGCGGATTGCTCGGCATCTCCGACATGCTGCTGCGGGCACACGTGATGGCGACCTATCTCAACCACGACTGGGGCCGCGATTGGGGCTCGCTGCGCAAGTTCGAGGAAGTGGTGCCGGCCTCGCCGGCCGAGTTGGAGCTGGGCAGCGCTACCCGCAGTGGCTGGTGGACACCGGGTGAAATCCGCATCAAGGCCTGAGTTCCCCCTTTGGCGCGAGCGTGCGTGTTTGCCCAGCGACACGCCGGTTTTGGCGTACGACTGCGCACGCTCACGCCCGCGACGGAGGGCTCAGAACAGGTAAATCACGAAGACCGTAGCGATCAACGCGGCCAGCCAGCCGTCGGTGGCGTACCGCAGCCAGCGCGGCGCGGTGTGGACCTCCATGAAGTGGCCGATGATCATGCGCGACTTGACGAACGCCAGCGCCAGCACCAGCGCCGTCACCGGCACACTGGCCTGCGCGGTGTGTGTCAGGTGCGCCGGCGCCAGGGTCCACGACCCGATGGTGATCGCCACCAGCACGACCCATACCCAGGTCAACGACCGCTCGGTCTCGTGCCGATGTTCGCGATAGCCGAAAACCGTCATGCTCACCTCATCACATAGAGCAGGCCAAAGATGATGACCCACAACAGATCCACCATGTGCCAGTAAATCGCTGCCGACTCGACCACCGCGGGCCGGCGCCGGCTCGGGTTGCCCAGCTCTCGGACGACGACGCCGAGTGCGATCAGTCCGATCAGCACGTGAACCAGGTGCACTCCGGTGATCACGTAGTAGAACGAGAAGAACAGGTCGGAGTTGGTTTGCCCGGCACTGATTTTGGCGGCCCATTCGTAGCTTTTCAGCACCACGAACAACACCCCGCCGGCTGCCCCCAGATAGACGAACCGCACCGCCGAGCCGTGGTTTCCGGCCCTGGCGGCCAGCACACTGCGGGCCACGAACCAGGAACTGGTCAGCAGCACCACGGTGTTGATCACGCCGATGTTGACGTTGAGATGTTGTTGGGCCGCAAGGAACTCAGCCGCATTCATGGTCCGATAGACCATGAAGATGATGAAGTAGCCGGTGAAGATGACCAGATCGCCGAGCACCATCACCCAGATGTGGCCGTCACCGGGCAGTCGTATCCGTGGTGCGGTGGGAACCTCAAGTTGCAGCATCAGAGTTGTCCTTCCGGCCCTCAGTCCAGGCCTGGCGAGTCGACCGGTTCAGCTATGGTGGCCTGGCGGAGGACGAAGATCAGCGCACCCAGCCACACCGAGAACACCACGACCGCCCACCAGAGGCTGAGCACGCCATTCCATGCGAGCGGCCCGGAGTAGAACAGGAAGAACTGGGTGGCGATGACCTCGGTGATGACCTGCCAAACCGTCACGTAGCCAAACCATTTCGGAAAAACGTTGTTCTTGTCGTACAGGACCGCGATGGCCAGCACCACGTAGGCGGTGGTGAAGCAACCCAGCGACCCGTTGTAGGACAGATTGCCCAGATCGTAGAGCCAGCCGATCAGTTCCGGATCACGATCGGGCCGAAACGTCGCAGTCAGATAACAGACGCCGACCAGCAAGAACCCGGGCAGCGCACCGACGCTCATGCCGCCGATGTAGCCGTAGGCGAACACCGACCCTACCGACATCCGTTTCATGTGGTACATGACCAGGCCGTTGGTCAGCGGAGCACCGCCCAGCAGGATCAGCAGCAGGACGAACCCGATCTGGATGGTCAGTTGATGTTCGGTGAAGAACGCGACCTTCCCCGCCGTCGTGACATCCGGCCGCGGTGGCGGTGTCACCCGGGTCAACACGCAGATGATGATGCCGAAGACGGTGTACCAGACCGGGAAGAACCAGGTCAAAAAGCGCACATCGGGTTTGCCGGCCGGGGCGCCCGCCGCGGTGACGACATACCGGTCTGGGGTCAGCAGATTCACCCGGCCACCACTTCGTCGACAACGCCATCTGCAACGGCCTGGCGCAGCACCGCACGACGCAGCACGAAGAACATCACCACCACGAACGCCGCGAACGCCCCGTTGCGCAGCCAGAACGACAGCAGCCCATCCCAGGCCAACGGACCGGTCTGCCAGACCGCCGCGCCTGCTGCCGGGATCATCGCCAGACCGGTTGCCAGCGAATAGGGGCCGACCCAGCGGGGGAACACCGGATCCGGCCCGTCGTCGAAGTGGACCGCGGCGGCCAGCAGCAGGAATTGCGCCAACACCATGCCGATCGGTGCGATGAACACAATCCAGGCCAAGTCGTTGAGGAGCAATGTCAGCTCGGGGTTGCGGTCCGGGCGGAATGCCGCGACCAGGAAGAAGACGTTGGACAGCGCAAAGATGGTGGCGCCGCTGACGATCGCCGTCAAGTAGCAGTAGGCGAAGATGTGGCTCTGCGTTGTCATGCGCTTCATCTGGACGACGATCACCATGAAGAACGGCAGCAGCATGATCCCGCACAGGTTGAACGTGATCTGGCTGAACCGGATCCAGTCGGTGTGCTCGGTATAGAACCGTGCAACCTGCTCGGCGGTCATGGTCGGCGACATCGGCGGAAAGAAGCCGGGGAACGCCAGCAAGGCCACCACCAGCACGGCACCGACCGCCGGTCCGGTCCACAGGCTGACCCACTGGGCCTTGATATTGCCTGCGCTGGGCAGGTCTTGGACTTCCTCGAGAATCTGCACCGAACCCCTCCGAGATGACTTGAGTCAGCATTGGTGCCGCTGCTGCTGGCCTGCAGCCCGCCGCACTCCGCCGTAGTACACGTTGCAGCACCGGCCTTAACGTCCTCCGTACCGTAGCGGGCCTGGCCGCGGTTGCCAAGCGTAATTCTGATTCAAGTCAGTTACCGGTGGTCTAGACTCGACCGAACCAGTTCGCCGAAGCCGGAGTTGACCGCAGTGCCGAATTCAAAGACCGACAACCGGGGCCGCAAGGGTCTGCAGACCCGCGAGCGGTTACTCGGCGCGGCGCTCGCCGAGTTCAAACGCGCCGGCATGGCCGCCGCTGACATCGGCGCCGTCGTCGCGGCGGCGGGCGTCGCCCACGGCACGTTCTTCTTCCACTTCCCCACCAAGGAACACGTCCTGCTGGAGCTGGAGCACCGCGAGGAGGTGCGCATGGCCGGGGAACTCACCCGCTTCTTCAGCCGCGACCACGACGTACGGGCCACCCTCGCGCAGATCGTCCACGTGCTGGAGAAGCTAGAACGCCGGCTCGGCGGTCACCTGTTCAAAGACCTGCTGGTGCTGCACTTCTCGCCCACCCGACCGCCAACCGAGGTGTGGCCCACCCACCCGGTCATCGTCGCGGTCATCGAGGAACTGCAGCGGGCCCGCGACCGAGGCGAGATCCCGGCCGACGTCGACGTCATGCACAACGGCATCTCGTTTCTGGTCGGCCTTTACGCCCTGCTCATCACCATCCCCGACGCCAAACAAATGCGGGCGCCGGTGATCGAGGAGTACCTGACCACCTACCTGTACGGCATGCGAGTGATCACACCCTGATCCGCGGGCCGCTCACCCCGGCGAGCTGCGGGACGCCCCGGTAGCCGGCGGGTGTCCGCTGCCGCGGCCGGAGGTACTTGTCGACTGCCCACACCTCGTCGAACGCCGGGTTTCGGCGCGCACGGGCCGATTCCTCCGCGGTCAGCACCGACAACTCGCGCTCGAGCTCGCCCGGCACACCCGGCACGCCCGTACCGCGCAGCGAGTATCCGAGCGTTTCCGGCAGGAACCGCAGCACGACGAGCCCGATCAGCGCAGCAAATACCAGGTAGGCGGCCGGAAAGAGTTGCCACCCGGTGCGTTCGATCACCGAGTCGGCCAATACCGGTGCGGTGCCGCCGAACACCGCGACCGCGGCGTTGTCGGCGATCGCGAACCCTGCGTAACGCACCTGGGTGGGGAACAACGCCGGGAACGTCGCCGACACCGTTGCCAGGGGCGCGGCGAACAGCACACTGAGCACCGTGAAACCCACCAGCGCGAAGGCGAACCCGTGTCCCATCAGCCAGTACATCGGCAGCGCCAGCACGGCGAACCCCAGCAGCGACGCTCGCCACAGCGGTTTTCGTCCGACCCGGTCCGACCAGGCGCCGGCGAACGGGATGCAGGCCATCGTCGCCAACTGCCCGATCAGCACCACGGTGGTCCGGCTGCGCTCGTCGAGTCCGGCCGTCGCGTGCAGGTAGGTCGGCTGATACGTCACCAGGGTGTAGTCGATGATGTTCAGCACGACGAACAACGCGAACGTCACCAGGATCGGCCTGGTGTAGTTGGTCAGCAGGTCCACCAGGCGCTCCCAGGCCGAGCCGGTGATCTCCTCGCAGGCAACGCATTCGGTGAACACCGGCGTCTCTTCCATCCTGCTGCGCAGCACCAGGCCGACCACGCCCAGCGGCAGGGCCAACAGGAAGGGGATCCGCCAACCCCAGGCGACCATCTGCTCATGGGTGAACATCGCCTCGAGCGCGAGCACGACCGCGCTGCCGAACACGAAACCCGCCACCGCACCGAATTCCAGGAAACTGCCATAGGTACCGCGCTTGGCATCCGGTGCGCTTTCGGCCATGAACGTTGCAGCGCCACCGTATTCGCCGCCGGTCGAGAACCCCTGCACGACGCGCAGCGCGATCAGCAGGCCCGGCGCCCACCAACCGGCGGTGGCATAGGTCGGCAGCACGCCGATCAGGGTGGTCGCCACCGCGATCAACAGAACGGTCGCAACCAGCACCGACTTTCTGCCGAACCGGTCACCGATCGGACCCCAGACCATGCCACCTAGCGGCCGCAGCACGAACGAGATCGCGAAGCCGAGCATGGTGCCCAGATTGCCCAGCGTGTCCGGGAAGAATGCTCCGGTGAGATAGGTCGCCACGACGGCGTAGACCCCGTAGTCGTACCACTCGGTGGCGTTGCCGACCGCCGACGCCACAATCGCCTTGCGCAGCACACGGTTGCGTTCATCGGCAGCGCTGCGGTGTTTTCCGCCGCTTGGCGTCGCGGGCGTCGGCGCAGCAGGCTTCGGCGCCGCCAGCCTTGTCGCCGCAGGCCGTGGCGCCGCAGGCCGTGGCGCCGCGGGCCTTGTCGTCGCGGGCCGCGGCGCCGGCAACAGCAGGCTCATCGCTCTTCGTCGTTAGGACACACGCCATCCCCTTCTCGCACGGGTTCTGTGGGACGATCCGCGCAGCCGGGAATCACCTTGCGGCCCCGACCAATTGGAACCTCGACGATTCGTCCCGCGTGGGATCGCCTGGGGTAAACGATAATTGGTCTGATGCAAAAGTGGCTGGTGTTGCAGAAGCGTTACGCAACACTTATCTGTCCGATACCGGTCATTCACTGCGGCGGGCGCCGCGGTGTGCGCAGCGCGACTCGCAGTGAGCCGGGGCCCAGCTCGCGGCGAAAGAGACCTTAGGAGACGTCCGCCCAGTAAGCCGGGTCGAGGTATTGGCCGACCAGCGATTCCCACATCAGGTTCGTCAAGTTCTCGAGCAGCTCCGGCACCGGACCTCCGCCGAGGCCCATAGCCTCGCCGGCCGCAATCAAATTCGCGAAGGCGGGATCGTCGGCCGGGTCCAGCCACTGATAGGTTGCCGGGTCCATCAAGCCGGCAACGAAGTTGTCCCAGCCGGTCTGCGCCGCCACGGCTAACGCGGCGTTGAACTCCGGCCAGTCGACGTCCTGGGAATCGAGCGAGAACATCGTCGGCTGGTCGGCCGGGCCGTCATACCAGCCGTGTTCGATGTTGCCGTAGCCGAGGTTCACCAGGATCCGCATGGTCGGTTCCAGCAGGTCGTAGAGCGGCTTTCCCAACACGGGCATGAACAGCAGCGGCAACAGCAGCGGGAGGTGCTCGCTGGGAACCATGTAGGAGTTGATCAGGCTGTCGGGACTGGACTCCAGCAGGATCGCCTGCTCAAGCTGCTCGGAAGTCAGTCCGAGGTAGGCCATGTGCTGCGTAGCCATACCCATGATCGCGTTCAGGGTAGCCAGGAAGTTCAGCGGGTAGTGCGGGAAGGCCGCGTAGCCGTCGTACTCCAAGGTGTAGATGTCGGTGGCGTACAGATCGTTGGGCGTCGGGTTGCCCAACGTGACGCCGGAATCTCGCATGGCGTCGTAGAAGTCCTGCATCTCTTCGAAACCGACCAGCAGGCCGCCGTTCGGGTTCGCCGAATCGCCGATCAACACGAAGCGCACGGCGTCAGTCGGCACCCCGGCGTCATAGAGTTGCTGCATGGCCAGCGTGGTCAGCGCGGCGCTCTGCGAGTAGCCGAAGACCGTCACCGGGTTATCGGCGCCGGCCTGCCCGTCCGCGATCAGGCTCTGCACTCTGTCGACCAGAGTCTGCGCGCCCTCGGCCATGGAGTCATCCAGCAAATAGGGTGCCTCCGGCGTGGTCAGTACCTCGAGTTCGCCGGCGAAACCGCGCGGCTGCAAAAAGAGGTCGTTCACGATATCGGCGTACTGCTGGCTCGGGGTCGGGATCATGCTGGGCCCCATGATCAGCGCAATGTTCGAATCCGCGAGTGAATCGGTGCCGGCGGACAGCAGCACGCCGGCCTGAGCGGGCGCCGCCGGCAGCGACGTCAGCTGCGGGGCGCCGGTGAGTCCGGCGACCAAGGTGACGGCGCCCAGCGCGGCTAGCAGGCCTGGTGTGCGGCGCCCGGAGCGTGCCGCGACTGCATCAAACATCCCGACTTCCTCGCCGCGGTCGCACGTCCGCAGATCAACGGACCGTTGTCGACTGGATGATTCCAATCACACTCTGTTATGTCAAATTTAGTATCGTCGGACGATGATTTGCGGCTTGACCAGGCGTTATAACAGCGCGCCGCAGCCGGTCGACACCAAACGCTGAAGGTTAACTTAATGCGTGGACGGCCCGCCGCCCGGTGCAGGCCAGCACAGCGGCGTCATCCATGCGTCGTTGACCCGATGCCGCCCGTGCATCCGCGAAGCAACACCAGCCCGGGCGCGAGCGTGCGCGGATCCGGCCGAGCGCTCGGCGTGTCGGCCGGGGACCCGCACGCTCGCGGCAAGACTGCGCCTAGCAAGACTGCGCCTAGCAAGACTCGCCTAGATGGGCAGCAGGCCGTGCTTGCGCTGCACCTTGCGGGTGTTCTGCTTGTCGGCCAGCAGGCGCAGCGACTTGCGCAGCAGCAGCCGGGTCTCGTGCGGCTGGATCACCCCGTCGATGTAACCGCGCTCGGCGGCCACCCACGGAATCGCCATGTTCTCGTTGTAGCCGGCGATGAAGTCCGCCTTGACCTTCTGCGCCTCCGGCGTGGTGGGGTCCGGGAACCGCTTCATCAGCAGCTGCGCCGCGCCCTCGGCGCCGATCACGGTGATTCGGGCGGTGGGCCAGGCGAAGTTGAGGTCGGCGGAGAGCTGCTTGGAACCCATCACCGCGTAGGCGCCGCCGTAGGACTTGCGAATGGTGATGGTCACCTTCGGCACATCGGCCTCCACCACCGCGTTGAGGAACCGGCCGCCGCGCTTGATGATCCCGCCCTTTTCCTGCTCCACACCGGGCAGGAACCCCGGAGTGTCGACGACGAAGACCAGCGGCAGGTTGTAGGAGTCGCAGAATCGGATGAAGCCGGCCGACTTGTCCGAGGCCTCGTTGTCGATGGCACCGGACATGTACATCGGCTGGTTGGCGATCACCCCGACCGGATGTCCGTCGACCCGGGCGAACGCGGTGATCATCGCCTGGCCGCGTTGCTGACCGACCTCGAAGATGTCGCCGTCGTCGAAGATCCGCAGCAGGATCTCGTGCATGTCGTAGGCGGTGTTGTCGGAGTCGGGCACGATGGCATCCAGCTCCAGGTCGTGCGGGGTGATCTCCGGTTCCAGGCCCGGGTTGACGATCGGCGGGTCGTCAAAGGTGTTCGACGGCAGGAACGACAGGTAGTCCCGGACGTACTGGAACGCCGCCGCCTCGTCCTCGACCACCTGGTGGATGTTGCCGTAGCGGGCCTGCGCGTCGGCGCCGCCCAACTCGTCGAGGGTGACGTCCTCACCGGTGACGTCCTTGATGACGTCCGGACCGGTGACGAACATGTAGCCCTGGTCGCGCACCGCCACCACCAGGTCGGTCTGGATCGGCGAATACACCGCTCCGCCAGCGCATTTGCCCAAGATGATGGAGATCTCCGGCACCAGGCCGCGCAGCAGTTCATGGCGACGGCCCAGCTCGGCGTACCAGGCCAGTGAGGTCACCGCGTCCTGGATGCGGGCGCCGGCGGAGTCGTTGATGCCGATCATCGGGCAGCCGGTCTTGGCGGCCCACTCCATCAGCGCCGCCACCTTGCGGCCGAACATCTCCCCGACCGAGCCCTGGAACACGGTCTGGTCGTGGCTGAACACGCAGACCGGCCGGCCGTTGATCCGGCCGTGGCCGGTCACCACGCCGTCGCCGTAGAGCGCATTCGGGTCGCCGGGGGTCTTGCACAGCGCGCCGATCTCCATAAAGCTGCCCGGGTCCAGCAGCGCATTGATCCGGGCGCGGGCACTGGGGATGCCCTTCTTCTCCCGCTTGGCGACGGCCTTCTCACCGCCGGGCTCCTTGGCGAGCTCCAGCTTCTCGCGGAGCTCAGCCAGCAGTTCGGCGGTGGTCTTGGGCAGGACGGGTGGGAGATCTTCAGGGGGGACGGGTGGCGGGGGTTGGCCGGTCACGCGCGCCTACTTTCCTTCGATGCGGTTGAGCGCCTCGCTCATGTGCGCGCCCACTTTGGCAATGTACGGCTCATCGATGGCCTGAATATGCTCGCCCCCGATCGGCACGATCTCCAGGTCGGAGATGTACTCGCCCCAGCCGCCGTCCGGCTTGCGGGTGGCATACGCGGGCTCGAAGACGATGGCGTCGTCGTGGTAGCGGTCGGCCATGTACAACGTGACGTGCCCGTCGTAGGGCTGGATCTCGATGGTGTCCAGGGCGCGGTTGTCCAGGTACGACGTGCGCTGGTGCTCGATGATGCCGCCCGGGATCTGCACGCCGCTCTGCGCGACGACATCGAGGACGAAGCGCACCTGGCCCTCGTCGTCGAGCTTCTCCAGCTCCTCATAGGGGATCTCGGGCACCTCGACGTTGAAGGTGCGCTCGGCGAAACGGGCGTAGCGGTCCCAACGCGCCCGCATGCCCTCCTTGCTCTGGTCGATCGGCTCGCCGGGCAGCACCAGGTCGATGAGCCCGACGTAGCGCACGTCGGCGCCGGCCCGGGTGAGGCCGATCGCGCAGGCGTAGGCCAGCGCCCCGCCCAGTGACCAGCCGGCCAGCGCGAACGGACCGTCGTGCAACTCCAGCAGCTTGGGCACGTACTCGGCGGCGCGCTCCTCGATGGAGCCTTCCACCCGCTCGATGCCATAGACCGGGGTGTCGGCGGGCAGCCGCTTCATCAGCGGTTCGTAGACCACCGTTGAGCCGCCCGCCGGGTGGAAGACGAACAGCGGCACGGCATTCGAGCCTTCTTTAGGGGCCCGCAGGGTGCGGACGAACCCGTCCACCACCCCTTCTTCGAGGTGGTCGCGGACGATGGTCGCCAGCGCCTCGATGGTGGCGGCCGACTTGACGTCGTCGACGGTGATGATGCCCTCGGCCCGCTCCGACAGCCGTGCGGCGAGCTTCTCGGCCACTTCATCGTCCAGTGCGGGCAGCTCGTTGAAGATACCGCCCGGGGACTTACCGGTGACGATCGCCCAGGTCGCGAACGTGACCCGCTCGGCGGCATCCCGCGGCGGCACGTCGGCGCCCAGCGCCTCGGTCACCGCCTCCTGGGTGAGGACCTTGGCGGCCGCGGCCGCGGCCGTCGCCTTGGCCACACCGCTCGGGCCTTCGGGGTTGGTGGGCGGCGGCGGGATCGGCGCGCCACCCGGGCCCGCCGGATCGGTCGGCGGCGGCGGGATCGGGATGTCCGAGGCAGGCGGCGCGGCATCGGTTTCGGGCTCGGCCTGCGGGTCCGGTGCCGGCGCGGTCACGCTGGACACCGTGGCACCGGAGATGAGCGCGGCCTGCTCGGCGGCGATCTCCTCGGGCGTCAGGGTCTTCTGGTGTTCATGCAGCGCCTGGACCTCGTCGCGGTGCTCGACCGCGTACTTGATCATCTCGGCGACGTTGTAGAGATTGGCGTCGCGGACCGCGGTCAGCTGAATCGGCGGCATATCGAAGTCGTATTCGACCCGGTTCTTGATCCGTACGGCCATCAGCGAATCCAGGCCCAGCTCAATCAGCGGGACCTCCCACGGCAGGTCCTCGGGCTCGTAACCCATTGCCCCGCCGACGATCGCGCCGAGCCGGTCGGCGATGGTCTCGCCGGAATCCGGTGACCACTTGGCGAAGCCGGCGCCCAGGTTCGCGCCCTGGGTGAGGTTGTCATGCAGGATCTCGGCATCGTCGACCTCGGGTTCGGCCGGCGCCGCAACGGATGCTCCGGACCCCTCGGCGGCAATCGCCGTCCCGGCTCCGACCGCCATCGGCAGCGCCACACCGCCCGCACCGCCGCGCGACACCAGCGCGTCGTAGACCAGTGTGAACGACTCACCGATGCGGGAGTGCACCTGCACCGACGCCCCGCCCGGGTGCCGGCTCAACGTCGTCACCAGCCGCGAACCCTCGGCCGGCACCGCACGCTGCTCGGAGGCCACCAGCGTGGCATCCGGAAGCACTGCTGCCGCAGCAGCTTTCACCAGCGCGGCCAGATCGGTCTCACCGCGCGGGGCGAACTCGAACACGTGCCTGCCGTCCGGGGTCGCGATGTGCGAACCGGGCATGACACCGGTGGCGTCACCGGAGAAGCGGGCGTCGAGCCAGTGCGGCTTGCGCTTGAACCGGGTCGGCGGAATGTTGGCGAACTCCTCGGGGCCGACCGGGCCTTGGGTGTGCCGCGGGAACAGCGTGCGGATGTCCAGGTCGTGGCCGTGGACGTAGAGCTGGGCCATCGCCATCGTCATCGAGTCGACCTCGTCGGCCTTGCGAGCCAGGGTGGCGATCAGCTGGGCGTCGGGCAGCCCGGCGTCGGCAGTGGTCAGCCCCACCTGCATCAGCGCCACCGGGTTGGGCGCCAGCTCCAAGAAGGTGGTGTAACCGTTGTCGACGGCGTTGCGCACCCCGTGGGTGAAGTACACCGAGTGGCGCAGGCCCTTCTTCCAGTAGTCGACGTCGTGGATCGGCTCGGCGCCCGGCCGGATATAGCTGCCCTCGTGCACGGTGGAGAAGTAGCCGCAGGCCAGCGGCATCGGCTCGATGCCCTGCAGATCCGCGGTGAATTCGCCCAGCAGCGGGTCCATCTGGGCGGTGTGGCTGGCGCCCTTGGTCGCGAACTTGCGGGCGAAGCGGCCCTCGGCCTCGGCGCGGGCGATGATCGCATCGACCTGCTCGGGCGGTCCGCCGATCACGGTCTGAGTTGGTGCGGCGTAGACGCAGACCTCGAGGTCGGGGAAGTCGGCGAAAACGGTTTTGATCTCCTCGGCGGAGTACTCGACCAGCGCCATCAGCCGGATGTACTCGCCGAACAGCATCGCCTCGCCCTCGCCCATCAACCGGGCGCGCGGCACGATGATCCGGACGGTGTCGCGCAGCGAGAGGCCGCCGGCGAAGTAGGCGGCGCCCGGCTCGCCCAGCGACTGGCCGATCATGGCCCCCGGCGTGGCGCCGTGCGCGCGGAGCAGTTCGCCGAGGGCGATCTGGATCGCGAAGATCACCAGCTGGACCGCTTCGATCGGGTACTCGACGGTGTCGCCGGTGTAGTCCACCGCATCGTCGAGGATCATCTCCAGGATCGAGACGCCGCGTTCGTCCTGGATCAGCGCGTCGACGCGTTCGATCCACTCGGCGAAGATCGGATCCCGCAGATAGAGCTCTTTGCCCATCTTGCGGTGCTGCGCACCGAATCCGGCCAGCACCCACACCGGCCCGTTGGTCACCGGGCCGTCGGCGGAGTAGACGTTGGGCTTCGACTTGCCCTCGGCGACCGCCCGCAGACCGGCGACGGCCTCGTCGTGGTCGTGGGCCAGCACCACCGCGCGAGACCGGCCGTGGTTGCGCCGCGACAGCGCCCGGCCGATCGACTCGAGCGGGGTGGCCCGGCCTTCCTCGCTGTCGATCCAGTCGGCCAACTCCGCAGCGGCGGCCTTCTTGCGTGAGGTCAGGAAGGCCGAAATCGCCAGCGGAATCAGGGGTTTTGCGGGCTCGCGGGCCGCCAGCTCGGCCAGTGCGGCCTCGCGTAGTCGCACCGCCTCCTCGGTCAGCCCGGGCAGCGGGTAGTCCTCGTCGCCGGTCGCGGCCGGCTCGTCGTGGATGAACTCGCCGTACTCGTCGAAGCGGGGCGCCTCGTGCTCGAGCACTGGATCCTGTTCGGTGACCGGCTCTTCGGGCTCGCTGGGAGCTTCCTTTTCGACCACGTCGCGCGGCAGCACCTCGCGCACCACCAGGTGCGCGTTGGCCCCGCCGAACCCGAAGCCGGACACCCCGGCCACCGCGTAACCGCCATAGCGTGGCCAGTCGGTGGCGGTGTCGGCGACCTGCAGGTGGGTGGCGTTGAAGTCGATGTAGGGATTGGGGCCGGCGTAGTTGATCGACGGCGGGATCTTGTCGTGCTGCAACGCAAGCACGATCTTGGCCAGGCTGGCCGCTCCGGCTGCCGACTCCAGGTGTCCCACATTGGATTTCACTGCGCCCAGCAGCGCGGGCTTGTCAGCGGCGCGGCCGCGGCCGACCACCCGGCCCAGCGCCTCGGCCTCGATCGGGTCACCCAGGATGGTGCCGGTGCCGTGCGCCTCGATGTAGTCGACGGTGCGCGGGTCGATGCCGGCGTTCTTATAGGCCTTGCGCAGCACGGCTTCCTGCGCGTCCGGGTTGGGCGCCAACAGCCCATTGGAGCGGCCATCGTGGTTGACCGCGGAGCCGGCGATCACCGCGAGGATCTGGTCGCCATCGCGGCGGGCGTCGTCGACCCGCTTGAGCACCAGCACACCGCCGCCTTCGGCGCGCGAGTAGCCGTCGGCGTCGGAGGAGAACGACTTGATCCGGCCATCGGCGGCCAGCACGCCGCCGACCTCGTCGAAGCCGACCGTCACCAGCGGGGTGACCAGCGCGTTGACGCCGCCGGCCACCACCACGTCGGCCTCGCCGTTGCGCAGCGCCTGCACGCCCTGGTGCACCGCCACCAGCGACGACGAGCAGGCGGTGTCGACGGCCACCGACGGTCCACGGAAGTCGTAGAAGTAGCTGACCCGGTTGGCGATGATGGAGCTGGCGTTACCGGTGATGGCATACGGGTGGGTGATGCTCGGGTCGGACAGCGCCAGGTTCTGGTAGTCGCCGTTGGACGAGCCCATGTACACCCCGACCGCTTCGCCGCGAAGGCTCGACGCCGGGATGCGGGCGTGTTCCAGTGCCTCCCAAGTCAATTCGAGCGCCATCCGCTGCTGCGGGTCGATGTTGTCGGCTTCCATCTTCGACAGTGCGAAGAATTCGGCGTCGAACCCCTTGATGTCGGACAGATAGCCGCCGCGGGTGCGGGCCTTGGCGACCCGCTCGGCGATGCGCGGCTCCGCCAGGAACTCGCCCCAACGGCCTTCGGGCAGGTCGGTGATCGCGTCGAACCCTGCCAGCAGTTTTTCCCAGGTCTCCTCGGGAGAGTTCATGTCGCCCGGGAAGCGGGTGGCCAGACCGACCACGGCGATGTCGTCGACATCGGCCTCACGCGACCAGTCCTCATCGCCGGAATGATCGACGACCACCGGCTCGCCCTCGATGATCACCGTGGCCAGTGCCTCGATCGTCGGGTGCCGGAACGCCACCGTGGCCGACAGGGTCACGCCGGTGAAGTCCTCGATGTCAGAAGCCATCGCCACCGCGTCGCGCGAGGACAACCCGAGTTCGATCAGCGGGGCGGTCTCGTTGATCTTCTCCGGCGGCTGCCCGGTGGCGTTGGCCACCCAGTTGCGCAGCCAGGCCCGCATGTCGGCGACGGACAGGTCGGTGCGGCTGGTGCCGCGCAATGCTGCGTCGTCGCCGGTCATCTGCGGTGCCTCACTCATCGGACTCAGGCCTCGTCGGGGTAGGCGTTGGGACCGGTGGTGCCGCCGCGCAGGCTGCCGTCCAGGTAGGCGGCCCGGCAGGCACGCCGGCCGATCTTGCCGCTGGAGGTGCGCGGCACCGACCCCGCCGACACCAGCAGCACGTCACGCACCGTCACACCGTGGCGCACCGCGATCGCCGCCCGGATGTCGTCGGCGATGGGCTGGTGGTCCAGCTTGTGGGCGCCCGGGGCGCGCTCGGCGACGATCACCAACTGCTCGGAGCTGTCCTCCGGGTCGAACTTCAGCCCGGAGTGCGGATTGTCGAAGGCCTCAGCCGGCAGCTGGTTGGCCGGCACCGAGAACGCCGCGACGTAGCCGGTGCGCAGCGCCCGGCTGGCCTCCTGCGCGGAGTACTCCAGGTCCTGCGGATAGTGGTTGCGGCCGTCGATGATCACCAGGTCCTTCACCCGACCGGTGATGTAGAGCTCGTCCTGGTAGTAGGCGCCGTAGTCGCCGGTACGCACCCAGAAGCCGTTCTCATCGGCGCCCTCGGCCCGCGACGGGCTGTTTCGCGCCTTCAGCACGTTCTTGAAGGTGTCGATGGTCTCCTGCTCGCGGTTCCAGTAGCCGCTGCCCATGTTGTTGCCCTGCAGCCAGATTTCGCCGATCTGACCGTCGGGCAGCTCGGTGGCGGTGTCGTAGTCGACGATCACCGTCCACTGGTCGACGCTGACCCGGCCGGCCGAGGCCTGCGCGACCGCGTTCGGGGCGTCCTCGGGGACCTCGACGAACCGGTTGCCGTTGTTGAGCTCCTCGCGGTCAACGTAGATGATCCGCGGGCCCTCCTCGGGCGGGGTGGTGGAGACGAACAAGGTGGCTTCGGCCAGCCCGTAGGACGGCTTGATCGCCTCTTCCCGGAAGCCGTACGGAGCGAACGCCTCGCTGAACCTCCGCAGCGACGCCGCCGAGACCGGCTCGCTGCCGTTGAGGATCGCCTTGACGTTGCTCAGGTCCAGCGGCGGGTCGCCTTCTTTGGGCAGCCCGCGGGCCGCGGCGTGCTCGAAGGCGAAGTTGGGAGCCGCCGAGTAGACCTCGCCGGTCTCGCCCTCCTTGCGGGCCAGCTCGCGGATCCACCGGTGCGGCCGGCGCACGAAGGCTGCCGGACTCATGAAGGTGAACTGCTGACCGAGCACGCTCGACAGCAGAATGGTGACCAGGCCCATGTCGTGGAAGAACGGCAGCCAGCTGACGCCCCGGTCGCCTTCGCGGCCCTTGAGGGAATCCAGCAACTGGACGACGTTGGTGGGCAGGTTCAGGTGGGTGATCTGCACGCCGGTCGGGGTGCGGGTGGAGCCGGAGGTGTACTGCAGGTAGGCGATGGTGTCTCGGTCGTACTCGGGCATCACCCAGGTCGATCCCACCTCGGCGGGCACCGCGTCGACCGCGATGACGCGCGGCCGGGCGTTGGCCGGGCGGCTGCGGAAGAACTTGCGCACCCCCTCGGCGGAATCGGCGGTGGTCAGCACCGCCGACGGGGTGCAGTCGTCGAGCACCGCGTGCAACCGGCCCACGTGGCCGGGCTCGCCCGGGTCGAACAGCGGCACCGCGATGCGCCCGGAGTACAGGATCCCGAAGAACGAGACCAGGTAGTCCAGGTTCTGCCCGCACAGAATCGCCACCCGGTCACCCGGCTGCGTGACCTGCTGCAGGCGGGCCGCCACCGCGCGGTTGCGGGCGCCGAACTCCGACCAGGAAAGCTCCCGGGCCACGCCGTCACGCTCGGTGGAGTAGTCCAGGAAGCGGTAGGCCACCTTCTCCCCGCGCAGTGCGGCCCAGCGCTCGACGGTCTTCACCAGGTTGGCGTTCTCCGGGAACCGGATCTTGCCGTCCTTGACGAACGGGTTGTGGTATGCGGCCTGTGCTGGTGCCGGGGCCATGCAAAATCTCCTGTCGCGAACATACGTTCAGTCGGCTGCCGGGCGCGGCCGGCCGCGTGGTGTGGTCCGTCGCGCGGGCCCGGGACCTCACAGATGGTAGCGGGATTCCGATACCCCTCGACGCCTGCTGCTGGTCCCGCGGCCATGAGCCGCATGCTCTTAAATTCTTCTTAATGTTAGAGGTCGACGCGGCGTGTGCCAAATCAAACGGTACCGCGTGTGACGGCCATCTCGGGGTTCACGGCGCGGTTCCAGCTTCGCCTCTCCTCCGTCGAACCTCGCTAAACCGCGGGGTTCACGGCGCGGTTCCAGCTTCGCCTCTCCTTCGTCGAACCTCGCTAAACCGCGGGGTTTACGCGCGGCGTCCTAACTTCGCCAGATTCAGCCGTGTGGCGGATGCGGGGCGTTGTCCACCAGCTCGCGCGCCCAGTTCAGCGTCCACTGCGTGGCGGACAGGCCATCTTGGCTCCAGACCTCGGTGGTGCCGTACAACGCGTGCACCGGCTGACCGGCGCCACCGGCCAGCGTCTCCAGGGTGGCCGGCAGCTTCCCGATGCTGAACGCCTCTTGCGGGGCGGCGCAGATCAGGTCACCGCGCGCGCAGATCTCGTTGGTGCGCTCGGCCAGGTCGCCGAAACCGCCCTCGCGCGCGCCGGTCATGGTCAGCCCCATCCCGGACAGGATCGGCAGCTCGTGCAGGGTCACCTCGGCGCCCTGCCCCGGCGGGGTCGGCGGCACATTGATACCGCTGTCGGGACCCTCCTGGCGGCGGCCGTCGGCGATCAGCGTCACTCCCAGCACCAGGTCCTCGTCGACCGGGCCGCGCCCGTTGCCGATGTCGCTGGCCACATCACCGGCGATCACCGCGCCCTGCGAGAAGCCGATCAGCACGTAGCTGGTCAACGGGCACTTCTCGTTCATCTCGGTCATCGCCTTGATGGTGTTGCGGGTGCCCTCGGCGCGGCTGTCGTTGTAGCTCATCTGCTTGTCGGCCGACAACGGATTGTGGAACTGCGCGGTGTAGGGAACCGTGTAGGTCTGCACCCGGGAGGCGTCGAACTGCTCGGCGATCGGGCGGGTGACGGTGAGCAACAGCGCAATGGGGAACTGGGTGGGGTTCAGCGGATCGTCGGTGGGCGAGGTCTCCCAGGTGCCGGGCACCGAGACGAGTTGCACGTCCGGGCAGCTGGCGTCCTGGTAGGCCGGGCGGGGCTTCTTGGCCCGCGGCGGCGCCGAACTGGTCGGCGGCACGCCCTCCGACGGCTGATCTGCGATCGGCGGCGAGCCGGGGTGCCGGATCCAGATCACCACGACCACCGCCACCAGCGCGACCGCCAGGGCCATCGCACCGGCGGCCACCCACGCCAGCACGCGCCGCCGGTTGCGCAGCGCTTTCGCCGGGGATTTACGGGGGGATTTCGCGGTGGACTTGCGTGCTTTCTTGGCCATATCGCCTATAACGGTACAGATCGCCGGCTTTCACCATTGATGCTGCGCTGAGGGCGGTGGTTACTCGCACTCTTGCGCCCTGGACGCAGCGTCAACTGGTGCTGTGGATCATCGTCGACGCGATGGGAGCCGCCGCGGCCAGCATCTGGGCATGACGGATCCTCAGATGCCCTTTCTCGGCAGTGCGGCGTTGGCGGCCGGGACCCTGACCCGCTACGAATTACGTCGCCATCACGTCGCGGTGCTACCGAATGTGTACCTACCGGCACGCATCCGCCCGAACCTGCTGCAGCGCACGGTCGCCGCCTGGCTGTGGTCCGGCGGCCAGGCGGTGGTCGCCGGGGCCGCGGCCGCTGCGCTGCCCGGCGCTAAATGGGTCGATGCCACCGTCCCGATCGAACTGATCTCGCCCAACACCCGGCCTCCGGCCGGCGTGCTGACCCGCAATGACCTACTGCTCCCCGGCGAGCAGCAACTCCGCCGCGGCATGGCCGTGACCACGGTGGCGCGGACGGCCTTCGACCTGGGGCGGCGTGGGAGCCTAGGCCAGGCGGTCGCCCGGCTGGACGCGCTGGCCAACGCCACCCGCTTCCACACCGCCGAGGTGCTCGACCTGGCCCGGCGCCACCGCCATGCCCGCGGTCTGCGTCAGCTCGAGGGCGCGCTCGACCTCGTCGACGCCGGCGCCCAATCGCCGAAAGAGACCCGGTTACGGCTGCTGTTGATCAACGGCGGCTTTCCCCGCCCGACCACCCAGATCCCGGTCCCCGGGCCGGACGGTCGCTGGAAGTACTTTCTGGACATGGGGTGGCAAGACCTCATGCTCGCAGTCGAGTACGACGGCGAGCACCACCTCACCGACCGGCAGCAGTACGTCTGGGACGCCACCCGGCTGGAGTACCTCCGGCAGCTGGGCTGGACGCACATCAAGGTGCTCAAGGAACACCGCGGCGACGACGTCCTCCGCCGCGTCAGGGCCGCCTGGAACGCGTTGATGCTGCACTGAGGGCGATGCTTACTCGCACTTTTGCGCCAGGAGTGCAGCCTCAATGAAGAATTAAGTCAACGCGGATTTAGCGGATCGCGCCGACGATGTCGCCGACCATCGCCCCCAGCTGCGACGACCACGAACCCCAGCCGTTGTCACCGCCGGAGAAGTCGAAATGGCCGTTGCGGCCGCGCGCCTGGCGGTACTGCATGTTGAAGAACCGCCCGCTGCCGGCCGCCTCGGACGGATCGCCGATCATCGCGGCCGGGTTGGAAGCGCCGCCCATCGGGGCGTAAACCCAGACCCGGGTGTTGTTCTGCGCCAGCAGGGTGGCGTGCACCGTCGGGTCGTGCCACTTCCAGCGACCCAGCTGCGGCGCGCCCCACATGCCATACGGGTCGACGCCGCCGAAGTTCTCCAGGCCGGCGCTGATGACACCGCTCTCGGTGGTGTGCGACGGGTTCAAGAACCCCGACATCGAGCCGGCGAAACCGAACCGGTCGGGGTGGAAGGTGGCCAGCGCCAGCGCGCCGTAGCCGCCCTGGGACGCGCCGACCACGCCGTGCCCGCCCGGTGCCAGGCCCCGGTTGGCCGCCAGCCAGTCCGGCAGCTCGCTGGACAAGAAGGTGTCCCACTGCTTGCTGCCGTCCTGCTCCCAGTTGGTGTACATGCTGTAGGCACCGCCGGCCGGTGCGACCACCGAGACACCCTTGCCGGCCAAGGTATTCATCGCGTTGCCCGCGGTCACCCAGTTGCTCACCTCGGGGTGGGCGTCGAAGGCATCGAGCAGGTAGACCGCGTGCGGGCCCTGGTTGAGGAACGCCACCGGGATATCGCGGCCCATCGACGGCGACGGCACCATCAGGCTCTCGTACGGTGCGGCCTGAGCGCTGGAACCGACGATCGCGCCGCCGCCCCACATGCCCAGGGTCAGCACGGTCACGCACAGTGCCCGCCACAACTTCGACAGTCCGCTCATACCCACCTCGCTCGTCGGGACAGATTTCGTGGTGTCACCCGCCGCTGGTCACGCGCCCTGGCTCCGCAAGGTAGTCAATCACACGGCACCGGCGGGCAGGACAGAAAACGGTCGACGGCGGCGACCCGCAGGTCGCCGCCGTCGGCGGTACATCGTTGCTGCTGACTACTCGCCCGAGCCGGTGCTCTCGCCGCTGTTCGGGGTAGCGCCCAGGTGGCTCTGCAGGTCCGGCTTCATCGCCTGCAGCTGCTGACCCCAGTACTCCCAGGAGTGCGTGCCGTACTCGGGGAAGTTGAAGATCGCGTTGTTGCCACCGGCAGCGGTGTAGAGCTCCTGGAACTTCTTGTTGGCGCCGATCATGAAGTTCTGCTCCAGGAAGACGGCCGGGATGTTGTCGCCGCCCAGCTCGTTGGCCTTGCCGTTGCCGCAGAAGACCCACAGCCGGGTGTTGTTGGCGACCAGCTTGTCGACGTTGACGGTCGGGTCGTTGCGCAGCCACGCCGGGTCGTTGTCGTCGCCCCACATGTCGTTCTTCTTGTAGCCACCCGCGTCGCCCATCGACAGGCCGATCCAGCCCTTCCCGGTGGACGGGTTGAGGTAACCCGACAGCGAACCGGCGTAGGTGAACTGGTTCGGGTGGTAGATGGCCAGCGTCATCGCCGACGAACCGGCCATCGACAGGCCGACCGCGGCGTTGCGGCTCTGGCTCACGCCGTACTCCGACGCCAGGTAGGCCGGCAGCTCACGGGTCAGGAAGGTCTCCCACTTGTAGGTGGAGCAGCCCGCCTTGCCGCAGGCCGGCTTGTACCAGTCGCTGTAGAAGCTGGACTGGCCGCCGACCGGCATGATCACCGAGATGCCCGAGTTGAGGTACCACTCGAACGCCGGGGTGTTGATGTCCCAGCCGTTGAAGTCGTCCTGGGCGCGCATGCCGTCGAGCAGGTACAGCCCCGGGGAGTCCGAGCCGCCCGGCTGGAACTGGACCTTGATGTCGCGGCCCATCGCCGCCGAGGGCACCTGGAGGTACTCGACCGGCAGACCCGGCCGGGAGAAGGCGTTGGCCTCCGCGGTACCACCGGCGGCACCAACCAACCCCGCAAGCAGGGCCGCGCCGAAGGCGGCGACCATCAACCTGTCAAGCAACTTCATCCTGGGCATCCTCATTCATCTCGTTGCCGTGCTCATAACGTGGGCCCGAGCCGGGCCAGATCTGCGCGCGCGTGCGCGACAGTGCCGGTGTAGTCAACCACAGAAGGCCGAGATCGGGCTCTTAGACTTCTGCCACCACCCGCCGAATGGGCCGGACGCCGGTTTCTCCGGCGACCGCCGTATTGCGCTCGCGCCACCATACGAGCCGGTGGGACCGACCGCGCAGGGTAGCTGCGGCCGACGCGGCATGACGTCCGTCACATTTTCGGAACAGTCGAACACATACCGTCACGGCACGTCGGGCCGCATCCCGGTGTAGGGCGGGCGGGTCGGCTCGGGTACGGCCAGACCGCATCGGATCAGCTCGTCGCGGGGCACCCGCTCGATGCGGTACCTGGTGTAGCTCGCCGCGTGCAGCACATTGGACAGGAACCGGCGCGGGCCCATCGGGGCGCGCACCGAGCCCAGCACCGCGGCGGTGTCGGGGCAGCGCAACGCCGCCTCGGCCTGCGCGACCCAGTCCTGGTCCAGGTAACCCGGGATCAGCGGGTACCACTTGACCCACGGGCCGTCGGCCACCACGAAGTCCCGGAACAGGTCCTTGTCGTGGCCGATCCGGCCGTGGTCGAGCCGCTCGGTATGCGCCGCAATCGGATTGGCCAAGCCGATCTGGTCGAGCAGCCGGACGTCGAGGCCGGTGTTCATGCCCAACATGCCCAGGTTCGTGAAGAACACGGTGTGCGGTCCGGTGTCACCGGGTTGGGGATCGGTGGGCACGCCAACCCCCGGGGGCGGCGGCAGGATGACCGGGACGACGTCCCACTGGTCGTAGTTGCCCGACGGCAACAGCAGCGCCCCGTCGGGGGTGGCCTCGATGGTGGCCAGTACCGCGCGCATCCGCGGGTAACCGAGATAATCCGCGGCGGTCAGCGGGTGGGCGTGGCCGGTGGCTTGCGAGTAGAACCGCCGCTCGTCGACGATCCCGGAGTAGGTGACCCGGGTGGCGTCATAGCCCATCCCGGGCGAGTTGGCCGCCCACAGCGCCCAGCCGGCCACCGCCACCCACAGCAGGCCGACGGCGCCGCTGAGCGGGTAGCCGGCCTCCCGGTGAAAACGCGCACCGTCGGGCAGCAGCACCGGGACGACGGCCACCGGGGCCAGCATGCAGAACAGTGGCGCCAGCAGCACTCGGCCGTGCATGAAGTCGCCGCCCTGGCGGATCCAGTAGGCGCCCTGCAGCAATCCGCTGATCACGAAGAAGCAGACCACCGCCGCCGGGCTCTGCACCAGCCGCGCCCACCTGCCGACACCGCGCGGCACCGGACGCCGCGGGCGGTGGCGCACCGCGGCGCCCACCCACAGCGCCGCCCCCAGCGCCGTCAACAGCACGGCGGGCACCCATAATGCGTAGGGCGCGTTGAAGTTCGCCAGATAGATCATGCCCTGCGACCACTTGTCGCCGGCGGCGTCCTTGGCCAGCGCGGTACCGGGCACCAGCAACCCGTAGTAGCCCATCCGGAAGATCTGGTAAGCCACCGGAAGCGCGCCGCCGGCCACCAGGATCAGTGCCCGGGGCCGCCACTGCCGGGGCGCCGCGATCAGCAACATGATCAGTGCGCCGCCGCCGATGAGCGCCAGCTCGGGACGCACCAGCACGCTGGCGCCGGCGACGAAGGCCAGGCACGCGGTGAACAGCGGGCCACGGGCCCGCGACCGTGGCATTCGCAGCGCCTGCGACCAGCAGACCAGCATCCACCACAGCAGGCCCAGGTAGGCCAGCACCAGCCCGCTCTCCAGCCCGGAGGTGGCGAAGTCGCGGGCGGGCGGCAGCGCGATGTAGACCAGCGCCCCGGCCGGCAGCAGCAGCGCGCGGCGACCCTGCAGGTTGGGTGCGTACAGCCGGGTGGTGCCCAGCATCAGCAGCGCCACCCCGGCCAGGCTCAGTGCCAGGGCGAACACCAGCGCGATGTACTCCATGCGCATCGGCCCGCCGAGCCAGCTACCGAGGTACATCAGGTAGGTCCAGACCGTGGAGGTGTTGGCCTCCACCCGTTCGCCGGCATTGAACACCGGGCCGTTGCCGGCCAACAGGTTCCGCACCGTGCGCAACACGATCAGCCCGTCATCGGAGATCCAGCGTCGCCGCCATGCCCCGACCGCGAACAGCAGCAGCACGACGGCCACCGCCGCCCACGAACTCAGTCGCACCGACGGGGTGTAGGCGACCGCCGGCCAGCCCAACGGCCGGACCCGGGGGTCCGGTGTCCGCAGCCCTCGGCTAGCCGAAAACGACGGCAGCACCGATGGTTCCGATCCAGAGCAGAGCCATCACCTGCAGCACCCGGTCGCGCCGCAGGATGTCCTCGGGCTCGCCGGCCATGCCGCCGTCGACGTCGACCGCGTAGCGCAGAATCGCGACGATGATCGGGATGATGGTCACCGCGTACCACGAGCCGGAACCGTTGTCGCGCTCAAAGGCGAACAGGCTGTAGCAGACCAGCATCGCGGTGGCCGAGGCCGTCCAGACGAACCGCAGGTAGGTACCGGTGTAGCTCTCCAGCGACTTGCGGATCTTGGCGCCGGTCTGCTCGGCGAGCTGCAGTTCGGCGTAGCGCTTGCCAGCCACCATGAACAGTGATCCGAACGCCATCACCAGCAGGAACCATTGCGACAGGTAGATGTCGGCGGCCGCGCCGCCGGCGATCGCCCGTAGCAGATACGCCGACGACACAATGCAGATGTCCAGCACCGCTTGATGTTTCAGCCCGAAACAGTAGGCCAGCTGCATGGCCAGATAGACCGCCATCACCAGCGCAAGGCTGAGGCTGAGCGACCACGAGATGACCAGCGACGCCAGTCCCAGCACCGCCGCCAAGCCGTAGGCCAGCCCCACCGGGACCACCCCGGCCGCGATCGGGCGAAACCGCTTGGTCGGGTGCGCGCGGTCGGCCTCGACATCCTGGGCGTCGTTGACCAGGTACACCGCCGAGGCCGCCAGGCTGAACGCCACGAAGGCGATCAGCGCCTTGCCGGCGACATCGGCGTAGTCGTAGTGCACGTCACCGCCGAGTGCGGCCAGCGGCGCGGCCAGCACCAGGACGTTCTTCACCCACTGGCGGGGCCGCATCGCCTTGATGATGCCGGTGACCAGGTTCCCCGGCGGGCCCATCTCGGGCGCCCGGCCGTCCACGTGTGCACTCATCCGGCGCCTCCCGAGTTGTCCAGGCGGATCGCGGCCGCGGCGACCGCGGCTCCGACGACGACGCCGGTGGCCACGTCGCTGGGATAGTGCACCCCCAGCACCATGCGGGACAACGCCATCGGCGGCACCAGCACCGCCGGCAGTGCCTTCGCCGGCAGCCCGGCCGCTCGTCCCAGCAGAATCGCCGCCGCGGTGGTGGAGGTGGCGTGCGCGGAGGGGAAACTCAGCCGGCTCGGGGTGCCCACGTTGACCGCGATCGCCGGGTGGTGCGGGCGCTCGCGTCGCACCACCCGCTTGATCACCACGGCGGCCGCGTGGGCGACGAACGCCCCGGCCCCCGCGGTCAGCCAGGCCCGGCGTCGGCGCGGCTGGACCAGTGCACCGAGCGCGGAAACCGCCAGCCAGCCCAGGCTGTGCTCACCGAAGTGCGACAGCGACCGCGCCGTCGGCAACACGCCGGTCCGGCCCGCCAGTGCCGACTGCACGGCGACCAGCACGGCGTCCTCCCCGTGCGGCGGAGCCGCATCGGGATCTCCAGCGGGCGCGAATTCGGTCATGCCGGCTTGGCACCGTCGGGCAGCAGCACGGTCTCCCACTGCTGCTTGCTGGCCAGCGTGGGCAGTGCCCGGCGGTAGGTGTGGCGCAGGTCGTCGAAGCGGCGCGACAACTGGTACTGGCGGCGCAGTGACTCGCGCAGCAACGTGAACATCTTCTCGCGGTCGCGTTGCCGGTAGACCACGCCGCGGCCGTCGGCGGTGGTGACGGTGACCCCGTCCTGGGTGCACAGCAAAAACCACCGGGCGTCCTGGGTGGGCACGTTGAGCTGCGGGCGCACATGATGCTCGGGCGCGGTGGCCTTCAGGTTGTGCAGGATGCCGCGCGCCAGCCGGTAGCCGATGGTCAGCGGCTGCACCGGCGGGCGCATCGGCCTGCGGCGTTGCGACGGAATGGGCAGTTCGCTGGCCGCCGGCAACACCACCGCGTCGGGGTAGTTCTTGCGCAGCGCGTGGATGTCCGGCAACGCCGACTCCAGGATCGAGAAGATGTGCTCGGGACCGGCCATGAAGTCGTCGAGCGCCTTGTTCTGCACTGCCACCGTCGAATACTCCAGGCAGGCAAGGTGTTTCAAGGTCGCCTTGAGGTGGCTGCGGATCAGGCCGGCAATGTTGCCGTCCCAGTGCAGCGCCGCCACCATCAGCCGGTTGCGTAGATGGAAGTAGGCCTGCCAGTCGATCGCGTCGTCCTTGTCGCTCCAGGCCATGTGCCAGATCGCCGCGCCCGGCAGGGTCACCGTGGGGTAGCCGTGCTCACCGGCCCGCAGCCCGTACTCGGCGTCGTCCCACTTGATGAACGATGGCACCGGCTGGCCGATCTCCTCGGCGACGGCGCGCGGGATCATGCACATCCACCAGCCGTTGAAGTCGACGTCGATGCGGCGGTGCAGGTCGGGGCTCTCGGCGAGGGAGTCGGTCGCGAAGTTGTGGTCGTACTCGGTGTGCGGGGCGTTGGTCCACATGAAGACGTCCGGGTCGACGACCTCGCCCATGATGTGCAGATGCGACGGCTCCTGCAGGTTGAGCATGTGGCCACCGACCAGGGTGGGCTTCCTGGCGAACCGGTTCAGGGCCAGTGCCCGCAGGATCGAGTCGGGCTCGATGCGGATGTCGTCGTCCATGAACAGGATCTGTTCGCAGCCGGTGTTCTTCAGCGCCTCGTACATCACCCGGCTGTACCCGCCCGACCCGCCGAGGTTGGGCTGGTCGTGGATCGACAGCCGGTCGCCGAGCGCGGCGGCGGCCGCGGCGAAGCCGGGGTGATCGCGCACTTTGCGGGTGCCCTGGTCCGGGACGATCACCGCGCTGATCACCTCGTCGACCTCCGCATCGGAGGTGAGTGCGCTCAGCGCGTTGACGCAGTCGTCGGGCCGGTTGAAGGTCGGGATGCCCACCGCGATGTCGGCCCGCCCGGGAGCCTCGGTCGGGGCGTACCAGCCGCCGCCGATCAGCGTGACCGCGGTGTCGGTGGTGATGTCGAACCAGATCCAGCCGCCGTCCTCGAACGGCTGCAGGCCGATTTCGAACTCGACGATCGTCGGCGTTCCGTCGCCGTCGACGGACCCGAACGGCTTGCCGTCCACCGCGATCCGCGCCCCGGTGGCTTTGGAGCGATAGACGTCGACGCGGCCGGAACCGGTCAATTCCAGGCGCAGCACCACCGATTCGACCACCGACCAGCGACGCCAGTAGGAGGCCGGGAAGGCGTTGAAGTAGGTCGCGAACGACACCTCCGACTCCTCGCCGATCTCCAGGCTGGTCCGGGTGAGCGGGTGAGCCCGGCGATTGTTGGTCTCCGACTCCTCGATGTAGAGCTTGCGGACGTCCAGCGGCTCGCCGTGGCGCGGCAGGATGATCCGCGAAAGCCGGCTCACCGCACGCGAACTCTTGGGTTTGGTCATCGGCTGTTTTCCCTGTTGTTCTCGTGCAGCGGCACACCCTCGGCCAGGTGCGGCGCCAGGACGTTGTCGTACATGCTCAGCGCACTGGCGATCGCCATATGCATGTCGAGGTATTGATAGGTGCCCAGCCGCCCGCCGAAGAGCACCTTGCCCGACTCCATCTCGGCCTTGGCCAGCCGGCGATAGGCCTCGACCATCGCGCGGTCGTCCGGGGTGTTGATCGGGTAGTACGGCTCGTCGTCGTCGCGGGCGAACCGGCCGTACTCGCGCATGATCACCGTCTTGTCGGTCGGGTAGGACCGTTCGGGATGGAAGTGCCGGAACTCGTGGATGCGGGTGTAGGGCACGTCGGCGTCGTTGTAGTTCATCACCGCGGTGCCCTGGAAATCCCCGCAGTCCTCGAGCACTTCGAGCTCGAAGTCCAGGGTGCGCCAGCCGAGCCGGCCCTGCGCGTAGTCGAAGTAGCGGTCCAGCGGGCCGGTGTAGACAACCGGAGCCTGCGGACTCGCTGCCCGGAGCTCCTCGCGGACGTCGAACCAGTCGGTGTCGAGGCGGACCTCGATGCGCTCGTCGGCCGCCATGTTCTGCAGCCAGGCGGTGTAGCCGTCGACCGGCAGTCCCTCGTAGGTGTCGTTGAAGTAGCGGTTGTCGAAGGTGTAGCGCACCGGCAGCCGGGTGATGTTGGACGCGGGCAGCTCGGTGGGATCGGTCTCCCACTGCTTGGCGGTGTAGTGCTTGACGAAGGCCTCGTAGAGCGGGCGGCCGATCAGGCTGATCGCCTTCTCCTCGAAGTTCTTCGCCTGCTTGGTATCGACCTCGGCGGCCTGCTCGGCGATCAGCGCCCTGGCCTCGTCGGGGCTGAAGTAGCGGCCGAAGAACTGCGAGACCAGGCCCAGCCCCATCGGGAACTGGTAAGCCTGGCCGTCGTGCATGGCGAAGACCCGGTGTTGGTAGCCGGTGAAGTCGGTGAACTGCCGCACGTAGTCCCAGACCCGCTTATTAGAGGTATGGAACAGGTGCGCGCCGTATTTGTGGACCTCGATGCCGGTCTGCGGTTCGGCCTCGGAGTAGGCGTTACCGCCGATGTGGGGACGCTTCTCGAGGACCAGGACGCGCTTGTCGAGCTGCGTGGCCACGCGCTCGGCAATGGTCAGGCCGAAGAATCCAGAACCCACAACATAGAGGTCGTAGCGACTAGCAGGTGAAGTCATCGGCGCCAAGGGTAGCTGAACAGCGGCCGCGAGCAGCGTCGGCGCCCCGCCTGCTGAGCGCCGGCCGCTTTCCGCCGGTGCATCTGCTGCCCGGCGGGCCGCCCGCGGCGCCGCGAGATCGCAGTCATGCAGGCGAAACGCGCCGATTCGCTGCGTCAGCGCAATATCGGCAAGCGGCGAGGCGCCGGTGCCGGGGAAGGGTTGGTCGCGGTTTCCTCACGATTCGATCTCGTCACTCTATTCACACTAGTCACACGCGTACCGTCGATCAGGTAGGCAGTAAACGCTCTACAGCCCCTCGGGACTGAAGGGCAGAACATATTGAGGAGACTTCCGTGCCGAACCGACGTCGACGCAGGCTCTCGACCACCATGAGCGCAGTCGCCGCCCTGGCAGTCGCGAGTCCGTTTGCAGTTGTCGCAGTATCCGAGCTGGCCGCCCGCCAGGACGCTCCGCAGCACCGTGACTTCGTCGCGGCCGCGTCGGTGGCCGACCTGCCCAACGAGCTGATCTCCGCCCTCACCCAGGGCCTGTCCCAGTTCGGCGTGAACCTTCCGCCGGTGCCGGGCGGCTTCGGCAACGGAGCGGGGTCGGGGATGTACCCCGCCTCGCCGGGGATGTACCCCGCCTCGCCCGGCCTGACCTCACCGGGGCTCTACCCCGCCTCGCCGGGGCTGACCTCGCCGGGACTGACCTCACCGGGGCTCACCGACCCGTCGCTGACCACGCCGTCGCTGGCCACGCCGCCGGCGGGCACCCCCGGTGTGTCCACCACCTCGGGCCTGACCTCGCCGGGTCTGACCACGCCGTCGCTGGGCACCCCGGGGCTGACCTCGCCCGGTCTGACCACCCCGTCGCTGTCCGACTCGTCGCTGACCAGCCCCGGGTTGACCAGCCCCGGGTTGACCAGCCCCGGGTTGACCAGCCCGGACACCGGCCTGCTGGGCTCCGACGGCATGCCGCTCACCTCGCCGGTGGGCCTTGACCCGGGCTTGGACGGCACCTACCCCATCCTCGGCGACCCCTCGCTGGGCATGCCGGAGAGCAGTGGGAGCGGCGGCATCGTCAGCGACCTGATGAGCGCGGCCAACCAGCTGGGCGCCGGCCAGGCCATCGACCTGCTCAAGGGTGTGGTGATCCCGTCCATCGCGCAAGCCGCGCAGGGCGCCGGTCCGGCCGCCGCGGCGGCCCCCGCCGCCGTCCCGGCCCCATAACAACGAAGCCTGTTTCCTAAACGGCACCGCAGAGTCAGCCCGCACCGCCGGGCACCGTGGGACTCTGCGGTGTCGTTTGACGTCCGCCCACTCCGGGTAGACGCGTGTCGCATCACTAACAACACAAGACACATACGTAACATCAGCTCGTGCCAACCCGTCGTCCCCCGCCGACGATCAAGCTGACCGCTACCGTCGCGACCGTGCTGATCCTGCCGTGGGCACTGGACGCCGGGCCGGGATCGAAGTCGGCAGGGACCGCACCGGCTCCCCCGAGCGCCGCGGCGACCAAGCTGAACCAGCAGCCCCTGCCCGACCTCGGACCTGGCGTCACCATCCGGGAGATCACCCAGGACGAGCCCTTCACCATGGTGGCGCTCACCGGCGGCGATCTCAGCGGCACCTCGGCGAAAGTCCGCGCCAGGCGGGCCGACGGATCGTGGGGCCCGTGGTATGCCACCGCCCACGAGGTCAATAACGCGTCCTGGCAGCCCCGGCCGGCCGATGCGCCCGCGCCCGGCCCGGACGGGACCGAACCGGTGTTCGTCGGCCGGACCACCGCGGTCCAGATCGCGCTCACCCGGCCCGAAGCCGCCGACGCCAAGCCCGGCCCCGAGGCCAGGCCGGGGGCCAAGACCGGAGCCAAGCCGGGCCCTGCGTCGAAGCCGCGACCCGCACCCAAGCCCGACCTCGGCTATGTGCCGGCCACCGCAGCTCAGCCGTTCGCCCAGAACATCTCCGCGGTCCTGATCACCCCGCCCAAAGCCCCGGTCGACGCGCAATGGACCCCGCCGAGCGCCGCGCTGGCACCGGGACAGCCGCCCAACATCATTCCGCGCAGCCAATGGGGTGCCGGCGCCCGCGGCCGATGCGGCAAGCCGGCGGAGAGCGGCCCGGTGCAAGCCGCGGTGGTGCATCACACCGCCGGGTCCAACGACTACTCCCCCGAGGATTCGCCGGCGATCATCCGGGCCATTTACGCCTATCACACCCGCGCCCTGGGCTGGTGCGACATCGGCTACAACGCGCTGGTGGACAAGTACGGCCAGGTGTTCGAGGGCCGGGCAGGCGGCATCACCAAGGGCATCGTGGGCAGCCACGCCGGCGGGTTCAACAAGAACACCTGGGGGGTGTCGATGATCGGCACCTTCGACGACGCGCCGCCACCGCCGATTCAGCTCGAGACCGTCGGCCGGTTGCTGGGCTGGCGATTGGGGCTGGACCGCACCGACCCGCGCAGCACCGTCCAACTGACCTCCGGCGGCGGCTCCTTCACCCACTTTCCGCGCGGCTCGGCACTGTCGTTGCCGGCGATCATCGGCCACCGCGACCTCGACGAGACCGAGTGCCCCGGCGAGCACGGATACATCGCGCTCAACGAGATCCGGGATATCGCCGCCCGTTTCGGCGAACCCCCCGGCCCCGAAGACCTCGTCCGGACCATGCAAGGCGGTGCCATCCACGCCCGCTGGCTGGAGCTGGGCGGCGCGGCGGGCCTGCTCGGTGCCCCCACCTCGCCCGAGGCGATCGGCGAGGGCTCCACCAAATACGCAACCTTCGAGCGCGGCGCGGTGTACTGGTCACCGGAGACCGGCGCCCAGCCGATCACCGGGGCGATCTACGACGCCTGGGCGGCACTGGGTTACGAGCGCGGCGTGCTGGGGCTGCCGACCAGCGCGGAGATCCCCGAACCGGAGTGGATCGGCCAGAACTTCCAGCACGGCACGCTGAACTACAACCGGGCCGACGGCAGCGTCATCCGGGTTGTCGACGGCAATGCCGAAGAACTGCCGCCGCCCCCGCCGGAGGGCCCGCCGGTGCAGTTGGAGCGCTTCTCCCGGGTGATCGGCGTCACCTAACGCCGTTCCCGGCGCGGGCAGGGCGGAAAAGTGCTGCGAGAAACCCCGCGCCGCCGGCGCGGCGTCAACCGGGGAAAATCCGTTCCAACACCCGCGCCAGGCCGTCCTCGGTGTTGGGCGCGGTGATCTCCGCGGCGGCGGCCAGCACCTCCGGATGGGCGTTGCCCATCGCCACGCCGTGGCCCGCCTGCACCAGCATCGGCAGGTCATTGGGCATGTCCCCGAAGGCCAGCACCTGCTCGATGTCCATCCCCAGCGGGGTGATCAGCTCCTCGATGCCGCTGGCCTTCGTGATCCCCGCCGGCACCACTTCCACCAGCCCGTTGTTGGTGGAATAGGTCAACTCCGCGGCGCTGCCGATGTGGGCCGCCAACGCCGCCACCATGTCGGCGCTGGCCGCCCCCGCCTTGCGGATCAGCAACTTGATCGCCGGTTGCGACAGCAGGTCCTCGAGGGACACCTCAGTGTTGTCCGGGTTGAGCCAGGCGTGTTCGTAGCCCGGCGAGCTGACGAACTGCGGCGTCACCGCATCGTGCGCACACTCGCCGATGCGCTCCACCGCCAGGCCGGCCCCGGGGATGACGCGGCCGACCACTTCGGACAGTTTGACCAGGCTGTCCGCCGACAGCGTCCGCGCCGAGATCACCCGGTCGGCGTTCGGGTCGTAGAGCACCGCCCCGTTGGCGCAGACCGCCAGCGGCGCGAACCCGAGCGCATCGACGACCGGTGAGATCCAGCGCGGCGGGCGCCCGGTCGCCAGCACGAACCCGGCGCCCGCGTCGACGGCCGTACGCACCGCCGCCCGGGTGCGCTCGGTGATGTTCTCGGCGTTGTCGAGCAGGGTGCCGTCGACGTCACTGGCGATCAGCGCGGGTATCGGGTGCTGCGGCATGGCCATCAACGCCGCCCCCGGCCGGCCAGCGACCGCCGCAGCCGGCCACCGTGCGGCTGCGCCATGCGTTTGCGGTCGCGCTCGGCCAGCTCGGCTTCGCGCATCGCCAGGGCTTCGGCCATGGTCGGGGCACCGCCACCGAGCCGTCGCGGCACCCAGTACGCGCCGGCGGGGTGCGGATACTCCAGTTGCGCCTGTTCAAGCATCGCGGCCATCGTGGCACGCAGCTCGGCAGTGGTCGCCTCGGCGTCGCCGGAGGCGGCCATCGGCCGGCCGATCTTCACCAGCACCGGCACGTGGTTGCGCCACAGCTGCTTCGGGTGGTCCTTGGTCCATACCCGGTGGATACCCCAGACGATGACCGGGATGAGCGGCACACCGGCCGCGTGGGCCATCCGCGCGGCGCCGGTCTTGAACTCGCGCAGTTCGAAGCTGCGGCTGATGGTTGCCTCCGGGTGCAGCCCGACCAGCTCGCCCTCGCGCAGCCGCTGTACCGCCACGTCGTAGGCGCCTGCCCCCGCGGAGCGGTCGACCGGGATCAGCTTGATGCGCTTGATCACGTAGCCGATCACGGGCACCTCGGTCATCTCGGACTTGATCATGAACCGCAGCCGCCGGTTCCGCCGCAGCGCCGCGATCGAGGCCGGATACCAGTCGAGGTAACTGGTGTGGTTGAGCGTCAGGACCGCACCGCCGCGTTCGGGAATGTTCTCCAGCCCCTCAAACGTCGGATGCGGCCCGTTGGCCCTCACCAGCGGCGGGATCACCATCTCCAGGGTTCGGAACAGTGGTTCGGCCATGCTCTAGTACTCCGTGCTCGATGCGTCCGGTCGGCCCTGACCCGCCCCTTTGCGCATCCGTTCAGCCAGCTCCCGCTCATCGAGAACCCTAGCCTGCTGCGGAGTGGGCGCACTGCCGCCCAGTCGTCGCGGCACCCAGTATTCACCCGCCGGGTGCGGATACTCCCGTTGCGCCCGGTCCAGCATCGGCACCATCGCCGCCCGCAGCCGGGCGCTGAGGGTGGCCGCGTCGCCCGCCGGGGCCAACGGCGGGCCCGCCAGGACGGTGATCGGTATCTTGCTGCCGACCAGCCGCGCCCTCGGGTGATCCTTGGTCCACAACCGGTGAGCGCCCCACACGATCAGCGGGACGATCGGCACCTGCGCTTCGAGGGCCATCCGGGCGGCCCCGGACTTGAAGTCCTTCAGCTCGAAGCTGCGGCTGATGGTCGCCTCCGGGTACACCCCGACCACCTCGCCGGAGCGCAGCGCGGCCACCGCATGCCGGTAGGCGTGCGACCCGGCGCCCCGATCGACCGGGATGGTGCCGGTGTGGTTGATCAGGAAATTCACCACCTTCACCCGCTGCATCTCGGCTTTGATCATGAACCGCATCCGGCGTTTCCGCCGATACACCGCCAGTGCGGCCGGCAGGAAGTCGACGTAGCCGGTGTGATTGATGGCGATCACCGCGCCGCCGGTGGCCGGGATGTGTTCCAGGCCATCGAAATCCAGTCGGGTGGCGGAGACCTTCACCATGGTCACCGCTGCCAGTTCCAGCGCACGAAAAACCGGCTGCATGCCAGGGCTACTCCGAGCCGCCCGTCGCGGTCGGGGGCTGCTGATTTCGGGCGTCGCGCTGCTCGGCCTTGCGGGCGGCTTCTTCGGCGTCGAGCCGCAGCGCCTCGGCGGGCGTGGGGGCGCCGCCGCCCAGCCGGTGCGGCACCCAGAACGCTCCGGCCGGGTGTTCGGGATAAGCGTCCTGGGTCTGCTCAAGCAGGTGTTGCATGCGGGTCTGCAGCAGCGCCCGCAGGTCGTCGACGGGCAGCGTCGGCGGTATCGGCTCGCCGATCGCCACCGAGATCGGCACCTTGGAGCGCCCCAGCCGCTTGGGGTGATCCTTGGTCCAGATCCGCTGGGCGCCCCAGACGATGTGCGGGACGATCGGCACTTGCGCCTCGATCGCCATGCGGGCGGCGCCGCTCTTGAACTCGCGGAGTTCGAAACTGCGGCTGATGGTCGCCTCCGGGTAGACGCCGACCAGCTCGCCGGCCTTGAGGTAGTCGACGGCGGCGGTATAGGCATCGGCGCCCTGGCTGCGGTCGACCGCGATGTGCCGGCAGCCGCGCATGATCGGGCCGACGAACCGGTTGTCGAACATCTCCTGCTTGACCAGGAACCGCACCCGGCGCCGCGGCCGGTTGTCGTAGGCGGCCAGCCCGGCGAACGCGAAGTCGAGGTAGCCGGTGTGGTTGATCGCCACCACGGCGCCGCCGCTGGCGGGCACGTGCTCCGCACCGGTGACGGTGATCTTCACCCCCTGGAAGCGCCACAACGTGCGCGCAACGGTAGCGACACTCCCGTACCACGGCTCCACAGTCGTCCAGCCTAGGTCATAGGGCGACCCGCTTCGCCCGGGTCATTACGGCGACCTGCTTCGACCGCCTCGGCGATGCCGACGGGCGCCCCGCCGTTAAGCTCGGGAGGTATCGGTTACAGCGTCGGGAAGGTGCAAGTGCGGGTCACCAGCGTCGGACACGCCGGCTTCCGGATCGACACCGCCGCGGGCAGCATTCTGTGCGACCCGTGGGTGAACCCCGCCTACTTCGCGTCGTGGTTCCCGTTCCCCGACAACTCCGCGCTGGACTGGGACACCCTGGGCGACTGCGACTACCTCTACATCTCGCATCTGCACCACGACCACTTCGACCCGCGGCACCTGGCGGCCCACGTCAACAAGGACGCGGTGGTGCTGCTGCCCGACTATCCGGTGCCCGACCTGCGCCGGGAGTTGGAGGCGCTGGGTTTTCACCGGTTCTTCGAGACCTCCGACTCGGTGCGGCACACCGTGACGGGCCCCAAGGGCGAGTTGGACGTGATGATCATCGCGCTGCGCGCCCCGGCCGACGGTCCGATCGGCGACTCGGGGCTGGTGGTCTGCGACGGGGTGACCACCGTCTTCAACATGAACGACTCGCGTCCGATCGACCTGGACGTGCTGACGGCCTTCGGCACCATCGACGTCCACCTGCTGCAGTACTCAGGCGCGATCTGGTACCCGATGGTCTACGACATGCCGGCCCGCGCGAAGGAGGCGTTCGGCACCCAGAAGCGGCAACGCCAGATGGACCGCGCCCGGCAGTACGTCGCCCACGTCGGCGCCCGATGGGTGGTGCCCTCGGCCGGCCCGCCGTGCTTTCTGGATTCCGAGTTACGCCATCTCAACGACGATCACGGCGATCCGGCCAACATCTTCCCCGACCAGCTGGTGTTCCTGGACCAACTGCGGCGCAACGGCCACGACGGCGGGCTGCTGATGGTTCCCGGCACCACCGCGGATTTCACCGGGGCACAACTGGATTCGCTGACCCATCCGGTCGACGACGTCGAGACGATCTTCACAGCCGGCAAAGCCGACTACATCGCCGGCTACGCCGATCGGATGGCGCCGGTGCTGGCCGCCGAGAAGGCGTCCTGGGCGCCGGCGGCCGGCCCGGCGATGCTCGACGGGTTGCGTGCACTGTTCGAGCCGATCATGGCCAGCAGCAACGAGATCTGCGACGGCATCGGTTACCCGGTCGAACTGGTGCTCGACGGGCGGGATCACCGCGGGGGCGCGCATACCGAGACCGTGGTGCTGGACTTTCCCAAACGCATGGTGCGCGAGCCGGTTCCGGGCGAGAAATTCCGGTACGGCTTCGGCATTCCGCCCGAGTTGGTGCGCACCGTGCTGCGCGACAACGAACCCGACTGGGTCAACACCATCTTCTTGTCGACCCGCTTCAAGGCGTGGCGGGTCGGCGGCTACAACGAATACCTCTACACGTTCTTCAAGTGCCTCACCGAGGACCGGATCGTCTACGCCGACGGCTGGTTCGGCGAAAGCCACGACGACTCGGCGACGATCACCCTGGACGGCTGGCAGATTCAGCGCCGCTGCCCGCACATGAAGGCCGACCTGTCGAAGTTCGGGGTGGTCGACGGCGACACGCTGACCTGTAACCAGCACGGCTGGCAATGGGATCTGAACACCGGACGCTGCCTGACCGCCAGGGGCCACGAGTTGCGCTGCGAGAAGCTGTGAGCGACGTTTACGACGACGGCAAGGTGCTGCTGGATCGGCAGGCGATCACGTTGCGCCGCTATCACTTTCCGTCCGGCACATCGAAGGTGATCCCGCTGAGCGCGGTGCGGGGTTACCGAGCCGAGTCACTGGGCGTGGCTCACCGGTTCCGGATCTGGGGCAGCTCGGATCTGCGGCGCTGGCTGCCGCTGGATGTGCACCGGCCACTGCGCAGCACGCTGATCACTCTGGATGTGCCCGGCTGGCCCACCCCGGCCTTCACCCCGGCACGGCCCGACGAGTTCCGGGAGTTGCTCGACGGGCTGCTGGATCGCTGATTCGCGCGCGTGCTCAGCGGTCGGCCAGCACCGCGTGCGCCGCGTTGTAGCCCGGGATGAACGTGATCCCGGGACCGCCATGACAACCTGCACTGCCCAGGTACAAGCCGTCGATCGGGAGTGGTTGCCCGACAAAGCCCCTCGCGCCGGGCCGGTTGGGGCCGATCTGGTCCGGATTGAGCAGGCCGTGGCAGTAGTCGCCGCCGGGGGCGCCGAACATGGTGCCCATATGGCGCGGGGTGAAGGTGGTGTGCCGGCTGATACTGCGCTCGAAATTCGGTGCCAGCCGGGTGATCTTGTCGATCACCCGCTGGCCCATCTCGACCTTCATCTCACCGTAATTCCCATCACCCTCGATCGGGAACCACAGCGCGAACGCCGACGCGGCGTGCTTCCCCGACGGGGCCAGGCCGGGATCGTGCAGCGACGGGATCTGCAGCACGACGGTCGGATCGGCCGGCACGACGCCGCGCCGCGCATCCTCCCACTGCTGCTGCACTTCCTCGGGCGTGCAGAAGATCCCGAGCGAGGCCTGCATGGCGGGGTCGTTGAGCGCCTCATACGGCGCGGCGAACTCCGGGGCTTCGTCGAGGGCGAAATGCATTTGCAGGTACGAGCCGCGGTGATCGGTGCGCGCGTAGCGGGCGCGCACGTCGTCGGGCACGGCGGCCGGGTCGAGGAGCCCGGTGATGGTGAGGTCGGGGGCGACGGCCGAGACCACCACCGGCGCGGTCAATCTCTCCCCGGCCTCGGTGCACACCCCGGTCACCCGGCCGGCTGCGACGACGATCTCGGAAACCTTGGTGCGCAGCCGCAGCTCACCGCCCAGATCGGTGAAGGTGTCGCACAGCTGCCGGGTGAGCGCCCCGATGCCACCGCGCAGCTTCTTCATCAGCACGGTGTTCTCGTCGGGAACGCCGAGTCCGTAGGCCAGCGCGGCGGCGCTGCCGGGGGTGGCCGGCCCGCGGTAGAGCGTGTTGACGGCCAGCACGGTGAACGAACCGCGCAGCGCGGCATGCTTCTCCCGGTCGGGCAGGTACCGGTCGAGCACGTCGGTGACCGAGCCGAACAGCATGTCGTCGATGGCGGATCGTTCGAATTCGTTAGTGGCGCAGGCATACATCTCATCGAGAGTCTTCGGCGGGCGGCCGGCCTCGAAGCGGCCGAGCGCCCGGGTGGGGGCTTGGCTCCAGGCCAGCAGTCCGGCCATGCCGTTGACCGCCTCGGCGCCGTGCACCTCGGACAGGTGGGTGAACAGCTTCATCGGGTCGGTGTACTGGATCAGCGGGTCGTCGCCGACGCCGCGCATCGCCACCGACATCACCTCGAGATCGATGCTCTCCAGGGCATCGAGACCCAGCTCGGCACTGACCGCGGCCGACGTCGGGAACTGCACCGAACCGGCGATCTCGAACCGGTAGCCGTCGAACAACTCCACCGTCGAGGCCATCCCGCCGGGGTAACGCCCAGCCTCCAAACACAGCGTGCGCAGGCCGGCGCGCTGCAGGATGAGCGCCGCCGCCAACCCGTTGTGCCCGGCGCCTATGACGATCGCGTCGTAATCGGCCTTGGACCACACCCCAGCACCCGCCTTCCGTCGAGCCGAGGCTGACACGGCGGGCAAGGTTTTGTCAATATTGACGTAACTAGCGGTTGGCCAGCGAATCCAGCGCGGTCCGGCACATCCGGGCCAGCTCAGCCAACGAACGATCCTCTCCGAGCATCCAGACCTCCATCGCGGCGAACACCGCCGCGGCGATGCAGCGAGCCGTCACCGCGACTCGCAGTGGGTCGCCGGCTGTTTCATGGGGCGGTCCCGGCTTCGCCCCTCCGCCGTCGGGCCTCGCTGAACCGCCGGTGGCCCGAAGCCGTTCGGCCACCGCGTCGGCGAAGTCGGCCTCGACCTGCCGGATGTGCCGCACGATCCGCTCGGGGTCGAGTTCATCGGCGCGCAGCGCGGCGATGCGGGTCACCGCCTCAACGTCGTAGGGGAAGGCGAAGATCGCGGCCTGCACCGACTCGATGATCGGCTCGCCCGGTGGCCGGTCCGCCAGGGCGCTGCGAAACCACTGCAGGCCGGCGTCGTAGTCAGCGAACAGCAGGTCGTGCTTGGAGGTGAAGTGGCGATAGAAGGTGCGCAGCGACACGCCTGCGTCGGCGGCGATCTGCTCGGCGGAGGTGTCCTCGACGCCCTGGGCCAGGAACCGCACCAGCGCGGCCTGGCGCAGCGCTTCGCGGGTGCGTTCGCTGCGCGCGGTCTGCGGCGCTCGGGGCATGCGGCTAAACGTACCGCAGCGCCAGGCCCGTCCAGAATGACAATATTGACAAAACTTGCCAGCCGTGGAGACACTGAGCGCATGATCTCGCTCCTCGTGCACGCAGTGCTGGGCCTGGCGACCGTCGGCTGGATCGTGGCGGCCAACCGCGCGGTCTTCGCGAAACCACCTCAGGGCGGACAGTTCTCGCCGATGGAGGTGGTGTACTACGTGATCGGCATCGCCTCGATCGGGCTGGGGTGGTACTTCAACATCCGCTTCGTCAACGAGTACGCCGGCGGCCCCAACCACAACCCGATCTGGGGGCCGGGCAGCTGGACCCAGTACATCCAGCTGATGTACACCAACCCGGCTGCCGGCTCGGCCAGCCAGGACTACACCATCATCAACGTCATTCTGCTGCCGCTGTTCACCGTCGTGGACGGCTACCGGCGGGGCCTGCGGCACCCGTGGCTGTACTTCGTGTCGAGCTTGTTCACCAGCTGCGCGTTCGCCTACGCCTTCTACTTCGCGACCATGGAACGCCAGCGTCGCCACGCCACGGCAACCGCGTAGCAGGACCGCTGTCGAAAACCCCCGCGCGCTAGGCTGGCCGCGACGACGGGAGGGATGTCGTGGCCAAGCCGGTGGCGCCGCGCGGTTCCGCGCGCGAGCGAGTAGTGCAGGCGGCATTGGACCTGTTCATGGAGCACAGCGTGGGCGGCACCTCGCTGCAGATGATCGCCGACCGGCTGGGCGTGAGCAAACCGGCCGTGTACTACCAATTCCGTTCCCGCGACGACATCGTGATGGCCCTGGTGGAACCGATGTTCGACGACATCGTGCGGGTGATCAAGATCGCCGAGGCGATGCCGACCGAGCAGGGCAAGCGTGACGTGACGGTCAGCGGCGTGGTCGAGCTGGCGGTGCGATACCGCCGGCTCACCTTCCTGTTCTACGACCGCGCCGTGGAATACGCGGTGCGCTCACGCGAGGACTTCATGGCGACCCACGATGCGGCGGCGGCACTCCTGCAAGGCCCCTCCCCGACCGCGGAGGACCGCATCATCACGACCACACTGCTGGCCGGAACCTTCACCACCGCAGCCGATCCCGAACTCGAGGACATCGACGACGAGCAGCTGCACAGCATCCTGCTCGACACCGCACGGCGGATCATGGCGCCATTGACCTGAGGACGCTCACCACTTCCGGTGGGATCCGCCGCCGGATTCCACCAGCGCCTCATGCGGATCCCGTTGCGGCGGTGCGGGCCACGGTGACGGCGGCGGCCGCAGCCGCGGCACCTGCGGCCACCAGAACCACTTCCCGAGCAGCGTGGCGATCGACGGCGTCATGAATGAGCGGATGATCAACGTGTCGAGCAGCAGCCCCATGCCGATGGTGGTGCCGACCTGTCCGATCACCCGGAGTTCGCTCACCGCCATCGTCATCATGGTGAAGGCGAACACCAGTCCGGCGGCGGTCACCACCGACCCACTGCCACCCATGGCCCGGATCATGCCGGTGTGCAGCCCGGCGTGGATCTCCTCCCGCAGCCGCGACACCAACAGCAGGTTGTAGTCGGCGCCGACGGCCAACAGGATGATCACCGCCATGGCCAGCACCATCCAGTGAACCGGCAGCCCGATGATGTGCTGCCACACCAACACCGACATGCCGAAGGCACCGGCCAGCGAGACCACCACGGTACCCACGATCACCAGTGCGGCCACCACGGCACGGGTGATGATCAGCATGATGATGAAGATCAGGCACAGCGCCGCCACTCCGGCGATCATCAGGTCGTAATCGGAGCCCTCCTGCATGTCCTTGAACATCGCGGCGGTACCGCCGACGTAGATCTTGGAGCCCTCCCACGGCGTGGTCTTGATCGCCTCCTTGGCCGCGAGCTTTATCGCGTCGATGTGTTCGATCCCATCGGCGCTGAGCGGATCACCCTCGTGGGTGATGACGAACCGCACCCCGTGACCGTTGGGGGGTATGAACATCTTCATGCCACGCTGGAATTCTTCGTTGTCGAAGATCTCCGGCGGCAGGTAGAAGGAGTCGTCGTTGCGGGCCTTGTCGAACGCCTCCCCCATAGCGGCGGGATCCCCCTGGGCTTCCTCCTGCTGCTTGGCCAGTGCGCTCTGGGTGGCGTAGGTGGACAACATCATGGCCTTGGCGTTCTTCATCATCTGGATCATCGGCGGCATCAACGTGAGCATCTGCGGCAGTTGCGCGGCCATCGCGTCCATGTCCGGGATGATCCCCTTGAAGGCGTCGGTCATGGTGTCGACACCGTCCATGGCATCGAAGACCGACCGCAGCGCATAACAGACCGGAATGTCGAAACAGTGCGGTTCCCAGTAGAAATAGCTGCGCATCGGCCGGAAGAAGTCGTCGAAATTGGCGATCTTGTCGCGCAGTTCCTCGATGTCGGAGACCATCAGGTGCATCTTGCCGACCATGCGGCCCATGGTGGCGTTCATCTGCTCCATCAGCTCGATCATCTTGGTCATGGTGTCGATCTGGCCCTGCATGTCCTCGGCCTGCGCCAGCATCTCGGCGGTGCGGTCTTCGTTGAACTTCCGCGTCATCTCCTGGCTCACCGACTGCATGCCGAGCAGGTAGCCGAACGTGGAGTGCTCCATCGGAATGCCCTGCGGCCGCGTGATCGACATGACCCGGGAGATGCCGGGCACGCCGGTGACGCGCTTGGCGATTCGCTCGATGATCAAAAAATCAGCCGAGTTGCGCACGTCATGGTCGGTTTCGATCATCAGCATCTCGGGGTTCATCCGCGCCGAGGGGAAATGCCGGTCGGAGGCCAGGAAGCCCTGGTTGGCGGGCAGGTCGGCCGGCATGTAGGCGCGGTCGTTGTAACCCGGCTCATAACCGGGCAGGGCGAGGATGCCGATCATGGTGGTCGCCGTGGCGGCGATCAGGATCGGCCCGGGCCAACGGCTCACGGCCGCACCGATTTTGCGCCAGCCTCGGCCCTGGCTGGCCCGCTTGGGTTCCAGCAGCGTGCCGAAGCGTCCGGCCACCGAGATGACCGCCGCCCCCATCGTCAGTGAGGTGATGACGACGACCGTCATGCCGATACCCAGTGGGATGCCCAACGACTGGAAGTACGGCAGCCGGGTGAAGTGCAGGCACATGGTGGCCCCCGCGATCGTCATCCCCGACCCCAGCACCACATGCGCGGTGCTGCGAAACATGGTGTAGTAGGCGCTTTCCCGGTCCTCGCCGGCGCTGCGGGCCTCCTGATACCTGCCGATCAGGAAGATCGCGTAATCGGTGGCGGCCGCGATCGCCAGCGTCACCAGCAGGCTGGTCGCGAACGGCGAGAGCCCGATCAGGTTGTGGTAACCCAGCAGTGCGACGATGCCGCGGGCCGACATCAGCCCGGTCACCACCATCGACAGCGCCAGCAGCACGGTGGTGATGGATCGGTAGACCAGCAGCATCATGGTGATGATCACCACGAACGTCAGCGATTCGATGACGTGCATGCTGCGGGTGCCGGCCTTGTCCTGATCGGCCGCCAGCGCGGCACCACCGGTCACATAGGCGGTGACGCCCGGCGGGGCCGTCACGCTGTCCACCACCTGCTGCACGGCCTTGACCGACTCATTGGCCAACGCCTCGCCCTGGTTGCCGGCGGTGTAGATCTGCACGTATGCGGCCTTGCCGTCGGGGCTCTGCGCCCCGGCGGCGGTCAGGCGATCGCCCCAGAAGTCCTGGATGTGTTCGACGTGGGCGGTGTCGGTCTTGAGCTTGGCGATGATCTCGTCGTAGTAGTGATGAGCGTCGGCGCCCAGCGGTTCGTCGCCCTCGAGCACCAGCATGACCGAGCTGTTGGAGCTGAATTCTTCGAAGAGCTGGCCCTGACGTTTGACCGCGATCATCGACGGCGCCTCCTCGGGCGTCATCTGCACGGCGGCCGTCTCGGCGACCTGCTCCAACTGCGGAACGGTCACGTTCGCCAGGACAATGATCCCGATCCAGCCGAGCATGATCGGGATGGCCAGGCGCCGAATCCATTTGGCGATCCGGCCGCGCTCGCCGGCATGCGGGTTCGGCTGCGCGCTCATGCGGCTTTGACCAGACAGAAGGTCATGGCGCTGGCGCCGGTGGCGGTCCGTTCGTCCTTGAGTTCGTCGTCGATGCTGATGCGACACCCCAGCGTGGAGCCCTTGCCCTGTGCGTAGAGGTTGGGCGACACCGCGGACAACGTGGTGCTCAACGTCACCGCCCAGGGCAACACCGCGTCGTCGACGCGCTGCGGCCTGCTGTCGAGATCGAGGTAGCTGATGTCGGCGGTCGCGCCCGGTTCACCGAAAACCTCGTAGGTGACGACTTTCGGGTTGTAGGGCTTGGTGTCGTCGACCTTGGTGCTGATGAGGCTGGAATCCTCACCGCCGAAAAAGGTCCGCAGCCGCAGCACGGTCAGCGTGCCGAGCACCAGCACGACCACGATCAGCAGTGGCAGCCAGCCGCGCTTCAGCGCTTGCATCGGGCGCGTTCCGCCGACTCGTGGACTTGTGGTTTCAGCATCGGCGACGCTCCCTTCCCCCGAGACCTGCGGTTGCGTTTGACCTAGGTGAAGTTATACGAACAGTAAAGTAGAATCAAGCGGTCAGTTAGTTCCACTATGCGATGTGGCTCACTGTGGCTCGCGCAGGCGATGGCCCGGCGGGCCGGGAGGTATTGCGGTGACGAAGACGGTGGCGCCGCGGCGTTTCGCGCGGGACCGGGTGCTCGACGCCGCACAGGCACTGTTCACCGAGCATGGGGTGAGCGGCACGACATTGCAGATGATCGCCGACCGGCTCGGCGTGAACAAGTCGGCGGTCTATTACCAGTTCCACTCCAAGGACGACATCGTCGTCGCCGTCTTCCGGCCGGTGTTCGAGGACATCGCCCGGGTCGTCAAGATCGCCGAGGCGATCCCGTCCCCGCAGGTGCAGCGCGAGGCCACCATCAGCGGCCTCATCGAACTGGCCGTCCGGCACCGCCGCACCACCGCCCTGGTCCACGCCGACCCCGCCGTCGCGGGGGTCGTCGAGGCCATCGGGGAGTTCCGCGACGCCTCGCGCCGGCTGCAGGCGATCCTGGCCGGGCCGGATCCCGCTCCGGCCACCCTCGTCACGATCGCCGTCCTGCTGCCCGGGATTCTCGGCGCGGCCGCCGATCCCACGGTGGCCGACATCCCCAACGACGAGCTCCACCGGATGCTGCTGGACTGCTCCCGCCGACTGTTCACCGGCTGAGCGTCGGCCGCTATCGGCTGAACCCGCGCTATCGCTGGCGCGCCGGCTCGAGCAGCTCGGCACCGACATAGGGCACCAGTGCCGCCGGCACCCGCACGCTGCCGTCGGGCCGCTGGTGGTTCTCCAGGATCGCGACCAACCACCGAGTGGTGGCCAGCGTGCCGTTCAACGTCGCCGCGGTCTGCGGCTTGCCGTTGTCGTCGCGGTAGCGGGTGGCCAGCCGGCGCGCCTGGAAGGTCGTGCAATTCGACGTCGAGGTCAGCTCCCGATAGGTGCCCTGCGACGGCACCCAGGCCTCGCAGTCGAACTTGCGCGCGGCCGACGAGCCGAGATCGCCGGCGGCGACGTCGATCACCCGGTAGGGCACCTCGATGCGGGCCAGCATTTCGCGCTGCCAGCCGAGCAACCGATCGTGTTCGGCCTCGGCCTCGGCGGGCCGGCAGTAGACGAACGCCTCGACTTTGTCGAACTGGTGCACCCGGATGATGCCGCGGGTGTCCTTGCCGTAGCTGCCGGCCTCCCGGCGAAAACACGACGACCACCCCGCGTAGCGCAGCGGCCCACCGGACAGATCCAGGATCTCGTCGGCGTGGTAGCCGGCCAGCGGCACCTCGGAGGTGCCGACCAGGTAGAGGTCATCGGCCTCGAGCCGGTACACCTCCTCGGCGTGCGCACCGAGAAACCCGGTGCCGGACATGATCTCGGGCCGCACCAGCGCGGGGGTGATCATCGGCGTGAAACCGTTCTCGACCGCCAGCCGCAGCGCCAACTGCAGCAGGCCCAGCTGCAGCAGTGCCCCCGCGCCGGTCAGGAAGTAGAACCGTGACCCGGACACCTTGGCGCCGCGGCCCATGTCGATCAAGCCCAGCGCCTCACCGAGCTCCAGATGGTCGCGCGGGTTGTCGATCGCCGGCGGCTCACCGACCACGTCGAGCACCGTGTAGTCGTCCACCCCGCCGGCGGGCACCCCGTCGATGACGACGTTGGGAATCGCCATGTGCGCTCCGGTGAACGTCGCCTCCGCCTCGGCCTGGGCGGCTTCGGCGGCCTTGACCTGCTCGGCCAGCTCCTTGGCCCGGGCCAGCAACACCGGACGCTCCTCGGGCGACGCCGCGCCGACCGACCGGCTGGCCGCCTTCTGTTCGGCGCGCATGGTGTCGGCCGCCGAGATTGCGGTGCGCCGTGCGGTGTCGGCGGCCAGCAGGGCGTCCACCAGGGCCGGATCCTCGCCACGGCCCAGCTGGGAGCGGCGGACACGGTCGGGGTCTTCACGCAGCAGGGTCAGGTCGATCACGGCGCAACCCTACAACCAGGGCCAGCCCGGTCCGCGGCCATCACTTTCGCATCATTTGTCACGTGCGGCTGTCTGCCTGTCAGAATGGACCGGATGTCGAAGGCAGCCGACCAGGAAAATCCACCCGCCAAGCGGGTGTCGTGGCGGCGCACGCTGCAGGCGACCGCAACCCGCCGCACCCTGCTGTTGACCGCGCTGGGCGGGCTGCTGATCGCCGGGCTGGTCACCGTGGTTCCGGTGCTGGACGAGGGGCACGGCGGGCTGCTCGGCCAGTTGAGGGCCGAGCCGCCATCCGGTGCGAGCGGCAAGGGCCCCGGGCCCGGGCTGGGGATGGGTATCGGCAAGGGCAATGAGGCGATCGACCGCGCGGTAGCCGGCGACTGCCTGAACTGGCCGGAGGACGACCTGGACGGCGCGACGGTGGTCAGCTGTGCCGAGGAGCACAAGTTCGAGGTCGCCGGGCCGGTGGACATGAAGATGTTCCCCGGCGCCGAGTACGGCCCGGAGGCCCCGCCACCGTCCACGGCCCGCATCGAGCAGATCACCCAGGAGCAGTGCGAGTCCTCGGTGCGCCGCTACCTCGGCCCGAAGTTCGACCCGCACAGCAAGTTCGTCGCCAGCATGCTGTGGGCCGGCGAGCGGGCCTGGCGCCAGCATGGTGAGCGCCGAATGCTGTGTGGCCTGCAGCTTCCCGGCGTGGGCGGCCAGCAGATCGCCTTCACCGGCAAGGTCGCCGACATCGACCAGTCCAAGATCTGGCCGCCGGGCACCTGCCTGGGCATCGACCCGGCCACCAACCAGCCCAACGACGTTCCGGTGGACTGCGCCGCACCCCACACCAAAGAGGTCACCGGCACCGTCAATCTGGCGGAGCGGTTCCCCGACGGCCTGCCTCCCGAACCCGAGCAGGACGCGTTCATCAAGGAGACCTGCACCCGGCTCACCGATGCCTTCCTGGCGCCGGTGCAGTTGCGCGACACGACGCTGACGCTGACCTACGCCACCATCTCCCTGCCCAGCTGGTCGGCGGGCAGCCGCGAGGTGGCGTGCAGCCTCGGCGCCACGCTGGGCAACGGCGGCTGGGCGGCCCTGATCAACAGTGCCCGCGGACCGCTGCTGATCAACGGCCAGCCCCCGGTGCCGCCGCCGTCGATTCCCGCGGAGCGGCTGAACCAATTGCCCGCCGGTAGCCAGCCGCGGTGAGTGTGCAGATGGACCCGCGCCGGTTCGACGACCTCGTCTCCGACGCGCTGGATCTGATTCCCGCCGAGCTGGCCGCCGCCTTCGACAATGTCGTCATCCTGGTGGAGGGCCGCAACGCCGAGGAGCCCGACCTGCTCGGGCTCTACGAAGGGGTGGCGCTGACCGAGCGGGACTCCAGTTACGCCGGGTCGCTGCCGGACACCATCACGATCTACCGGGACGCGCTGCTGGAGATGTGCGGCTCCGATGACGAGGTCGTCGAGGAGGTGCGGATCACCGTGATCCACGAGATCGCCCACCACTTCGGCATCGACGACGACCGGCTGCACGAACTCGGCTGGGGTTGAACAGCGGGGCCGCGGCGCGGCAGAACGATGCTGTCGGCAGGCAGTGCTATGAACGACCCATGGATGACCACTGCCGAGCCTGCCGGGCGGGGCTGGAGCACTGCCACGGCACGCTCATCCACCACGTGCTGTACACCGCCGAGTGCACCGAGGACGGCTGCCCCGGCGAGCTGATGGCGCATTCGTTCGCGGTCGACTGCGAGGCGGTCGGCTGCCGCTGCGCCGAGGTCCACGCGCTGGCGATCTGACCCAACGCGGCGACCCTCCCCCGCAAGCGGGAGGTGCCCCCAGGCGCCCGGCTCCGCAAGCTCCGCCGCGCTTGCGATCGCCTAGCCCATCGGGTCGGTGTCGGAGCGCAGCGCGTCGCCGACCGGGTCGGCATCGGGTTCGGGATAGAACGGCGGCGTCAGTGAGCCCCACTGCACACAGCTCCACCGGCCGTCGGTGATCGGCGACAGCACCACCGCCTCGGCGTTGTCGAGGTGGTGATCCAGCGCGAAGCTGCGGTCCACACCCGCCAGCGTGGCGGCCGCCAGCCGGATCGCCGCGCCATGGCTGACCACGACGATGTCTCCGGTCCAGTCGTCGTCGTCGAGGTAACGCATCCGCAGCTCGGTGACGACGGGCAGGTACCGGTCCAGCACCTGCTCGGCGGTCTCGCCGCCGGGCAACGCGACGCCGGTCTCCCCGCTGTGCCAGCGTTGATAGATCGCGTTGAACTCGGCGATCGCGTCGTCGTCGTTGCGGTTCTCCAGATGACCGGCCTGCACCTCGTGAATTCCTTCGATGGCGCGGGCGGTCACGCCGAAAGGTCCACTGACCTCGACGGCGGTCTGGGCAGCGCGCAGCGCCACCGAATGGGCGACCAGCGCGGGACGGTGCAGACCGTTGCCGGCGAACGCCCGGGCCTGATCCCGGCCCAACGGCGTCAGCTCGGACCCGGGCGGGCGGGTGTCGAGCCGACGGTCGACGTTGCCGTAGGACTGACCGTGCCGCAGCAGCACCAGCCGGCCGCTCATGTCTTCGCCTCCACTCCGTCGCACCGCCCGGCGGGCCAGGAGCCCAGGTACCGCACGTCGGCGCAGCTGCCACGCAGCGCCTGCAGCGCCGCCTCGACGGCGGGATCGTCGATGTGGCCCACCGCGTCCAGGAAGAACCGGTAGGTGCCCAGCTCGGTGCGCGTCGGACGCGACTCGATCCGGGTCAGATCGATTCCGCGGCTGCCGAATTCGGTCAGCGCGGCAGCCAGGGCGCCGGGCGCGTTGTCCAGCCGCAGCACCACCGATGTCCGGTCGGCGCCGGTGCGTCGCGGCGGCGGTGCGGGCGTGCCCACCAGCACGAAGCGGGTCCGCGCGTTGGGCTCGTCGATGACACCGTCGGCCAGCGTGACCAGCCCGCGCTGCTGCGCGGCCAGCGCGGTACTCACGCCGGCATCTGCCTCTCCGTCGCAGACCTGTTGCGCGGCAGCGGCATTGGAGTTCGCCGGCACGATGTTGGCCTGCCGGAGGTGCTCGGCCAACCAGCGCCGCACCTGGGAGCCGGCCACCGGGTGGGCGGCCACCGTGCGGATGTCGGCGGGCGCCCGCCCCGGCGCCACCACGATCGAGAACGCGACTTCGAGGGTGGTCTCGGCGAAAATCTGCAGCGGCGAGCCGACCGCGAGGCCATCCAGGGTGGGCGTCACACCGCCCTCGATCGAATTCTCGATCGGCACGCAGGCGTACTCGGTGGCGCCGGTACGCACCGCGTCCAGCGCGGCCGGGGTGGTCTCGGCCGGCACGGCGCGATGGTCGTGATGGCCACAGCCGGGAACCAATCCGGCGCCGGTCAACGCGAGCAGCGCCGCTTCGGTGAAGGTCCCCGCCGGGCCGAGATAGCTGATGCGGGTCACCGCTCAACCCTATCGGCCGCGGCGATTCGGGGCGGCCGCTCCCGGGCGCGGCGCTACGCAGGAATCCACGAAACGGTTGCGCCGGACCCGACGGTTAATTAAGTTAGGCTTACCTCACTTACGGAAAGGGTGATCGATGGCCACCACCACAGCGGTAACCGTCCCGACGTCCGCGGAGCGGATCCGCAGCGCCTGCGTCCGCGGCCAGGCACTGCTGGCGATCGCCGACTCCGCCGGCGCCGCGCCGGTCAACGCACCGGTGTGCCAGCTGTTGCCGGACGGGTCCATGGTGGTGGCGGTTCCCGTCGGCGATCCGGTCGCCGAGGCTGCCGCCACCGGGGTGGCGGCGATGCTGGAGCTGACCGACCACGCACCGCTACGGCTGCGCGAACGGGTCCGCGCGCTGGCGTGGATTCGCGGCCGACTGGTGACCGTCCCCGAGCCCGAGATCCCCGCCCTGCTCGACCGCATCGCCGCGGTCAACCCCAACCCGGCGCTGCTGCAGGTGATCTCCCCGCGTTCGACGGCCCGGCCCTCCGAGCCCGCGGCCCCCACCGACGTCAGCTACGCGCTGCTGCGGCTCACCCCGGACTCGGCGGTGCTGGCCGATGCCACGGGGGCCGAGGCGGTCGCCGTCGATGAGCTGCTGGCGGCCCGCCCCGACCCGTTCTGCGCGATCGAGGCGCACTGGCTGCAGCACCTGGATTCGGCGCACCCCGAACTGATCGCCCGGCTGGCCACCACCAAGTTGCCGCCGCAACTGCGCCGCGGCCGGCCCCGCCCGCTCGCGGTGGACCGCCACGGGATGTGGCTGCGAGTGGAGGCCGCCGATGGTGACCACGACGTGCGGCTGAGCTTCCCGCGGCCGGTCGAGGACGTACTGAGCCTGAACCGGGCGGTGCGCGCACTGCTGGGCTGCCCGTTCCTCAACGGACTGCAGCCCCGTCGCCCGTAGCGGGGATTGCGAGCGCGGCGAAGCGGCGCGAAGCAGGTTCCCGCCATCGATCCAGCGGTTATACCGTGTCGGGGTGACCGAGCCGGCGGACCAGCGACGCGCACTGCGCCTGGAAGTCGCCGTGGTGCTGGCGGTCACCTTCGGGCTCAGCGCCGTCACCGCGATTCTGCAACTCACCGACGCGGTGCTGCGCGACCTCAGCGCCCAGCGGATCCCGCTGAACCCGCGCCGGTCGTACTTCGACTTCATCGACTTCGGCCTCAACGCGGCCTGGGCCGCACAGCTGTTCGCCTGGGGTGCCCTGGCGCTGTATCTGTTGTGGCGCAGCGGCTACCGGCCGGGGTGTATCGGGCTGGACCGGTTGCCCCGCCGCACTGATCTGGCCGGCGCCCTCGGGCTGGCCGCCCTGATCGGGCTGCCCGGAGTGGGCCTGTATCTGCTGGCGCGGACGCTGGGTCTCAACGCCGACGTCATCCCCGCGGCGGTCGACGACACCTGGTGGCGCGCCCCCATGCTGATCGTGATCGCTTTCGCCAACGGCTTCGCCGAAGAGGTGATCGTCGTCGGCTACCTGCTGACCCGGCTGCGGCAGCTGCGGGTGCCCCCGGCGGTGGCGCTGGCCGGGTCGGCGCTACTGCGCGGCGCCTATCACCTCTATCAGGGGTTCGGCGCGGGGCTGGGCAACGTCGCGATGGGTCTGGTGTTCGGCTACGCCTGGCAGCGCACCGGCCGGCTGTGGCCGCTGGTCCTGGCCCACGGCCTGATCGACACCGTCGCCTTCGTCGGGTACTCGCTGTTCGCTGATCAGCTGGGCTGGCTGCACTGATACTTCGCTACCCGGCGGCGGCGGGGCTGACGGTGACGGTGATGGTGCCGGCCCCGGCGACCGATTCGATCACCAGCACCGAGGCGTTGTCCGCCGACACCACCTCGCCGCCGGTGACGCTGACCTGGTAGCCGTCCGGGAACTGGATCTCCGGGATCGAGATCCGAGTCTCCGACCCGGCGCCGAAGCTGCCCGAGCCGTCGGCCATCGCCGTGGAGTAGCTGAACGAGAAGACGCCGCCGGTGAACGACCAGCTGTTCGGAACGCCGGCGATCACCTGCGGGTACGGCTGGGCCAGCGTCGCCACCACGGCCTCGTCGACGTTGTCGCCGACCGGCGGCAGGTTGGTGTCGTGCACCAGCGAGCCCGCCTCGTTGGTGTAGCCCCAGTACAGCCAGCCGAACTTGTGCGGGTCGATCGAGTTCAGCTGACTGGCGATGGTGTCGAGGTTGCGGGTGGCGCCGAACTCGGTGACCATTCCCGGGACGTCGTAGCGGTCGATGTAGTGCTGGGCGCCGCTCATCATCATCCCGTCCCACAGCGAGCAGCCGAACGCGCCGCCACCGCCCAGGGCGTCGAAGATGCAGTAGTCGTGGAACGCGAACACGGTGTTGTCGTCGTCGACGGGGCCGATGTTGGTCACCGCGGTTGCGTTGCCGAACAGCACATTCGGCTCGTAGTACACCGTGGTGTTCGGGTCGACCGACCGGATCGCCGAGGTCACCTGGTCGTAGAACGGGGTCAGCGTCTCGCGGTCGAAGTGGGCGTTGCCGAGGAAGCTGCCCAGCCACGGGGTACCGGGCCACGGCTCGTTCATGATCTCGTAGCCGGCGACGCCCGGCGTACCGCCCAGGTGGTCGGCGACCTGCTGCCACATCCGGGAGTAATGGTTCAGCAGCCCGACGCCGTCGACTTTCTCGTTGGCCCAGAAGGCATCCCAAGCCTGGTTCTGCGCGGGGTTGAGGGCGTAGGCGAACGGGAACGGCTGGCTGGCGTCGTTGTCGCCCGGGTTGAATAGCGTCGCCCAGTCCGGTGCGCCGTGGCCACCGATCTGCACGTTGTAGAGGTCCTGGTGCATATCGATGACGCTGACGATGCCGTGCGCCTTGAGCGTCTCGATGGTCTCCTTCACCGAGTCGAGGTAGGCCCAGTTGTACTCCCCGGGCTGCGGCTCGATCTCCGACCAGTAGACCCCCAGCCGCACCGCGGTGAAGCCGTTGGCGGCCAGGAACGCCGCGTCGTCGTCGCCGAAGCCGTTGCCGCCGGGCGAGAGTGGCGGCGACTTGTACACCTGGTTGACACCCTGCAGGATGACCACCCGGCCGTCCTGGTCGACGATCCAGTTACCGGCGGTGGCCAGTTCGGCCGGGCCCCGCGCCGGGGCGCCGTCCAGCGTGCCGAAGTTGCCGACCGCGCCGTGGGTGCCCAGCGCTCCGGCGAGGCCACCGGCCCCGCCCAGGCCGGGCAGATCGCCCGGCCCGTGGTAGACGCCGTTGCCGGCGTTGCCGCCGTCGCCGCCGCCGCCGAACCAGATCGAGCCGTTGCCGCCGTCGCCGCCGTTGCCGCCGATGTGGGTGCCGTCGCCGCCGTCGCCACCGACCCCGCCGACGCCCAGCGCCCATCCTCTGCCCAGACCACCGTCGCCGCCGTTGCCACCGATCAGCCCGTCGCCACCGGAGCCGCCGGCGCCCCCGACACCCATGTACCAGCCGCCGGCCCCGCCGACACCACCGGCGCCGCCCTCGCCCCCGGCGCCGCCGGCGCCGCCGTTGCCGAAGAACCCGGCCGCACCACCTGCGCCACCGACGCCGTTGGCCGCGCTGTTGTCCCAGCCGGCCCCGCCGTCACCGAACAACCAGCCGCCCGCACCACCGGCGGCGGACTCCGCCGTGCCGGCCGTGCCGTCGCCGATCATCAGACCCAGCCCGAACGCTGCACTGAGCTGGTTCAGCCCGTCGACGACCGGCGCCATCCAGGCGCTGCTGACCAAGCCATCGATACCGGTGTACAGCGGGGTGTAGACCCAGTCGTGCATCAACGCCGTCAGGTCCGGGGCGAACAGGCTCGGCTCCGCGGCTGCCGCGCCGGGCAGCAGCCCATCGAAGTCCGGCTGCCCGAAGAACGCCTCCCACGACGCCGGATCGAAGACCGCGGCCCAGTCCGTCCCGCCGGTGGCCTCACCGATCAACGGCGCCGATGCCAGCTCGAACGCGTCGTCGAAGCTCTCGGCGGAGGCGACCGGTACCGCGGCCGGGGCTGTCACGCCGAACGCCAGCAAGGCCCCCGCTGCGGTACCCAGACCGACAACCCGACGATTCCGCTTCGGCCTGGGCTCGCGAGTCATCCTGGGTAGACCTCTTTCCGCGATGGTGGCCGAAACGGGCGCGTTCAACATAACAAGTTGATGGGAATAGCGCTAACGCCACCTGAGAAAACGTGAGGCCCGAGTTTGGGTGCGACTTATTGGAACAGCTGACGACGGTCGGCGTAGAAAAAGGTGTACACGGTGGTCAGCGCGCAGATCAGGCTGGCGATCGCCAGCATGTAGGTACCACCGGCGACCATCCCGATAGCCCCACCGATCCCGGCGCCGAGCACGAAAAACCCGAACAGCAGAAAGTAGCCCAGCCAGGCGGTGATCTCGTCGACGCCGAGGAGGTGCCGCGCGATGCCCTGGCCCATCTTCACCAGCGTGCCGGTCACATAACTCAGCGGGATCGACACCTCGCCCTTCTTGTCGATGAAGGTTGCGTTCAACGCGCCGATGCCGAACGTCATCAGGACGATCGGGAAGAATGGCAGCGGAAGCTCCGGTCCGCCGAGCAGGAACCCGTCCAGCAGCGTGGCGAGTACCAGTGCCAGCGTAGTCAATACCGTGGTGGAATGCGGTCGGGTCGGCCAGAAGTAGCGCCGGCACAGCGACGCGCTGATCACGCCCGCCACGAAGGCCACCAGCAGCAACGCCGCCGAGAGCGCGAGCCAGGGCGATGACGCGGCCCAGTCGTCCTCGGCGTAGTAGCCCATCACCGCGCGCTGCGCGTTGCCGGTCATGAAGGTGACGAAGTAGCCGGCGGAGTGGGTGAACGCCGTAGCACCCAGCAGCCCCGCCAAACCAGCCAGGACCCAGGACAATTTCGTCTCGCTGTCATAGACCTGGCGGATGCGCAGTTTGGCGGTGGCAGGCGAGTCGGTGCGTTGCTCGCCAGTGCTTTCATCGGGCACCGGGGTGTTTCCTTCCGTCCATATCGGATGTGTTCGCTGCCGTCGCGCTCGGCGTGAAAGCGGCCGTCACCAACCGGAGGCGGAATCAGCTCCGGGCCAGCAGGAATCGGGAAGGATCGACACACCGGGCTCGATGCCGATCCGTTCAGCTCGCGGTCCTTTCGTGGTCGGCGGGCTGTCGTCGATCCGGGTCGGCATCGACGGGTGGGTAAAACCATCGTCCGGGCGCGGACCGGCCCTCGCCAATGGTGTTTGTCACCCATTCGGGGGCGTTTTTTCGTGTAGCCGCCACGCGACGGCGAGGGCCGCCGCGCAGATCCCGAGTGCGTAGATTGGCCTGGTGAACGGCGATCGCAGACCCGGCGGGCCGGGGCGGTCCTGGCAGCGGCAACCGCCGCCCCCGCCACCGCGCGAGCCGCCGCCGCTGCTGCACCGCCACCCCCCGCCCGGGCCTCCGGCACCGCTTCGTGCGGCACCCCAGCGCCCGGCACCACAGCGCGCGGCACCGCCCCAGCGTCCGGCGCCGCCGGTGACGCGACAGCCGCCGGCACCACCCCGGCCGGCACGCCGACGACGGCGCTCGTGGCCGCGGCGGCTGGCCGTGCTCGCCATGCTGGTGGTGCTGCTCGGCATCGCCGGCCTGGTCGGCGGCGCCGCCTGGCTCGACACCGCGCTGCAACGTGCCGCGGTGTTCACCGGCTACCCCGACCGTCCGGAGCAAGGCCGCGGTACCACCTGGCTGCTCGTCGGTTCCGACAGTCGTGCCGAACTCAGCGCCGCACAGCAGCAGCAGTTGACCACCGGCGGCGACGTCGGCAACGGCCGCACCGACACGATGCTGCTCATCCACCTACCGGCGACGGGTTCCACGCCCACCACGGTGGTGTCCATCCCGCGCGACTCGTATGTGCCCATTCCCGGCTATGGCTACGACAAGATCAACGCCGCGTTCGCGCTGGGGGGAGCACCGCTGCTGGCCCGCACCGTCGAGCAGACCACCGGCCTGCGGCTGGACCACTACATCGAGATCGGGTTCGGCGGCTTCGCCACGCTCGTCGACGCCCTGGGCGGGGTCGTGCTGTGCCCGGACGAGCCGATCGACGACCCGCTGGCCGGGCTGAACCTGCCGGCCGGCTGCCAAAAGCTGGCCGGCGAGGCCGCACTGGGCTACGTGCGCAGCCGCGCCACACCGCGCGCCGACCTGGACCGGATGGACCACCAGCGACTGTTTCTGTCCGCGCTGCTGGCCCGCGTCACCGACCCGACCGTCTGGCTCAACCCACTGCGCTGGTACACCGTGCCGAACGCCGCCGTGCACGCGATGACCGTCGACGCCGGCGCCGGCGTCCTGGACCTGGCCGCACTCGGCTGGGCGCTGCGCGGTCCCACCACGATGCTGACCGTTCCCGTCGGCGAGTTCACTTATACCGAGGCCGGCGAGGTGGTGGTGTGGGACCACCAGCAGGCCGCACGGCTATTCGATGAGTTGAGCCGTGACGCACCGCCGACAATGGGAGCCGATAATTGAAGTACATTCGAAATTATCGGCAGCCGCTAACGTGATATCAGGCAATCCTATCTTTACTTAGGCAAAGCTGCCCTGAGTAAGGTGTACCTTGGATGCAAACCGGGTCTGACCTCGGTATTATCGGATTCATGTCCGAGATTGATAACCACACGTCGAAATTCCACGCGCTGCTCCAGGAGCAGATCTACCACGAATTCACCGCCGCGCAGCAATACGTCGCCGTCGCCGTATATTTTGACGGTGGGGATTTCCCGCAATTGGCGAAGTTCTTTTATGCCCAGGCCGTCGAGGAACGCCGTCACGCGATGATGATGGTGCAGTACCTGCTCGACCGCGCCGTCAACGTCGAGATCCCGGGCACGGACGCGGTGCGCAACCGCTTCGACGCCCCCCGCGACGCGCTCGCCCTCGTGCTCGACCAAGAGCGCACCGTCACCGAACAGATCAGCAGGCTGACCAGTGCCGCCCGTGACGAAGGTGACCACCTCGGCGAGCAGTTCATGCAGTGGTTCCTGCGTGAGCAGGTCGAGGAGGTCGCCGTGATGACCCGGTTGCTGCGGGTCGCCGACCGCGCCGGGCACAACCTGTTCGACCTGGAGAACTTCATCGCCCGCGAGATCGGCACCGTGGCGCCGGAGGCCGGCGCGCCGCGGGCCGCCGGCGGGTAACCGTCTCCGCCCCCCGCTGATCAGCCCGCCCGCAACCGCGCCTTGGTTCGGGCGGGCTGATTCGTGGCGATCCATGCGACGCCGACATCCCGGCAGAAGTCGACGTCCTCGTCGCGATCGACGGTCCAGCAGTACAACGAGCGACCACGCGCCGCCGCATGGTCCACCAACTCCGGGTTCTCGCGCAGCGTCGCGATGGACGGGCCGATGGCGGTGGCCCCGACCGTGGTCGCGGCGCCGCCGCGCAGGTACCGGGCCGCCGAACCCAGCAGCACCGTCGGCAGCATCGGCGCCGCCCGCCGAACCCGCCACACCGCCGCCGCCGAGAACGACATGACCACCGCGCGGGAACGGGTCGCCGAGGCCGGCGAGGCGATCCCGAATCGGTCCAGCAGGACCAGGAGCTCGCGTTCGACCAACGCGCCGTAACGCACCGGATGCTTGGTCTCGATGAAGATCTTCACCGGCCGGTGCCAGTCCAGGACCATCGCCACCAGCGCCTCGAGCGTGAGCAGACCGGCACCCCGGGGGGTCGCGGCCTCGAGAGACCCGTCCGGGCGGCCGTCGTGCCAGGCCCCGTAGTCGAAGTTCTGCAATTGCGCCAGCGTCATCTCACTGACCAAACCGGCGCCGGTGGACGTCCGATTCACCCGCCGGTCGTGCACGCAGACCAGATGACCGTCGCGAGTCAGCCGCACATCGCATTCGACGCCGTCGGCTCCCTCCTGCAGCGCCAGATCGTACGCGGCCAGCGTGTGTTCCGGACGATCGAACGAAGCGCCCCGGTGCGCGACCACGAAGGGATGCTCCGCCACCACATCGTCGGCCGCTGCCATGGGCTTATGCTGCCGGTTCCCGCCCACCGGACCCGACAGCGACGGCCGGTGTCGCAGCGGTTTCCGGCTCCGCTGGCGGGCCGCCCTGCGCCGCGCGTCCCGACGGCGCCGGATCCTGACCATCGGGCACTACCACCCAGTGGTGGGCGGGCCGGCCCATCGACCGCTGCTCGAATCCCTCGACCACCCGGGCCGCCGCCACCACCGCGGCCAGGCCGAGCAGATAGGCGACCACCGTGGCCACCATGTTGTCGGCGATACCCTGCGCGTCGTCGGCCCAGCTGGTGGCCGTGGCGAACAGCGCCGCGGCGGTGGCCACCGCCCACACCACCCACCAGAGAACGACCGGTTTGCGCAGCCGGGCCAGCCGGTCCTCCCGCCCGGCCAGCTCCAGCACGTAGACCGGGGCCCAGGCCAGGTTGACCAGCGGCACCAGGCAGCCGGCCCACAGCGCCCAGGCCGGGCGCGACTCGGGCAGCTGCAGCCGGGCGAACGCCGCCTCCCGGCGCGCCAGCAGCCAGCGGGTCAGCACCAGAGCGCAGTGGACGACCGCCGCGATCGCGGCGAGACCGGCCAGCCTGCCCAACCACACCGCGCCCTCGGCGATCACTGGGTGCAGCAACCTGGTGCGGTTGACGATCATCAGCACGTAGATCAGCGCATGCACCAGCGCGGCGATGCCCAGCGCGGCGATCGCGCCGCCCAGCGCCTTCTCCAACGATCGCGTCGGCGGTGCCACCCGCCCCTGCGGTTTGTGCTGTGCCACAGTCGGAGTCGGCGCACCCATCAGAGTCCAGCGCGGCATCACCGGGTAACGCGGGGTGGGGCCCAGCGGTCGCCGTCGACGACGCTGTGGGGGCGGCGGGCCCGGCCGTACCGCGATCCAGCGGTAGCCCGTGCCCAGCCGGGGCGGCGACTCGGAAGGCGCCACCGACTGCTCGGACGGCGCCGGGGGCCCGGGCTGGGCCCACTGCAACTCCGCCTCCTGCGCCGGTGACAGCGGCGCCCACAGCGCGCCGTTGCAGCGCGGGCACCACGCCCGCCGCCGATCGCGCACGTTCCACCGCGTGCCGCAGCGGGAGCACACCTGGATCACCGCACCAGCGTAGCGGCGATCGCAAGGCCGACGGTGCCGGCCGCCGCGGGTCGCCCAGCCCGGCCGTGCACCCCTCCCAGCTACACCGAGCTATCCACAGTTTCCACAGGTTTATCCACACGCGGGCCGGGGGTAGACACGCCCGATGAGGTGCTTTTTGCGCCTCTACGAACGGCCCACTGTGGATAAGGTGGGGCCGCCGATGTGAGCTGATTAACAGCTCCGAGCGAAATCCCTCGATTAACTAAGCAGCTGCCGGCGCCGGCCGACCGCTCGCCGCCTGGGCGCATCGCTGCAGGCGAGACGGGTTGTACCGGGCAGATTTTTCCACCGGCATACCGAGACGCTATGATCACCGTCACAGAACCGTTGTGATGCGTCTCACGGGTTGGGGCGCACCGTGAACATGGGGGCAGAGGAATGTCGAGGGCAGGGGAATGACGGCACGTCCGGTCGGACCCGGGCCGGTCGCCACGGCGACCGGCTGGCACGCTGGATCGCCCACCTACAAGCGCGGCTACCTACTGGCGTCGCTGCGCGCGGGCGTGATCGCACTGGTGTTGTTGACCGTCCTGCTGGCGATCGTTCTGATCTGAGCGCTGTTCCCGGCATCGCCGCGCGGCCCATTGTTGCAGTACTCCCGCCGTTGGAGCAGTGTTGATCGAGGTGGTCCCACCACATCGCGACCGCGGTAGGCGGTGGGGTGCCGCCAGAGCGTCAACGCAAGTCGACAATGATCAACGGTGATCGACACCGGATCAGTACCGATCGAAGGAAGGAACCCCGTGGCCGACTACACCTTGCCGGACTTGGACTGGGATTACGGAGCCCTTGAGCCGCACATCTCGGGCCAGATCAACGAATTGCACCACAGCAAGCACCACGCCGCCTACGTCTCCGGCGCCAACAGTGCCCTGGAGAAGCTCGCCGAAGCCCGCGCCAAGGACGACCACGGCTCGATCTTTTTGAACGAGAAGAACCTGGCGTTCCACCTCGGCGGGCACGTCAACCACTCGATCTGGTGGAAGAACCTGTCCCCCAACGGCGGTGACAAGCCCACCGGTGAACTGGCCGCGGCCATCGATGATGCCTTCGGGTCGTTCGACAAGTTCCGCGCGCAGTTCACCGCGGCCGCCAACGGTCTGCAGGGCTCGGGCTGGGCGGTGCTGGGTTACGACACCCTCGGCGGCAAACTGCTGACCTTCCAGCTCTACGACCAGCAGGCCAACGTGCCGCTGGGCATCATCCCGCTGCTGCAGGTCGACATGTGGGAGCACGCTTTCTACCTGCAGTACAAGAACGTCAAGGCCGACTACGTCAAGGCGTTCTGGAACGTCGTCAACTGGGCCGACGTCCAGTCCCGGTTCGCGGCCGCCACCTCCAAGACCTCGGGTCTGATCTTTTAGCCGCAGCGCAGCTGGGGGCGTCGCGCCGTTGGTGCGGCGCCCCCGCTTCGTTTTGTTCATCGATTCGTTATCGCCCGCGTCGCCGTGTCCGCTTGCGCGCGTTCCTCTGCTGTCGCATGCTGCCAGGCAACCCACCCGCTGAAATGCGAGCACACGAGCCAAATGTCGCGGAGGGTGTGCGATGGAGACGACAGGGTCCGGCCGGGCGATCGAAGTCGCCCCGTTCCATTCCCACGGCGAACTGCACGGATTCGTGGTCTTCGGCCGCTGGCCGGATTCGACCAAGGAATGGGCGCAGTTGCTCAGCATCGCGGTCCGGGTGGCTTCGATGCCCGGACTGCTGCCCACCACAACGGTGTTCGGCACCCGAGAGGAACTCCCCGACAATCCGGGTCCGGGCACCGTTGGGTTGCTGCTGGCCGAAGGCACCGTGGCCGGCGAATCCGCGATCGCACCGGGGTATTTCGCCGACCGCCAGCCCTCGGCGCTGCTGATGTTGCACCCGCCTTCAGAGACCATCCCCTCGCTACCGGAGTGCCGGGGCGCGGCATCGGGATGCGTGCTGCTGCCCGGGCTGCCCTATCTGGGTCTGGAACACCGGGCGGCTTGGGTCGAAGCCGAATCCGACGGCACGGTCACCTCCATGGTGAGCCGGGTCGGCGTCGACCCGGTCAGCCACCCTGATACCGCGATTCTGGCCATGCTCCTTGCCGCATAAGGCATTTCGAATCGTCGGATCCGGGTCGCCGAAACCCCGGGCGACGCTGGCGGCCGGGCCGATGAGTCACTAGCCTCGCAGCTGACGAAAGGCCCTCTCGCATGCTCGCTGCCATGCTGATCAGCCTGGGAGTGGTGTTCCTGGCCGAGCTCGGCGACAAGTCGCAGCTGATCACCATGACCTACGCGCTCCGGCACCGGTGGTGGGTGGTGCTGAGCGGTGTGGCCATCGCCGCGTTCGCGGTCCATGGCATCTCGGTGGCGGTGGGGCACTTTTTGGGGCTGACATTGCCGACCCGCCCCATCGCCGCCGTGGCCGGGGTGGCGTTCATCGGCTTCGGGGTATGGACGTGGCGGGAGGGCACCAGCGCCGCATCCGGGCACACCACCGTCCGCGAGCCGCGGTTCGTGCTGTTCGCTGTGGTGTCCTCGGTGCTGCTGGCAGAACTCGGCGACAAGACCATGTTGGCGACGGTCGCACTGGCCAGTGACCGCGACTGGCTGGGGGTGTGGCTCGGTGCCACGGCGGGCATGGTGCTGGCCGACGCGGTCGCGATCGCCGTCGGAACGGTGTTGCACCGTCAACTGCCCGAGCCCCTGCTGCACGGCGCGGCCGGCGTGCTGTTCGGCGGGTTCGGCCTGTGGATGCTCCTCGACGAGGCGCTGGGGTGGCGTCCGGTGGCCGTCGGCGCGGTGGCCGGCTTGGTGGCGGTGGTCTCCGCGGCGGCGCTTCGGCGGGTCGTCATGCGGCGACGCGAACCCGCCGACGGCGACCGACGCACGGCCCGGTAGCAAATCCCGCCACCGGGTCAGCGCGTGGTGCTGACTTCACTTCGCCGGACGGGCGTCCGGGGCCGAGGAACGTCGACCGATCCCCTACCGGGCCGGGACAGCAGGGCAAGACGGCGCATTTGTGCTTGGTACGCCACGGAAATCCGGCTGCGGGCGGCGGTGCCGTCGGCGAACGCACCACGCGACGGTGCGGTGAATATCAAGATCGGATTCGCTGCGGAATCACCCTTGGTTGTGTGGGTATCTATGGCTACGATGATCAGCAAATCATCAGACGTGACGGCTCCCCCCTCGCCGAGCGCCTGTCGACCACTTGCCGCCCCTTGGAGGTCCTATAGATGAGCGCGACTTTCGCTGTCCGCTTGAACCGCCTTTTCGATGTGGTCTATCCCCCCGGCCGGGGACCGCACACGTCCGCCGAGGTGATCGCGGCGCTCAAGGCGGAAGGCATCACCATGTCGGCTCCCTATCTGTCCCAGCTGCGCTCGGGAAACCGGACGAACCCGTCGATGGCCACCATGGCCGCACTGGCCAATTTCTTCCGGATCAAACCCGCGTTCTTCACCGACGACGACTACTACGCCAAGCTCGACGCCGAGTTGACGTGGCTGGACAGTCTCCGTGATGCCGGGGTGCGACGAATCGCCACCCATGCCGTCGGACTCTCGCCGGAGGCCCAGGAGGATGTCCTGGCCCGCATTGATGAGCTGCGCCGCAAGGAGCACCTCAGCGCCTGAGGGGCCGGCACCGTGATTAGGGTGGCTTGATCGGTTCCAGCGAGACACTCCGGAGGCGGCTGCGATGGGTCTGTTCAGAAAACGCAAGAGCCGCGCGACCCGGCGCGCGGAGGCACGCGCCCTGAAGGCCGCGGCCAAACTCGAGGCGCGACTGGCCGCCAAGGGTGAGGCCAAGCGCTTCAAGGCCGCCCAGCGCGCGGAAGCCCGCACGCTCAAAGCGCAGCTCAAGGCCGAACGGGACCGGGACCGCGCCGCGCTCAAGGCGGCCGAGAGTCAGCTCAAGGCGGCCCGCGAGGGCAAGCTGCTGTCGCCGGCCCGGATTCGCCGGACTTTGACGGTGAGCAGGATGCTGGCGCCCATCGTTGTCCCGCTGGTATATCGGGCCGCCATGGCGGTCCGGGGCTTGATCGATGAGCAACGGGCCGAGCGGCTCGGGGTGCCACTGGCGCGCATCGGCGCGTTCTCCGGATCAGGAAAAAACGAAGCCCGGTTGTCAGCGCGGATCGCCGGAGCGGAAAGGACACTGCGCATGGTTGCCGACCGCAAACCCAAGGACTCCGAGACCCGGCAGTTCGTCGCGGCGATCACCGAACGGTTGGGTGATCTCGCCACGGCGGTGACCGCCATCGAGACCATGCCGGTCGATCGGCGCCGGGCCGCCTCGGCGTCGATCAGCGACCAGCTCGACGGCATCGACGCCGATCTGATGGCGCGACTGGGGCTGCCCTCATGAGCCCGGCGGTTCAGCGAGGCTCGACGGAGGAGAGGCGAAGCTGGAACCGCCGCACGAGCACCGCGATTCAGCGAGGCTCGACGGAGGAGAGGCGAAGCTGGAACCGCCGCACGAGCACCGCGGTTCAGCGAGGCTCGACGGAGGAGAGGCGAAGCTGGAACCGCCGCACGGGCACCGGGGTCCGCGCGTGGGCGTTGTCGGCGGCGATCGCCGTGGTCTCGTTCGCCGGCGCCGCACCGGCCTGGGCACATGTGCACGCCAGCAGCCCGGGCGCCGTGCGCGGCGGTGTCGCAATGGTGACCTTCGAGGTCCCCAATGAGTCACCGACCGGTTCTGCCACCACCGAACTCACCGTGACGCTGCCCGACGTGGCCTCGGCGCGCACCGAGACCCAACCGGGCTGGACGGCCCGGCTGGACCGCGATGCCGAGACCGGAGCGGTGCGATCGGTCACCTGGACGGCCACCGCCGGTGGGATCGGCGCCGATCAGTTCGGCCTGTTCCGGATCGCGATGAAGCTACCCGACGCCGAATCGGTGGACTTCCCCTCCGCGCAGCGGTACGCCGACGGCACGGTGGTGCGCTGGGATCAGCCGCCCCCGCCCGGCGGCGGCGAGGCGGAACGCCCGGTGCCCACCCTGCAGTTGGCGGCCGGTCCGGCGTCGGCACCCGAGCACCACGCACAGCACCCGCCACCGGCCGTCTCGGCCGGACCGGCGCAGACCGCCCCGGCCGAGGACGATACGGCCGGCCGCGCAGACAACCCGGCCCGACTGCTCGGCGGCGCCGCGCTGCTGGTCGCCGCGGTGGCCGCCACCCTCGCACTGGGCCGGCGCCGGGCATGAGGGGGCTCGGGGGCCGCGCGCTGGCGGGGATGGTCGCGCTGATCATGCTGTTTCCGCCGCTGGCGGTCCCAGGGGTGGCCGCCGCGCACGCAGTGCTGGTGTCGGCGGACCCGGCCAGCGGTGCCGAGCTCACGCGCGGGCCGGAACGCGTTAGCGCCACCTTCAACGAACAACTGCAGACCACCTTCGCCGCCATGACCGTGGTCGGGCCCGACGGGCGGCTGTGGTCCACCGGTGAAACGCAGGTTCGCGGTGCGGTCGCCAGCGTCGCGGTCCGTCCCCTCGGGCCGGCCGGCACGTACACCGTCAACTACCGCGTCACCTCCGCCGACGGTCATGTGGTGTCCGGTTCGTGGCCGTTCCGGCTGACGGTGGCCGGCAACGGCGAACCCGGCCCGGCCGTCACCGACCACGCCGACGCGCCGGCGCCGGTCCCCCGCCGCGATGCGGACGCCGGGGATGACCTGCCGATTTGGCCGTTCGTTGCCGGGGCGGTGGCGCTCGTCGCAGCTGGTCTGTGGCTGAATCGGCCGCGATCCTGACCGCTGTCCGCCGGTGGGCCGCCGCCGGATACTGGCATGATGGGCGAAGTTGCCGGTGCCGCCGAGTTGATCCGAGACGAGAACCCGCCAGAGGAGCTGCCGTATGACCGATCCGCAGGGCCAGCCCGACCACGAATCCGCCGCTGTACCCGAGCCGGCAACCCCGACCGAGCCGGCAGCCCCGGCTGAGCCGGCGCAGCCGCCGCTAGCCGAACCCGCCGCACCGGCCACGCCGCCTGAGCCTGCGCAGCCCGCCGGAGCCGACCGGCCCGCCGATCCGCCGGCCAAGAAGGCACCCGCCAAGGCCGCCAAGAAGACCCCGGGCAAGGCCGCCAAGAAGGCACCGGCCAAGGCGGCCAAGAAGGCACCGGCCAAGAAAGCTCCCGCGAAGAAGGCACCCGCCAAGAAGGCGCCCGGCGCGGTTCCCGCACCGGCGGCCCGGCCCGCCGACACCAACGGTTCGGGCCGGCTGGCCGACGGCGCCAAGGAAACGGCCGCCCAGGCGAAGTCGACGGTGGATGCCGCGCGCAACCCGCTCACCCCCTCGGTGCCGTCGTCGAGCCGGTCACCCGGTGCGGCATTGGCGGCCGGCGTCCTCGGCCTGCTCGGGCTGCTGCTGATCCGCCGGCTGCTGCACGCGCGCCGCGGCTGAGCCTGCCGGTGAACGCAGCCTTCCGGCCGACCGCCGACCTCGTCGACGACATCGGCGCCGATGTACGCAGCTGCGACCTGCAGTTCCGCCAGCTCGGCGGCCGGAACGAGTTCGCCGGCCGGATCAACACCGTGCGCTGCTTCGAGGACAACGCGCTGCTCAAGTCGGTGCTGTCCGAACCGGGCGACGGCGGGGTGCTGGTGATCGACGGCGCCGGTTCGCTGCACACCGCGCTGGTCGGTGACCTCATCGCCGAGCTGGCCCGCAGCAACGGCTGGACGGGCCTGATCGTGCACGGCGCGGTGCGTGACGCCGCGATGCTGCGCACGCTCGACATCGGGATCAAGGCATTGGGCACCAATCCCCGCAAGAGCACCAAGACCGGCGCCGGGGAACGCGACGTCGTCGTCGAGCTCGGCGGTATCGCATTCGTACCGGGCGAGACCGTCTACAGCGACGACGACGGCATCGTCGTCGTCTAGATCCGGCGCCACGATGGACGACAGCCTGCGGTCACGCTGGGAACGGCTCCGGGAGCGGGTCGACGACGCCTGCCGCGACGCCGGGCGTGATCCGAGCGATGTCGAGGTGCTACCGGTGAGCAAGACCTTCGGCCCGGAGCTGATCCGGGAAGCCGTCGGTCTGGGCCTGCAGCGGTTCGGTGAGAACAAGGTTCAGGAGATCCGGGACAAGTACGACCCGCTGGCCGACTGCGGCATCGACTGGGTGATGATCGGCCATCTGCAGACCAATAAGGCCGGCATGGTGGCGCGGTTGGCCAGCGAGCTGCAGTCGCTGGACCGGCCCAGGCTGGCCGCGGCGTTGGACCGGCGGCTACGCGCCGCGGACCGTGCCATCGATGTGCTGGTGCAGGTCAAGACCTCCGAGGAGCCGAGCAAGTACGGCCTGGATCCCGCGCAGCTGCTGCCGTTCCTCGATGAGCTGGCCGACTACCCCACGCTGCGGGTGCGGGGCTTGATGACACTGGCCATCAACACCCCCGACCCCGAGGAGGTTCGGGGCTGTTTCCGCCGGCTTCGCGAGCTACGCGATGCCGCCGCCGGGCGTGGTCACGAGCTGCCGCGGCTGTCGATGGGGATGAGCGGCGACTTTCCGCTGGCGATCGCCGAGGGCGCCACCGAGGTGCGGATCGGGACCGCGCTGTTCGGCGCCCGCCCCTACCCCGACTCCTACTACTGGCCCGAGGCAGGGCGAGCGCCGTGACGGCTCAGGCCGCGACCGCAGCCTTGTGCTTGGTGAAGCGCAGTACCTCGTCGTCGACCTTGCCGCGCCGGATCAGCTGCAGATCCAGCAGGTAGTTCTGCTTGAGCCGCCACGGTGCACGCGAACCGGCCTTGGGCAGATAATCCAGCGCCCGAAGTACGTAGCCGGGGGTGAAGTCCATCAGCGGCCGGCCCTCGATGTCGGCGCCGGGCTGTCCCGGCACCACCGTGTCGAATCCGTGCGCATCCATGTGGTTGAGCACCCGGCAGACGAACTCCGACACCAGGTCGGCTTTCAACGTCCAGGACGCGTTCGTGTAACCGATCGTGAACGCCATGTTCGGTATGCCCGTGAGCATCAGGCCCTTGTAGGCCATGGTGTCGTGAAGCGGCACCGGTTCGCCGTTGCGCCGCACCTCGGCCCCGCCGAACAGCTGCAGGTTCAGCCCGGTGGCGGTGATGATGATGTCCGCCGGCAGCTCCTGTCCCGAGCTGAGCTTGATGCCGGTCTTGGTGAACCGCTCGATGGTGTCGGTGACGACGTCGGCCTTACCGCTCCGGATGGTCTTGAACAGGTCGCCGTTGGGCGCCAGGCACAACCGCTGGTCCCACGGCTTGTAGCTGGGGCCGAAGTGCTTCTCGACGTCATAGCCGTCGGGCAGCCGGCGCTTGGCCATGGTCAGCAGCGTCTTGCGCATGAAGGCCGGAAACTTGCGGGACAGCTGGTACTGGAAGGTACTGAAGCCGATCGCCTTCCAGCGGTTGGCGACGTGGGCGACGGACGCCGGCAGCAGCTTGTTGGCCCGCTCGGCGAACGGGTCCACCAGCGGCAGCGAACCGATGTAGGTCGGTGAGCGCTGCAGCATGGTGACGTGGCCGGCGCCGGCGTTGACCAAGCTCGGGATCAGGGTGACTGCGGTGGCGCCGGAGCCGATCACCACGATGCGCTTGCCGGCGTAGTCCAGGTCCTCGGGCCAGTGCTGCGGGTGCACGATGGTGCCCCCGGCAGCGCGGTAGTCTTCTGCGCCTTCGAACTTGGGCGAGTAGCCCTCGTCGTAGTTGTAGTAGCCGCTGCAGGCGAACAGGAACGAGCAGGTCAGCTGAGTCTGCTTGCCGTCGCTCTCCACGGTCACGGTCCAGCGGTTATCGGCGTCGGACCAGTCGACGCCCACCACGTGCTGGCGGTAGCGGATGTGGGAGTCAATGCCGTTCTCGGTGGCCGCCTCTTTGATGTAGGCCTTGATCGAGGCGCCGTCGGCGATCGAGTGGGCCGAGCGCCACGGCTTGAACCGGAAGCCCAGGGTGAACATGTCCGAGTCCGAGCGGATGCCCGGGTATTTGAACAGGTCCCAGGTGCCGCCGAGGTCGTCGCGGCGTTCCAGGATCGCGTAGCTCTTGTTCGGGCAGCGGTTCTGCAGGTGCCAGGCCGCGCTGATGCCCGAGATGCCGGCGCCGACGATCACAACATCGAGATGTTCAGTCATGGCGCCAGGTTATCAACGTAGTGTTGAGTTAGTCAACGATGCGTTGACTAACTCAACGGTGTGTAAACGGTAGGCGCTCCGACAACGGGAAAAGCCCCACCCGCCGAAGCGCGTGGGGCTTTCCCGGTTGTCGTCGTACCTACGCGGTGCCGCCGTCCTGACCCGCGGCGCCATCGGTCGCGCCGGTGCCCCCGGTGGCACCGGCGCCACCGTTGACCTCACCATCGTTGATGCCGATGGACCCGGGTCCGGTGGGCAGGTCCGGCGTAACCACGGTGCCGCCGGCACCGCCGTCGCCACCGGTGCCGTTGCCCGCGTCACCGACGCCACCGCTACCGCCGTTACCGCCGTTACCGCCGGAGACGTCGTTGACCGGGCCCGAGGTGCTCGGCGTGCCGTTGCTGATCGACGACGGCGGGGCGCCCGAGCCGGTCCAGCCCCAGCGGATGTTGCTGCCGTCGCCACCGTTGCCGCCGGCACCGCCGTCACCGCCGGTGCTGCCTGCGCCGACACCGGTGCCGCCGTTACCGCCGGCGCCGCCGTTGCCACCGTTGGAGCCGGCCGCGAAGTCGTCGTTGCCGCCATCGCCGCCCTGGCCACCGTTACCCGCGACGTAGCCGTCGCCGCCGTTACCGCCGGCGCCGCCGGCACCGGTGATGTTGGCCGGGTTGCCCAGGCTGGTGTTCCCGACGCTGTCGATGTAACCGGTGCTCTGGAGGTCGCCCCCGCTGCCACCGTTGCCGCCGGCGCCGCCGGCGCCACCGTTACCGGCGTTGCCGCCGGCACCGTTGGCCGTGCCGGCGCCGGCCGCGCCGCCGCTGCCACCGTCGCCGCCGGCGCCGCCCTGGCCGCCGACACCGATGTTGTGCACCTGCTCCGGTTGCCCGGCGTCGTCGCCGTGGGTGGTGTAGCCACCGACCCCGCCGTCGGCACCGTTGCCCCCGGCCGCGCCGTTGCCACCGTTGCTACCGACACCGTTGGTGCCACCGCCGGCGCCGCCGGCGCCGCCGTTGCCGCCCTGACCACCGCTGCCGCCGGCCTGGCCGTTGGAAGCACCGTCGAAGGGCGCCGTCGTGCCGACACCGTCGGTGCCGGCCGCACCGTTTCCACCGATGGCACCGTTACCCGCCACGCCACCGTCGCTGTCGGTGCCCGCCGTGCCGTTGGCCGACGAACCGCCGGCAGCACCGTTACCGGCGTTACCACCGCTGCCGCCGTTGCCGCCGTCGCCACCCGCCACGGTGGCGTCAGCACCGGCACCGCCATCGGCGCCGTTGCCGGCCGCACCCGCATTCCCGGCGGTGTTGGCCGCCAGTTCGCCGGAATCACCGCCGTCGCCGGCGTCACCGCCGTTGCCGCCGGTGGTGCCGTTGCCGCTGCCGCCGTTGGCGAAGCTGCCGTCGGCACCCTGGACGCCGTTGCCGCCGGCCCCACCGTTGCCGCCGTTGCCCCACTTGCCGCCGCTACCACCGGCGCCACCGTTGCCGCCACTGGTACCGGCCGCCGCGGTGCTGTCAGCCGCCGCGTTGTAACCGGCACCGCCGACACCACCGTTACCCGAAACAATCGGGGTGATGGTGCCATCGGCACCGTCCTGACCGTTCGCGCTGCCGCCGGCGCCCTGGCCGCCCGCGCCGCCCAGGCCCGCGGTGTCGCCGGGGTCGCCACCATTACCGGCGTCGCCACCGTTGGGGTTGGCCGCCGTACCGGCGGCACCGTTGCCGCCGTCGCCACCGAGCCCGACGTCGCCACCGGCACCGCCGTTGCCACCGACCCCACCGGCACCGTCGGAGCCGCTGCCCTCGTGGTGCGCCGTACCGGCAGCGCCACCGTTACCACCGACGCCGCCGTTACCGCCGGCGCCACCGTCGCCGCCGTCGGTCCCGTTGCCGTTGTTGACTGCCCAGTCGCCGTCGACACCGTCGGCGCCGGTACCACCGGTCCCGCCCTTGCCGCCCTGGCCGCCGGCGCCGCCGTTACCGCCGTTGCCGAAGACCTCGCCGCCGTTACCGCCGACGCCGCCGTTGCCACCCGCGGCACCCTCGCCGCCGGCCGTACCGTTGCCGTTGGTGTCGGTGAGGCCCTGCATCCCCTGGCCGCCGACGCCGCCGGCGCCGCCGTTACCGCCGTTGCCGGTGTGCGGTCCGGCGTTGCCACCGTTGCCGCCCAGACCACCGGCGGTGGCCGCGTGGTCAGCGGTCGCGTCCAGGCCGTGGCCACCGACACCGCCGTCACCGCCGTTGCCGATGCCGAGCAGGCCCATGCCGTCGCCGCCGTTACCGCCGGCGCCGGCCAGAATCACGTTGTCGTTGTCATCGACGAATGCGGCGCCGCCGTTACCACCGGTGCCGCCGTAGCCCATGAAGGCGCCGCCGGCCCCGCCGTCGCCGCCGGTGCCCGCGTAGACGACGCCATCGATGGTGACGGTTGAGCCGACGGCCGCGTCGCCGCCGGTGCCGCCATTGCCGAAGAAGCCGGCCGCGCCGCCGTCGGAGCCGTCGATGCCGTCACCGCCGTCGCCGAACCAGAGGCCACCGGCTTGGGCCGTGACCAGGTCACCGTCGTCGTTGATGTAGGCGTCCGCGCCATTGCACAACACGCCACACGAGTCACCCATGGCGAACATCTGGTTCAGCGGGTCCAGCCACCAGTCGTTGGCCGAGTTCTCGATCATCGCCTGCATCGGGTCATAAATCGCCAGGTAGGCCTGGTCGTCGAAGGCCACCCACGCATCCGGGTCGCCCATCAGCAGGCCACCCCAGTCGCTGAAGGTGAAGGCGGCGTCACCGGGAATCTCGGCCTCCGCACCGAACCACGACAGCGGGTCCAGCCAGTCGAAGTCGAAGTCGGCCTGCGCCGGTGAAGCCGCTAGCGGCGACATCCCGAACGCCAGAAAAGCCCCTACCGACGTCGCGGCGCCGGCCAACCGCCGTCGCGCCACCTTCGACCGTCGCCCCCGAACTCGCTGCGTCACCGCGGTCTCCTCCCGTGTGTAAGGCCACATCGCTGCAGCCCTTTACCTAAATTTTCCTAAGTTTAGGCTAAATTAACAGGAGCGTCAGTAACTTGTCCAGTTTTATGATCTGCAGGCGTGCTTTCGCCATTTTTTCGTACTAGATGGCCTCAGTCAGGGCATTTAAATGGCCCGATCATCCAGTAACAGCTCGCTATCCGGCATATCTGACTCAACTGTCAACCTGGGGGCGACGGCCTCCGCCATTGAAGGACAATGGTTATGCGCGATAATTATGACTCAGGGTATGTCCGTGCGGCTCAGGTTTGACGCCGGGAGAACAGCAGGTGGCGGGTGTCGACCTTGCCGCGCCTGGTCAGAACCGAGTCCAGCAGGTAGTTGTCGTGCAAGCGCCAGGGATGGTGCGATCCGGCCCGCGGTAGCTGGCCCATCGCGCGCTGCACGTAGCCGGAGATCTGCGTCACCAGCGGGCGCTCCTGCACGTGTGGGCCGGGTTCGCGCGGCACCACGGTGTCGAAGCCATGAGCATCCATGTGCTTGAGCACCCGGCAGACCGACTCCGACACCAAGTCGGCCTTCAGGGTCCATGACGCGTTGCTGTAACCGACGGTGAAAGCCAGGTTCGGCACGCCGCTGAGCATCATGCCCTGGTAGGCGACCGTGTCGCGGGGACTGATCCGCAGGCCGTCACGGCGGATCTCGGCGCCGCCGAACAACCGCAGGTTCAGCCCGGTCGCCGTGACGATCATGTCGGCGGGCAGTTCGTCGCCGGAGTGCAGCCGGACCCCGGTCGGGGTGAACGTCTCGATCTCATCGGTGACGACGTCGGCCCGGCCCGTGTTGAGCGCTGCGAAGAGATCACCGTCGGGGGCCAGACACAGCCGTTGGTCCCAGGGCTGATAGCTGGGGCCGAAGTGCTTGACGACATCGAAGTCCTCGGGCAGCCGCCGCCGGGCCATCCGCATCAATGCCCGGCGCATGAGGGCCGGGAATCGTCGGCTCACCTGGTAAACGGCGATCTGTCCCACGATGTAGCCCCACCGGTTGACTGCGGCCGCGGCCAGCCTCGGCAGCAGCCGGTTCAGCCGGCGCGCCACCGGATCCACCGACCGCAGCAACCCGATGTAGCCGGGGGATCGCTGCACCATGGTGACGTGGCCCGCGCCCGAGGCGACCAGCGCCGGCACCAGCGTCACGGCGGTGGCGCCGGAGCCGATCACGGCGATTTTCTTCCCCTCGTAGTCCAACTCCGTCGGCCAGTGCTGCGGGTGAATGATCGGTCCGGCGAAGCTCTCGGTGCCCGGGAACTGCGGCGCGTAGGCATCGTCGTAGTCGTAGTAGCCGCTACAGGCGATCAGGAAGCCACAGCGGATCTCGGTCGTCTCGCCGTCGCGCTCGACGGTCAGGCGCCACTCGGCGTGCGCTTCGCTCCAGTCGGCGGCCACCAGCCGGTGGCCATAGCGGATGCGGTCGGCTATGCCGCTCTCGGCGACGGTCTCGCGCAGGTAGTTCTTGATCGTTGCGCCGTCGGCGATGGTGGTGTCGGCGGTCCATGGTTTGAACCGGAAGGCGAAGGTGAACATGTCCGAGTCCGAACGAATCCCCGGATACCGGAACAGATCCCAGGTGCCACCCAGGTCGTGACGGCGCTCCAGGACGGCATAGCTTTTCGACGGGCAGTGCCGCTGCAGATGCCACGCTGCGCTGATCCCGGAGATCCCGGCGCCGACGACCGCGACGTCGAGGTATTCGGACACGGGCGATCAGCGTAGTTCAACGAACCGGAAAACCGGCACTCGACATGGTGTCGATTTTCTCGACACAGTGTAGACTATCGGTCGTGACCTCGCTTGGCTCGACCCGATCCCGCAGCCGCCGTTCGGCACGGCCGTCCGGCGACGATCGGGAGCGGGCGATTCTGACCACGGCGGAACGACTCCTCGAGCAGCGGCCGCTGGCCGAGATCTCCGTGGACGACCTGGCCAAGGGCGCCGGGATCTCCCGGCCCACGTTCTACTTCTATTTCAAGTCCAAGGACGCGGTGCTGCTGTCGCTGCTGGAGCCGCTGATCGCGGCCGCGGACTCGGAGTTCGTCGGGGCGGTGCAGCGACTGCCGAGCGACCCGCGGCGGATCTGGCGCAGCGGCATCAAGGCGTTCTTCATCGCGTTCAGCTCGCATCGGGCGATCGCTCGGGCCGGCACCGAGGCGCTGGCCACCAGCCCGGAATTCAAGGCGATGTGGAACGGCTTCATGGGCAGATGGATCGAGCAGACCGCGGCAATGATCACCGCCGAGCGGGATCGCGGCGCGGCGCCGCACACCATCCCGGTCCTGGATCTGGCGACGTCGCTGAATCAGATGAACGAGCGCACCATGATGGCGTCGCTGGTCGCCGAGGAACCCTCGATCGCCCATGATCGGGTGGTCGACACCCTGACACACATCTGGGTCAGCAGCATCTACGGCGACGCGTTGTAAGTCGGCGTCAGAACTCGCCGACACCGAAACCGGCCAGCAGCACCGCGAAGCCGCCGATCTCACCGACGATGAGCAAGACCATGCCCACCTTCAACAGCGGGCCGGGTTTCTCGAACTGGTTGGTGGTGTCGCGCAGGGCGCCGTGCAGCATGTAGCTGGCGATAGCGGTGACGAAGAAGTACACCATCACCATCGACGCGGTCATGTTCACCCAGGTGGGCCAGCCGCTGAGTTCGACGAACACCGCGACCAGCAGCGTGGCGAAGGAGTACAGCAGCGCCGCCCGGTGGGCGATGTCGACGTAGATGTGAGCCTGGTGGTTCTCCGAGGTGATGATCTGCTGGTACTTCCAGACCCCCAGCAGCAGCGCCAGCAGGAAAATGAGCCCGGCCGCCAGCAGGGTCACCTTGGTGTCGATACCTAGAGTCACCACATGCACAGCGACGAGCCTATCGGGCGCTGCGTTTCCTCCGCCGAGCAGACGCGAAAGCCCCCGAATCGGGCCGTCGATGGGGGCTTTCGTGTCTGCTCCCGCGAGATTTCACTCGCGAGATTTTCACTCGCGAGATTTTCACTGGGGCATCGCGTCCGGGGGACTCTTCGCGGGGAAAGGCACTAACGTCGGCGGGATGCGCTTCGCGTTCAAGACCTCGCCGCAGAACACCACCTGGGCCGACATGCTGGCGGTCTGGCAGGCCGCCGACGACATCGACGTCTACGAGTCCGGCTGGACCTTCGACCACTTCTACCCGATCTTCACCGACTCGACGGGGCCGTGCCTGGAGGGCTGGACGACGCTGACCGCGCTGGCGCAGGCCACCACCCGGCTGCGGCTGGGCACCTTGGTCACCGGCATCCACTACCGCCATCCCGCCGTATTGGCCAACATGGCCGCCGCGCTCGACATCATCTCCGGGGGCCGGCTGGAGTTGGGCATCGGCGCCGGCTGGAACGAGGAGGAGTCCGGCGCCTACGGAATCGAGCTGGGCACCATCCGCGAGCGCTTCGATCGCTTCGAGGAGGCGTGTGAAGTCCTGGTCAGCCTGCTGAGCAAGGAGACGACGGACTTCCAGGGCGACTACTACCGGCTCACCGCGGCCCGCAACGAGCCGAAGGGCCCGCAGCGTCCACACCCGCCGATCTGTATCGGCGGCAGCGGCGAGAAGCGCACCCTGAAGATCACCGCGCGCTACGCCCAGCACTGGAACTTCGTCGGCGGCACGCCGGCCGAATTCGCCCGCAAACGTGACGTCTTGGCCGGCCACTGCGCCGACATCGGCCGCGACGCAGCCGAGATCACGCTGTCGGCGCACGTACGGCTGGACCCCGATCATGACTACCGCCAGGTCATCGATGACGCCGCCGCGCTCGGCGCCGAAGGGCTGGACCTGGCGATCGTCTATCTGCCGGTGCCCTACGACCCGGCGGTGCTGGAACCCCTTGCCGAGGCGGTCCGCGATTCGGGTCTATGGGCCCCGATTACGGCGCGCTAGCGGCCAGCAAACTTTCCGGGCTCACTACGCCCGGCTCAGCTACGTGGCGTAGCGCAGCAGCTCGTCGGCGGTGATCAGACGCTCGTGCTTGGCCGGGAACTCCCGGCTCCTGCGCGGATACCGCAGCAGTGACCAGGCCATTCGGCCCATCCGGTATCGGAATATCGGGTTGATGTACACGGTGATAGACCCCCGCCCCGGCTCGGACCAGATTGGAATAACGCGGACCATGTTAACACGGCGGTTAACGCGGCGCCCATTGCCGACCATTAGACACCGGCGTCATGGCAAACAAGACGCGACTCGCCGAATTGTGTTGCATTTGTTGTAATCGGGACAGAAGATGCTGCAGGGGCAGAAGGTCAATGAGCCGGCGCCCGTGCACCGCCCTACCGGATCGGCGCCATCGTCGGCGTGACCGGGGCCGGCAAGGCGGTCTTGCCCATCAGATACCGGTCAGCGGCGGCGGCGGCGGCCCGGCCCTCGGCGATCGCCCAGACGATCAGCGACTGGCCGCGTCCCATGTCGCCGGCGACGTAGACCCCCGGCACGCCGGTCGCGAAGTCCGCGTCGCGGGCCACGGTTCCGCGACCGGTGAACTCCACGCCCAGGTCGGTCAACAACGCCGACCGTTCCGGGCCGACGAACCCCATCGCCAGCAGCACCAGGTCCGCCTCGAGTTCGAAGTCGGTGCCCGCCACCTTCTCGAAACTTCCGTTGCGCCGCCGTACCTCGTGGGCCCGCAGCCCGGTGACGTGCCCGTCTCGGCCGATGAACTCCTCGGTGTTGACCGAGAACACCCGGTCGCCGCCCTCCTCGTGCGCCGCCGAGGTCCGCATGATCAGCGGGTACATCGGCCACGGCGTGGACGGGTCCCGGGTCTCCGGCGGTCGCGGCATGATCTCGAACTGGTGCACGCAGCTGCCGCCCTGGCGGTGCACCGTGCCCAGGCAGTCGGCGCCGGTGTCGCCGCCGCCGATGATGACCACCTTCTTGCCGTGCGCGGTGATCGGCGGCTCGGCCAGATCACCGGCCTGGACGCGGTTCGCCCACGGCAGGTACTCCATCGCCTGGTGGATCCCGTCCAGCTCCCGGCCGGGGATCGGCAGGTCGCGCCACGCGGTGGCCCCACCGGCCAGCACGACGGCGTCGAAGTCGCTGCGTAGTTGGTCAGCCGTGACATCCACGCCGACGTTCACGCCCGCCCGGAACACCGTGCCCTCGGCGACCATCTGAGCCAGCCGCCGGTCGACGATGCGCTTCTCCATCTTGAATTCCGGTATGCCGTAACGCAGCAGTCCCCCGATGCGGTCATCACGCTCGTAGACCGTCACCGCGTGCCCGGCCCGGGTGAGTTGCTGGGCGGCGGCCAGCCCGGCCGGCCCGGAGCCCACCACCGCCACCGACTTGCCGGTCGTCTTCGACGGCCGGATCGGCTCCGCCCAGCCTTCTTTGAAGCCACGCTCGACGATCTCGTACTCGACCTGCTTGATCGTCACGGGCGGCTGGTTGATGCCCAGCACGCAGGCCGGCTCACACGGCGCGGGGCAGAGCCGCCCGGTGAAGTCGGGGAAGTTGTTGGTGGCGTGCAGCCGGTCGAACGCCTCGCGCCAGCGCCCGGTGCGGACCAGGTCGTTCCATTCCGGAATCAGGTTGCCCAGCGGACATCCGGTGTGACAGAACGGGACCCCGCAGTCCATGCAGCGGCCCGCCTGTTCGCGCAGCGTGTCCTCGGCGAACTCCTGATACACCTCGTTCCAGTCGCCCACCCGCTCGGAGACCGGCCGGCGCAACGGCAGGATGCGCTGGGTGTGGGTGAGAAATCCCTTCGGGTCAGCCATGTGCTGCCGCCATGATCGCCTCATTCGGATCGGTGCCGCTCGCCTTCGCCTCGGCCACCGCTGCGAGCACCCTTCGGTAATCGCGCGGCATCACCTTGACGAAGTGGCGACGGTGGTTCGGCCAGTCGGCCAGGATTGCCCGTGCGGGCGCGGAGTCGGTTGCCTCGGCGTGGGCCGCCAGGATCCCGCGCAACCAGCTGACGTCGTCGGCGTCGAAGTCATCGAAGGCGTCCAACTCGACCATCTCGGTGTTAAGCCTGCCCGGCAGTTGTGCATCCGGGTCGTAGACGTAGGCGACGCCGCCGGACATCCCGGCGGCGAAGTTGCGTCCGGTGCTGCCCAGCACCACCACCTTCCCGCCGGTCATGTATTCGCAGCCGTGGTCGCCGACACCCTCGACAACGGCATGTGCCCCGGAGTTGCGGACCGCGAACCGTTCACCGACCACTCCCCGCAGGAACACCTCACCGCTGGTGGCGCCGAACAGGATCACGTTGCCGCCGATGATGTTGTCCTCGGCGACGTACCCGTCGGGCGCGTCGGTCGGCGGCCGGACCACAATCCGGCCACCGGAGAGGCCCTTGCCGACATAGTCGTTGGCGTCACCGAAGACCCGCAGCGTGATCCCGGGCGGCAGGAAGGCACCGAAGCTGTTGCCGGCAGATCCGGTGAACGTGATGTCGATGGTGTCTGCCGGCAAGCCTTTGGCGCCATAGGCTTTGGTGACCTGGTTCCCGAGCATGGTGCCGACGGTCCGGTTGACGTTGGAGATATCGGTAGCGAACCGGACCGGGGTGCCGGAGTCGAGTGCCTCGCGGCTCATCACGATCAACTGCTGATCCAGCGCCTTCTCCAGGCCGTGATCCTGGCCGGAGCTGCAGTACAGGTCCTGGTTCATGAAGGGCGACTCCGGCTCGTGCAGCACCGGCCCGAGGTCGAGCTTGTGGGCCTTCCAGTGCGCCCGCGCCAACGTGGTGTCCAGGGCGTTCACCTGCCCGACCGCTTCATTGATGGTGCGGAAGCCCAGCGCCGCAAGGTATTCGCGGACCTCTTCGGCGATGAACCAGAAGAAGTTCTCGACGAACTCCGGCCGGCCGGTGAAGCGGCTGCGCAGCTCCGGGTTCTGAGTGGCCACCCCGACCGGGCAGGTGTCCAGGTGGCAGACCCGCATCATGATGCAGCCCGAGACCACCAGGGGCGCGGTGGCGAAACCGAACTCCTCGGCGCCCAGCAACGCGGCGATGACCACGTCGCGGCCCGTCTTGAGCTGTCCGTCCACCTGCACCACGATCCGGTCCCGAAGACCATTGAGCAGCAGCGTCTGCTGAGTCTCGGCCAGACCCAGCTCCCACGGCGCCCCGGCGTGTTTGAGCGAGGTCAGCGGCGCCGCCCCGGTGCCGCCGTCGTGGCCGGAGATCAGCACCACGTCGGCGTGCGCCTTGGACACCCCGGCCGCCACCGTCCCGACGCCGTTCTCCGCGACCAGCTTGACGTGAATACGGGCCTCCGGGTTGGCGTTCTTCAGATCGTGAATCAGCTGCTTGAGGTCTTCGATGGAGTAGATGTCGTGGTGCGGTGGCGGCGAGATCAACCCGACGCCGGGGGTGGCGTGGCGGACCTCGGCGATCCACGGATACACCTTGTTACCCGGAAGCTGGCCGCCCTCACCGGGTTTGGCCCCTTGCGCGATCTTGATCTGCAGATCGGTGCAGTTGACCAGGTAGTCGCTGGTGACGCCGAACCGGCCGGAGGCGACCTGTTTGATCGCGCTGCGCCGCCAGTCGCCATTCTCGTCGGGCAGGTAGCGCCCGGCGTGTTCGCCGCCCTCGCCGCAGTTCGACCGGCCGCCGATCCGGTTCATCGCGATCGCCAGCGTCTCGTGGGCTTCGGCGGAGATCGAACCGTAGCTCATCGCCCCGGTTGAAAACCGTTTGACGATCTCGGTGGCCGGCTCGACCTCCTCGATCGGAACCGGCGGCCGATCCCCGATCTTGAACTTCAGCAGGCCCCGCAGGGTGGCCAGCCGCTCACTCTGATCATCGACCAGCGAGGTGTACTCCTTGAATACCTCGTACTGGCCGGTGCGGGTGGAGTGCTGCAGCTTGAACACCGTCTCGGGGTTGAACAGGTGGTACTCCCCCTCCCGGCGCCACTGGTACTCACCACCGACCGGCAACTCGCGGTGGGCGCGCTCCTCGGGACGGTCCAGGTAAGCCAGCGCGTGGCGGGTGGCCACGTCGGCGGCGATGTCGTCGAGCGTGATGCCGCCGATCGGGCAGTACAGGCCGGTGAAGTACTGGTCGAGAACGTCTTGGGAGATACCGACGGGCTGGAACAGTTGTGCGCCGGTGTAGGAGGCCCGCGTGGAGATGCCCATCTTCGACATCACCTTCAGCACGCCCTTGCCGGCGGCCTTGGCGTAGTTGACCAATGCCTTGTCCCGCGCAACGCCTTCGATCAACCCGCGGTCGAGCATGTCCTCGACGGACTCGAACGCCAGGTAGGGGTTGACGGCGGCGGCGCCGAAGCCGATCAGCGCCGCGATGTGGTGCACCTCGCGGGCATCGCCGGACTCCACCACCAGGCCCACCTTGGTCCGGCTGCGTTCGGCGACCAGATGGTGGTGCACCGCGGCCGTGGCCAGCAACGACGGGATGGGCGCCAGCGTCTCGTCGGACTCCCGGTCGGAGATCACCAGGAAGCTGGCGCCGTCGTTGATCGCCGCCGACGCCCGGGCGCATACCTGCTGCAACGCTGCGCGCAGCCCGGCCCCGCCCTCGGCCACCGGGTACAGGCAGCTGATCACCGCCGCCGACAGGCCGTGCGGGCCGCGGGTCCCGATCCGCTGATCCGGGTCCAGTTTCAGCAGCTTCGCCAGGTCCTGGTTGCTCAGAATCGGCTGGGGCAGCACGATCTGGTGCCAGGTGGGCGCTTCGGTGTTGAGCAGATCGCCCTCCGGTCCGAGGGCGCCCTGCAGGCTGGTGATCACCTCTTCGCGGATGGCGTCCAACGGTGGATTGGTGACCTGGGCGAACAACTGCTGAAAGTAGTCGTAGAGCAACCGGGGCCGCGCCGAGAGCACCGCCACCGGGGTGTCGGTGCCCATCGACCCGATCGGCTCGGCGCCGGAGCGGGCCATCGGGGCGAGCAGCAGGTTGAGTTCTTCGTAGGTGTATCCGAACACCTGCTGGCGCAACAGCACCCGGTGGTGCTCCATGCGGGGTGCGTCACCGGGCGGCAGTTCGTCGATGCCGATCAGCGCCTCGTCGATCCACTGCTGGTAGGGGCGCTCGGCCGCCAGCGTCGACTTGATCTCCTGATCGGAGATGATCCGTCCGGCGGCGGTGTCCACCAAGAACATCCGGCCGGGCTGCAGCCGTTGCCGGTGCACCACGGTGGCGGGATCCAGGTCGAGCACTCCGGCCTCGGACGCCATCACCACCAGCCCGTCGTCGGTGACCCAGATCCTCGACGGCCGCAGCCCGTTGCGGTCCAGCACCGCACCCACCAGGGTGCCGTCGGTGAAGGTCATCGAGGCCGGGCCGTCCCAGGGCTCCATGAGCGAATCGTGGTATTCGTAGAACGCGCGGGTGGCGGCGTCCATGCTCTCGTGCCGCTCCCAGGCCTCCGGGATCATCATCAGCACCGCATGCGGCAGGCTGCGGCCCCCCAGGTGCAGCAGTTCGAGCACCTCGTCGAACCGGGCGGTATCGGAGGCACCCGGAGTGCAGACCGGGAACAGCTTGGTGGCGCTGTTCTGAGCTCCGCCAGCGCCTTCCGCTCCCGCAGCGCCGAAGACCTCGGTCCGGATCAGCGCCTCCCGGGCCCGCATCCAGTTCTCGTTGCCGGTGACGGTGTTGATCTCGCCGTTGTGCGCGATGCGCCGGAACGGGTGCGCCAGCGGCCACGACGGAAACGTGTTGGTGGAGAACCGGGAGTGCACGATACCCAGCGCACTGTGCAGCCGCCCGTCGGCCAGGTCGGGATAGAAAGCCTTGAGCTGCGGCGTGGTCAACATGCCCTTGTAAACCATCGTCCGGCCGGAAAGGCTTGGGAAATAGACGGTCTCGCGCCCCGGGCCGTCCTGTCCGGGCCCCTTGTTACCCAGCTCGTGCTCGGCGCGTTTGCGCACCACGTAGGCGCGTCGCTCCAACTCCATGCCGGAGGCCCCGGCGATGAACAACTGGCGGAAGGTGGGCATCGCGTCGCGGGCCAGCGCGCCCAGCGACGAGTCGTCGGTCGGCACGTCGCGCCAGCCGAGTACCTGCAGCCCTTCGGCTTCGACGATCTTCTCCAGGCCGGAGCAGGCGGCCGCCGCGTCTTTGGCCGACTGCGGCAGGAAAGCGATGCCGGTGGCGTAGTCGCCTTCGGCCGGCAGGTCGAAATCGGTGACCGCACGCAGGAACTGGTCGGGAACCTGGATCAGGATGCCGGCGCCGTCACCGCTGTGGGGTTCGGCTCCGGCGGCGCCGCGGTGCTCGAGGTTGAGCAGCGCGGTGATCGCCTTGTCGACGATGTCGCGACTACGTCGGCCGTGAATGTCGACGACCATGGCCACACCGCACGCGTCGTGTTCGAACGCGGGGTTGTAGAGCCCGGCCCGGGAGGGTGTCATCACCACCTGATCCTTCGCACTTTCCGGAGTCGACTCGTCTGACATCGACGAGCGATCGAGAGGATTGGTCCGTGCGACATTGAACGGCGGTCCGCCTGAAATTCTTCACAGGCAACGTCACGATATACCCCGGCCGGCGTCGCGTGCCACCTGCTGGACAAATGATCGACCGCCGGAGTTGTGTTACCTGGACGCAATATCCGGATGATGTCCAGGAAATGTGGGCTGCCTATCGTCTGGCTGGCCGCACGCAAAGGAGATCCGGTATGGACGTCGATATTTTCAAGCTGCTCGCCGACGAGTCAGTGGAGTACGTCGACGTTCGATTCTGTGATCTACCGGGCGTGATGCAACATTTCTCCATCCCTGCCTCAGCGTTGGATGCGAGCGTGTTCGAGGACGGGTTGGCCTTCGACGGTTCGTCGATCCGGGGCTTCCAGTCCATCCACGAGTCGGACATGCTGCTGTTACCCGACCTGCACACCGCATGGATCGATCCGTTCCGGGCGGCCAAGACGCTGAACCTGAACTTCTTCGTCCACGATCCCTTCACCCGCGAGCCCTACTCGCGCGACCCGCGCAACGTCGCGCGCAAAGCGGAGAACTACCTGACCAGCACCGGCATCGCCGACACCGCCTACTTCGGCGCCGAAGCCGAGTTCTACATCTTCGACTCGGTGAGCTTCGACTCGCAGATGAACGGCTCGTTCTACCAGGTGGATTCGGTTGCGGGGTGGTGGAACACCGGCAAGACCACCGAACCGGACGGCAGCCCCAATCGCGGCTACAAGGTCCGGCCCAAAGGCGGCTACTTCCCGGTGGCGCCCAACGACCAGTTCGTCGACTTGCGCGACGCGATGGCCACCAACCTGACCAACGCCGGTTTCGCGGTGGAGCGCGGTCACCACGAGGTCGGCACCGGCGGCCAGACCGAGATCAACTACCGGTTCAACACGCTGCTGCACGCCGCCGACGATTTGATGCTGTTCAAATACATCATCAAGAACACCGCCTGGGCGCACGGCAAGACCGTCACCTTCATGCCCAAGCCACTGTTCGGTGACAACGGCTCGGGCATGCACGTGCACCAGTCGGTCTGGCAGGACGGCGAACCGCTGTTCTACGACGAGGCCGGCTACGCCGGACTGTCGGACACCGCCCGGCATTACATCGGCGGCATCCTGCACCACGCCCCGTCGCTGCTGGCGTTCACCAACCCGACCATCAACTCCTACAAGCGCCTGGTGCCGCACTACGAGGCGCCGATCAACCTGGTCTACAGCCAGCGCAACCGCTCGGCCTGTGTGCGCATCCCGATCACCGGCACCAACCCCAAGGCCAAGCGGCTGGAGTTCCGCTGCCCGGACTCCTCGGGCAACCCGTACCTGGCGTTCGCCGCGATGCTGATGGCCGGCGTCGACGGCGTCAAGAACAAGATCGAGCCGCCCGACCCGGTCGACAAGGACCTCTACGAGCTGCCGCCGGACGAGGCGGCTGCCATCCCGCAGGCACCCACCCAGTTGTCCCACGTGATCGACAATCTGGAAGCCGACCACGAATACCTCACCGAAGGCGGGGTTTTCACTCCCGACCTCATCAACACCTGGATCAGCTACAAGCGGGAGCACGAGATCAACCCGATCAACCTGCGCCCGCACCCCTACGAGTTCGCGCTGTACTACGACTGCTGACCGGGGCTGACGCGGTATCGACGCCGCCGCGATTAAGCTGCAGGGTTGTCGGGCCACCCGGCCGTGCCGCTTCTGTATGCCCCGAGGAGCCTATGAACGCCCAGGACGACTTCCTGCGGGGCCGGGTGCCGCCGTCGCACCAGCATCCACAACAGCATCCGCCACAGCAGTCGCAGCAACCGTCACAACAACAACGGCCCTGGCAACCGCCGCCGCAACCGCGCCCGCCACTGCAGCACGCGCCCTATCCGGCGCCGGCCCCGCTGCCGCCGGTCCGGCCCCGCCCGACCCGCGGCTGGCGGCGTGTCGTGCTGTCGGCGACGTTCGGGCTGGTCAACCTGGGTCCCTCACCGGCCGAACGGGAGGAGACCGCCTACGAGGCGGCCATCCGATCGATGCCGAACGGCAGCTACAAGGTGGGCGTGTTGGGCAAGGGCGGTGTCGGCAAGACCACGGTGGCGGCCAGCGTGGGTTCGGTGTTCGCCGCACTGCGCCGGGCCGACCACGTGGTGGCCGTCGACGCCGACACCGCGTTCGGCCGGCTCGGCAGCCGTATCGACCCGCGCGCCACCAGTTCCTACTGGGATCTGGCAGCCGATGCGGGCATGCAGTCGTTCGCCGACATCAGCAGCCGGGTGGGCGCCAACGCCGCGGGGCTCTACGTGCTGGTCGGCGAGCCGGCCGCGGGTCGGCGCCGGATCCTCGACGCCGCGCTGTACCGGGAGGCGGCGCTGCGCCTGGACCGGCACTTCACCATCTCGATCATCGACTGCGGTTCGACGATGGACTCACCGGTGACCCAGGAGGCCCTGCGCGACCTCGACGCGCTGATCGTGGTGTCCTCGCCCTGGGCGGACGGCGCCGGCGCGGCCGCCAAGACCATGGAGTGGCTCGCAGACCGCGGCCAGGGCGGCCTGCTGCAGCGCACCGTGGTGGTGCTCAACGACTCCGACGGCCACGCCGACCAGCGCACCCGCTCCGCGCTCACCGCGCAGTTCCTGCGGCACGGCCAGGCGGTGGTCGAGGTACCGTTCGACCCGCACCTGCGGCCCGGCGGGGTGATCGACATCATGCAGGAGATGGCACCGGCCACCCGCCGGCGTTTCCTGCAGATCGCGGCGATCATCGCGCATTACTTCTCGTCGCGCCCCGGCGGCCGGGACGCCAAGACCAGGCCGAATCAGAACAGGTAGCGCACGACGCTCTCGGCGACGCAGGCCGGCTTGGCGCTACCGTCGATGGCCACCGTGGTCGAGTAGGTCACCTGCTGGGCGCCGCCGCCGACATCGGTGACCTCGACCACGGATGTCTCCGCCCGGATTTTGGAGCCGACAGGAACCGGCGCCGGGAAGCGCACCTTGTTCAGTCCGTAATTGATCGCCAGCTTCACTCCCTCGAGGCGGCTGATCTGCGCCATCAGTTTCGGCAGCATGGCCAGCGTCAGGTAGCCGTGAGCGATGGTGGTCCCGAACGGCCCGTCGGCGGCCCGCTCCGGATCGACATGGATCCACTGGTGATCACCGGTGGCGTCGGCGAACAGATTGACGGCTTCCTGGGTGATGGTCACCCATTCGCTTTGGCCGATCGGCTCGCCCTGACATGCGGCGAGTTCCTCGATCGATTCGAAAGTGCGCATACGCTCCCGCTTTCCCTATCTGATTTGTTGGATCTAATCCGTTGCCACCGTGCCATTTCGGCGCAGCAGCTCGATATCGTCGATGGTCATCCCCAGTTCGGTCAACAACTGTTCGGTGTCGGCACCCAAGGCCGGTGCCGCAACGGCCGGCGGGTGTACACCGTCCAGAGACGCCGGCAGCCCGGCCGCCAGATAGTCGCCGATCCGGGGCTGGTGCAGCGACCGGAACATCGCGTTATCGCCCAGCCGCTCGTCTGCGGCCACGTCGGCGAAGCTGCGGTAGCGGTCCCACAGCAGCGAGGTGCCGGCAAGGGCCGCCTCGATCTGCGCCCCCGTCCGCTCGGCGAACCAGCCGCTGAACAGTCCGGTGAGCACGTCGCGGTGACGGTAGCGCTGCCCTTCGTCGCCGAAGTCGACATCGCGCGCATCAGCCAGTGCGGCAATGACTTTCGTCGTTCCGGTTAACTCGGTCAAATCGCGGAAGTGCCGGTTGGTCAGCGTGACGATCATGAACGACACACCGTCACTGCCGGTGAAGGTCTGGCCGTAGCTGCCGTAGAGCGCGTTGCCGATGCGTTCCCGCCGCGCACCGTTGACCATCGCCTCGGTGAGGAAGCCGAGCGCACTGGCGGTTCCCAGCGCGACGTCTTCCAACGCCAGCCGGATCCGGCAGGGCTCACCGGTGCGGTCCCGGCGATGCAGCGCGGCGACCACCGCCAGCGCGCCGTGCAGCCCACAGGCGATGTCCCAGGCGGGCAGCACGTGGTTGATCGGTGCGCCGTAGTCCGCGGGCCCGGTCACCAGCGGAAAGCCGGTGGCCGCGTTGACGGTGTAGTCCACGGCGGTGGAGCCGTCGGCGCGGCCGAGCACCTCGAGATGGATCAGGTCGGCACGCTCGGCGACCAGCGTGTCGAAGGAAAGCCATTGCCGGCCGGCCATATTCGTCAGCACCACACCGCTTTCGGCGATCAGGCGCTGCACCAGGCGCTGCCCTTCTGGTGCTCGCAGGTCGGCGGCCATCGAACGCTTGCCCTTGTTCAGCCCGGTCCAGTAGATCGACGTGCCGTCCTCGGTGACCGGCCAGCGACGGTAGTCGGCCGCCCCGCCGACCGGATCGATCCGCACCACGTCGGCGCCGAGTTGGGCCAGCGTCATCCCGGCGAGCGGCACCGCCACGAAGCTGGCGATCTCGATGACGCGCACCCCGGCCAGCGGTCGCGGCGCTTCCGCGACAGTCGGGACCATTCCCTGCTCCTTGCGTCGATGATTACGTCGACTATATGCCTACCCCGGCAGCGGCTCCGGCGGGGAGCGAGTCCGCGCCGAATCTCAATCGTTGCCGAACCGCGATATGAAATCCCGTGGCGGCGAACAGGACACGACGGCGCATCGTGTTTGACTTCGTGCAGGAGGACAAAGCCACAAGCCTTCCGCAGCTTGCGGAACGAACCATTGGGATGGGAAACAGCTTATGAACAGCGTTGAGAAGTTGCGTCACGCGGCGGGCCGGGTGTCACGCCGGCTGTCGGTCGCGGCGGTGGGGGCCGCACTGCTGGGCGGGCTCGTCGGGGTCGTCGGCGGGTCGGGCGACGCGTCCGCGTTCTCCCGGCCGGGCCTGCCGGTGGAGTACCTGCAGGTGCCGTCGCCGTCGATGGGCCGTGACATCAAGGTGCAGTTCCAGCCGGGTGGCGCCCACGCGGTGTACCTGCTCGACGGGCTGCGGGCCCAGGACGACTACAACGGCTGGGACATCAACACCCCGGCGTTCGAGGAGTACTACCAGTCGGGCCTGTCGGTGATCATGCCGGTCGGCGGGCAGTCCAGCTTCTACTCCGACTGGTATCAGCCGTCGCAGGGCAACGGGCAGAACTACACCTACAAGTGGGAGACCTTCCTGACCCGGGAGCTGCCCACGTGGATGCAGGCCAACAAGAGCGTGTCGCCCAATGGCAACGCGGTGGTGGGATTGTCGATGGCGGGCGGTTCGGCGCTGATCCTGGCGGCGTACTACCCGCAGCAATTCCCCTACGCCGCTGCGCTTTCGGGCTTCCTCAACCCCTCTGAGGGCTGGTGGCCGACGTTGATCGGGTTGGCGATGAACGACGCCGGCGGCTATAACGCCAACAGCATGTGGGGTCCCTCGTCGGACCCGGCCTGGCGGCGGAACGACGCGATGGTGCAGATCCCGCGGCTGGTGGCCAACCGCACCCGCATCTGGGTCTACTGCGGTAACGGCACGCCGAGCGACCTGGGCGGCAACAACCTGCCCGCCAAGTTCCTGGAGAGCCTGACGCTGCGCACCAACCAGACGTTCCAGCAGAACTACCTGGCCGCCGGCGGCAACAACGGGGTGTTCAACTTCCCGGCCAACGGCACGCACGACTGGCCGTACTGGAACGAGCAGCTGGTCGCGATGAAGCCCGACATCCAGCGGGTGCTGGGAGTGGGAATCGACCCGACCTGATCGACCCATCCCGGGTACGCGAGACCGACGTTTTGCAGGAGCGGCCCTGCAAGACGTCGGTCTCGTCATTGGCGCAGGCCGGCCGTCAACTCCACACGTCGCGGCGGTCGACGTAGCGGTGGGTGTACCACATGGCCAGCACGCAGACCGCCGTGGCGATGCCCAGCATCCAGGTGCCGCCGGCGACCAGGCTGATGCAGCCACCGACGGCCGCGCCGGAGGTGTAGCCGGCAAGCAGCATGAAGTGGCCCAGCCAGTCAGCAATGCTGCCGCCGTTGAAATGGCGCTCGATGCCCTGGCCCAGTTTCACCACCGTGCCGGTGACATAGCTCAACGGGATCGACACCTCGCCGTCGCGGACGAAGGTGGTGTTGAGCGCGCCGACCCCGTACGCGACCAACAGGATCGGCAGCAGCGGCAGCGGCAGTGACGGCCCGCCCGCCACGGTCCAGTCCAGCAGGGTCGCGGCCAGTAGGGCGGCGGCCGTCAGCAGCAGCGCGCCGTGCGGCTGGTTGGGCCAGACCCGGCGGCGGAACACCGACGCGGTCAGCACGCCGCCCAGAAAGGAGAACAGCAGGGCCGCCGCAGAGATCGACAGCCACTCGTTGCCGTCGAAGACCCCCAGCACCGCACGCCCGGCGTTGCCGGTCATGAAGGTGACGAAGTAGCCCTCCGAATGGGTGTACGCCGTCGCCGCCAGCACCCCGGCCAGGGCAGCAAGCACCCAGGACAGCTTGGTTTCACTGTCGTAGTGCCGGCGTATCACGCGAGCCTGGAACTAATGCGGTCTACCTCAGCCGACCGGACCCGGCACCAAGGTGATGGTGGCGCTGTGCTCGCTGCCCGTCGGGGTGCGCCAGCTCAAGGTGATGGTGTCGCCCGGGTGGCGCTGGTCGAGTACGTCGGTCAGGTCGGTGGCCGAGTTGACCGGCCGGCCGTTGACCGAGGTGATGACGTCATCCCTGGCGATACCGCTCTCGGCAGCCGGGGTGCCCTCGAGCACCTGGGCGACCCGCGCCCCACCGTTGTTGTCCACCACGCCGACACCCATGAACGCGGTCTCACCGATGTGGACGGTGGGTGAGGAGATGCCGGAGCGAATCTGATTGGCGATGGCCATCGCCTGGTTGATCGGGATCGCGTACCCTTCACCGCCGGGCTGGGCGAACTTGTAGTTGTCCGACGCCGCGGTGTTCATCCCGATCACCTGGCCGGCCGCGTTCACCATCGGACCGCCAGAATCCCCGGGGCGGATCGCGGTGTCGGCCTTGATCATGTTCGTCAGTGTCTCGGTGCTGCCGGTGAGTTCGTCGAGGGCCGAGACGGTCTGGTTCAAGCCGATGACCTTGCCGGGCACCGCGCTCGGCGTGCCACCCTGGCCGCCGGCGTTGCCCATCGCGACCACCGGGTCGCCGACCGCGACCTTGGACGAGTCGCCGATGTTGGCCGTCGGCAGGCCGGAGGCGCCGCGCAGCTGCAGCACCGCCACGTCATGGCTGCGGTCGAACCCGAGCACGTCGACGTCGTAGCTCTGCCCGTTGCCGACCGAAACCACAGTGAGACTGGTGGCCCCGGCGATGACGTGGTTGTTGGTGAGCACGATGCCGTTGGGATCCAGCACGATCCCGGTTCCGGCGCCGACCGCGCTCTGATACCCCATCTGCGCGTCGATGTTGACCACCGCGGGACCGACCTGCGCGACCATCGCCGACGGGTCGAGCGGCGGCTTGGGCAGCGTCGGCGCCGCCTGGACCGGCACTGCACCAAGGCCGAGGCCGGCTGTGCTGATCACAGCCGCTGTGACGCTGAACAGCCACCACCTGAGCGGGCGATGCGGTCCTCTCATCGGCGTTACCTCCTGCGGTCGGTCACGATTCGAGTGCCGAAATCCGGCACATCCCAGCACCTCTCCGACGTGGATCCGTGAGAGAAACACCGCAAGCTTACCGGAACCGTCGGCGCGGACCGCAAAAGGTGGCGGTCAGCTGGCCAAACACCGAGCTGTCGGAGGGGTTGTGCTCAGCCTCCGTTGCAGGAAGGCTGAGCGTGCAGGAGGACGCCATGGCAGACAAGACCGGGACCTCAAGGGGCGCTGCTGCCGCCCCCACCGCGGCCAGTCCGGCCGCCATCCGCAATGTCGTGCTGGTCGGTCCGCCGGGCTCCGGCAAGACCACCCTCGTCGAGGCGATGCTGGTCGCGGCCGGGGTGTTGCCGCGAGCCGGTTCCGTCGGCGACGGCAGCACGGTCTGCGACTACGACGACGCCGAGATCCGCCAGCAGCGTTCGGTTGGGGTGGCGTGCGCATCGCTGTCGCACGACGGGGTCAAGGTCAACCTGATCGACACGCCCGGTTACGCCGATTTCCTCGGGGAACTACGGGCGGGGTTGCGGGCCGCCGACGCTGCGCTGTTCGTCGTGGCGGCCAACGAGGACATCGATGAGGCCGCCAATGTGCTGTGGCAGGAATGCCACCAGCTCGCCATGCCGCGGGCAGTGGTGGTGACCAAGCTGGACCATGCCCGGGCGGACTACCCGGGCACCGTGGCGGCCGCCCGGACGGCCTTCGGTGAGCAGGTGCTGCCGCTGTACCTGCCGGATCCCACCGCCCCCGGCGCCGGCCTGACCGGGCTGCTGGCGGCGGAGCGCTGCGAGGCGCCCGACACCGAGCGACAACGCGGCGAACTGATCGAGGCGATCATCGAGGAGTCCGAGGACGAGTCGCTGCTGGACCGCTACCTGGGCGGGGAGCCGACCGACGGGGCGGTTCTCACCAAAGACCTGGAGCGGGCCCTGGAACAGGTGCTGGCGCGCGGTTCGTTGTTTCCGGTCATCCCGGTCTGCAGCGCCACCGCCGTCGGCGTTGCCGAACTGCTCGAGGTCATCACCGCTGAATTCCCCGGGCCGCCCGAGCACCTGCTCCCGGAGGTGTTCACCCCCGACGGTGTGGCGCGCCGCGGGCTCAGCTGTGACCCGGCCGGACCGCTGCTGGCCGAGGTGGTCCGCACGACGTCGGATCCCTACGTCGGGCGGGTCAGCCTGGTGCGGGTGTTCTCCGGAACCATCAAGCCCGACAGCGGGATCCATGTCAGCGGACACTGCACCGGGTTCTTCGGCGACGGCAGCGGCCATGCCGACCACGACGAGGACGACCGGATCGGGGCGCTGGCGTTTCCACTCGGCAGACAACAGCGGCCGGCCGCGGCGGTGATGGCCGGCGACATCTGCACGGTGGGGCGGCTCAGCCACGCCGAGACCGGGGACACGCTGTCGGACAAGGCCGAACCGCTGGTCTGCAAACCGTGGTCGATGCCCGACCCACTGCTGCCGGTCGCGGTCGTCCCGCACGCCAAGACCGACGAGGACAAGCTGGCGGTTGGGCTGGCGCGGCTGGCGGCCGAGGACCCGGGGCTGCGGATCGAGCGGAACCCGGAAACCCATCAGACCGTGCTGTGGTGCCTGGGCGAAGCGCACTCGGGCATCGTGCTCGACGCGCTGACCCACTGGGTGTCGGTGGACACCGTCGCGCTGCGGATCGCGCTACGGGAGACGTTCGTCAGCAGGGCCAACGGGCACGGCCGCCATGTCAAGCAGTCCGGCGGGCACGGCCAGTACGCGGTCTGCCACATCGAAGTCGAGCCGGTGGCCCAAGGTTCCGGTTTCGAGTTCGTCGACCGGGTGGTGGGCGGGGCGGTCCCCCGCCAGTTCATCCCCAGCGTGGAGAAGGGCGTCCGCGCGCAGCTGGAGCGTGGGCTCACCGGTGGAGCCGGAGCCGGCTACCCGGTGGTCGACATCCGGGTGACCCTGCTCGACGGCAAAGCCCACAGCGTCGACTCGTCCGACTTCGCGTTCCAGATGGCGGGCGCCGCCGCACTGCGCGACGCCGCGGCCGCCGGCGGGGTGCGGTTGCTCGAGCCGATCGACGACGTCACGGTGCTGGTTCCCGACGAACTGGTCGGTGCGGTGATGGGCGATCTGTCGTCTCGCCGCGCCCGGGTGGTCGGCACCGATAAAGTCGGTGCGGACCGCACGCTGGTGAAAGCCGAGGTACCGCAGGCCGAGCTGATCCGGTACGTGGTCGAGCTGCGTTCGCTGACGCACGGCGCCGGTTCGTTCACCCGGCGCTTCGCCCGGTATGAGCCGCTGCCGGAGTCCTCGGCGTCCGTGGCCGCGTACGCCGGCAGCAGCGCGTAACCCGCGCGACACCGAAAGGACTGTTGATGACGACGATCGCCGGGCTGCCCGCGCACATCCTGCTGCTGCATTTCGTGGTGGCGCTGGTGCCGCTGACCGCGGTGCTGCTCATCCTGTGCGCACTGTGGCCGGCGGCACGCCGGCGGCTGGTCTGGCTGGTGGCGGTGCTGGCCGCCCTCACGCTGCTGGTCACGCCGGCGACGGTCACCGCCGGCGAGTGGCTGGCCGACACCGGCAAGATCGGCGAATCGCCCGACCTCGACCGCCACATGACCGCCGGCGGGTACGGCCTCTATATGGCGCTTGGCCTGGCCCTGGCGGCAGCCCTGCTGGCCGGCCTGCACGTGGCGCTGTCCCGCGGCGGCACGGTGACGCCGGTGGTGCGGTTGACGATCGTCGCGACCGTGATCGCCCTGGCCGGCGGGTCGATGTTCGCGATCCACACCATCGGCGAATCCGGGAGCAAGGCTGCCTGGGGCAGCCTTTTGGCGCCGGCGGAAGACGGCTAAATCTGCGCCGCACCCGCTGCGCTTGGCACAATGGAAGCCATGTACAGGGTGAGGCGGGGAATTTTGGCGATGGCGGGGTCGGTGGCCCTAGTGATGGGGGCGTCCACCGGCATCGGTCAGGCGGCGCAGGCAGTGCAGCCGACGCCGGGTTTCGCCGTCGCGGCGATCGAACCGGCGGCCGGTTCGGTGGTGGGGGTGGCCTACCCGGTGATCGTGACGTTCACCGGGCCGGTGGGCGACCGGGCGGGCGCCGAGCGTGGCATCCACATCGCGGTGACCGGAAAGACGGCATCGGGCATGCCTTCCGGGCATTTCGAATGGGTCAGCGACGATGTCGTGCACTGGGTTCCGGACGGGTATTGGTCACCGCACAGCAAGATCGAGGTCGACGCCCACGGCATGTCGACGGGCTTCGAGACCGGTGACGCGGTACTGGGGCTCGCCGACATCTCCGATCACACCTTCACCGTCAGCGTCAACGGCGACACGCTGCGGGTGATGGCGGCATCGATGGGTAAACCCAAGCGCCCCACCCCGATCGGATCGTTCACCGCACTGTCCAAAGAGCGCACCGTCAAGTTCGACTCGCGCACCATCGGCATCCCGCTCAACGACCCGGAGGGCTACCTGATCAATGGCGAGTACGGCGTGCGGGTCACCTGGTCCGGCGTCTACGTCCACTCCGCACCGTGGTCGGTCGGGTCGCAGGGCTACTCCAACGTCAGCCACGGCTGCATCAATCTGAGTCCCGACGACGCCGCGTGGTACTTCAACACGGTGCGACTGGGCGACCCGATCGTGGTGCAGGCCTAGCGTTCAGCAGGCGCCCAGGACTGCGGTCGGCATGTGCGCCACGTACCGCTCGGCGCGCTGCTGCGGACCCGCCTCCGACCGCGCGCCCAGGTGGCGCAGCCGACCGATCATGCGGCGGCCCGCCCGGCGCACGCCGGAGTCGTTGTTGGTCGAGATACGCTGTGTGACAACAAAGTTCATGATTATTCTCCTGCCGTGATGCCCGCCGAGTCGAGTCGGCGGAACTCGCGGATCAGGCCGCGGCAAAGACGCCGGGGCCGGTGAGGGACAGATCGGTCATCGAACTCGGATACGGTCCGTCACTGGAACTCACTTCGCCCCTCACCTCCTTCCGGCCGAGACACGCGGGGATGTCGTTGGGCTCCATGGTCCCATCGAAATGCCTGGTCGTCAAACAATGCGGCGACCATCGAGCCGCCCGCACAAGCGCGGTGGCGGACCGTAATTGGCCCGCCACCGCGTTGATGTCGACCTGGGTCAGAGCAGCCCGAGCAGCTCCAGGTCGGTGATGTACTTGACGATCACCGCCGGTGTCACATGCGGAATATCCTGCGTTGCACCGATTTTCGCCTCCTGTACCGCGGCCCGGAACTTGTGGGTGGGTGCGATCGACCCGCAGATGGCAGGCTGCGGCTTCTGGTAGTTGTGCAGCAGCGGCAACAGCGACGCCTGACGTTGCCGCTCGGGCAGCGCACGCAGGGTGGTCTCGAACCGCTGCAGCCAGTCGCCGTAGTCGTCGATCCGTTCGATCGGGTGGCCGGCGTCGATCAGCCAATCGACGAACTCGTCCATGCCGACGCCGTCGTCGTGGGGGTTCATCACGTGGTAGGTGGCGAACCCGGCGTCAGCCACGCCCGCCGAGCCGGCACCCAGCGTGGTGGACGCCTCGGCGATGAACTCCACCGGCAGCCCGTCGTAGTGAGCGCGCTGCCGGTTGCCGTCGGCGTCCAGCTCGTAGAACGACGTGGGTGCCACCCCTGCGGCAACCAGGCTGAACATCATCCGGGTGAACATGTCCGGCAGGTTGAGCTGACCGGCATAGCTGGTGTCGGCCAGGATCATGTCGCAGCGGAACACTGCGACCGGCAGGCCGCACAGGTCGTGGGCTTCGCGCAGCAACACCTCGCCGGCCCATTTGCTGTTGCCGTAGCCGTTGGCGTAGCCGTCGTTGATCGCCCGCAGCGGGCTCATCTCCCGTACGTCGGCGTCCTCGGTGAAGCGGCCCAACGGGATCTGGTCGCCGACACCGATGGTGGAGAAGTAGGTGAACGGCTTGATCTTTCCGGTGAGCGCGACCCGGATCAGCTCGGCGGTGCCGACCACGTTCGGGCCGAACAGCTCGCTGTAGGGCAGCACGTGGTTCACCAGCGCGGCCGGGTCGACGATCACATCGACGGTGTCGGCCAGGCGTTGCCAGACTTGTTGGTCCAGCCCGAGGTTCGCCTCCCCCTTGTCGCCGGCGATGACCTCGAGGTGCCCGCCGGCCAGCTCGGTGTAGCGGGCCAACAGTTTCGCGTCCCCGCTGTCGAAGGTGGCGTCGAGCCGGGCCCGAGCGTCGGCGTCGGAACGCGCCCGCACCAGGCAGATCAGCTTGCCGTCCACCGGGGCCAGTCGCTCCAGCCACTCCAGCGCCAGGTAGCGGCCCAAGAAGCCGGTCGCGCCGGTGAGCAGCACGGTGCGCACCTGCCCGGATGGAGCGGGAAGTGTGGGCGCCGCGGCCAGGGTGGCCTCGTCGAGGAACTTGTCCAGGGTCAGGTCGCCAGCGGCCACCTCGACGGCGTCTCGGCCGTGCACGGAGGCGAAACTAGGCCGCCTGGAACCGGTCTGAGCGGCCCGGCGCTCGGTCTCCACATAGTCTGCGATGGCCGCGAGATCGGTTGCCGGGCTGACGATCACGCCGACCGGCACATCGACGTCGAAGATGTCGCGAAGCAGGTTGCCGAAGGTCAGCGCCGACAGCGAGTCCCCACCCAGGTCGGTGAAGTGGGCGTCGGGGTGGAGGTCGGCGGCCGATGCGCCGAGCAGGGCGGCCGCGGCGCGGCCGACGGTCTCCAGCGCGGGGCGCTGCGCGCCATGCCGGAGCAGCTCGCTCAGTTCGTTGGCCTGCCCCTCGGCCAGCTCGGCGTAGCGCTGTTCGAGACGATCGCCGTAGTGCGCCTTGAGTTTCGGCCAGGCCAGCTTGCGAATACCCGTCAGCAGCCCGTTCTCGAGACTGAATGGTTCGGTCTCCACGATGAAATCGCGCGGCACCTCGTATGACTGCAGGCCGGCGTCGCGGGCCACCTGCTGCAGTGACTCGGCGATCGCCGACTTCAGTTCGGTGGCGGAATCGAAACGCGCCAATGCGTCATCGGTCGGCACCACGACCGCCAGCAGGTAGGGCTGCGCACTGTTGCCGTAGACGTAGATCTGGCGCACCAGCGGGCTGTTGCCGAACTCGGCCTCCAGCTTGGCCAGCGTGACGAACTCACCCTGGGCGAGCTTGAGGACGTTGTTGCGCCGGTCGACGTAGACCAGGTGGTCCGGGCCGATCTCGGCGACGACGTCGCCGGTGCGGTAGTAGCCGTCGGCGTCGAAAACCTCCGCGGTGATCTCCGGGCGCTTGTAATAGCCGGGGAACAGGTTCTCGGTCTTGAGCAGCAGTTCGCCGCGGGGGTGCGGCTTGTCGGTGCCGAAGTAGCCCAGTTCGGGCACGTCGACCAGCTTGTAGTCGAGCACCGGTGGCCGTTGCACGACGCCGTCGAAGAGCACCATGCCCGCCTCGGTCGATCCGTAGCCGTTGAGCACGTGCAGCCCGGTGAGTTCGGAGACCCAGGAATGCAATTCGGCGGAGATCGGCGCCGAGCCGGTCATCGCGAAGATGCAACGCCCGCCGAGCAGGTCGCGGCGCATCTCGGCGAGCAGCTGCGCTTCGGCGGCGGCGCGGTCGGCGCCGGTGATCCCGTTGACCTCACTTTGGAAGTGCTGGTAGAGCATCTCCCAGATCCGCGGGACGAAGTTGAGTTCGGTGGGCCGGACCAGCGCGAGGTCCTCGAGCAAGGTGGACAGGTCGCTGCGCGCACTGAAGTAGGCGGTGCCGCCGTTGCCGAGCGTGCCGTAGAGGATGCCGCGGCCCATGATGTGGCTCATCGGCATGAAGTTCAGCGTGATCGAGGCGGCGGTCGGGCCGAACCAGTTCCTGGCCGAGCGCACCCACATCCGAGCAACGTTGCTCTGCGGGTACATCGCGCCCTTGGGGGCGCCGGTGCTGCCGGAGGTATAGACCAGCAGAGCCAACGGGTCGGTGTCCTGGCCGGTGTCGTGGGCCGGCGGGTCCGCCGGGGACAGCGTCCGGCCGCGCGCCATCAGCTCGGCCAGCGGCTCGACGACGACCTCGGCGCCGGCCAGCTTTGCCCGGGCGTCGGCCAGCGCGTCACGGTGGTCATCGACCTGCTCGTGGTAGTCGAAGACCACCAGGCGGGTGGGGGCCGGGCCGCTGCGCACCAGCTCGACCGCGTCGGCCAGCGAGTCGATGCTGGCGGCGATCACGCGCGGCTGGGTCTCGGCCACGATGGGGGTCAGGGTGCTCACCGCCGCGGAGGTCTGCAGCGGTACGGCGACCGCCTGGATCTGGCCCAGCGCCATGTCGATGACGGTGTAGTCGACGCTGGTGAAACCCAGCACCGCCACCCGGTCACCGGGGCGGACGGCGGCGGCGGTCAGGGCGGCACTCAGGGCGCGGATCCGTTCGGCCAGCTCGCCGTAGCTGAGGGTGTCGTAGCGGGGCTGCAATTGCGCGACGGTGCGTCCGGTCGCCGGATCGGTGACGAAGTCGACGGCACGCTGGCCCAGCGCGGGCCGGTCGGCGTAGCCGGCCAGCGCGGTCTGCACGAGCTGCGGCAGTGCCAGGCCGGGCTTGGCGATGGCGTCGGCGACGGCCGGGTCGGGTTGCGCGGCGGCGAACTGGGGGTCGGCGGCGGCCAGCTCGGCGGCCAGGCGGGCCTGCCGATCCTCGTTGACGGACAGATCAGTAAGCGTCATGTGGAACCTCTAATGGGATATCTCGAGAAGTGTTTTTCGAAGGCGCAACGCTGCGCTGATAGATACAATGTTAGCAAAACTAATTTAATTCCGTATCGGGTGCCGATGTGAGAACTCCCTCAGCACCGGGTTCCGAGTGGCCCGGCACACGATCAGCTGATCGACTCCTCCAGCCACGGCAGCAGCCACTTCACCCCTTCGGGGGTCAGGTGAATCCCGTCGCTGCGCACCTTGATGCCGTCCACCTTGGCGGTGTAGGTGCCGCCCGGCCCCAGTTTCTTGTTCAGATCCACCACCGTCACGGCGTCGCGCCCGGCGACCACCCGCCGCAACAGCGCGTTCCAGCGGTCGACTCGCTTCGGGTCGTCTTCCGGCCACAGGCTGCCGTCGGCCCGCTCGCCGTAGCGGCTGTAGGGCACCGTCGTCACCACCACCCGGCTGCCGGCGGACTCCAGCACGTCGAGCGCGCGGCGCCATTCCGCGGTCAGGTAGGCGTCGAACGTCGGGTCACCGATGTGGGTCCACTGCCCCTCGTTGACACGGTCGACCGTCTCCCAGCGGCCCGCGATCAGCAACACCACGTCGGGGCGGTCGGCCTTGACCTGCCGCGCCCACCGGGCCGGCCAACCGTCACAGTCCGGGCCCTGCTCGATGATCTTGCCGGCCCAGCGATAGGGCCCGGCACGCACGATGCTGCAGCCGACGACAGTGTGGTCGATGAAGTCATAACCCGGCGTGGCCGGCAGGTAGTGCATCAGCGTCCAGCCGATCGAGTCGCCGAACACCGAGACGGTGCGCGGCCGGTTGGGGTCGTGGCGCACCGGATGCGGCCGGGGCTTTCCGGATTCCGAACGCGGGCTCGGCGGCGACGGCGACACCGCGGCGGCCGCCGCCACATCGGGGGTCAGTCCGGTCTGCGCGGCGGGCCGCTCGACGACCGGGACCACGAACACCGTCAGCGCCACCGCGGTGGCGCTGACCGCCGCCCCGAGCGGCAGCATCGACACCTGCGCCGGCCGCCAGCGGCGGATCGGTTCCTCGATGGCCCACCACGACACCGCGGCCAGCAGCAGCGTGGCGGCGCACCGCACGGCGAACAGCGCCCAACCCGACCAGCCGGTGCGCTCGCCGTTGAGCACCAGAAAGACCGGCCAGTGCCACAGGTACACGCCGTAGGAGATGGTCCCCAGCCACACCAGCGGAGCCCAGGCCAGTGCGCGGCCCACCGGCCCACTCTGGTGCAGCGCGACCGGCGCGATCACCGCGATCGCCGCCACGGCCACCAGGGTCAGCAGGCCGCCCTGAAACTCCGCGGCGCTGCCGGTGGCGCGGTGCGCCGCCGTCGCCAGCACGGCCAGCCCGGCCAGCGGGAGCAACCGGGCGGCCCAACGTGCCCGGCCGGTACGCACCACCGACCAGCCCGCGGTCAGCGCGGGCCAGTCCCCCACCAGCAGCGCCGCCGCCGCCGCGCCGATCAGCAGCGCCTGCGCGCGGGTGTCGGTACCGAAGTAGACGCGGTCACGGGTGGCGTCCGAGGCCAACATCTCGGCCGCCGCCGCCGAGACCGCCGCGCCGGCGCTGGCCAGCAGAAAGACGGTCAGCCGCACCCCGCCGACGGTGGGCAGCCGACCGCGGCGCCGGGCGCGCAGGCCCAGCAGCAGGGCGACCGCGATCAGCAGCAGCGGCCAGAGGAAGTAGTACTGCTCCTCGACGCCCAGCGACCAGGTGTGCTGCAGCGGCGACGGGGTGCCCGCCTCGGTGAAGTAGTCGGTCTGCTGGGCGACGAACCGCCAGTTGGCCACCCAGAAGAACGCGGCGATCGCGTCCTCCCGTAGGCCCACCACCGCGTCGGACGGCAGCAGTTCGTGCGCGATCGCCACGGTCAGCACCATCAGCACCAGGGCGGGCAACAGCCGGCGGCCGCGGCGGATCCAGAAGCCGGTGAGGTCGATGCGCCCGGTCCGGTGAAGCTCGTCGATCAGCAGCGAGGTGATCAAAAATCCGCTCAGCACGAAGAACAGGTCGACGCCGATGAACCCGCCCGACACTCCCGGGATGCCGCCGTGATCGGCCAGCACCAACGCGACGGCGATCGCGCGCAGGCCGTCGAGGGCGTGAATCCCCGGTCGTCGCCGCTCCCGCCGCACCCGGTCCGCGGCGCGACCAGTGGTCAGCCGGGCGGCACGCGGAGCCGGCGCGACCCAGCGGGTTCTGCCCGAGGTGCGCACGGAGGTGGCCCGGCGAGTCCGGCTCCCGACCGGTCGACTTATCTCCTGTTGGTCGCTGGTGGCGACGATTGGTCGATCCTCTCGCTGGTGGACCACCGAAAGCTTAGGGGGCGACCGACCTTCCTACCCCGGCGACACGCTCGGTGTCAGGAGACCAATTCGGCAGTGCGCCACCAGATCAGCGCAACGAACAGCACCAGTAGCGCAACGCTGACCGCGAGTTGGATCTGGTTGCGGCGCGGCGCGGCGGGATAGACGTAGGCAGCCGCGACCAGCAGTCCGGTGACCAGACCGCCGACATGGCCCTGCCAGCTGATCTGCGGGATGGTGAACGTGAAGACCAGGTTGATCACGATGATCGCCGCCACCCAGCCGATGTCCATCTGCAGTCGCCGGCCGACGATCAGCGTCGCCCCGAACAAGCCGAAGATGGCGCCGGAGGCCCCGGCGGTGGCGGTGTTCAGCGGTGCCAGCAGATAGACCGTGACCGAACCACCCAGCGCGCTGAGCAGATACAGCGCACTGAATCGGGACCGGCCGAGCAGCCCTTCCAGCGCCGGGCCCACCACATACAGCGCCCACATGTTCAGCAACAGGTGCATCGCCCCGTAGTGCAGGAACGCCGACGTCAGCAGCCGGTAGAGCTGGCCGTCGGCCACGGCCGGCGACCAGAGCACCAGCTCGGAATCCAGCTGGCGGGACGACATCTGCCCGATGAACGCCAGCACGTTCAACGCGATCAGCCCGTAGCTGATCACCGGAGTCGTCGAGGCGGCCCGCACCATCGGGCGCGACCGGCGTGGCGCGGCCCCCTGCTGCGCGCAATCCACGCAGTGCTGCCCCACGGCGGCGCCGCGCATGCAGTCACCGCAGATGTAACGCCCACAGCGGGTGCAGCGCAGTGCGGTGGCCCGGTCGGGGTGCCGGTAGCAGACGGTCATGGATACACCTTCTCAAAGCCCTGGCGGTAGGTTTCATGCCGTGGCACCTCCCGCTCCACGCCGAGCATTCAATGACGTCGTCACCCGGTTCTGGAGCCTTGCCGCTCCGGCCTATGACACCCGCTTCCTGCAACGCTGGGTCTATCGTCCCGCCCAGGACGAGCTGATCGCCGTGCTGCGCTCTCATCGGCCCGCCCGGGTCGCCGACGTCGCCTGCGGCACCGGCATCCTCGCCGACCGCATCGAACGCGAACTGCAACCCGAGGCCGTCTACGGGGTGGATATGTCCGCCGGGATGCTCGACGAGGCCCGGGCGCGGTCACCGCGGGTGCAGTGGCTGACCGGCCCGGCCGAACAGCTGCCGTTCGAGGACGGGACGCTCGACGCAGTCGTCACCAGTTCGGCGTTTCACTTCTTCAACCAGCCGGCCGCGGTGCGGGAGTTCCACCGGGTACTGGCGCCGGGCGGGATGGCAGCGGTCACCGCGATGAGCCCCCGGCTGCCCGATCCGCTCCAGCTGGCCGGGATCCGGTGGAACCCGTCACGTCAGCCCACGCCCAGTGAGATGCGCACGCTGTTCACCGACGCCGGATTCTCCGTGGCCGACCAGCACCGGGTGGCGCGACCGGCCTGGACGCTGCTGGTGTCGGACCTGATCACCGTCGGCGTCAAGCCGTAACACCGGCGGCATCAGGCCGGACACGCCGGTACCCTCGCCTGGTATGAGACCGATGAGGCTGGCAGCGGCGGCGGTCATGCTGGCGGCATGCGGCGCAGCCACCGCTGTCGCGGGGGCCGAGCCGACTCCGGCGCCCGCCCCCGCACCCGCGCCGAAGCAGGTGATCGACACCGACGGCACCTTCACCGTCGGAAAGGACATTGCGCCGGGCACCTACCGCTCCGACGGGCCGCGCGAGGGAAACGCCTGCTACTGGCGCCGAAACAGCGGCGACAAGATTGTCGACAGCGCGATGACCAAGAAACCGCAGGTGGTGCTGATCGAGCCCAGCGACACCACCTTCCGGACCGACCGCTGCGCGCCCTGGCAACTGACCGAATGCCCGCCCACCTGTGCCCCGGCGCCGCAGCAGTCGGCGGGACTGCCCGACGTGCTGAAGGGCTTCGTGCCGCAGCAACGGCCGGCCGCTCCCTCGCCCGCTCCGAGCGGGGGTTAGCCGCGCGCGCGTCGCGGTATTCCGGCTCGGCCGGCTCGCCGGGCTTCACTTGGTGACGAGCTGGTGCGGGCAGTAGGCGTTCGCCGCAATGGCAGCAAACTGCGCCGCGCCGTCGGTGGTGAACCCGGGATTGGTGGCCTTCAGGTCGGAGATCACCTGCAGGCCCGGTTCGCCGCGGTCCACCAGCCCGCAGACCGCGCGGGCGGCGTCGATGGCCTGACCGGGGTTGCTATAGGTGATACCGGCCGCCCGCAGCGACTCCAGGAAGGCCGCGTTGGGCACGGCGCCGGCCGCGGCGTCGGGGTCGAGCTGGACGCCCGGTGCCGGGTCGGGGACTGCCGGAGCCGCGCCGGCAACGGCGAGGCCGACAGCAACGCCGAGCGCCAGCAGCGGCTTCACGGCAGCGCCGTCGCCGTGGCGGATCCGGCGGCACCGGCGTCCCGGGCGGATTTTTTCAGGTGCACCGCGTGGAAGCCGGGCTTCTTGGCCAGTTCCTCGAGCAGGTCGTCCAAGCCCGCCTCGTCGATCTGCCAGTGCTGCACCGCATCCTTCTGGTTCTGCAACTGGGCCAGCACACGGTCGAGTTGGACCGGGGCGGTGCCCTTGCCGCCGTTGCCGCCCTTGCCGCCGCCGGACCCGCCGCGGATATTGGCGCCGTTGATCAGCTGCGAGCCCGGAGCCCCCAGCGCGCCGCCCGTCAGCGCGCCCAACGCCGCCGGGTTGAGCAGGCCGGCCGCCGGCGCCGCGGCGGCGCCGGGCATGGGCGGTGCGGCCGGCAGTGCAGTGGCCGCCAACCGGATCGCCGGGGTGGCGGTCGC